>NZ_CABPSD010000017.1:0-80719 GCF_902459575.1 Pandoraea morbifera
CGAGCCGGAGCCGGCCCCGCAACCGATCCGCATGAGGAGGCGTGGCGGTCACGTCGGAGCGTCTTCATGCGAATCGGTCAAACAGAACAACAAGAATCCCGGCATTCGCCACCATCCGCAGGCAATCGGAATCCCTTGGAGGAACGACATGAGTTATCAGGCCCCGATCAAGGACATGCAGTTCGTCATGAACGAACTGGCGGACCTGACGAGCATCTCGAAGCTGCCCGGTTATGAAGACGCTTCGCCCGAACTCGCGCAAGCCGTGCTCGAAGAGGCGGCGCGCTTCAATCAGGAAGTGCTCGCGCCGCTGAACGTCATCGGCGACCAGCAGCCGAGCACGTGGAAGGACGGCGTGGTCACGACCACGCCCGGCTTCAAGGACGCCTTCCGTCAGTTCTCCGAAGCGGGATGGCAAGGCGTGGCGCATCCGCAGGCATTTGGAGGCCAGGGCTTGCCCAAGCTCGTGGCCACGCCATGCACCGAGATGCTCAACGCCGCGAACCTGTCGTTCGCACTATGCCCGCTCCTGACCGACGGCGCGGTCGAAGCGCTGCTCACTGCGGGCAGCGATGCGCAGCGCGCGCTCTACGTCCCGAAGCTGCTCTCGGGCGAGTGGACCGGCACGATGAACCTCACGGAGCCGCAAGCCGGGTCCGATCTCGCGCTGGTGCGCACGCGCGCCGAACGCGAAGCCGATGGCAGCTATCGCCTCTTCGGCACGAAGATCTTCATCACGTTCGGCGAGCATGACATGGCCGAGAACATCGTCCACCTCGTGCTGGCGCGTACGCCGGATGCGCCGCCGGGCGTGAAGGGCATCTCGCTGTTCATCGTGCCGAAGTTCCATGTCGACGCCGAGGGCAAGCTCGGTGCGCGTAACGACGTTCACTGCGTGTCCATCGAACACAAGCTCGGTATCAAGGCGAGCCCGACCGCCGTCCTGCAGTTCGGCGACAACGGTGGCGCGACAGGCTACCTCGTTGGCGAAGAGAATCGCGGCCTCGAGTACATGTTCATCATGATGAACGCCGCGCGCTTCGCCGTCGGCATGCAGGGCGTGGCGGTTGCCGAGCGCGCATATCAACATGCCGTGGCCTACGCCCGCGATCGTCTGCAAAGCCGCCCGGTGGACGGCACTTCGCGCGAGGCAGTGGCGATCATTCACCACCCCGACGTCAAGCGCATGCTGATGACGATGCGCGCGCTCACTGAAGGCGCGCGCGCGCTGGCCTACGTGGCGGCCGCGCAGGCCGACATCGGGCATCACGCGGCCGACGCGCAAGCACGCCAACGCGCGCAGGCGGTCTACGAATTCCTCGTGCCGATCGTGAAGGGCTGGAGCACCGAGATGTCGCTGGAGGTCACGAGCCTTGGTGTGCAGGTGCACGGCGGCATGGGTTTCATCGAAGAGACCGGTGCGGCGCAGTATTATCGCGACGCACGCATCCTGCCGATCTACGAAGGCACGACGGCGATTCAGGCAAACGATCTCATTGGTCGCAAGACCTTGCGCGATCGTGGCGCGGTGGCGAATGCGCTGTGCGAGCAGATCATGGCGACCGAGAACGCGTTGCGTGCGGCGGGCGGTGTGGGAGCGGCGGTGGCTGAACGCCTTGCCAAGGGACGCGAAGCGCTGTCGATGGTGGTGGACTACGTACTCGCCAATACGCAGGACAACCCCAATGCGGTATTCGCCGGCAGCGTGCCGTATCTGAAACTCGCAGGGATCGTGCTGGGCGGCTGGCAGATGGGCCGTTCGTTGCTCGCCGCGCAGAAACTGCGAGATCAGGACCCGTCGTTCTACGACGCGAAGATCGGGACCTCGCGCTTCTTCGCGGATCACATTCTCACGCAGGCGCCGGGTCTGGCGCAGTCGATCACGCAAGGGGCGGATTCGGCACTGTCGCTCGACGAAGCGCAGTTCTGATGGATGGCAGGGCCGGCGCCTGGCCGGCCTGAGTGCCTCCGACGCCACGAGGATGGCCTTCGCGATGCCGAAAAAAAACGGCACTGCGTACGCAGTGCCGTGTATTGGGTCCCCGCCTCAGCCGCTAAGCCGGCATCCTGAACCGTGAGGTTCAAGGTGGTCGCGGTTAGTAGCGCTTTGGGTTCATCAGACAGAGTGACGCTCACGCCAGCACTACAAACTTCCGCAACCTGCAACAGATCATTGGTTCAAGGAATCTATGACTTTCGCGAACCAGGCAGGGAAAACTAACCTTTCGAATCGAGCGACGGTGGATGTCTTTCAGCTTTGATACTGATCGATCACTGCACTCAGTCGTTCGTTCATGCGTTGCATTCTACTCTGAATTTCTTCGGCGGGGAATGCTTGTCCGGCAGCAATACTTTTCTCCAGTGCAAGCAATTCGGATGCCAGGCTCAACGCTGCCATGACGGCAATGCGGTCGGTACCGCGCACGCTGCTTTGTGCCCGAACCTTGCTCATTTCGGCATCCACGCGCGACACCGAGGCCAGCAGATCGGCTTCGTGTTCCGGCGGGCAGGCGAGCCGGTAGGACTGTTCCAGAATATTGACTTCGAGCTGCTTGATCGTCATGCGTTTTCTCCACCGGGGGTGCCGAGCAGATCCATCTGACCTTCAGCGGGGTTTTGCGTCGGGAGCTTTTCCAGGATGGCATTCAGGCGAACCTGTGCCTCGTCGATCTTCGCGGCGAGCTGATCGCGCTGCAAACGCAGGGCGTCACGCTCGGCGCGCAATTGCTCGAGGGCCGTGCGCGTGTCCTCGCATTCGACGCGCGCGCGATCGAGTTCGGCGAGCAGTGCCTGGTTGTGTTGATGGAAACGTTGGCTGATCACAACCAACTGTTCAATTTTGTCGGTGAGATTGTCGAGATCGGTGAGCATCGGGCTGCGTCCTCTTGATTGCCCTACATTCTAACGGAATCGGCGGCCAATGCCCGACGATCGAGCATTGACGCTCGTTCGAATGGCCCCTACACTTGCGGCACTTCGGTGCTCGCGCACGCCCCCCCGGCATGCGCAGTTAAACGGGAAACAGGGAGCCGCGTCCCCACACGGGCTGGCCAACCTGTGCTGCCCCCGCAACGGTAAGTCATTCTTTCGGCCCGAAAGGTTTCCGAAAACGCGCCTCGCCTATATCGCCACTGTGAGCTACCCGCTCGCGGGAAGGCCGGTCAGGCGCCATGATGACCAGCCCGGATACCGGCCGCAGTGAGTGGGGAAAAGCGCGCCGTCCGGCCTTGCCGTGGCGGCCTTCGTCGTTTTCATGTATCGATGCCCGGCATCCGTGACGTGTCACCGGCGCTCCCCTTGCGCCGGCGGCCCGCGGGGGAACGGGTCTAGGCAATAAGAAAACTACGGAAGTCACACCCGATCATGCGCACCCACGTTCGCGCGATGGCGCCGCACGCGCCTGCACTGGCGCGTCTCGCGCCGGCACCCGCCGTCCTCTCCATGCTGTCCCGACTGACCCCGCGATCAACCCTGTGCAAGCCCTCTCGGTTTCACGCCCCGAGTCGTTTCGCCCTTGCCGCCGCCCTGCTGGCGACCGGCGCGGCGGCGCAGGCGCAATCGACCGCCTCGTCCGCCTCGTCAGACGCCACACTCAACACCACCGTCGTGACCGCGTCGCGCAGCGAGCAGAAGCTCGCGGATACACTGGCCTCCACCTCGGTCATCACGCGCGCCCAGATCGAGGCCAGCCAGGCGCAGGACCTGCCTTCGTTGCTGCGCGGTCAGGCGGGCGTCGAAATCGTCCAGAACGGCGGCTTCGGCACGTCGGCAAGCCTCTTCATGCGTGGCGCGGCCTCGAACGCCTCGCTGGTGCTCATCGATGGCGTGCCGGTGAATTCGGCCACGACCGGCACGACCAACATCGCCCAGATTCCTGTGTCGCAAATCGATCATATCGAGATCGTGCGTGGCAATGTCTCGGCGCTGTACGGTTCGCAAGCGGTGGGCGGCGTGATCCAGATCTTCACGCGCCAGGGGCATGGCGGCCCGCCCAGGATGCACGCCGAAGTCGGCTACGGCACGAATAACACCACGCAGGCCAACGCCGGCATCGCGGGGTCGTTCGAAGATGGCAAGACGCGCTTCTCGCTGGACGTCTCGCGCTTTCACACCAATGGCATTTCCGCGCAGGACCCGCGTTTCCTCCCGAAAGCCAACCCGAACCGCAACGGCGACGACAATACGAGCGTGAGTGCGTCGCTCTCGCGCAAGCTCGGCGACACGTGGGAGATCGGCGCACGACTGTTCCAGAGCGACGGCAGCAGCAGCTACGACAACGCCTTCGGCAGGCCCACCGACCTGAACGACACCGATGCCCGCGTGCGCCAGCTCTCCGCGTACGCGAAGGGCAACGTCACCGACAAGTGGAACACGCGCCTGAGCGTCACGCAGGGCGACGACTACAGCTACAACTACCTGAACGGCAAAGGCAACGGCAACTTCCACACGTCGACCCACCAGATCGACTGGGCCAACGAATATGTCTTCATGCCGGACCAGAAGCTGATCGGCGGCTACACGCGCCAGGAGCAGACGGTCGACAGCAGCACGGTCTACAACCGCAACAACCGCCACCTCGACTCCTTCTACGTGGGCTACGAAGGCGTCTTCGCGCAGAAGCACGAGGTGCAGGCCACCGTGCGTCGCGACATCTACTCCGATTTCGGCGGCGCGAACAGTTACTGGGTCGGCTACGGCTATCGCCTCACGCCGCAGTGGAAGCTGATGGCCAACGCATCGGACGGCTTCCGCGCACCGACCTTCAACGAACTGTTCTACCCCGGCTTCGGCAATCCGAACCTGCAACCCGAGCGCTCCATCTCGAAGGAACTCGCCGTGCAGTTCTACGATGAGCGTTTCGGCCTGGCCAAGCTGGCCCTGTTTCGCACCAACTACACGAACCTGATCCAGTCGCTCACCGTATCGCCCTACACGGCGGCGAACGTGGCGAACGCCCGCGTCGAGGGCCTGGAGCTGACCTATCAGGGCAAGATCCAGTGGACGGGCACGGACGTACGGGCCTCCTTCACCCGGCAGAACCCGACGGATCTCGATGCCAACAAGGTGCTCGCGCGCCGCGCGAAGCAATTCGCCTCGGTCGGTGTGACGCAGAAGTTCCTCGGCAAGTATTCGGTCGGTGGCGATGTGTTCTACAGCGGCGAGCGTTACGATACGGGCGGTCAGCATCTCGGCGCTTACACGCTCGTGAACTTGCAGGCACGCTACGATATCGACAAATCCTGGTACGTCTCGGCGCATCTGGACAACGTCTTCAACAAGAACTACCAGACGGTCTATGGCTACAACACCCTCGGACGCGCAATCTACGTCTCGCTCGGCTGGAAGCAGTTCTGACGATGCCCTGACGGGCATTGCACGGTGCGGCACGCCATGACGCTGCGCCGCGCCCTCGCCATCTGGACGGGACTGGCAGCGCTTGCACTGACCATCCTGGTGGCGTCGCTCATGCTGGGGAGCGTGCCGGTCTCACTGCGCGCGCTCGGCACGCTCGCGCTCGGGCACGACGCCGGCCTCGCGGGCGACGTGGTGTGGCGCCTGCGCCTGCCGCGTGCGCTGGCGGCCTTCGCATGCGGCGGCCTGCTCGCGGTGGCGGGCACGCTGATGCAAACCTTACTGCGCAATCCGCTGGCCGATCCTTACGTGCTGGGCATCTCCGGCGGCGCGGGCGTTGCCGCGCTGGGCGCACTCGCGCTCACGCTCCCGTTCTTCTGGGTGCAGACGAGCGCCTTCCTCGGTGCGCTCGCCGCCATCGTCCTCGTGATGGCGCTCTCCCATCGCAGCTTTCTTCGTCCCGGCGATCAGGACACCAGCACCCGGCTGCTGCTTACCGGCGTGATGATGGCCGCCGGGTTCGGTGCACTCGCCACGCTCATTCTCACGCTCGCGCCCGACGCCAGCCTGCGCGGCATGCTGTTCTGGCTTACCGGCGATCTGAACGGTGTCGATCGCGCTGCGTTGCCGCTCGTCACCCTCGGCGCGACGCTGCTCATCGTGTGCCCGGTCGCGCATCGCCTGAACGTGCTGCTGCGCGGCGAAGCCGTTGCGCAGGCCGTCGGTGTGGCGGTCGGCCCGCTGCGCGCGCGTGTGTACCTGGCGGCGTCGCTGGCCACGGCGGTTTCCGTGACGACGGGCGGCAGCATCGGCTTCGTCGGCCTGGTCGTGCCGCATATCCTGCGGCAGCGCTTCGGCAACGATCAGCGCATGCTGCTCCCGGCGGCGGCGCTCGCGGGCGGCACGCTTCTCATGCTGGCGGACCTCATCGCCCGTACGGTGCTTGCGCCGACGCAGTTGCCCGTGGGCGTCATCACCGCGATGATCGGCGTGCCGGTATTCCTCTGGCTGCTCTCGCGCAGGGTGATCCGATGAGCGCCCCGTTGCTGCAAACCCACGCCCTGACGCTGCGCGCCGGTCAGCGCCCGCTCGTCGACTGGCTCGATCTGGTGGTCGCCCCTGGCGAGTGCTGGTGTCTGGCCGGCCCCAACGGCGCGGGCAAGACGACGCTGCTTGGCACGCTCGCGGGGCTGCGCGAACTCGACGCCCGGGCCCAGCGCAACGCGTCGATCCAGGCCGGCGGCCGCGTGGAGATAGGCGGCAGGTCGCTGGCGCAATGGCGACCGGCGGCGCTGGCCAAGGTTCGGGCGCTCATGCCACAGCACACCCGGGACGCGTTCGGCGCGAGCGCGCTGGAAGTGGTCCTCGCGGGGCGTCATCCGCATCTCGTACAGGGGCGCTGGGGCGCCTGGGAGTCGGACGCCGACGTCGATGCAGCCATGGCGGCGCTCGCCCAGGTCGGCATGACGGGTTTCGCCGCGCGTGACGTGACCACGCTCTCCGGCGGGGAGCGGCAGCGCGTGTCGCTTGCGGCGGTATTGGCGCAGGCCACGCCGCTGCTGCTGCTCGATGAACCCGTCTCGCACCTCGATCTGCATCATCAGATCGATGCGCTGACGTGTCTGGCCAATCACGCCGCGCGAGACGACGCCGCGGTCGTCTTCTCGTGTCACGATCTGAACCTCGCGCGCCGCTTCGCCACGCATGCACTGCTGCTCGACGGCCGAGGCGGGTGGCGTGCCGGCGTCGTGCGCGAGGTGCTCAGCGCCGAGCATTGCAGCGATGCATTCGGGTATCCGCTGCGTCTCATTCGCGACGGCGACGACGAGGCGCTGATTCCTGTACGCCGATCATGAGCGTTGCGGCCCGAAGGTTGATCCGTATCGCTATCCGTACCTCGAAGCGCGCGGCGTTCGCTGGCGCCCGGGGCATGCTTTCACCCCGCACGCGGACGATCCGCGCCGCGTGCCCGCATTTTGAAAGGTTTCGTGCATGACGCAAGAACCGATTTCCCGTGAACCGGATTCGACGGGCCCGACCGACGACGACGGACGCAATACCCGCCATCGCGAACGCATGGTGCGAAAGAAGGCGGTGATCGACGACAAGATCGCCAAGGCACAGCGCGACTGCGGTGTGATCGTCGTCACCACCGGCAACGGCAAGGGCAAGTCGAGCTCGGGCTTTGGCATGGTGATGCGCGCCATGGGGCACGGCATGAAGACGGGCGTCGTGCAGTTCATCAAGGGCGCGATTCCCACGGGCGAAGAGAAATTCCTTCGCCGCTTTCCCGAGGCCTGCGAGTTCCACGTGATGGGCGAGGGCTACACTTGGGACACGCAGGACCGCGAACGCGACATCGCCAAGGCGCAGGCCGCCTGGGCGCAGGCGCGGCGCATGTTGCGCGACCCCGCAATCGGGCTCGTGCTGTTCGACGAGCTGAACATCGCGCTCAAGCTCGGCTATCTCGACGTGGACACCGTGATCGCCGATCTGAAGGCGCGTCCCGAAATGCAGCATGTCGTGATCACCGGTCGCGGCGCACCGCAGGCGCTCATCGACGCCGCCCACACGGTGACTGACATGACGCCGGTCAAGCACGCGTTTGCGGAAGGGATTCGCGCGCAGCCCGGCGTCGAAATGTAATCGTTGTCCTAACGTATCAGGAAGTTTCTCCGTATGACCGCTTTCAGCCCGTTGCTCTCCGAACTGTTCGACATTGCCGCGCCGTCGGCGGCGATGGACGCTCGCCTGCGGCACGCCATCGACATCAAGACCAAACCGCCCGGTAGTCTCGGCGCCCTGGAGCGGGTGGCGCTGCAGGTCGGCCGCATTCAGCAGAGCGACGCGCCCGTGCTAACGCGTCCGGCCATGCTCGTGTTCGCGGGCGACCACGGCATCGTCGCGGCGGGCGTCAGTCCTTATCCCCAGGCGGTGACCGCGCAGATGGTGCTCAACTTCCTGCGTGGCGGGGCCGCCATCAACGTGTTCTGTCGCGCGCAGGGCATCGAACTGGAAGTGGTGAACGCCGGCGTGGCTGCCGATTTTCCGGCACACGCGTCGCTCGTCGACATTCCGGTGGCGCGCGCAACGCGCAACTTCCTCGACGCGCCGGCCATGACGCGCGAACAACTCGAGACCGCGCTTGCCGCGGGAGCGGCCCGCGTCGTCGCGCACGCGTCGCGCGGTACGCGGATGATCGGCTTCGGCGAGATGGGGATCGGCAATACGTCGTCGGCGGCATGCCTGATGCAACGGCTGACCGGTCTTCCACTCGCAGCGTGCGTTGGGCGCGGCACGGGCGTGGACGAGGCGGGGCTCGTGCGCAAGACGTCCGTGCTCGAGCGCGCGCTCGCGGCGCATCCCTCGTCCGACCCGACCCCGGACCCGCTCGACACGCTCGCCACGTTCGGCGGTTTCGAGATCGCCATGATGACCGGCGCCTATCTCGCCGCGGCCAAGCTCGGGCTGGTGATCGTGGTCGACGGCTTCATCAGCACGTCGGCGTTGCTGGTCGCCGCACGCGTGTCGCCGGCCGTACTCGATTATTGCGTCTTCGCACACGCCTCGGACGAGACCGGCCACCGTGCCATGCTCGACGCGCTCGGCGCGCAGCCCCTGTTGCAACTGGGCCTGCGCCTGGGCGAGGGGACGGGCGCGGCGCTGGCCATGCCGGTCATCCAAGCCGCCGCCGCATTCCTGCGCGAGATGGCCACGTTCGAGGGCGCGGGCGTCAGCGACCGGGAGGCCGGCGCGTCATGACGCCTTTGCCGTCCGATCCGCGGCACGACCACGAGCACGGTCGGCGCAGCGACGACGGCGCCCCGCCGCCGGCCCTGACGGCTGCGGCGGCTTCGCCGCACGTGGACGTGCCTGGTAGCGGCGAAGTGTCGTTCGGCGGACTCAAGGGACAGTGCCGGCTGTTTCTCACCGCATTGGGTTTCTTCACCCGCGTGCCGATTCCACGGTGGGTCGGCTATTCGCCCGAGCAACTGAACGCCGCGACGCGCTATTTCCCGCTCGTGGGGGTGTTTGTCGGCGCGCTCGTCGCGGGGCTTACGGTGGCGATGGGGGCACTGTGGTCGCCGCATCTGGCGATCGCGATGGGACTTGCCGTGAGCGTTCTGCTCACCGGAGCCTTTCATGAAGACGGCCTCGCCGATGCCGTCGACGCCTTCGGCGGCGCCTTCACGCGCGAGCGAGTGCTGGACATCATGCACGACTCGCGCATCGGCACCTATGGCGCGGTGGCGCTCTGGCTCGCGCTGGCGATCAAATGGCAGGCGCTCGTCGACATTCAGGCGGCCGCCGGATGGGGCGGCTTCGCCGTCGTATCGATCGGTGCGCATGCCGCAAGTCGCAGCATGGCGATCAGCTTGCTGCGCTCGCTCGATTACGTGCGTGCGCAGGGCAAGGCCAAGCCGATAGCGCAGCGCCTGAGTCTTGGCGCACTGACGTTCGGCGTGATGTGCAGCGCGCCGTGGTGGATCTGGCCGGATTGGCGCGCCGGCGTGAGCGGCGCCGCAGTGCTGGTGGCACTGCGTACCGGTATTGTCCGCTATTTGCGTCGCCGCCTCGGTGGCTACACCGGCGACACGCTCGGTTTCGCGCAACAGCTCGGCGAGCTGGCCCTGTACCTGACGGTGTGCGCATGGATCTGATTCTGATGCGGCATCCGCCGCCGGATGTGCCGCCAGCGCGGTGCTATGGCCGCACCGATCTCGCGCTCGATCGCACGCGCTTCGACGCCACGCTCGCCTCGATGCGCTCGCGGCTCGCGGTGCTGCTCGGCGCTCGCATGCCCGTGGCCTTGCACAGCAGTCCGCTGCAACGCGCGCGGCACGCCGCCGATGCGCTCGCGCTGACGTTCGGATTGCCCGTGCGCGAAGACGCGCGTCTGGCCGAAATGAATTTCGGGGCCTGGGAAATGCAGCCCTGGGACGACATCTCCCGGCACGATCTCGACGCATGGGCGCGCGACGTTGCCGGATTCAGACCGCCCGGCGGCGAGTCGGCGCGCGACGTCGCCTTGCGCATGGATGCCTGGATGCGGACGCTTCGTGACGCGGCATGCGCGCACGACGATGTCCACGTGGTCGTGGCGCATGCGGGGCCGATCCGGCTGCATGCGGCCACGCTGCTGCGTTTGCCGACGACCGCATGTCTGTCGTGGACGCTCGATTTCGGCGGTCTGTGCCAGCTTCGACTGGCCGACGATGGCCAGGCGCGACTGGTGCGCTGGAACGGGTAACCCGGCGTACCCGCGTCGCACGTGCCCCTGGTCGGTGGCTACTTCGCCGATGGCGTGCGGCGTGCGCGAGCGATGTCGAGGTCTTCGCACATCGCCCGTGCGCCGTCGAGAATGCGCGGGCCCGGGCGATTGATGAGGTCGCCGTCGATGCCGAACAGATTGTCGTGGGCGACGGCGGGCAACTGCGGCCATTTGCGCCAGTTGTCGAGCGTGGCGAGGGGCTTGTCCGACGCGGTGGCGCCCGGCGTGGCGGTGAACATCGCCTCGGGCTGCTTCGCGAGCACGGCCTCGACCGACACGCGAGGGACGAGCGGCGCCTCATCGGCGAAGATGTTCACGCCGCCGCACAGCCGGATGACGTCGCTCACCATGTGCGTGCCATTGAGCGTCATGAGCGGTTGCGTCCACACCTGATAGAACACCGACACCGGCGCGCGGGACGCGTACTGCTTGCGCAGCGCCTCGTAGCGCGTGCGGAACGCATCCGCTGACGCCCGCGCCTTCGCGGGCGTTCCCATCAACGTGCCCAGCGTTTCGATGGCCGCGGGCAGATCGGTCAGATGCTTGGGTTCGGAATAGAACACCGGTAGCTTGAGTTGGCGCAGGGCTTCGACCTGGCGTTGCGAGTTGCCGTGCATCCACACCACGATCAGATCGGGCTTGAGCGCGAGGATGCGCTCGAGATCGAGCGCGCTGTTGTCGCCCACGCGCGGCAGGCGGCGGGCGGCCTCCGGAAAATCGGAATACTTCACGACGCCCACGACCTTGTCACCGGCCCCGGCCGCAAAGAGCAATTCGGTTGCGTGCGGCGAGAGACTCACCACGCGCCGGGCCGGCGCGGGCAGTGTGACCGTGGCGCCCGAGTCGTCCTTGACCGTTACGGCGGCGTGCGCGATGGAAGACGCGACAAGGAGGGCAAGACCGGTGGCCGCCACGGCGGCCCGCTTCAGGAGGGCCAACGTTGCGCGCCGAGGCGTGTGAGAGGCGAGCGGGGCAGAATGATCGAGTGACATCGGAGCAGGGGCGGACAACGGGGTGGCCGCCGCAGAGGGCAGGGAGTCCGCCGGCGCAAGTTCGCCGCGCCGGCCGGTCCGCCATTTTCAATGCGTTGGGGCGTTCCGGCAAGGGCGGCGCGCACGCGCGCGGCGATCTCCCGGCGAACCGATGCCACGCCAATGCTGTCGAACTCCGCGTGACGTATTGGGCGGGGCCGCACGCGCGAATGACGCGTTACCGGATTTGAGCGCGATGGCCCCGACAGGAACAGGAAATCGGCCTCGTCGACGACGACGGGCAATGCAATAAGGAGTGGAATTCGTGAAGCGAAATTTCGGAAGGATGGGCTGGAAGAGCGCGTTGACGCTCGTATTGGCGACGATGCTCGGTGCGTGCGCCGCGCCTGGCGGCCCGGATGGCGCCAATGCATCCGCCGGATCGAGCAAGGTGAAGGCCTACGGTGTGATCGACGGCGGGGTGACCGTGGTCAAATGAGGCGCCGCTGATGCAGGCACAGGCGTGAGTGCGAACGCAAACGACCGCGCCCCCTGTCTCCGAAGAGGACAGGGGGCGCGGTCGTCAAACCGGTTTCGAAGGATGTCAGCGCGTTACTGGAGCCAAGCGTCGAAACCGGGCGGCTCGGCGCACTGCATTACGGCACGGCGGCCGTAACAGTGACGCACCGAGCCTTGCCTGGCGTTAGTTCGACGCCGGTGCCGGTGCGGCCGCGCCTGCGTCGGACGCCGGAGCGCTCATGGCGCCGCCCGCATCGCTGGCCGGTGCAGCCGTGGCCGGTGCCGTCGCCGACGTGTCGGCGGCCGGTGCGGCCGATTGGTCTTCCTTCTTCGAGCAACCTGCCGTCACGACGGCAGCGGTCAGGAGCGTAGCAAGCAACAGAGGCAGTTTTTTCATTTGGTCGTCCTTTTATCTTGGGAAAGCCCTTGCGAAAGAACCTTCAGTCTAACGGCGCCCATGGGCGATGACTGTGTGCATTTGTTGCAGAAATGCTTCAATTTGTAACGAAACGGGCCGTTATGCACGCCGCCCAATCGCATGTAAACCACCTGAACGACGGTTGCGCGGCGAGGCGCCCGATGCAAAGCATAACGAGGAATTTGGATGCCCGCGTCCCAACGCAGTTCCCCAAATGCTTGCGCGAACCGATCAGGCGCGCGGGATCGAGGCGAGCGCCGCGCCCAGTCGCTGCCACGCGGACTCGCTGTCAGGCAGGCCAACGCGCAGGCTCGGCAAGGTGCGCGTGCCGCCGTCGCCGAGCGTGACGGTACGGGGGTCGAACAGGCGTGTCCAGATACCTTGCCCGGCCAGTTGCGCGTGCCACCGGGGCGCCAGTGCATGTGCGCTCCAGACGAACAACGGCGTGCCCAGCGCGGGCCATTCCTGCGCCCGCAACAAGCCCAGCAGCCGCTCTCCGTCGCGCAGCAAACGCTCGCGCGCCGCTGCCTGCCAGGCCGTGTCGCGCAAGGCGGTTCGGACAGCGAACCTTGCCGGTCCGCTGACCGTCCACGCGCCCAGCCGCTCGCCGAGCCGCTTCACCAGGGATTCGGGGCAGAGTGCGAACCCGGCACGAATGCCCGCCAACCCAAAGAACTTTCCCACGGAACGCAGTACCACCAGGCCGTCGCGACCCACATGCGGCGCCATCGACATGGACGGCGACACGTCGGCGAAAGCCTCGTCCACGATGAGCAGGCCGCCGCGACGCGCCAACGTACCTTGCCACCGTGAGAGGGTCTCGGGCGCCACGCACCGCGTTGTTGGATTATCGGGATTTACCCAAACCAGATAGTCGACGTCGGGCAATCCGGCTTCCGGGCCGAGCCACGGCACACAAATATGGCCGGCCATTGCAAAGGCTGGCGCGTACTCGCTGTAGGTCAGGGTGGCGATCGCCACGCGGCCTGGACGCAGCAGGGCGGGCAGCGCCCGGATCGCCGCTTGCGATCCGGCACAGGGCACGACGTTGCCGGCGGGCACCCCGTAATAGCGCGCCGCGACGTCGAGCAGATCGTCGAAGGCGTCCGGCAGGTCGCGCCAGACGCTGGGCGGCGGCATCGGGACGGGATATCCGATCGGGTTGATGCCGGTCGACAGATCGAGCCAGTCTTCACGAGGACGTCGATACCGGGCTACGGCTTCGCCGAGATTCCCGCCGTGGCGGGGGGTGTGTGAGGCAAGGCGTGTGTCGAATTCGTTGGCTGCCATGAATGCAAATGGAGTCGCCGCGCGCTCACACCAGGCTCACGGGCATGGTGTCGGCCTGCGATGCGGCGAAGAGGGCGAGTGCGCCGCTCACGAGCAGCCACATCCACATCGAGCGCGAGATGAGGCGCCAGGCGGCCTTGATATGTTGCGCGGAAGGCGCCATGCCGCAGCCCAGCGCCGGGCGCGTTTCCCATTCGCCGTGATAGCGCGCCGGGCCGCCGAGTTGCACGCCCAGGCTCCCGGCGCCGGCGGCCATCACCGGTCCGGCGTTCGGGCTCGACCAGGCGCCGGCCTGCGTGCGCCAACAGGTGATGGCGCGCGACATGTCGCCGAAGATTGCGTAGCTTGCGGCCGTCAGACGGGCGGGAATCCAGTTCAGCACATCGTCGATGCGCGCGGCGGGGCGTCCGAAGTAGACGAACTGGTCGGTGCGATAGCCCCACATGGCGTCCAGCGTGTTCGCCAACCGGAACAGCACCACGCCCGGGGCTCCCGCGATCGCGAACCAGAAGAGCGCACCGAAGATGGCGTCGTTGCCGTTCTCGAGCGTCGATTCGACAGCAGCGCGAGCGAGGTCGGACGCACTGGCGTCTTCGGTGTCGCGCGAGACGATGCGCGCCGTGAGGGCGCGCGCCTGCGCGAGGTCGCCGTCGCGTAGCGCGCGGGCGATGGGCATCACGTGCTCGCGCAGGCTGCGCGCACCCAGCGCGGCGTACAGCGCCAGCGCTTGCCACAGCACGCCGCCCCAGCCGGGCAGGAACGTGAGTGCCCAGGCGATCAGCACGGGCAGCACGAGCATGAGCGACCAGGCCCACAGTCCGCGCGTCATGGCGCTCAGGGGTTTGTCACGGGTGTCGGGGTCGTTGAGCCATGCCTGCACGCCGTTGGCAACACGGCCAAAGCCCACGAGCGGATGCCATCGGCGCGGCTCGCCAAGCCAGGCATCGAGCAACACGCCGATCAGTGCGGCGAGCCAGAGCGATTCGGGAGCGAGGCCGGTGAGCATCGTCGATCATCCTTTGACGGCCATGGGCAGGCCGGCGACGATAAAACGCACTTGCGGGGCCAGCGCGGCCACGCGTTGGTTCAGACGTCCGAGTTCGTCGACGTAGCGCCGCGTGAGCGATCCCATCGGGATCACGCCGAGTCCGATTTCGTTGCTGACGACGACGATCTTGCCGGGCAGGGACGCGAGCGTGCGCGCGAGCGAGTCGAGCGTCTCGCGCCATTGCGCGTCGCTGGCCGGACCGTCGGGATGATCGTCGGGCGGGCAGAGCCAGCCGGCAAGCCACAATGGCAGGCAATCGACGAGTACGCATTGTCCGTCGCAGGCCACGTCGCGCAGGGCGCCCGCCAGATCGCGGCCGACTTCGCGTGTGCGCCAGTGCGAGGGACGGCTGGCGCGGTGATGGGCGATACGCGCGCGCATCTCGGGCTCGTCGCTGGCGGCGGCGGTCGCGAGATAGGTGACCGGCAGGCCGCTTTGTCCGGCCAGGCGCTCGGCATACGCGCTCTTGCCGGAGCGCGCACCGCCCAGCACGAAAGTCAGGTCGAGGGCACTCATGGGCGATATTGTACGAGCGCCCGATGCGATAATTCGCGCCATGAGTGAAATCCCTGTCAATTTCCGCGCGCCTGCCGGCGGGCGCCGGGGCACCCTGATGATTCAGGGCACGTCGTCGGACGCGGGCAAGAGCACCCTGGTGGCCGGGCTGTGCCGCCTGCTGCATCGCGAGGGCGTGCGCGTCGCGCCGTTCAAGCCGCAGAACATGGCGCTCAACAGCGCGGTGACGGCCGACGGCGGCGAGATCGGACGCGCCCAGGCGCTTCAGGCGCAGGCTGCCGGCGTGGCGCCGCACACCGACTTCAATCCCGTGCTGCTCAAGCCGAGCAGCGATCGCGGCGCGCAGGTGATCATCGGCGGCAAGGTCGTGGCCGATCTCGATGCCCGCGCCTATCAGGCGTACAAGCCACGCGCCATGGCGGCCGTGCTCGCCGCCTACGAGCGCCTGCGGCACGGCTACGACGCCGTGCTCGTCGAAGGCGCGGGAAGCCCGGCCGAAGTGAACCTGCGCGCCCGCGACATCGCCAACATGGGTTTCGCCGAAGCCGTCGACGCGCCCGTGCTGCTCGTGGCCGACATCGACCGCGGCGGCGTGTTCGCCCAACTGGTCGGCACGCTGGCCTGTCTTTCGGACAGCGAGCGCGCACGTATCCGAGGGTTCGTCATCAATCGGTTTCGCGGCGATCCGTCGCTGCTCGCGAGCGGTCTGGAATGGGTGGAAGCCCGCACGGGCATTCCGGTACTCGGCGTGCTGCCCTATCTTCACGGGCTGCATCTGGACGGGGAGGACATGCTGCCGGGCGAGCGTCACGCGGCCCCGAGCGGCGAGACGCGTCTTCGCGTGGCGGTGCCGGCCTTGCCCCGAATCAGCAATCACACCGATTTCGACGCCTTGCGGGCGCACCCGCAGGTCGACTTTCGCTACGTCGGCGCCGGCGAGCCCTGGCCGGCGAGCGATCTCGTGATCCTGCCGGGTAGCAAGCACGTGCGTGCGGATCTCGCGTGGTTGCGCGCCCAGGGCTGGGCGCCGGCGATCGCGCGTCATCTGCGCTACGGCGGCAAGGTGCTCGGCATTTGCGGCGGATTGCAAATGCTGGGCGCGTGGATTCACGATCCGCTCGGTCTCGAGGGCGAGGC
This sequence comes from Pandoraea morbifera, assembly GCF_902459575.1. Lineage (NCBI taxonomy): Bacteria > Pseudomonadati > Pseudomonadota > Betaproteobacteria > Burkholderiales > Burkholderiaceae > Pandoraea > Pandoraea morbifera. The sequence goes on from NZ_CABPSD010000017.1 coordinate 16,524, forward strand.
AGGCTCGACGGCGGGGCTTGGCTGGCTCGAGATCGAGACGACGATGGCGGCGACCAAGCAACTGCGCGTCGTGAACGGGCGGCTGAGCGAAGGAAATGCGCCGGTCAGCGGTTACGAGATCCACATGGGCGTCACCCATGGGGCGGCGCTCGAGCGGCCCGCCCTCTGGCTCACGAGGGAAGGGGGCGACGGCACCGACGCCACGGTGGTTGCCGACGGGGCGCGCTCGGCGGACGATCAGGTCATGGGTACGTACGTGCATGGCTTGTTCGATACACCGCAGGCGCTCGCGGCGATGCTCGCGTGGGCGGGCGCGAGCGACGCGGCGACGCTGGATTACAACGCGTTGCGAGAGGCGTCCCTGGAGCGGCTGGCCGATTCGCTGGCGACGCATCTGGACCTGACGCGCGTGTGGGGCTGCCTGCGCTGAGCGCCCCGCCGGACGTCGGAGCGATCCGAGCCGAGGCGGCTGACGGGCCGCCACCGAGCCGCCATCGAACGGCCCTGGAGCCGTTGTAAGATGTGCGGAAAATCGACCTCGGGGAGCGTGTGATGCCGGTGATCGTGGTGGCGAATCCAAAGGGGGGCGTGGGCAAGAGCACGCTCGCAACGAATCTGGCCGGGTATCTGGCGGCGCAGGGCCATGCCGTGATGCTCGGCGACACCGACCGGCAGCAATCCTCCCGGGCCTGGCTGGGGTTGCGTCCGAGCGTGGTGCGTCCGATCGCCGCGTGGGAGGTCGATCACAACGACGTCGCCCGTCCGCCCAAGGGCACGACCCATGCCGTGCTCGATACGCCGGCCGGTCTGCACGGCAAGCGCCTCGACGCGATCCTCAAGCTGGCCGATCACGTGCTGGTGCCGTTGCAGCCGTCGATCTTCGACATTCTGGCCACGCGTGACTTTCTGCAGAAGCTCGCGCAAGAAAAGCGCGTGCGCGAGGGGGGCGTACGCATCGGCGTGGTGGGCATGCGCGTCGATGCGCGCACGCGCGCGGCCGATGAACTGGCGCGCTATTGCGACGAGGCCGGGCTGCCGGTGCTCGGCATGTTGCGCAACACCCAGAACTACGTGCAGCTTGCCGCACACGGGCTCACGCTGTGGGACGTGGCGCCGGGGCGCGTGGAGCGCGATCTGCCGCAGTGGGACGGCATCACGGCGTTCGTCGACCGATAACCTCGCGCGCTGGCACCAACGAAAAAGGGGCCCGAGGGCCCCTTTGGCATTGGCGCGCGTCGCCAGCCTTACTTGGCGGCGGTCTGCGCGGCGGCCTCGAATGCGCGGGTGTCTTCCCAGGCTTGCAGCGGCACGTGATCGCGCTCGCCCTTCTGCACGTTCTTCTCGTCGACGAACACCAGTTTCGGCTTGAAGCCGGCCAGCACTTCCTTCTCTTCGACCTGTGCGTACGACACGATGATCACGATGTCGCCTAGCTGCGCGCGACGCGCGGCTGCGCCGTTCAGCGAGATCATGCCGCTCCCGCGCTCGCCGCGAATGGCGTAGGTGGTGAAACGCTCGCCGTTATTGACGTTGAAGATGTCGATCTGCTCATTTTCGACGAGGCCCGAGGCTTCGAGCAGGTTTTCGTCGATCGCGCACGAGCCCTCGTAATGCAATTCGCAATGCGTCACGGTGGCGCGGTGGATCTTCGACTTGAGCATGGTGCGGTACATGGCTTGCCTCTTGTGTTGCGGTGTCGCGCACCTGGCGCGACGAATGTGATGCGCACGCGACCGCCTCCGGCGTCACGCGCGCGACTTGCGCCGGGGCGCGCAACACCGGCCGCAAGGCCATGTGCCGCGCGCTCCGGCGCTCAGATCTCGAGATTGTCGATCAGGCGCGTCGAGCCGAGCTTGGCGGCCGCGAGCACGACCAGGCTTTCGGCCGGTGCCGCGCCCGGGGCCGGCACACGCAGATTCGCGCGCTGACGGATCGACACGTAGTCCGGCTTCCAGCCGCGTGCGACGAGCGTTTGCATGGCGGCGGCCTCAAGGGCCGCGTAGTCCGTGTTGCCGCCGTTCACGTCGTCGCGAATCTGGTTGAGCAGTCGGTAGAGCTCCGGAGCTTCGGCGCGCTCGGTGTCGGAGAGATAACGGTTGCGCGAGGACAGCGCCAGGCCGTCGTCGGCGCGCACGGTCTCGGCGGCGATGATCTCGATGGGCAGCGCGAACTGACGGCACATGCTGCGCACGATCATCAGTTGCTGGTAATCCTTCTTGCCGAACACGGCCACGCGCGGCTGTACGCAGGAAAAGAGCTTGGTCACGACCGTGCATACGCCCTTGAAGAAGCCGGGGCGGAATTCGCCTTCGAGAATGTCGCCCAGATCGTGCGGCGGCTCGACCCGGTATTCCTGTGGCTCCGGGTACATCTCCTTCTCGTCCGGCGCGAACAGCACGTAGACGTTCTCGCGCGTGAGCTTCTCGACATCGTCGGCCATCGTGCGCGGATACTTGTCGAAATCCTCGTTCGGCCCGAACTGCAGGCGGTTCACGAAAATGCTGGCCACGACCGGATCGCCGTGCTGGCGCGCGAGGCGCATCAGCGACAGGTGCCCTTCATGCAGATTGCCCATGGTGGGCACGAAGGCGACGCGATTCTGCCCGCGCATCTGGTCGCGCAGTTCCTGAATCGAGGGGATGACTTTCATTGGGGTTCCGTGCGTGGCGCAAGCGAACTTACGCGTTGGGAGAATAGGTCAGGCGCACATAGATCGGCGCGAACGGCTCGGCCTGCGTGATCTCGAGCAGCGATTCGCGCGAGAGTTCGAGCATGGCGATGAAGTTGACCACGACGACGGGCACGCCGCGCGTGACGTCGAAGAGTTCGGTGAACTCCATGAAGCGCGCTCCCTGCAATCGCCGCAGAATCTGGCTCATGTGCTCGCGCACCGAGAGCTCCTCGCGCGAGATCTTGTGATGCTGCACCAGCTTGGCCCGGCGCAGCACCTCGGCCCAGGCCGCGCGCAAATCCTCGGCATCGACGTCGGGGAAGCGCGGCTGGAGGCTTTGTTCGATGTAGACCTGCGAGCGCAGAAAATCGCGTCCGAGCACCGGCAGCGTGTCGAGTTTTTGCGCGGCAAGCTTCATCTGTTCGTATTCGAGCAGGCGGCGTACCAGTTCCGCGCGCGGGTCCTCGGCTTCCTCGCCCGTGTCGGCCTTCTTGACCGGCAGTAGCATGCGCGACTTGATCTCGATGAGCATCGCCGCCATGAGCAGGTACTCCGACGCAAGCTCGAGATTGGTCCGACGAATCTGATCGACGTAGAGCAGATACTGCTTGGTGACCTGCGCCATCGGAATGTCGAGCACGTTGAAGTTCTGCTTGCGGATCAGATACAGCAACAGGTCGAGCGGACCTTCGAAGGCTTCGAGAAAGACCTCGAGGGCATCCGGCGGAATGTAGAGGTCGTTCGGCAGCGCGAAGAGCGGCTCGCCGTAAAGGCGCGCCCGAGCGACACCGTCGACGGTATCGGGTGTGGAATCGTGCCCTTCCTGAGGCGCGGGCAGCTCGGTGGCTGCCTGGCCGGGCGGGCGCAGCCGGGCGGGCGCGGCCCCGGGCGCCACGCCGACGACGCCCTCGGTGTCGCCCTCGGCGCTGCCTTCAACCACTTGCCGCGCCGACGCATCCGCCGTCGCATCTCCGGGCGCGGCGTCGGCGTGCTCCCGCACCGGCACGATCTCGGGGATCGGCTCGGCAGGATGCGACGGATCGTCGGGCGTGCTCGGATTCAATGCGGGACTCGGCCGGAATGGACAGGAAGGCGGGGCAGGGCGATTTACTCGCTCTGGTAGACGTACGGCTGCTGGGCCACGCGCGACTGCTGGGCGCGGCTACGCTCGTCCAGATCGATCGGTTGCTTGTCCCACAGCAGGGCGCGGCCCTGGCGCTGCTCCGCTTCCAGCGTCGGCTTCTCAGCCTTCAATTGCTTGATGAATTGGGTGATGTCGGACTCGTACATGGTCGAATTGCTTAAAAAATAGGCAAAAACGACGCCGTCGCAACGGCGCCAATCGACGCAGATTCTACCGCAAACGCACGGCGATTCACCGTTTAGGCTGTTTTGGGACACAAGGTGAACCGGCGCTGGGGATATGTTCAAATACGACTCACATACGCGTTGCCCGACGCGATGTCATGCCATACGGGTGCGGCATCATGGCGCAGGGCATCGGGCCATCAGGCCATCGACTGGCATTATCGACCGCACGCCGGACCACCGGTGGCGGTATTTCAGACTCCAAGGAAGGTTTTGACCGTCTCGCAGATCAAACCCGGTTACGGCGCTCGTCGTCGCTTCGGTGTGCGTCTTTTGCGCACCCGCCCCGCCACCTGGATGGCGATGGCCGCACTCGCATGCGGCCTGGCCGTGTCGGGCGCCGCACAGGCCGACTATCGCGTGCGCATCGATGCGCCCAATGGCCTGGCCAAGCTCCTCAAGGAAAACCTCGACCTGGTGCGTTTCGCCTCGCGCGACGACATCGGCGACGCCCAGTTCGAACACCTCGTGGCGACCGTGGGCGCGCAGGTGCAGGAACTGACCTCGACCGAGGGCTATTTCTCTCCGGTCACGCATGTCGACGTCACAACCGTCAACGGCAAGCGCGATGTCCACGTCACGGTAGCGTCGGGGCCGCGCACGCACATCAAGAATCTTGATGTGGAATTCACGGGGCCGATCCTGGAGCAGGCGCCGCAACGCGTCAGGCAGTTGCGCAATGCGTGGGCGTTGCCCGTGGACGCACCGTTTCGTCAGTCGGACTGGGACCAGGCCAAGAACGACACGCTGTTCCAGTTGGGGCAGAAGCGCTACCACGCGGCGAAGATGAGCTTCTCGCGCGCGGTGATCGACGCCGACAGCGACACGGCGTCGCTGGCCGCAACGTTCGACAGCGGGCCGGCGTTCACGCTGGGGCCGCTCGTCATCAGCGGTACGCGGCGCTATCCCGAGCAGATCATTCGCAACGTCAATCCGCTCGAGGAGGGCGAGCCGTTCGATGCCGATCGTCTTCAGGAGCTGCAACGCCAGATCCAGGCCACACCATATTTCTCCAACGTCATCATCGAGGTGACGGAAGACCCGTCGAAGGCTGAACGGGCGCCGGTCGAGGTCAAGGTGCGCGAGTTCCCCACGCAGCGTGTGCAAAGCGGGGTGGGTTACACGACCGACACCGGCGCGAGCGTGAACGGGCGGTATTCCTACTACAACCTCTTCGGTCGGGCGTGGACTTTCGACACCCAGGCCCGCCTCGAGCAGTATCGACAGGGCGGCTACGCCGAGATCGCGATGCCGCCGGACAGCACGGCATATACCAACAGCACCCGCGCGTCGTACGAGCGCACATACCTGAACGGTCTCGATCAGCGCTCGGCACAGATCGGCATCAAGCGCTCGCGCTCGCGCGACCGCTACGACTGGGCCTACACGCTCGACTGGTACCACACCGACGAGCGTCCCGACGGCGGCACGCGTTTCGTGAACAAGGCACTGGTACCCGCGTTCGCGTGGAACCGCCGCGACGTGGACGACCTGATCTTCCCGCGCAAGGGCAACATCATCAACACGCAGATCGGTTTTGCCGCCAAGCCGGTGCTCACCGACCAGAGCTTCGCGCGACTGTATGGCCGTATCCGCCAGTACTTCCCGGTAGGACAGCGCGACCTCGTGCTCGCGCGCCTGGAACTGGGGGCCGTGATCACGAACGGCAACAGCGATCGCATTCCGACGTCGCTGCTGTTCTTCGCGGGCGGCACCTCGTCGATCCGGGGCTATAACTTCCAGAGCATCGGTCGCCAGCAGAACGGCACGACGTTCCCGACCAAATACCTCGGCACGGCCAGCCTCGAATACCAACGCTGGGTCACGCGCGACTGGGGCGGCGCGGTCTTCTGGGACGTCGGCACGGCCACCGACGACTACCGCCATCCCACGCCGCTCTACCACGGCGTGGGTCTCGGCGTGCGCTGGCGCAGTCCGGTGGGCCCGGTCAACGTCGACCTCGGTTACGGCGTGCGCGACCGGCGCTTGCGCCCGTCGATCTCGCTGGGGGTGGCGTTCTGATGACGACGATGCCCCTGAACCCGCGGACGCCCGCCGCCATGGCGAGCGAGATTCGCGACATCGGACACGAACCCACGCTCACGCGACCCGGTGCGCAAGGGCTGCCGGGCGGCGACCCATCGACGCCACCGCCGCCCGCACCGCCGCCGGGTGACACACCGCCGCCGGCGCGCCGGCGACGCTGGGGCCGCGCGCTTCTGGCGACCCTGCTTGCCGTGCTGCTCATCGTGGTGCTTGCCATCGGCGCCCTGCTGTGGGCGATGTCGAGCGAGCGCGGCAGTCGCTGGTTATGGCAGGCGGCCGTGTCGACGCTCGGCGGCAAGCTCTCGGGCGAGTGGCGCGGCGGCAGCTTCGCGAACGGCTTCACCGTGAACGACGTGCGCTATCTCGATGGCGCGACGCGCATCACCGTCAGCCGTCTGGACAGCCGCTGGGCACTGCGCGTGCGACCGCTGCATTTCACCGTCGACAAACTGCACGTGGGCGATGTCGACCTGGCATTCGCGCCGTCGCCACCCTCGACCACTCCGGCGACCTTGCCGCAAAGCCTGCGTCTGCCACTGGGGCTGACGTTGAACGATGTGCGCGTGGCGAAGCTTACGTTGCATGCGCCGGAGCTCGTGCTGGAAGACATTCGCGTGGCGGCGCGCAGCGACGGCACGCAGCACACGATCCAGATCGAGCACCTGGGCACGCCCTATGGCGAAGCACAGGCCAGCCTGCAACTCAACGGGCGGCGTCCGTTCGCGCTTGGCGGCAACGTGGGGCTGCAGGCGAAGGCGGGCGACATTCCCGTCGCGTTGCAGGCGAACCTGACGGGATCGCTCGACGCGCTTGTCGTCGACCTGAGCGCGAGCGGCGAGAAGCTCAATGGCACGGCGCACATCGCGGCGTCGCCCTTCGGCGCCGTGCCGCTGTCGCGTGCGCAGATCGCACTCGATCACCTCAATCCGCACGATTTCGCGCCGGGGGCACCGCAGGCGGACCTCGCGGTGCGCGCCGATCTGCGACCCGAACCTGGCGCGAAGGTCTTCCGCGTGCTCGGACCGGTGTCGGTGATCAATGCGAAGCCGGGCGCCATCGACGCCGGCGCATTGCCGGTCGAAAGCCTGCGCACGCAGGTGCTGCTCGATGCTACGCGTCAGGCGCTCACCGGCATCGAACTGAAGCTTGCAGGGCGTGCCGTGCTGACAGGTAGCGGCGAACTGCGCCGCGAGAAGGTGGCCGCCGTCGTCTCGGATAGCGCCGCGACGCCGGCACCGCCGCAGGCAGCGAGCGCGTCGGGTGCATCGGGTGCATCGGGTGCATCGGCTACATCGGCTACATCGGCTACATCGGCTACATCGGGTACATCGGGTACCGGTGCGACAGCGGGAGCGGCGACCGAAGCCATGGTCGGCGGCTTCGCCTTCACCCTGCGCGATCTCGACCTGCGCGCCTTGTACGGCAAGTTGCCTGCGACGAAGCTCGGCGGCCCGCTCGATGTCAAACTCGATGCCACGGGCCAACGCATCGTGCTCGACTGGCGCGACGCCGCGCGCCGGGTGCTGGCCGATGTCGGCCTCGATGCGAAGGGCACCACGATCCACGCGCTGTCGCTGGACGCAGGCGCTGGCAAGGTCACCGCGACCGGTGTGCTCGAGAACGGAGACACCGGTGCCTATCGCGCACAGATCAAGCTCTCCCGTTTCGATCCGGCGGCCTGGTACGACCTTTACGGCCCGCCCAGGCGCGGGCAGAAAACGCCGACGGCCAGCGTCACCGGCCAGCTCGATGCGCAGGGCGCGATGCGCCCGGCGTTCGGTCTGGCGCTGAAGTTCGCGTTGCAAGACAGCGTGTACGCCGATTTGCCGATGAGCGGCGCCGGCACGGTGCGAATCGAGGGCACGCGGCTCATGCCCAGCGATGCCAACCTGCTCGTGGCCGGCAACAAGGTGGCGTTGCGCGGCAGTTTCGGCGCGGCTGGCGACCGGATGTCGGTCAACGTCGACGCCCCGTCGCTCGACAAGCTCGGTTTCGGCCTCGCGGGGCGTCTGCAACTCGACGGGCAGGTCTCGGGCACGATCGAGCGTCCGGCGGTGGTGGCGACGTTGTCGGCTGACAAGCTGGTTTTCGGCGCGCAAAAGCTCGAGCATCTGTCGGGCAAGGTGGATGTGAGCGGTGGCTTGCCCGGTGCCGCGAGCGATCGGCTCAACGTCACGCTCGACGGACGCGGATTCTCGAGCGACATCGCGCGACTGGACCGCCTGTCGCTCGCGCTGGCCGGCACGCGGGGAGCACACACGCTGCATCTCAAGGCGGCGGGCAAGCTGCGTCAGGCGCCGCTCGACATGAATGTCGACGCGGCGGGCGCCGTGACGAACACGCGCGGCAAGCCGGGGTGGCGCGGCACCATTCAGACTCTGGAGAATGCCGGCGTGCCGAAGCTCAGGCTCTCGGCACCATGGCAGGTCGAGGCGAGCGCCGATCGCGTGCGTCTGGGCGCGGCCCGCCTGGTGACCGGAGCGGGCACGCTGGCGCTCACTCACCTCGACTATGGCGACGGTCAACTGAAGACCGCGGGCGCGCTCGATACGCTCGATGTCGCACAGGTGCTGAACGTGGTGCAGTCCTTTACCGGGGAGCCGATGCCGGTGGAGAGCAATCTCGTGCTCGATGGCAAGTGGGATGTGCGAGCCGGTCAGCGCGCCGACGGTTTCGTCGAGATCGTGCGCCGCAGCGGCGACGTGACCCTGCGCCGGGGCGGCATCAACGAGCATGTCAACGTGACGGTTACCGGCATCCCCGGCCTGACGGCGGAGAAGGGCGGTGTCGGCGCTCGCGTGCCGCTCGGTATTTCCGAACTGCGCACGCGCATCGACCTGTCCGGGCAAACGGCCAACGCCAGGGTCAGGGCAGTGTCCTCGCTGGTGGGCACGCTCGACGCCGACGTGAAGTCCGGCCTGCATGTGCAGAACGGTATTCCCGCGCTTCCGGACGACGCTCCGCTGTCCGGCCGTATCGCACTCGCCATTCCCGATCTGTCCCGATTCGAAGATTTGGCAGGGGCGCAGTTCGCGTTCAAGGGGCGGGCCAACCTGCAGGTCGCGCTGGCGGGCACGGTGGCCAAGCCGCGTCCGACCGGCGAGCTGACGGCCGACGACCTGGCGGTGCAGATGTTCGACACGGGGGTGAGCGTGAAGGACGGGCGGCTGCGCGTCTCGCTCACACCGAACGAGATCGTCCTGCGCGACGTGGTGGTCACCGGCGGTGGCGGCGGTACGGCGCGGGCGAGCGGCAACATTCGGCTCGACACGCCCGAGCCGACGCTCGGCATCGCGCTCGTGGCCGACAAGCTGCAACTGTTCGCCGCGCCCGACCGACAACTGTCGCTGAGCGGAGAGGCCCGGGCGGCCGGCAGTGGCGATGCGGCGTCCGTGACCGGGAGTTTCACCGTCGATCGCGCGCGCTTTGCATTGCCACCGACGAGTGCGCCGAAACTGGGCGACGACGTCATTGTCGTGCGCGGCGGCGCGCAGGCTCGCACCAGGCCGCTCGATGCCCGCGACGAGGCCGCTCGCATCGGCGACAAGCCGGCGAGCCGCTTCTCGCCGCACGTCGATCTGGCGCTGAACCTGGGCCGGGATTTCCGCTTTGTCGGCGCTGGCGCCGACCTGTTGCTGCGCGGCAGCGTACGCCTGCAAAGCGACCCGCTCACGCCGATGCGCGCGACCGGCACGATCACCGTGGCGGAGGGGACTTACGAGGCGTTCGACCGAAAGCTCGCGATCGAGCGCGGCCAGATCAACTTCGTCGGCCCGCTCGACAATCCCAACGTCTACATTCAGGCGATGCGCCGCAATCAGGAAGTTGCGGCGGGTGTGCTGGTGACGGGCACGGTGCGGCAACTTCGCGTGTCACTGGTCTCGGAGCCGAACGTGTCCGACGAAGAAAAGCTGTCGTGGCTGATGTTCGGCCACGGCCCTGACGGTGCGGGACTCGGCCAGCGGCAGGCGATGGCGGGCGCCGCTTCGGCGCTGCTCGGCACGACCGGCGGCAAGCGCATCATCAAGGATCTCGGGATCGACGAGTTCAGCATCGGCACCAGCGATTCGGGGCTGCCCGACGACCAGCAGGTCGTGAAGGTCGGCAAGGCAATCTCCGACAGCTTCGCGCTGGGCTATGAGCAAAGCCTGACGAGCGCCGCGAGTATCGTGAAGATCACGTGGCAGCTTTCGCGCCGCTGGCAACTGGTGCTGCGCACCGGCTCGCTGTCGGGTTTCGATGTGTTGTTCAACCGTCGTTTCGACTGACGGATGTGGGAAGGAGGAATACCGATGACAACGTCGCGTAGTTTTAACCACCCGGCGCAAGGTGAGCGCCGCGGCCTTCGTTGGGGAGTCGCCATGGGATTGTTTGCCAGTCTGCTGGGGCTGTTCGGGTGCGATCAGCAGCAGATCGACAAGGTGCGCGAAAAGGCGCGCGATACGTTCAATGCCGTCAAGCCCGACGACATGCTGCTGCGCAATCTCACGCCCGGGGTAACGACCGAGGCGCAGGTGCGCGAGCAGATGGGCAAGCCCGAAATCGTTTGGGAGAACGACGATGGCTCGCGTCGGCTGGAATACCCGCGCTCGCCGGGCGGGTTGCGAACCTACATGGTGGACATCGCGCCCGACGGCAAGCTGCGCGACGTGATCCAGGCACTGACCGCGGAGAACATCCAGCAGGTGCAGCCCGGCATGACGCAGGACGACGTGCGGCGGCTGCTCGGCAAGCCGACCAGCGTGGCGCAATACCCGCTCAAAAAGGAAACGGTCTGGAGCTGGCGCTGGCTGGAGGACGGGGTGAACACGCCGGGCATGTTCAACGCCCACTTTGGTCCCGACGGCCGGGTGACCGTCACGTCGCGTTCACCCGATCCGGGCTCGGAGCGTCCGTGACCGGACGCCATCGCGCTCACCTGCGTTACGGCGTGGGATGCGTGGTCCGGTCGCGCGGTGCGGGCTGCGCGCCGCATTGCGATGCCGACTGCGACGCGGAATGCGGCCCCTGCCGATGACGATGCGTCACCATGCGCTCGTGCAGCCGCACGATTAACCGGCTGCCCGTCTTCTCGAACAGGAAGGGCAGCAGCGCGTGCACGAGACAGGCCAGGAAGGCGCCGAGCAGCGGGAGCGCGAACGACAGCGCGGAACCCATGTGCTGGAAGTAGTTTTCGCCGACAGAGGCCGGGTGCTGAGTGAAGATTTTCATGTTGCCCCCTGATTTCGGAATGTTTACGAAGTCTACGTGCCATCGAGGGGTAAAGGCTTTCAAATTTCTCTCGTATTCGGGTAGGATTTGGAAAAGTTTTCCTGTCAAAGGGGCATCGTGGACAAAACCGATCTCGCAATCCTCGAAAATCTGCAAGCCGATGCCTCGCGCTCGCTGGGCGAACTGGCCGAAGCCGTGCATCTGTCGCCCACCCCGTGCTGGCGCCGTGTGCAGCGTTTGCGTGAGAGCGGGGTGATCACCGGGCAGGTCACGCTGTGCGATCCGCAGCAACTGGATCTGCGCGTCACGGCGTTCGTGTTCATCAAGGCCGCCACGCACAGCGAGGACTGGATGGTGCGCTTCGTCTCCGGCGCGCGCGAGTTACCGGAAATCGTGGAGATCCACCGCATGGCCGGCGACATCGACTATCTGCTCAAGGTCTATTTGCCGGATATCGCAGCCTACGACCGGTTCTACAAAAAGCTCATCCGAGTCGCCGATCTGCAGGACATCAGCGCGAGCTTTTCGATGGAGACCGTGAAATTCACGACGGCATTGCCGGTGGAGCACCTGCGATAGACACACGCGCACGGATGACTTCAATGTCCGCATGCGCCGGGCGTGAAACGAAACACCCCGAGGTCGGGAATCCTGCGCTCGGGGTGTTTCGTTCGGGAAAGCGGGGCGCTCCCGGTGGATGATCGCGTGGCTTACTTGACGCGCATGCCCGGCTTCGCGCCTGCGTGCGGCTCGAGGATGTAGATGCCCGGTTCGGCCTTCTCGTCGGCCGCCGAGGCGGCCAGCACCATGCCTTCGGACAGGCCGAACTTCATCTTGCGCGGGGCGAGGTTCGCCACCATGACGGTGAGCTTGCCCACGAGCGCCTCCGGCTGCGGATAGGCCGACTTGATGCCGGAGAACACGTTGCGCGTCTGCGCTTCGCCCACGTCGAGCGTGAGCTGCAGCAGCTTGTCGGAGCCCTCGACCGCCTTGCAGTCGACGATGCGTGCGATGCGCAGGTCGATTTTCGCGAAGTCGTCGATCGTGATGACGCCGTCGTCAGCGGATTTTTCCACTTTGTCCACCGCCTTGGTCGCCTTGCCCTTCGCTGCCGCGGCATTCGCCGTGTCCGCGTTGGGCGTGGCGGCTTGCAGCGAATCGCGATTGGCAGCAAGCAGGGCTTCGACCTGCTTGCCTTCGACGCGCGTCATCAGGTGCTTGTAGGCATTGATGGCGGACCCGGCAGTGAGCGGGCGGCTCACGTCCTGCCAGGTTTGCGGGGCGATGTTCAGAAAGCGCTCCACGGCCTCGGCGGTCGTGGGCAGCACCGGCTTGAGGTAAAGCGTGAGCAGGCGGAAGGCTTCGAGGCAGACCGAGCAGGCTTCGTGCAGCGCACCGGCCTGTGCCGGGTCCTTGGCGAGATCCCACGGCTTGACCGTGTCGACGTAGCCGTTCACGGCGTCGGCCTGCTCCATCACCAGGCGCAGAGCCTTGCCGAATTCGCGCGCCTCGTAATGCGCGGCGATCTGCGGCGCGGCGGCGCGAATCTGGTCGAGCAGGGCTGTCTGCATGGCCCCGGGCGACACGCGCCCCTCGAAACGCTTGATGAGGAAACCCGCGGCGCGGCTCGCGATGTTCACGTATTTGCCGACCAGATCGCTGTTCACGCGCGCGATGAAGTCGTCGAGGTTGAGATCGAGGTCTTCCATCGTGCTGCCCAGCTTGGCGCCGATGTAGTAACGCAGCCATTCCGGGTTGAGGCCCGTGTCGATGAAGCTCTGCGCCGTGATGAACGTACCGCGCGACTTCGACATCTTCTGACCGTCGACCGTCAGGAAACCGTGCGCGAACACGTTGGTCGGCGTGCGATGGCCCGAGAACTCGAGCATCGCCGGCCAGAACAGCGTATGGAAGTACAGGATGTCCTTGCCGATGAAGTGGTACTGCTCGGTCGTGGTGCCGGGTTTGACCCATTCGTCGAAATTCAGCCCGCGCTGCTTGCACAGGTTCTTGAAGCTGGCGTAGTAGCCCACCGGCGCGTCGAGCCACACATAGAAGTACTTGCCGGGGGCGCCGGGAATTTCGAACCCGAAATAGGGGGCATCGCGCGAGATGTCCCAGTCGGCCAGCGTGGACTCGCCGTCCTCGCCGAGCCATTCCTTCATCTTGTTGGCGGCCTCGGGCTGTGCCAGGCCGGCGACCCACCGGCGCAGGAACTGCTCGCAGCGCTTGTCGGAGAGCTTGAAAAAGTAGTGCGTGGACGTCTTGCGCACGGGCGTGGCGCCCGAGACCACCGAATACGGGTTGAGCAGGTCGGTGGGTGCGTAGGTCGAGCCGCAGACCTCGCACGAGTCGCCGTACTGGTCCTTGGCGCCGCACTTCGGACATTCGCCCTTGATGAAGCGATCCGGCAGGAACATTTCCTTGACCGGGTCGTACGCCTGTTCGATATCGCGCGCTTCGATCAGGCCCTGTTCCTTGAGCGTCAGATAGATGCTCTCGGACAATTCGCGATTTTCTTCGGAATCCGTCGAATAGTAGTTGTCGAACGAAATGCCGAAGCTGTCGAAGTCGCGCTTGTGCTCCTTCCAGACGCGCTCGATGAGCTGCCTGGGCGTGAGCCCCTCCTTCTCGGCGCGCAGCATGACCGGCGTGCCGTGCGTGTCGTCGGCGCCCACGTAGTACACCTCGTGACCCTGCATCCGCATGAACCGCACCCAGATGTCGGTCTGGATGTACTCCACCAGGTGACCGATGTGAATCTGGCCATTGGCGTACGGCAGGGCGGATGTGACGAGAATGCGACGGGACATGAGGATTGACTGTGCGTTGAGGGAACCGGGAAAGGTCGATTCTAGCAGGCGGGGCGGGTTACCGCCCAACCCGACGCCGTGCTGCGGGCCCGGGCGGTGGCGATAGACGTGGGCGCCGGCCCGTCGCCAGCCGGTGGCTAGCGGCCAAAAAAAAGCCGGAACGAGGTTCCGGCATAACTAGGCACACGTAACGTCAATAACAAAGAGGAGATGGAAGCGCCCACGGTAGGCACTTCCGAAGGGTCTGAGCCGCACTCTGGGGAATAGTTCAACGGAAGCCCGGACTTTCGATGCTGCGATGCACCATCGGGCATTCCGTGCCTATTGGGCGCCGTGCTGAACCGGCAATTCGCGCCCCCGAAACGAGACATGCCCGGCGAACCGGGCATGTCTTGCGTCGCGAACGGCCCGATTGGGCGGGCGATCAGCCGCGCGGCGCCTGCTGGTTCGGCGCGTGCAGCAGGATTTCCACGCGACGGTTCTGGGCGCGGCCCTGCGCGGTGGCGTCCGAAGCGATCGGCTGGCTCGACGCGACACCGGTGGCGCTCAGGCGATTGGGGGCAACGCCGCGGCTCGTGAGGTACTGGGCCACGTTGGCGGCACGCTGTTGCGACAGCGGAACATTGATGCGATCGCCGCCGGTGCTGTCGGTGTGGCCCACGATGTTGGCGGTGATGCCCGGGTTCTGGTTGAGGGACGTGGCGACGTCGTCGAGCACGCTGCGGAAGTTCTGGTTGATGACCGCGCTGCCCGTGGCAAACGTCACGTCGCTGGGAACCGCGACCTTGAGTGAGCCGTCCGGCTGTTCGGAAATCGTGGTGCCCGTGCCGGCGGTGTGGCCGCCGAGGGTGTTCTTGATGGATTGCCAGTTGTAACCGGCGGCACCGCCCGCGGCCGCGCCGACGGCCGCGCCGATCAGCGTGCCGGTGGTGTTGCCCCCGATGAGGTTGCCGAGCCCCGCCCCGACGGCCGCACCGACGCCGGTGCCGACCGCCGTGTTGGTGCCCTGCGGCGTCTGGCAACCGGCCAGCAGGGCGGCAGAGACCAGGACGAGCGCGGAAGCGCGCAGAGTGTTCTTATTCATTTGAGGCTCCTTCTCGATTAGCTAGCAGTGATGAGACACGCGTGAGCACTTCGTCGAAGCACGTGCGCACCGCAGGGGTTTTGAACCTGAGGGCGCGCGGTCTTTTACAATAGCGCTGAGTGTCGACCGCAGGCAAGGACCGAATGCCGCGGCGGCAGGTTCCCCATGACACGCGCGCCTCGCATCCTAATCGAGAGCGTGCGCCACGGATGTTACAAGTTGTTAGCGCCATGCCGGGCTTCTCCCGGCGTGCCTCGACAGAACGAGAGACCCACATGGAAGTCGCCCAAATCAATGAAGTGCTGCGTGGCATCGTCGACCCCGACACGGGGCTCGACCTGATCGCCGGGAAGTATGTCAAGCAGGTGGCAGCCGAGCATGGCCACGTCGGTATCCAGATCGAGTTCGGTTATCCCGCGAAGAGCCAGTTCGAGGCCATGCGCGCGCGAATTACCGAGGCCGTCGGCAAGTTGCCCGGAGTCGAGCGCGTAGCCGTCGAAATCAGCCAGAAAATCGTAGCCCATGCGGTTCAGCGCGGGGTGAAGCTCCTTCCCAATGTGAAGAACATCGTGGCCGTCGCCTCGGGTAAGGGCGGCGTGGGCAAAAGCACCACGGCCGTGAACCTGGCGCTTGCACTGGCCGCCGAGGGCGCCAATGTCGGCATTCTCGACGCCGACATCTACGGCCCGTCGCTGCCCACGCTGCTCGGCATTCACGGCAAGCCGCAGTCCAGGGACGGCAAGACGCTCGAGCCGATGGTCGGCCACGGGCTGCAGGCGAGCTCGATCGGCTTTCTGATCGAGCCCGACAACCCGATGGTCTGGCGTGGTCCGATGGTCACGCAGGCGCTCGAGCAACTGCTCAACCAGACGAACTGGCACGATCTGGACTATCTGATCGTCGACATGCCGCCGGGCACCGGCGACATCCAGCTCACGCTCGCGCAAAAGGTGCCCGTCACGGGCGCGGTCATCGTGACGACACCGCAGGACCTGGCGCTGCTCGACGCCCGCAAGGGGCTCAAGATGTTCGAGAAGGTCGGCGTGCCGATCCTCGGCCTGATCGAAAACATGAGCCTGCACATCTGCTCGAACTGTGGGCACGAGGAACCGATCTTCGGCGTGGGCGGCGGCGAGCGCATGAGCCACGATTTCGACGTCGACCTGCTGGGCAAGCTGCCGCTGGAGATGAGCATCCGCGTGCACGCCGATGCCGGCATGCCGAGCGTGGTGGGCGACCCGGACGGGCGTGTGGCCGAGCTCTACAGGGCCATCGCACGCAAAGTGGCCGTCAAGATCGCATCGAAGCAGAAGGACATGACGAGCAAGTTCCCGTCGATCGTGGTGCAGAACACCTGAGGCGCCCGAAACGGCCGCCCGCCGGGGCTCGGGCGCCCCGGGCGGCGCGGCGCGGGGGAAAATCTCACCGCACCGCAACAATCGCGTAAAATACGCCCACTTTTTCACGTACCACCCGAATTCAGGCCCACACATGAGCATCAAGTCCGACAAGTGGATCCGGCGCATGGCCGAAGAGCACGGCATGATCGAGCCCTTCGAACCGTCGCAGATCCGGTATTCCCAGGACGGGCAAAAGATCGTCAGCTACGGCACGTCGAGCTACGGTTACGACATTCGTTGCGCGCCTGAATTCAAGATCTTCACGAACATCAACTCGACCATCGTCGACCCGAAGAACTTCGACGAGAAGTCGTTCGTCGACGTCTCGAGCGATGTCTGCATCATCCCGCCGAACTCGTTCGCGCTCGCACGCACCGTCGAATACTTCCGCATTCCGCGCAATGTGCTCACGGTGTGCCTGGGCAAGTCGACGTATGCCCGCTGCGGCATCATCGTGAACGTGACGCCGTTCGAACCCGAATGGGAGGGCTACGTGACGCTGGAATTCTCGAACACCACGCCGCTGCCGGCGAAGATCTACGCCAACGAAGGCGTGGCGCAGGTGCTGTTCTTCGAGTCCGACGAGGTCTGCGAGACGTCGTACAAGGATCGGGGCGGCAAGTATCAGGGACAGCGTGGCGTCACGCTGCCGAAGACCTAGCCTGACAGTTTCTCGCCACCGGTGAGCCTCCCCCGAATCGCAATACCCCAGAGCCACGGCCGTGTCGGACCGTGGCTCGTTCTTTTGTCGAAGGAACGCCAATGAAATTCCGTTTTCCGATCGTCATCATCGACGAGGACTTCCGCTCCGAGAACATTTCCGGATCCGGGATTCGCTCCTTGGCGGAGGCCATCGAAGCCGAGGGCATGGAAGTCAACGGCCTCACGAGCTACGGCGACCTGACCTCGTTCGCGCAGCAGGCAAGCCGCGCCTCGAGCTTCATCCTGTCCATCGACGACGACGAGTTCGGCACATTCTCGAGTGAAGCGGGCGGCGAAGGCGAGGGCGAACTGGCACTGGCCATCATCAACCTGCGCGCCTTCGTGCAGGAAGTGCGCCGCCGCAACCCGGATATTCCGATTTTCCTGTACGGCGAGACGCGCACCTCGCGCCACATTCCGAACGACATTCTGCGCGAGCTTCACGGCTTCATTCACATGTTCGAAGACACGCCGGAGTTCGTGGCGCGTCACATCATCCGTGAAGCCAAGTCGTACCTCGACTCGCTGCCGCCGCCGTTCTTCCGCTCGCTCACGCATTACGCCGCCGACGGTTCGTACTCGTGGCACTGCCCGGGACACTCGGGCGGCGTGGCGTTCCTGAAGAGCCCGGTGGGCCAGATGTTCCACCAGTTCTTCGGCGAGAACATGCTTCGCGCGGACGTCTGCAATGCCGTGGAAGAACTCGGCCAACTGCTCGACCACAACGGCCCGGTGGGCGCGTCGGAACGCAATGCGGCGCGAATCTTCAACGCCGACCATCTGTTCTTCGTCACGAACGGTACGTCGACTTCCAACAAGATCGTGTGGCACGCCACCGTGGCGCCCGGCGACATCGTCGTCGTCGACCGCAACTGCCACAAGTCGATCCTGCACGCGATCACCATGACCGGCGCCGTGCCGGTGTTCCTCACGCCCACGCGGAACCACCTCGGCATCATCGGACCGATTCCGAAGTCGGAGTTCGAACCGGAAGTCATTCGCGCAAAGATCGAGGCGAACCCGTTCGCGCGCGAAGTGCTCGAGCGCGATCCGAACGCCAAGCCGCGCATTTTGACGATCACGCAGAGCACGTATGACGGCGTGATCTACAACGTCGAGATGATCAAGGAATTGCTCGGCAATAACATCGACACGCTGCATTTCGACGAGGCCTGGTTGCCGCACGCGGCATTTCATGAGTTCTATCGCGACATGCATGCGATTGGCGAGGGTCGCCCGCGCTCGTCGGAAGCCACCGTCTACGCCACGCACTCGACGCACAAGCTGCTCGCCGGCATTTCGCAGGCTTCGCAGATCGTGGTGCAGGACTCGGAGGCCCGCACGTTCGATACGTATCGCTTCAACGAGGCGTACCTGATGCATACGTCGACCTCGCCGCAATACGCGATCATCGCGTCGTGCGACGTGGCTGCGGCCATGATGGAGCCGCCGGGCGGTACGGCGCTGGTCGAGGAATCGATCGTCGAGGCGCTCGACTTCCGCCGCGCCATGCGCAAGGTCGCCTCGGAGTACGGCGACTCGTGGTGGTTCTCGGTCTGGGGCCCGGAGAACCTGGGCGACGAGGGGACGATCCAGCGCGAGGACTGGGTGCTGCGCGCGAACGACCGCTGGCACGGTTTTGGCGATCTGGCCGACGGCTTCAACATGCTCGATCCGATCAAGGCGACGATCATCACGCCGGGGCTGGATGTGGACGGCGAGTTTGGCGAGAGCGGCATTCCGGCGGCCATCGTCACCAAGTACCTGGCCGAACACGGGATCATTGTCGAGAAGACCGGCCTGTACTCGTTCTTCATCATGTTCACCATCGGCATTACGAAGGGCCGCTGGAACTCGATGGTGACCGAACTCCAGCAGTTCAAGGACGATTACGATCACAACCGTCCGCTGTGGCGCGTGTTGCCTGAGTTCGTGGCGCAGTTCCCGCGTTACGAGCGTATCGGGCTGCGCGATCTGTGCGATCAGATCCACAGCGTGTACAAGGCGAACGACGTGGCCCGCGTGACGACTGAGATGTACCTCTCGGACATGCAGCCGGCAATGAAGCCGACCGACGCGTTTTCGAAGCTGGCGCATCGCCAGATCGACCGGGTGCCGATCGACGAACTCGAAGGACGCGTGACGAGCGTGCTGCTCACGCCGTACCCGCCGGGCATTCCGCTGCTGATTCCGGGCGAGCGCTTCAACGCCGCAATCATCGAATACCTGCGATTTGCGCGCGACTTCAACGAGCGTTTTCCGGGGTTCCATACCGACATCCACGGCCTGGTTGTGGAAGAGGTGGACGGACGTCCCGAGTACTTCGTGGATTGCGTGCGCCAGTAAGCGACAGGATCGTGGCGAATCGTTGACAGGAGACGCCGCCGTCGAGGCGCAGACGGCCCCGTGCGAAAGCCCGGGGCCGTTTTGCTTTGCGCGCGCCATATACGCCGGTTTTCGTGCGATGGATTGCGTGTATCGCCCATGGGGCGCGCCCCCGATTCTGCGGTAACGATGCAATGTTCGGCAACTCGCTGCGAATGTGCGCGAAATCGTCACAAATCCTCGCGGGATGGGGGCATGTCATCGATTGGTGGATTTGCTCGACTTGCTCATTTTTGGGATATTTCCCATCATTCCGAAACACTCGGATTGCTAAACTCGTCGCATTTTTCGCGCAGGAGAGGTCATGGACGTCACCGGGGAATGGGTGTTCAGCACGTACGGCACGTTGGTGTGTGCCACGCTGGTGCTGCTGCTGGGCCGCAAGCTGGTGGAGTGGATCGGGCCGTTGCGCACGTATAGCATCCCGGAGCCGGTGGCTGCGGGGCTGCTGGTGGCGCTCGGCACGCTCGGTTTGCGCGAGCTCGGGCACTTCGAGCTGAAGTTCGACACGACGCTGCAAGGGCCGCTGATGCTAGCGTTCTTCGCGACCATCGGCCTCTCGGCCAATCTGTCTAGCCTGAAGGCGGGTGGCAAGCGACTGGTACTGTTTCTCGGAATCGTGGCGGGCATGCTCGTGATGCAGAATGCGATCGGCGTGGGGCTTGCCATGGCGATGGGGTTGCCGCCGGGTGTCGGCCTGTTGGGCGGATCGATCACCCTGGCGGGCGGGCATGGCACCGGCGCAGCCTGGGGCGAGACACTGACGTCGCGATACGGCGTGCAGTCCGCGCTGGAGATCGCGATGGCGTGCGCCACGTTCGGCCTCGTGCTGGGTGGGTTGCTCGGCGGCCCGGTGGCGCGCTATCTGGTCGGACGCCTGGGCAACCGGGTGCCAGGCGCGGAGCAGGCGCAGGGCGACGTGCCGGAGGGGTTCGAGCAGCCCCACACTGTGCGGCTGATCACGGCGCAGGCGCTCATCGAGACCGTCGCCATGATTGCCATCTGCCTGCTGGGCGGCGAGGTGATCGCCCGCTGGCTGTCGGGCACGGCGCTCGAGTTGCCTACGTTCGTGTGCGTCCTGTTTACCGGCGTGGTCGTTCGCAATTTGCTGGCACTGGTCGGCTACGAGGTATTCGAGCGCTCGCTGTCGGTGTTGGGCAACGTGAGCCTGTCGCTGTTCCTGGCGATGGCCCTCATGGCATTGCGGCTTTGGGATCTCTCGACGCTGGCACTGCCGATGATCGTGATTCTGGTCGTGCAGGCGATCGCGATGGCGAGTTATGCGATTTTCGTCACGTTCCGTGTGATGGGGCGCAATTATGACGCAGCGGTGCTTGCCGCCGGCCACTGCGGCTTCGGGCTCGGTGCGACGCCCACCGCGATCGCCAACATGCAGGCCGTCACGGAGCGCTTCGGACCGTCGCATCTCGCGTTTCTGATCGTGCCGATGGTCGGCGCGTTCTTCATCGACATTCTGAATGCGCTCATCATCAAGGGATTCCTGTCACTGCCGATCTTCTGAGCGACGTCGCCGGGCGCCGGCATACGCGTCGCCCCGAAGGCCTGTCTGCTGCGTATCGGGGCGGGGGCGTGCCGGCATCCGTGTCATGCGTCAGCCAAAAAAATGCCACCTGTCCGTGAACTGACCCCAAAAAGTTAGACGGTCAAATTAGCTCAGCGGACGTCTACGGGCTGGGTTCTGTATTGCACAGAACTCAGCCCGTTTCGTTTGAGGCTGATGCGTTCCTGATTGTAGTAGCGAATGTAGCTGCATCAGGCGCTGGACCGTTTTGTGATTGACATGTTGCCCGCTTGATCGAAGCTCAGCTGTAATGCGTCTGTAGCCATAGCGTCCCTTGTGGCGGGTATAGATCGCCGAAATCTTTGCATTAATCTCAGCAAATCGGTCACCGGCATCAAGCACCTTGCATTGATAGCAGAACGTTGCCCGAGCCAATTGGGCGGCCCTAAGCAAAAGCGCCAGCGAGTATTGAGAGCGTAACTCGCGCACTATTTGTGCTTTTTCTTTTGCCCCGTCTGGTGCTGGCCCTGCTCCTTTTGCTTGAGCAGGGCATCGAGCTTTTTTAGATATGCGTTCTCCGCACGCAAATATTCGAGCTCTTCGAGCAATTCCTCGCGGGTGCGAGTGTCATTCTCTTTGGGCGCAGGTGCTGAGGGACTGATCGGGGGCATAACAGATGGCCGTCGGCCTTTAGGGCGCGGCTCCAGAGCGTGGATTCCGCCCTCATGACACTGGCGTTGCCAGCGAGAAACACTGGTGGGCTCTCGCAGATCGAAGCGCGCGCACGTCTGCTTGATCGACAATCGCTCGCTCCACATGCACTTCAACACCGAAAGCTTGAACTCAGCACTATAAACACTGTGCTTCTTGCGAATCCCCGCGACCCCATGCTTATCGTAAGCGGCAGCCCACCGACTCACTAGCCCGTGGTCAATGCCATGCCGCTTTGCCACAGCCTTGAGCCCTGCATCGCCTCGCAGATACTGCCGAACCACCCGCAGCTTGAATGCCTCGTCGTACTTCGTCATGAAAAACACCCCAAAGGTTGGATTTATGTCCAACGTTTGGGGTGCAGTTCACCGGGTGGCATTCCTGCTGACGCCGGCGAGTTGACGTCGCGAGCTTACTTCGCGAGCTTACTTCGCGAGCTTCGCGCGGGCAGCCGCAATGGCGCGCGCCACTTGCGCGGGCGCCGTGCCGCCGATGTGATTGCGGCTGGCAACGGAGCCTTCGAGCGTCAGGAAGTCGAAAACGTCGTCGCCGACCAGCGGCGAGAACTTCTGGAGTTCCGCGAGCGACAGGTCTGCCAGATCGATGTCGCGGTCCGAGCAGATCTTCACGGCATGCGCCACGATTTCATGGGCGTCGCGGAACGGCAGCCCTTTCTTCACGAGGTAGTCGGCCAGGTCGGTGGCCGTCGAGAAGCCCTGCAACGCGGCGTTGCGCATGTTGGCTTCGCGCACCTTGATGCCCGGCACCATGTCCGCGAAGATGCGCAGCGTGTCGATCACGGTGTCGACCGTATCGAACAGCGGTTCCTTGTCTTCCTGATTGTCCTTGTTGTAGGCGAGCGGCTGGCCTTTCATCAGGGTGAGCAGGCCGATCAGGTGACCGTTGACACGTCCGGTCTTGCCGCGCGCGAGTTCCGGCACGTCCGGGTTTTTCTTCTGGGGCATGATCGAGCTGCCCGTGCAGAAACGGTCCGCCAGATCGATGAAGCCCACGCGCGGGCTCATCCACAGCACCAGTTCTTCGGAGAAGCGCGAGACGTGGGTCATCACGAGCGCGGCCGCGGCGGTGAATTCGATGGCGAAGTCGCGATCCGACACCGCGTCGAGCGAGTTCGTGCAAACCTCCTCGAAGCCGAGCGTGGCGGCGACCCGTTCGCGATCGATTGGGTAGCTCGTGCCGGCCAGTGCCGCGGCGCCCAGCGGCAGGCGGTTCACACGGCGGCGCACGTCGAGCATGCGTTCGGCGTCGCGGCTGAACATCTCGAAGTAGGCCATCAGGTGGTGGCCGAACGTCACGGGCTGGGCCACCTGCAGGTGAGTGAAGCCCGGAAGGATGGTGGCGCTGTGCTGTTCGGCGAGATCGAGCAGGGCGCGGCGCAGGTCGCCGAGATGTTCGCCGATACGGTCGATTTCGCTGCGTAGCCACAGGCGGATGTCGGTCGCGACCTGGTCGTTGCGCGAACGTCCGGTGTGCAGACGCTTGCCGGCGTCGCCGATGAGCGCGGTCAGTCGCGCCTCGATGTTCAGGTGAACGTCTTCGAGATCCAGTTGCCACTCGAACTCGCCGCGCTCGATCTCTCCGCGAATCTGCGCCATGCCGCGCTGAATGTCCGCCAGATCCTGGGCACTGATGATGCCTTGCGCGGCCAGCATGTCGGCATGGGCGAGCGACCCGTCAATGTCGAACAGCGCCATGCGCTTGTCGAAGAACACCGACGCGGTATAGCGCTTGACGAGTTCGGAAACGGGTTCGGAAAAGCGGGCCGACCAGGCTTCGCCTTTCTTGTGGAGTTGGGAGGTCATTGTCGTAGCGTGGCTGATCGAGGCCCACCTGGGCGGATTGAAGCGAACTGAAGCGAACCGCGGCGATGCACGGAAAGCCGCAATTATACAACCCCGGCGGGCGCGCCACGACATGCCCGGCGCCGGGCCCTCTGTCGGGTATGGCTAAGCGGACACTACACGGACGACAGTGTCCAGACGCGCGGCGGCGCCGACAGGCACAGTCCGGAGGTGGCTTCGTCGAACGCCGCGCGTTGCAGCGCTTCGAGCCCGGCCGCCTTTGCGATTCGCTCGCGCGCCTGATGGATGCGCGCCATGCGCGTCGCATCGTCGGGGAGCGCGCACAGTCGGCCGAGATCGTGCATCAGCGAAGTGCCCAGCCGGTCAAGCGCGGGGCGCAGTCGCGTGTTCAGGTCGACCGGCTCGCCCGGCGCGCGTCCCTCGCGCGTCCAGCGCGCGAGCAGGGCCGTCTGTAACAGCTTGCCGGCTTCGATCTGCAAGCGGAAAAAGGTGCGCGCCTGTGCGGGCGTCAGCCCGAATTGCGTGGCCCGTTCGCCCACGTTATCGAGCAGCGCCTGCTCGCGCGGCGCGTCCTGCACCTGCTTGCCGGAGGCGAATTTCGTGCGAGCGACTGCCTCGCCGATCGCCAGGCGCTCGAGAATGCCGTTCATGAGCGGATCGAGTACCGGATCGATGATCTGACGCTGGCTGGCGGGGCCTTCCGACGACGACGTGGCGAGCGCTTGCGAAACCAGCCGCACGGCGAAACCGCGCACGCCGTGCGGCGCGGCATGGGCGAAGGGTGCTGCGGGCGTCGGCGTCGTCGCGGAGGACGCCGGCGGCGCCGCCAATGCCGAAGCAGCACGCGGGTCGCCCGCGTCGAGGCGCGTCGTCGTCGCGGCCCTGTCGGCCTTGTCTGTCGTGTTGGCCGCCGCAGTGACGGCACGGGTCCCGTTCATGGCCGAGGCCGTCGTGCCGAGCAGGCAGAGTGACAGGGCAACGGCGGCGGCCGCGCGTCGCGATCGCTGGGTTGGGATGCGGCGCGCCGCTGGCGCAGTCGAATCGGAATGCATGATGAAGAGGTCCCCCGGGCAGCCATCTGGTCGAATTCGTCGAAATATACCTTCCCGACGGTCGATTTGTCGTTGGGTTGATTCCCAAGGGTGGATCGGAGATGTCCGGGAATTGACCGGGAGACGACGTTTTTCGGTCGTCGTCTCCCGGCGTGGCCGTTGCGCGTCAGCCGGTGTTGCGCAGACCGGCCGCGATCCCGTTGATGGACAGGTGGATGCCGCGCCGCGCGCGTTCGTCCGACTCGCCGGCGCGGTGACGCCGCAGCAGCTCGACCTGCAGGTGATTGAGCGGATCGAGGTACGGGAAGCGATTCTTGATCGAGCGGGCGAGCAGCGGATTGTCGGCGAGGCGCTCGTCATGGCCGGTGATCAGGGCAAGCGCCTGCGTCGTGCCCTGCCACTCGGCCACGATCCGGCTGAAAACGCGCTTGCGCAGTTTTTCGTCCGGTACCAGTTCGGCGTATCGCGAGGCCACGGCCAGGTCGGTCTTGGCGAGCACCATGTCCATGTTCGAGAGCAGATTCGCGAAGAACGGCCAGCGCTTGACCATCTGACGCAGGGTGTCGAGGCGCTTGTCCCGGCCGGCGGCGTCGCCGTCGTCCAGATACGCGCTCACCGCGCTGCCGAAGCCGTACCAACCGGTGAGCAGCAAGCGGCATTGCCCCCACGAGAAGCCCCATGGAATGGCGCGAAGGTCCTCGATGCGGCGGTTCTTGGGGTCGGAGAACTTGCGCGACGCGGGGCGCGACCCGATGTTGAGCTCGGCGATTTCCGCGATCGGCGTGGCCGAGAAGAAATAGTCGGTGAAGCCCGGCGTTTCATAGACGAGGTTGCGATACGCGGCAAACGCCGTGTCGGACAGTGCCTGCATGACCTGTTCGTATGCGGCCAGGCGCGGCGGCTGGTTGCGACTGGGCAGCAGCGTGGCTTCGAGCGTGGCGGCCACGATCGTCTCGAGATTGCGCCGTCCGATTTCCGGATTGGCGAACTTGCTCGCGATGATCTCGCCCTGCTCGGTCAGGCGAATCTGTCCGTTCACGGTACCCGGCGGTTGCGAGAGGATGGCCTGATAGGTCGGGCCGCCGCCGCGTCCGACGGTGCCGCCCCGGCCGTGGAACAGGCGCAGGCGAATGCCTTTCTCCTCGAACAGGCGCACCAGCGCGAGTTCGGCCTTGTACAACTCCCAGTTCGAAGTGAGGAAGCCGCCGTCCTTGTTGCTGTCGGAATAGCCGAGCATGACTTCCTGCTCGCCCCCTTGCTGCACCACGACCTCGGACATGCCGGGAATGTCAAAGAACTCTCGCATGATGACCGGCGCATTGCGCAAGTCGGCGATCGTCTCGAACAGCGGAATGACCATGGCGCCGACCTTCGGCTCGACGGCCTTCGCGCCCTTGCCGCCCAGGGCGCCTTGAAACAGGCCCGTCTCCTTTTGCAGCAGCATGACTTCGACCAGATCGCTCACGGTTTCCGTGTGCGAAATGATGTAGTTGCGCACTGCGCGCGCGCCGAAGCGGGCGCGAATCTCGCGCGCGGCGGCGAATACGGCCAGCTCGTCGCGCGTGCGTTGCGAGTAATCGAGATACGGCGAGAAGAGCGCACGCGGCTCCCGCAGTTCCCGCAACAGCAGCGCAAGCTTGGCCGCTTCGTCGAGTTTCGCGTAGTTCGCTTCGACGCCGGCCTTGGCGAAGAGCTCGGCAATGACGGCTTCGTGCACGTCGGAGCTTTGGCGCAGGTCGATGCTCGCGAGGTGGAAGCCGAACACCTCGGCGGCGCGCACGAGCGGGCCGAGGCGTTGCGAAATCAGCGCGCTGCCGTGATGCGCCATGAGCGACGCCACGACCGTGTTCAGATCGGAGATGAATTCGCTGGCGTCGAGATATGGGCTTGCGTCGCCGACCGCGCCGCGATGCGGCACGTGGCCGACCCACTCGCGCGCGGTCGCGGCCAGGCGCGCATACACGCCGATCAGCGCACGGCGATAGGGCTCGTCGGTCCGGTGCGGCGAGTCGTCGGGCGAGCGGCGCGCCAGGGTGAGCAGCGCGTCGCTGGCACCGGCGAGCAGTTGCGAGACGGAGAGCTCCGCGCCCAGCAAGTGCACTTCCTCGAGGTAGTGCGCGAAGATTTCCGTGGCCTGCCGCGTGATGGCCAGTTGCAGCGTCTGGGCGGTCACGTTCGGGTTGCCGTCACGATCGCCGCCGATCCAGCTTCCCATTTGCAGGAAACGTCCGAGACCTTCGGCGCGCACGCTGGGCACGGCGTCGTGCAGCTCGGCGGCCACATCGTCGTAGAGCGCCGGAATTTCGGACAGGAACGTGCTGCGGTAATACGACAGCGCGTTCTCGATCTCGTCGGCCACCGTCAGGCGCGAGCTGCGCAGCATGCGCGTTTGCCAGAGCGTGGTCACGTAGGCACGCATCGAATCGGTGTTGCGCGAGGATTCGCGCTCGGTGAGTGCGTCGTCGCGATGTTCGAGCAGGCGGGCGATCTCGCGCTCGGCGTCGAGAATGCTCTTGCGCTGGACTTCGGTCGGGTGAGCGGTCAGCACCGGCACGATGAGCGCACTGGCAAAGAAGGCCTGGAGCGTGGCGGGATCGGCGCGATCGGCGTCCTTCAGGCTTTGCAGCGCGGCGCGAATCGTGCCAGGCTGGGCGCGGCTGCCGGCGAGCGCGTGCACGCGGCGTCGGCGGTTGTGGTGCCGATCCTCTGCAATGTTCGCCAGATGCGAAAAGTAGCTGAACGCACGCACCACCTGGATGGCCTGTTCATTGGTCAGGCCGTTGAGCAGCGTGTCGAGTGCCTTCGCGGCGCTGCGGTCACCCTCGCGGTGAAAGCGCACGGCATTCTGGCGGATGGTCTCGACGAGATCGAACGCATCGCTGCCCTGCTGCTCGCGCAGGACGTCGCCGAGCAGGCGGCCGAGGAAGCGAATGTCCTCGCGTAGCGGGGCGTCCTTGTCTTCGCGCGAACGGCGGGCCTTGGGTGCCGCGGCGGCGTCCGCCCCGCGTTTCGCCGGGCGGGGAGTGGATGGGGCCGCGGCTGCTGCCTTCGCGGGGGGAGTGTTGCCGACCGACTTGGCGAGGCCCTCTCGCGGGGCTTTTGCCTTTGCGCTGCTCTTCATGTCGCTCCTCTCGAGACCGGCCGTTGGGGCCGGTCAAGCGTGTTACCATTTTTTCTTTTGGTATTCACGCGGTTGCTGAATGAACTTCGCTGCTCCTGAAACCCTGGTGATCGCGTCGCGCGAGAGCCGCCTCGCCATGTGGCAAGCCGAACACGTGCGTGACGCGCTGCACAAATTATATCCGCAGTGCCGCGTCAGTATTCTCGGAATGACGACCCGAGGCGATCAGATTCTCGACCGCTCGCTGGCGAAGGTCGGCGGCAAGGGGCTGTTCGTGAAGGAACTCGAACTCGCCCTGGCCGACGGCCGTGCCGATCTCGCGGTGCATTCCCTCAAGGACGTGCCGATGCAGTTGCCCGAAGGCTTCGCTCTTGCTGCGGTGCTCGATCGCGAGGATCCGTGCGACGCCTTCGTGAGCAACGACTACGACAGCCTCGACGCATTGCCCGCCGGGGCGGTGGTCGGCACCTCCAGCCTGCGCCGCGAAGTGAGTCTGCGCACCCGTTATCCGCACCTCAAGGTCGCACCGTTGCGGGGCAACCTCGACACGCGCCTGGGGAAGCTCGACCGCGGCGATTTCGCAGCGATCATCCTTGCGGCGGCGGGCCTCAAGCGGCTCGGCCTCGGGGCGCGCATCCGCGCGGTCATTCCCACCACGGCGAGCCTGCCTGCCGCCGGGCAGGGTGCGCTCGGCATCGAGGTTCGGGCCGGACGCCAGGACATCCTGCAATGGCTTGCGCCGCTGCATCACGCCCGCACCACGCTGGCCGTGAGCGCGGAGCGTGCCGTGTCGCGGGCCCTGGGCGGCTCGTGTCAGGTGCCGCTGGGCGCATTCGCCGAATTCACCGCGCAGGGCGAACTGGCGTTGCGCGCTTTCATCGCGTCGACCGACGGCGCCACGGTGCTGAGCGCACAAGGCGCCGCGAACGTTGCCGAAGGCGACGTGGCCGGTGCTGAAGCACTCGGCCGGCGAGTGGCGCAGGAACTGATCGATGCGGGCGGACTGGCGTTGGTGCCGCCGTCCGACCTCAAGGACCCACCCGTTTGAGCTCGCGCGCACCGGCAATGCCTCCCGTCGCGGCCGGGGTCCGCGTGTCCGGCGCGTCCGGCGCGCTTTGCGCGATTCTCACGCGTCCCGACGGCCAGGCGGACGGCTTCGCCAGGGCGTTGAACGTCGAAGGGATCGACACGCTGGCGTTTCCGTTGCTGCACATCGCTGCGCAGACGGACGCTGCCTCGCTCTCGGCGCTCGATCGCGCGCTGCGTTCGCTCCCGGCTTACGCGCTCACCGTGTTTGTATCACCCAATGCCGTGGCGCATGCCCTGGCACGATTCGTCCATCTGCATTCTCGCGATAATCGAGACGCGGCCGACGCCCATGCCGGCGATCTGTGGCCGCAGGCGCTGCCGGTGGCGGTGGTCGGGCCGGGCAGTGCGCAGGCGCTCGCCGAGGCGGGCATTGCGCCGCCCCGGCACCGGGTGATCGTGCCGCCGGGCGGGCCCGCGGCGCGTTTCGATTCGGAGGCGTTGCTCGAACAACTCGACCTCGCCGCACTGGCGGGGCGCCGGGTGCTGCTGGTGCGTGGCGACGGCGGGCGGGAATTGCTCGCGGACACGTTGCGCGCGCACGGTGCGCAGGTCGATATCGTGAGCGCCTACACGCGGCGCGCGCCACAACCCGACGCGCTCGCCTGGGCGGCGCTCGAAGCGCGGCTGGCATTGCCGGGGCGGTGCGTGTGGGTGCTTACGAGCTCAGAAGCGGTGCGGCATCTGGCCACGCTGCTCGCGGCGCGGTACGGTACGCGTGACGGCGTGCACACGCCGGGCACCCCGCAGGTGCTTGCCCAAATCCTTGCGACACCGTGTTTGACGTCGCATGCGCGCATCGCCGATGCCGCGCGGGCAGCGGGGTTTGATAGGATTACGCAGTGCGCGCCCGGCGACGAGAACTTGCTGGCGGCACTCAAAACATGGGCGGATCCCATTCAAGTCAAGCATGACGACAGATAATCGCGTTCCCGAGTCTTCCCAAAACCCGTCGGCGCCGAGCGGCGCGGCGGCGTCAAACAGCACCGCGAGTACCGCGTCGGGCGGTGCCACCTACGGCACGGCGGGCGCCGTGCCGGCCTGGCAACCGCCCGAGCCTCCGCAGAAGCGTCGGGGCACGGGGGCGGCGCTACCGTGGCTGCTCTTCGTGCTAGTGTCTGCCGGGGCCGGCATTGGCGGCTGGTCGCTCAACCAGAAGCTCGACCGCGTGCAGCAGGAAATGGCACGCCGGCAGCAGGCGGGCGACGCACAGGTGATGCAGGCGCAAGTGCGCACGGCGCAGGCGCTCGACAACCAGCGTGATTTGCAGAACCGGCTCACGGCCCTCGAAGGGCGTGTGGCCGATTCGCGCAGCCAGCAGGCCGCGCTCGAGCAGCTCTATCAGGAACTTGCGCACAACCGTGACGAATGGGTGCTTGCCGAAACCGAGCAGATCGTCACGAGCGCCAATCAGCAATTGCAGCTCACCGGCAACGTGCGTGGTGCGCTCATCGCGCTGGAAGGGGCGGACGCGCGTCTGGCCCGCACCGGCGCGCCGCAACTCGCCGGCGTGCGCGACGCGCTGAAGAAGGACATCGACCGCCTCAAGGCCGTGCCGGCTGCCGATCTGCCGCAACTGACCGGCAAACTCGATCAGGCCATCGCCATGATCGACACGCTACCGTTGCAGGCCGAAGAGCAGCGCGTCGCACCAAAGACGGACGCCAGCGGCCCCGCCGGGGCGGGGGAGACGGGCTGGGTCGCCACGTGGCACCGCCTGTCATCCGAAATGCTCGGCAGCCTGAAGCAACTGGTGCAGGTTCGCCGTCTGGACGACCCTGACGTGATGCTCGTGGCGCCGGAGCAAGGCGCCTTCCTGCGGGCCAACCTCAAACTGCGGCTGCTCAATGCGCGCCTGGCGCTGCTCGCGCGCAATGCGTCGGCCGTGCATGGTGACGTGGTGGTGGCGCAGGCCGCGCTCGACAAGTACTTCGACGGCAAGTCGCGGCGCATTGCCGCGGTCAAGACGCTGCTCGACCAGATCGATGCGGGCGCCCGCACGATCGAACTGCCGACCCTTGACGCCAGCCTGACCGCCATCGGTCAGGTCAAGGACGTCAAGGACAAGCCGTAAGGAGCCGGGCATGCGAGGACTGATCTGGTTGACGCTCCTGTTCGCGGTGGCGGCCGGTTTTGCCGTGCTGGCCACGTTCAATCACGGCCAGGTGGTGATGTTGGTGCCGCCTTACCGGGTGGACGTATCGCTGAACCTGTTCGTGCTGGCGATGCTGGCGTTGTTCGTGGCGCTGTACGTCATCATTCGCGTGCTGCGCAACATCTACAAGATGCCGGAGCGAGTGGCGGCGTATCGCAATCGCCAGCGTAGCCGCCGCGCCAACATTGCGTTGCGCGACGCCGTCGCAAACCTCTTCGCCGGACGCTACACCCGTGCCGAGAAGGCCGCGCGCGAGGCTGCCGAGCAGGACGACAATCGTGGCGTGGCCGCGATCATCGGCGCTCGCGCGGCGCATCGCATGCGCGAGTTCGCGCGTCGCGACGCCTGGCTGGAAGAGGCGCAGGGCGCCAATCTGGAAGAAGCGCGTCTGCTGCAAACGGCGGAACTGCGCGTGGACGCCCGCGATGCGCAGGGCGCCCTTGACGCCCTCACGGAAATGCGTGCGCAGGGCGCTCGTCGCATGCAGGCGCAACTCGTGGCGCTGCGTGCGCATCAGCATCTGAAACACTGGCCCGAAGTGCTGGGACTGCTCAAGATGCTGGAAAAGCGCGAGGCGTTGCATCCGGCGCTCGCTGCCAAGCTCAAGCAAACGGCCAGCGAAGGCATTTTGCGCGATCACCGTCACGATGCCGACGCGCTGCTCAAGTGCTGGCAAGCGCTGCCGGCCGATGCACGGACGTCATCGCGCATTGCCGACGTGGCGGCCGAATTGCTCGTCGCGCTCGATCGTCCGCGCGAGGCGCGCGACATCGTCGAGGCCGCGCTCGCCGAGCACTGGGATGCGCGTCTGCTGCGCCGCTACGCCGAGTGCGCGGGTGGCGATGCGTTGCCGCTGATCCAGAAGGCGGAAGCCTGGCAGCAACGTCACCCGAACGATCCCGACCTGCTCTACGTGCTGGGCAAGCTGTGTCAGCACCAGCGTCTGTGGGGCAAGGCACAGACTTTCCTGGAAGGGGCGCTGCGTCACACCGACGACCGTCATTTGCAGCAACGCGTGCATCTGGCGCTTGCGCAGCTCTTCGAAGGGCTGGGCCAGATGGAGCAAGCTAACCGTCACTACCGCGCTTGCGCGACTGCCTGAGCGGAAAGCCCGGTGGCAAACGCGCCATCCCGATCGAGACACCCGCGCAATGCGGGTGTTTTTTTGCGCGTGAGGCAGCGTCGCGTCGAATTAGCCGGGCTCAGACAACGCGGGCGACGCCGGCAGCATCGGCAGTGCGCCCGAGGCGCCACCGCCGAAGGTGAACTGATAGTACATGGCGAAGGTGGCGGCGAGCAGGTCGTCGAGCGGCGGTCGCGCGTAGACGCGAGGGTCGCCCTCACTCGCCCGGCGCAATCCACTCAGCAACGCGATGCAATCCGCATAGGCGAGATCGAGGTCGTCATAGCTGTCCTGCAATGCCGCGATGTCCGCCATGCGCTTCATCAGCGCCGACGCATCGACCGCATGCAGCATTTGCAGGTTCTCGTGGATCGTCGTGAGCGCAGAAATGAGGGTGCCGGCGTTGTCCGACTCGAGCGCACCGTCGATGACAGCGTTCGTCACCTCGTGGCGGGCGCTCGCGGGCGCGTGGCGCAGGAGCGCGCTCACCAGTTCGCGACTGTCGCAGAGCCCGGCGAGATGCGAGATATCGTTGGCGATCCTCAGGCAGGCATCGGCGCGGTCCTGCTCGGGCAGACTCTCGATCGCATGGGCGAGCGCGGTCACTGAAGGCGGGCCGGCGAGTTCGCCGCACCGCCCCACGCCATCATGAATATGCCGCCACTCGCGGGACCTTGCCGTGTGCGGCATTTGCCGCAGGAAGGCAAGCCGTGTGGCCAGCAGTCCGAGAAACCGCTCGTTCACACTCGCCATCGCCAGGTCGGTCGCAAGCGCGACGCTGTCTCCGCTTTGCCTCAGCAGGCCGTCGCTCGCCGCGGTAATCATGCGCGGTTCGAAGTCCAGCGCCAGCGCATACAGCGATTCGAAGCCTTGCAACCAGCCATGCGTTGTCTGTTGCTCGGCATGCCGGCGGATCAGGCCTTCGAGCACGTCGCGTGCTGCCGGGTAGTCCGCGGTGCGCAGGAAGTGGGAGACGGCTGCACGCGCCTCGGGGGACGCCTCCGTGTCGGACAACTTGCCGAGTGTGAGTTCGAGCGACGGGTTGCCGTGGAGCGAGGTGGTACCTGGCGTGCTGTGTGTCGCATGTGGCACATGGCGGGCGTGGGGCGCTTGGGGTGACGGCAGTCCTCGCTTCAATGTCGGCGCGTACCCGGACGCGAAGTCGCCCAGGTCGATGGCGTTGCGACGTTTGATGACGCGCACCGCCTTCGGCGGGAGCATCAGTCCTGGCGCAGCACTCTCGGGCGCCGCCATGGGCCCGTCGTTCGCGCACGCGCCGTGCGCGAGCGCATGGAAGTCCTTAACGAACGGCGACCGGGGCGTGGTGCGCGCGCGGCGGTCGGCTTCGGGCGGCGCCGACGCGGGGCTGGCTGCTGCGGGGCCGGACGAGCCGGACGTGCTGGAACGGGGCGTGGAGGCGGGCGACAGGAACATCGTGAGCGTCTCTTCCTGGAGGCTGAGGGAGCGCTCACTGTGCGACGCAATCGAGCCGTGCGACTTTCACATTGCGTCCGACCGATCCGCGGACAAGTCACATATGCCGGAGCGGGCTCGCCATGGCCGCCACGAGAACTTGCGCCGCTGCCATGTCGCGCGCGCGTCCGTCGCCGTGCGCCTTACGCCTTATGCAATACGCCGGGCGCAATTGGCGCCGTTGTCGCTACTCGATAGCCGTGGCTTCGTTGCCCGAGCTCTGTCGCAGCGGCAATTCCGGCAGGCGGCTCAAGGCGACGATGGCCAGTGCCGCGATGAATGCGCTGCCGGCGAAGAAGGCGCCGAATGCGAGCCGCAGATGACTTTCCATGCCCGCCGGCGCGCCGCCCGGACGCAGAAAATCGGTCAGCTCGCGTGGTGCGCCACCGTCTCCCGAGACCAGCAAGCCGACGATCAGGGCGCCGAACATGGCGACGCCGATCATGCCGCCCAGGGCGCGGAAGAACGCATGCGCGGCCGTGGCGATACCGATATCGCGCGGCGCGACGGCGTTCTGGGTCGCCACCGTCATGACCGGCATGGCCGAACCGAAGCCGATGCCCACGAGCGCGAGACAGAGCGCAATGACCACCAGTGGCAGCGACTGCACGCCCAGGGCGATGACCGCCAGGCCCAGAAACGCCACCGGCAGCCCGATCTGGGGCGGACGCTTGTAGTGCCCCGTGGCGCGCATGTAATGCCCGGCACTGAGCGCGCCGACCACGATGCCCAGCAGCGGCAGAATCAGCATCAGCCCGGAGCGGCTCGCGGACTCGCCACGTTGCAACTGGAGGTAGAGCGGCACATAAATGCCGATACTGATGTTGACCATCATGACGAGCACCGCCATGGTCGAGGTCATGCGAAACACCGGGTTGGCGAGCAGTGCCAAGGGCAGCAACGGCTCACGCACGGAGCGTTGGTGGCGCAGAAATACGCCGGCCACGACCACCGACGCGGCGACCAGGCCCCCGATCTCCAGCGACAGCCAGTCGTAGCGATGCCCGCCCCACGTGAGCGCCAGCAGCAGACACACGGTGGCGACGATCAGCAACACGGAGCCGAGGTAATCGATGCTCGGACGGCCCTCGCGGCGCGGCAGGCGGCGCAGCGCGCGATCGCTCAGGTAGATGGCGAGCAGCCCGAGCGGGAGGTTGATCCAGAAGATGAGCGTCCAGTTCAGGTACTGCGCGAACACCCCGCCCGTGACCGGACCGGCAACGCCGGAGACGGCGAACATGCCCGAGATATAGCCCTGGTACCGCCCCCGCTCGCGAGGCGAGACGATGTCCGCGATCACGGTGTTCGACAACGCGATGAGCCCGCCGCCGCCGAGCCCCTGCACGCCGCGCGCGACGATCAGTATGAGCATGTTCGGCGCCAGCGCGCACAGCACCGATCCCACGAGAAAGACCGCCACGCTCACGGCGATGACGACGCGTCGCCCGAACAGATCCGAGAGTTTGCCAACGATGGGCGTGATCGCGGTCGACGAGAGCAGATAGGCGGTCACCACCCAAGACACCGCGTCGAAGCTCCCCAGATCCCGCGCAATGGTGGGCAGCGCGGGCGCGACGATGGTCTGGTCGAGCGAGCCGAGGAACATGATGAGCAGCAGTCCCGAGAGGATCTGCTTGACCTCGGCAGGCGTGAGGGAGACGCCGGCCGGCGTCGTCTGGGAGTCGTTGGCGGGCATGCGGAGTCGGGGGGCAAAAAACAGGCCGTCCCGGAGAGGACGGCCTCAGACATGTTACTCCGATGGTGGCAGCGCGGCCAGCCACCCCGTGGCACCTCGGTCTCGGCGGTCGAGACGAGGTTTCGTCAGTCGATCCGGTGCGGCGTCATCGGTTGACGAGGCGCGCCGGGACCGAGAGCGTGAGGAGTCCGCCGAGCACCATGAAGGCGGTGAGCAGGAACATGCCGCTATTGGTGCTTTGCGTGGCGTCCTTGAGAAAGCCGATCAGGTACGGGCCGACGAAGCCCGCGAGGTTCCCCAGCGAGTTGATCATCGCGATGCCGGCTGCCGCGGCAGTGCCGCCGAGAAACGCCGTGGGCAGGCTCCAGAACAGGGGCAGCACGACCATGATGCCCATTGTGGCGAGGGTGAGCGCGACCATGGCGAGTTGCGTGTTGTGGCTCCAGGTGGTCGACAGGAACAGGCCGACGGCGCCGAGGAAGGCGGGAATCGCAATGTGCCAGCGGCGTTCGCCGCGCAGGTCCGAGCGACGCCCGACCACGACCATGGCGATGACCGCGAAGAAGTAGGGAATCGCAGTGAGCAGGCCGATCTGCAGCGGGTCCGTCACGCCGGTGCCCTTGATGATCGTCGGCAGCCAGAAGCCCACACCGTACAGGCCGATTACGAACGAGAAGTAGATCAGGCTCATCATCCACACGCGCCCGCTGGAGAACACCTGGCTGAGCGGCAGGTCTTCCTTGGTCAGCACGTCGCTGGCAATGTTGCGCTCGAGCATGGTCTTCTCGGCGTCGTCGAGCCACTTCGCGTCGCGGATGCGGTCGTCGAGCACGAACAGCACGGCAATGCCGATCACCACCGACGGGATGGCCTCGAGCAGGAACATCCATTGCCAGCCGGCGAGCCCGTTCACGCCGCTCATGTCCTTGAGAATCCAGCCCGAGAGCGGCCCGCCCACGAGTCCCGAGATCGCCACGGCCGTCATGAACCACGCGGTCATGCGCCCGCGGCGCGACGCGGGGTACCAGTACGTGATGTACAGAATGATGCCGGGGAAGAAGCCCGCTTCGGCCACACCGAGCAGGAATCGCATGACGTAGAACATCGACGGGGTGGTGACGAACATCGTCGCGCCCGAGATGATGCCCCACGAAATCATGATGCGCGCAATCCACACGCGCGCGCCCACGCGGTGCAGGATCACATTGCTCGGCACCTCGAAGATGAAGTAGCCGATGAAGAAGATGCCCGCGCCGAGGCCGAACACGGTCTCGGAGAACTTCAGGTCGCCGACCATCTGCAACTTGGCGAAGCCCACGTTCACACGGTCGAGGTAAGCAACCACATAGCAAAGCAGCAGAAACGGAATCAGCCGCCAGCCGACCTTGCGGTAGGTGGCCGCTTCGAAATCCGCCGATGGCGCATCGGTCATCGGCGACGGGGGCGTCGGAACGCTGTTCATACGAATCTCCTCCGGTTTGACGTGGTGTGTCTCTTTATGGTGTGAATCCGGTAACGAGTACGACGACTGCGGGTACGACGACTGCGAGTGTGACGACTGCGGGTACGACGACTGCGGGGTGACAGACCAGTTAAGGCATGCGGTAACGGGCGGCGGCTCAGATGCAGCGCCCGCCGTCGACTTCCAGGCAAACGCCGGTGATGAAGGCGGCGTCGTCGCTCGCGAGGTAGAGGCAAGCGTTGGCGATGTCCTGCGGAGTGGAAAAGCGCCCGAGCGGAATGCCGGCGAGGAATTTGGCGCGATTCTCGGGGGTGTTGGGCACGCCCATGAACTCCGCGGTCAGGCCGGTATCGCCGATGACCGGATTGACGCAGTTCACCCGGATATTGCGCGGGCCGAACTCGGCGGCCATGGCCTTGCTGGCGGTAATGACGGCACCCTTGCTGCCGTTGTACCAGACGAGTCCCGGGCGCGGGCGCACACCGGCCGTCGACGCGATGTTGATCATCACCCCGCCCCCGCGCTGCTGGAAGTAGGGCATGACCGCGCGTGCGCTCCAGAAAATGCTTTTGACGTTGACCGCATAGACTCGGTCGAATTCGGCCTCTGTCACTTCGAGCATCGGCTTGTTGCGATGCGTGGTGCCCGCGTTGTTGACTACGACGTCGAGCTGACCGAAGCGGGTGACGGCTTCGTCGAGCAGGGTGACATGATCCTCCTCGCGCGACACGTCGCCGTATACGAAGGCGGCGCGCCCCCCGGCGTGGGTAATTTCGTTCGCGACACGCTCTCCGGCCTCCCGGTTCAGATCGTTCACGATGACGGCCGCGCCTTCGCGTGCGAAGGTCTTGGCGATACCCTCGCCGAAGCCGGAGCCCGCGCCGGTGACGATGGCGACTTTGTCTTGCAAACGCATGCCTTGTCTCCTGAGTTGCCTGTGATGAACGCGGCGCCCGCGTGCATGACCCCGGCCGGATCGGCCCAGACAGGGCAGGCACGGGGCGCCGGATGTCGAGCCGCGCGCTTTTTCGAGGTTTCGAGGGGCGCGGGCCGCGAATCACCCGTGCCGGATGGCGACCGTCTTGAGCGTGGTGAAGCCATACAGCGCTTCAAACCCTTTTTCGCGCCCGTGCCCGGAGTGTTTCATGCCGCCGAACGGCAGCTCCACGCCGCCGCCCGCGCCGTAGTTGTTGATGAAGACCTGCCCCGCGCGGATTGCCCGGGCGAGTCGCAACTGTCGGCCGCCGTCGCGCGTCCAGACGCCGGCCGCCAGCCCGTAGGGGGTGCCGTTGGCGAGTCGCACGGCGTCGGCTTCGTCGGTAAACGGCATGGCGGCGAGCACCGGTCCGAACACCTCCTCGCGAGCGAGGCGGTGAGTGGGCGGCACGTCGCGCAACAGCATCGGAGCCTGATAGAACCCCGCCTGCGGCGCACTGCCGATCACCTCGCCCTGCGACATGACGGCGATGCCGTCATGCTGTGCTTCGGACAGGAAGTCCCACACGCGTTGCTGTTGTCGTGCGTTGATGAGCGGCCCCAGATCGAGATCGTCATGCGACGGCCCGACGCGAAGATGGGCGAACGCCTCGGCCAGATGCGCGAGCACGGTTTCGTAGGCATCGCGCTCGACCAGCAGGCGGCTGCCGGCCGAGCAGGTCTGTCCCGCGTTCTGCACGATGGCGTTCACCACCACCGGCAGTACGGCGTCCATGTCGGCGTCGGCGAAGATGATCTGCGGCGACTTGCCGCCCAGCTCCAGCGTGACCGGCGTGTGGTGCTCGGCCGCCATCTGCGATATGAGCGTTCCGGTCGCGGGCGAGCCGGTAAACGAGATGTGGTCGATGCCGGGATGCCGGGCAAGTGCGGCACCCGCTTCCGCGCCGTACCCCGTGACGATGTTGAGCGCTCCCGGCGGCAGGCCGGCCTCTAGCGAGAGCTCCGCCACGCGCAGCAGCGAGAGGCAGGCGTCCTCGGCCGGCTTGACCACGCACGCGTTGCCGGTCGCGAGCGCGGCGGCCACGCTGCGCCCGAAGATCTGCAGAGGGTAGTTCCACGGAATGATGTGCCCCGTCACACCATGCGGCTCGCGCACGGTGAAGACGGTGAAGCCCTGCTGGTATGGAATCGTCTCGCCGTGCAGTTTGTCGGCGGCACCGGCGTAGAACTCGAAGTAGCGAACGATCGCCGCCGCATCGGCGCGCGCCTGCTTCAGCGGTTTGCCGGTGTCGCGCGCTTCGCGTTGCGCGAGGTCTTCCTGATGCCTGGCGAGCAGGCTGGCGAAGCTTTGAAGCATGCGCCCCCGCTCGGCGGCGGACGTGCGTCCCCAATCGCCCTCGAACGCGGCGCGCGCGGCTTGCACGGCGCGGTCGATGTCTTCGGCGTCGCCTCGGGCGATTTCGGCAAAGGGCTGGCCGTCGGAAGGATCGATGACGGGGATGACGGCATTGGCCGCACTGGCGGAAGTGGCAGAACCGGCGGCCCGTCTTGCGGGCGCGACCCATTGATTGCCGATGAAGTGTGTAGCTTCGGGCATGTCGACGGCACCTCGTGTAAAGGGTGGAGCCATTATCACTTAACTCGCGACAGCGTTGACGGTCGTATCAGGTGCATCCGCATAAACACCTAAAACAATTGCATTGCAATTAAAGCTATTTTATTGCAATTTTTTCTCGCCTATCCTTGATCACATCAAATCGCCAGACGGGCGCTCGGTTGAGTACGACAGGCCGAGGACCAGGGTCGTGGAGACCGTGGCAACCCCCGACGGCCAAGGCGTTTCAGGGCAATCGTGTTCCTTCGGAGTAGGCAGCAATGAACAATGCAGTAACGCGCGGCACGTTGGTCTCTCGATTGCAGGACGCGCTCGGCGCCACCGCCGTGCTCGGTGAGGCTTCCGACACTGCCGGATACACCGAAGACTGGCGCGGGCGTTATCGTGGCGAGGCATTGTGTGTCGTGCTGCCGTCGTCGACCGCGCAGGTGAGCGACGTCGTGAAGCTGTGCGCGGCGGCGGGGGTGCCGATCCTGCCGCAGGGCGGGAATACGAGTCTTTGCGGCGGCGCGGTGCCGCCTGCGGTCGGCGCGGCGCCGGTCATTCTCAACCTCGCGCGCATGCGTCAGATTCGCGACGTCGATGCCGCCAACGGGTCCATGGTCGTCGAAGCCGGGTGCATTCTGAAAACCGTGCAGGACACTGCCGCCGCGGCGGGGCGTCTGTACCCGGTCAGTCTCGGCGCGGAGGGATCGTGTCAGATCGGGGGCACGCTTTCGACGAATGCGGGTGGCACGAGCGTGCTGCGTTACGGCAACACGCGCGAAAACGTTCTCGGCCTCGAAGTCGTGCTGGCCGACGGGACGATCTGGAACGGCCTGCGCGCGCTGCGCAAGGACAATACCGGCATCGATCTCAAGCAACTGTTCATCGGTGCCGAGGGCACGCTGGGCATCATCACGGCGGCCGCTCTCAAACTGCATCCGTTGCCCACGCATCACGCGCTCGCCTGGTTCGCGCCACGCGATCCCGCCGCTGCCGGACAGATTCTGGGCATGTTCCAGAACGCCTGCGGCTCGCGTCTGTCGGCGTTCGAAATCATGAATCGCCATCAGCTTGAACTGGTGCTCGCCAATGTACCGAATCGTCGCAATCCGCTCGGCGGGGCGCATGACTGGCATGTGCTCGTGGAACTGGGCGACACGCGCGACGCCGAAGGGCTCGAGGCCGTGCTGACCGAAACGCTGGGCGAGGCCATCGAGCGGGGACTGGTGGAAGACGCGGTCATCGCGGCGAACGAGACGCAGCGCGCCGACCTGTGGGAAGTGCGCCACAGCGTGAGCGAAGCCAACAAGAAGGCCGCGGTCGGCCTGACGACCGATTGCGCCGTGCCGGTGTCGAGCGTGCCGGCGTTCATCGACGCGGCAACCCGCGCCGTGCAAGCGATCGTGCCGGGCCTCGACATTGCCGTGGTCGGCCACATGGGCGACGGCAACGTGCACTTCATTCCAATGTTTTCGTTCGACGACTGGGACGCGCTGGCTGACAGTGCCGCGATGGGCGACGCGATGCGCGCCTGCGTGAACGACGTGGCGGCGCGCCTGTCGGGCACGTTCAGCGCGGAGCACGGCGTGGGCCAGACGGGCCTGCCGCTCATGGCGCGCTACAAGTCGCCCGCCGAACTCGCGCTCATGCACCGCGTGAAGGCGGCGCTCGATCCGAACCAGTTGCTTAACCCGGGGCGCCTCGTTCCCTGAACCCCCGGGCCCGCGAGGGCCTCGGGACCACGTCAACGTTTTGCTGTTTGTTTTGCCATAACTGCGCGCGCGGCGGCTGTGCCTCTGCGCTCCGCTGCCGCGCCCACCCTCCCAGCCAAGACCGGAGACCATGATGAAACGCAAGACCTCCGCAAGCCCGCTCGATACCACCGCCGACAACGCAGCGACGCTCGCACAACCGGGCCGCCGCACGGCCATGAAGACCGCGCTGCTCGGCGCCACGGCCGTGGCTTTCCCGTTCGTGTGGACGCCTTCGCGCGCCGCCTCCAAGCGCATCGTGGTGCGCGACGATGGCGGGATTTACACCAAGGCTTATGACGCCGTGTTCTACAAGCCGTTCGCCAAGGCGACCGGCATCGAGGTCGTGGGTGTGCAGGCCAACGCCGAGCCCACCGCGCAGATCAAGAGCATGGTCGAGGCCGGCAGCTACACGTGGGACATGGCCAAGATCAGCCAGCCCGCGATCCTGTTGCTGACCGGGGGCGGCAAGGAATATCTGGAGCGCCACGGCCTCGAGTCGGATCCGACCATCGCCAAGATTCCCAAGCAGTACATGTCGCCGTTCGGGGTGGGCACCAACATCTATTCGACCGTGCTTGCGTATCGCACCGACGCGTTCAAGGGCCGCAAGGCACCGTCGTCGTGGGCGGATCTGTGGAACGTGAAGGACTTCCCGGGCCGGCGCTCGCTGCGCAAGTATCCGTTCGACACGATCGAGGAAGCGCTGCTCGCCGACGGCGTGGCACCGGGCTCGGTGTACCCGTGCGACTTCGACCGGGCGTTCAAGAGCCTGGACAAGGTCGCCAAGCAGGTGGCGGTGTGGTGGACCACGGGCGCGCAGGTCGAGCAGATGCTCGGCTCGGGCGAAGTGGACATGGTGGCCACGTGGGCCTCGCGCGCGCAATCGGCGCAGGCCAACGGCGCGCCGGTCGAGATCGTGTGGAACCAGAACATCTGGGGCTGCGATAACTGGTCGATCCTCAAGGGCACGCCGAATGCGCCCGCCTGCCGCGAGTTCATCAAATTCGCGAGCGATCCGAAGCGTCAGGCCGAACTGGTGAAGTTCTTCCCGGCCGGCCTCACGCAACCGGAAGCGTTCAACTACGTGAAGCCGGAAATCGCGAAAAACTGCCCCACGTTCCCCGAGAACATGAAGAGCGGCGTGCACATTAACGCGCAGTTCTGGCAGCAGAACCAGAGTGCCGCGCTCGAACGCTTCAATCGCTGGATCCTGACCTGATCCTCACCTGCCGTTTCGTTTCATGTTTTATGGGGTGCTGATCTCATGACCATTGCCAATCTCCAGGTGTCGGGCCTGTCCAAGCGCTACGGCGATTTCGTCGCGCTCGCACCGACCGACCTCGATGTCGCCCAGGGCGAATTCCTGACCTTGCTCGGGCCCAGCGGCTCGGGCAAGACCACCTTGCTCTCGCTCATCGCGGGTCTGTCGCAGCCCGACGCCGGCGCCATTCGCATCAACGGGACCGATGTCACGTACGGCGCGCCGTACGAACGCGACATCGGCATGGTGTTCCAGAACTACGCGCTGTTTCCGCACATGACGGTCGCGGAGAACATTGCCTTCCCGTTGCAGATGCGTCGCACCGACGCACAGGCCGCACGCAAGAGGGTCATGGACGCGCTGGAAATGGTGCATCTGCCGCACGTGGCGGAGCGCTATCCGCGCGAGCTCTCGGGTGGCCAGCAACAACGTATCGCGCTCGCGCGATGCATGGTGTACCGGCCGTCCATCATCCTGATGGACGAGCCGCTCGGCGCGCTCGACAAGAAGCTGCGCGATCACATGCAGCTCGAGATCAAGCGCATTCACCGCGAGCTCGGCACCACCATCGTGTATGTCACGCACGATCAGGAAGAAGCGATGACGATGTCGGACCGCATCTGCCTGATGAACGCGGGCGAAATCGCTCAACTCGGCACGCCGGACGATCTGTACTTCCGTCCGAAGAGCGTGTTCGTGGCCGACTTCCTCGGCGAGTCCAACCTGCTCGACGCCACCGTGCTCGAGCGCGCGGGCGATCAGGTTCGCGTGGCCATGCCCGGCGTGCAGGGCTCGCTCGGCGCCGGCGCCATGGTCTACGACCCGCAGGTCGAGCGCGGCCGTCCGGTCAAGCTGATGCTGCGTCCGCAGAACCTGCACATCCACGACGGGCAGCCTGCGGCCGACGGCATGGCCACGATTTCGGCCAGGCTCACCGACATCATGGTCACTGGCGGCATGACCAAGCTCTACCTGCAATCGGCGCTCACCGACGGCGACGCCGGCAAGTCGCTGGTGGCGGCGTTTCCCACGCATCGTCAGGGCAACCGCTTCGAGATCGGCCAGACGCTCGGTCTCGCGTGGCGTGCCGACGACGCCGTGGCGATCGCGGGGTAAGCCATGAGTGCCTCCGCCGTGGTTCGTCCCTCGTCCTCCCAGCCCGTCCACCCCGCGCCGCGCCGATCGCCGTGGCGAGCGCGCATGCGCCCGCTACTCATGGCCGCGCCGATCGTCATTCTGCTGGCGGTCATGCTGATTTACCCGGTCGGTCAGCTGTTGCTTCTCAGCATTCGTGGCGAAGGCGGCTTCACCCTGGTCGAGTACCAGCGCCTGTTCGCCTCGTCGGTGTATGTCGAAGTGTTGCTCATCACGCTGAAGGTCTCGCTGTACACGACCTTCTTCTCGGTGCTCACGGGCTACCCGATCGCCTATCGTCTCTCCACCCTGAGCGGTGCGCGCAAGCAGCGCCTGCTGTTCTGGCTGCTGCTGTCGTTCTGGACCAGCTTCCTCGTGCGCACGTTCGCATGGGTGGTGCTGCTCGGGCGCAATGGCGTGATCAACCGCACGTTGCTCGACCTGGGCCTGATCGACGCGCCGCTCTCGCTGCTC
Organism: Pandoraea morbifera; assembly: GCF_902459575.1. Lineage (NCBI taxonomy): Bacteria > Pseudomonadati > Pseudomonadota > Betaproteobacteria > Burkholderiales > Burkholderiaceae > Pandoraea > Pandoraea morbifera. The sequence continues at coordinate 60,587 of NZ_CABPSD010000017.1, forward strand.
TACAGCTTTCCGGCCGTGGTGCTCGGCATGGTGCACGCGCTGATGCCGCTGGCCGTGCTCACGATGCTCTCGGTCATGGAGAACATCGACCGTCGTCTGCCGAGCGCGGCGTCGACGCTGGGCGCACGTCCGGGAACGGTGTTCTGGCGGGTTTACTTCCCATTGTCGCTGCCCGGTGTGGCCGCCGGCGCGCTGATGGTCTTCGTGACCTCCATCGGCTTCTTCATCACACCGACGCTGCTTGGCGGTCGCCATGAAACGATGATCACCCAGCTCATCATCGACCAGGTGATGCAGGCGTTGAACTGGGGCTTCGCCGGCGCGATCTCGGTGCTGCTGCTGGCGGTGGTGCTCGCGGTGTTCTTTATCTACGACCGCATGGTTGGCCTCTCGACGATGGCTGGCGGCGCGGGCGACGTGAAGGCTGGCAAGCGACGCGGCGGCTGGACCCGTGTGCTCGGGGAAACGGTGCTCACGGCGCTGGGCCACGCGACCGATCTGCTGCTGCGCGCGCTGCCTCGCAGCCAGCGGGAGCAGGGCGATGGTCTCGTGCTTCGCGTCGTCGTGTTCCTGCTGGTGGTGTTTCTCGCCGCTCCCGCGCTGCTGATGATTCCGATGTCGTTCGACTCGGCTTCCGGGCTCGCCTGGCCGCCGAAGGGCTTCTCGCTCCAGTGGTACCAGCAGATCTGGGAATCCCCGCTGTGGATGCAGGCGGTGACGCGCTCGATGCTGGTGGGCATCGGCGCCGGATTGCTGTCGATGCTGATCGGCACGCCGGCTGCCTTCCTGCTGGTGCGTGGCGGCATGCGCGGCAAGTCGGCCATGCTCGCCTTCGTGCTCGCGCCGATCGTGGTGCCGCGCATGATCCTCGCCGTGGGCGTGTTCTATTTCTTCGCCAAAGTCGGCCTGGTCGGCTCCAGCGTGGGGTTGACGCTTGCGCACACGGTCGTGGCGGTGCCGTACGTCGTCATCACGATGATGGCCGTGCTGCGCAACTACGACACGCGTCTCGACCTGGCGGCCTACAGCCTGGGCGCGCGCCCGTGGGCGACCCTGCGTCGCGTGACGTTCCCGATTCTCGGCGCGGGGCTGCTGTCGTCGTTCCTGTTCGCGTTCGCCACGTCGTTCGACGAACTCACGATAGCGCTATTCACGTCGGGCGGACTGTCGACCACGCTGCCCAAGCAGTTCTGGGACGAGATCACGATGCAGATTTCGCCGGTCATCGCGGCCGTCTCCACGTGTCTGTTCCTTTTCATTGCCGCACTCATCTGGGTGGCCGAGCGTCTGCGCCGGCGCAGTCTCGCGACCTGATCGCGGGGCGCCGCGCGCGCCGCCCGGACTTTCCCGTACTCTCGAACCACGGACGTTTAACTCATGCTTCGCTCCGAACAACTCAAGGGCATTCTGCCGGCCATTCCCACACCGGTGAACGCCGACGACACCATTCATTCCGACGCCGCGCGTGCATTGCTGCGCTATCTGCTCAAGCAAGGCATCGACGGCGTGGTGCCGCTCGGCGGCACCGGCGAATACGGTGCGCTCTCGCGCGCCGAGCGCGTGCGCATGGCGGAAATCACCGTGCAGGAAGTCAAGGCCCACGGCCGCGACGTGCCGGTGATCGCCGGCGTGCTCGACCCGGGCTATCACGACGCCATCGGCGCCGGACGCGATTTCGCGGCCGCGGGCGCCGACGGATTGCTCGTGCTCACGCCTTACTACACGAATCCCACGCAAGCCGGCATTCGCGACTACTTCCTGCGATACGCCGACGAATCGCCGCTGCCGATCCTTATCTACGAAATTCCGTATCGCACCCGCATCGCGATCGCGCCGGAAGTGCTGCACGAGCTCTCGCGCCACGAAAACATCGTGGGCATGAAGGCCTGCAACACCGACATGTGGCATTTCCTGCGCACGGTGGCGGGCGTGGACGCGTCGTTTGCGGTGCTCAGCGGCGAAGACACGCTGTTCCCGCTGCACGTGGCGGCGGGAGCGCGTGGCGGTATTTTGGTCACTGCGTCGCTGCTGCCCACGGCATGGCAGCGGATCTTCGCACTCGCGGCCGAGGGCAAGACGGCCGAGGCCCTGACGGTGCATCGCTCGCTCATTCCGCTCATGAACCTGGCGTTCGCCGAAACGAACCCGGGGCCGATGAAGTCGGTGATGGATCTGATCGGGGTGAATGCGCCGGCGATGCTCGCGCCGCTCGTGCCGCCCGCCGCAGCGCTCTCGAGCGAGCTGCGTGCCGAACTCACGCGTCAGCTGGCGATTTTCGAAGGCCGGTGAGGCTTGGCCGGTGTCCGGGTGCGCCCGGACGCCGGACGGCGGCTTACCGGCGGAATGTCGACAGGCGCGATTTGGAGATGGACGTCGCCGCCACCTGAACGTGAGGCGCGAGTTCGGCTTCCACGCGTTCGCGGGTCCAGCGCGAGGTGGGCACCGAGATGTTGATGGCCGCGACGGCCTGTCCGTCATGATCGGTAATCGGCGCGGCGACCGAAATGTCGCCCATCACCGTTTCGCTCTCGACGATGGCATAGCCCCGGCGAGCGGCTGTCTGGATACGCTCGAGAAGTTTCTTCTCGTCGATGACCGTGTACGGCGTCATCGGTTCGAGCGGCGTTTGCGCCAGGATTTCCCGCACGCGCGCCTCGGGCAGTCGCGAGAGCATCGCAATGCCCGACGCCGTGAACATGGCCGGCAGCCGTGCGCCGACCACGATGCCGATATTCACGAGGTGCTGGCCCGGAAAACGCGCGATGTACACGATCTCGTGGCCGTCGAGCTCCTGGAGGTTGGTGGTCTCGCCGACACGCCGGAAGATGTCGAGCAGATACGGCGCCGCCTTCTCCACGAGATCGTTCGCGCGGATGTAGTTGAACGAGAACTGGAGCACTTTCGTGGTTAGCCCGTAAGTGCGGGTTTCCGGCACGCGAAAGAGATAGCCGAGCACTTCGAGCGTGTGCACGAGCCGCTGCGTGGCGCTGCGATCGAGCCCGGCGGCTTTGGCGATGTCGCCCAGCGTCATGTAGCGCGCCGGGCCGTCGAAGGCGTGCAGCACCTGAAAGGTTTTTTCCGTCGACCCCACGAACAGGGACGAACGCGACGTCGATTTGCCGCTACCCGCCGTCCCGGTGGGCGGGGTCGAGGAGGCAGCGGAGGTGTCTTCGGTGCGGCGGGGTGACCGGGTGGACCGGGCGGTCGTGCGCGGCATGGCAGGTACCGGTATGTTCGGATAGTAACGATAGTGATTGTAATGCAATTGTTTGTGAGCGACTAACGATTTGTCCCGTACCGGCAGTGCATTGCCATGCACGATGCACCGCTGCGAGACACCAGGGCGACAAGGAATTGGGGGGAAGCGATGCGGGCATTTTCCTGCGTGGAGGATTACCGGCGGGCGGCGCGGCGGCGGTTGACGAAGCTGGCGTTCGATTATCTGGAGGGCGGTGCCGAAGACGGCGACGCCTTGCGACGCAATCGGGATGCGTTCGGGCAGTGGGGGTTTTTGCCGCGCGTCATGACGGATACGTCGCAATGTTCGGCGGCGACCACGTTCTGGGGCCGCGCGGCCAGTGCGCCGATGGCGGTGGGGCCTACCGGCCTGAACGGTCTGTTCTGGCCGCGCGCGGACGAGTTGCTTGCCCGGGCGGCGGCCGATGCCGGATTGCCGTTCGTGTTGTCGACCGCGTCGACCTCGTTGCTCGAAGACGTGCGCGCGGCGGCTCCCGACGCGCAACTGTGGCTTCAGTTGTACGTCCAGCAGGATCGCCGCATCGCCGAGAGCATGATGCGCCGCGCACGCGAGGCGGGTTTTCGCACGCTGCTGCTCACCGTGGATACGCCGGTGCACGGCAAGCGCGATCACGACGTGCGCAACGGTTTCAAGCTACCGCTACGCGTCACGCCTCGGCTGATGGCAGATTGCCTGCGGCATCCGCACTGGAGCTGGCAGATGCTGGCCCACGGGGCGCCGCAACTGCGCAATATCGCGAAGAGTGTGGGCGAGCGGGCCGACCTGGCGCGCCATGCGGCCATGTTGAGCCGTCAGATGGACCTGTCGCTCGGTTGGGACGACCTGGCCTGGGTGCGGCGTCATTGGCCGGGCGAGGTGCTCGTCAAGGGCATTCAGACGGTGGATGACGCCCGTCAGGCGCAGGCGCACGGTGCCGACGGCATCGTGGTCTCGAACCATGGCGGCCGGCAACTGGGCAGCACGCTGGCGCCGCTCGAGGCACTGGAGCCGATCGTGGCGGCGGTGAGCGCGAGCGGCCCGGGCATGGCGGTATTCGTCGACGGCGGCGTGCGGCGCGGGGCCGACGTGGCCAAGGCCGTGGCGCTCGGCGCCAAGGGCGTGCTGCTCGGCCGTGCGCCGTTATACGGTGTCGCCGCATGCGGCGCGGCGGGGGCCGCCGGGGTGCTGGCGCTGCTGCTCGACGAGTTGCGCACGACGATGCAATTGTTGGGCTGCGCCGGCGTGGACGACCTGACGCCGGCACGGCTGGCCAGACTGCCGGCGCTACAGGGGGGGCGGGCAAACCCGCTATAATGTTCCGCGCCCGATTGCCGTCGGGCGGCGCGATACCCGGCCGGTCGGCGGGGGAATGCGCCGCGCGGCGGCACGCCCATTTTCATACACAGGAATGCCATCATGAGCTTCAACCACGTGCCTGCCGGCAAGGACATCCCCAACGATTTCAACGTCATCATCGAAATCCCGGCGCAAAGCGACCCGGTGAAGTACGAAGCCGACAAGGATCTGGGCCTGCTGGTCGTTGACCGCTTCATCGGCACGGGCATGCGCTACCCGGCCAATTACGGCTTCATTCCGCAAACGCTCGCGGGCGACGGCGACCCCGTCGACGCGCTGGTCGTCACGCCGTTCCCGCTGCTGGCCGGCTCCATCGTGCGTTGCCGCGCGCTGGGCATGCTCAACATGACCGACGAATCGGGCGTGGACGCCAAGCTGGTCGTCGTGCCGGTCGACAAGATCTGCCCGATGACGGCGCACATGAAGTCGATCGACGACGTGCCGGGCTACCTCAAGGACCAGATCAAGCACTTCTTCGAGAACTACAAGGCGCTCGAGAAGGGCAAGTGGGTCAAGGTCGAAGGCTGGGAAGGCATCGAGGCCGCTCACAAGGAAATCGTCGACGGCGTGGCCAACGCGAAGAAGTGAGCGTCATGGCTCGCGCGGGTGGCGCCCGGCGCCGCCTTCCGACATCCGAAAAACCCGGCGTCATGCCGGGTTTTTTGTTGCCCGTCTGAAAGCGGCGCCGAGTTCGGCGACAATGGCTGGCGATCCGGTGTCGGCGCGCGATTGGCGCGGGCCGGGCCGGCACAGGGGGTGTCGCGGTCGACACACAGGCAGGCAGACGAGGGGGAAGCGGTGAGCAGCGACGTGGTCATTCGTGTGGTGCATTCGATCGAAGACGTATCGGCCGACGCGTGGAACGCGCTCGCCGGCGGCAATCCATTCGTGCAGCACGCCTTCCTGAACGCCATGCACACGAGCGGCTGCGCGGCCAAGCGCACCGGCTGGCAGCCCGCCTATCTGCTCATGCATGCGGGCGAGCGCCTTGTCGGGGCGATGCCGCTGTATGTCAAATCGCACTCGCGCGGCGAGTACGTTTTCGATCACGCCTGGGCCGACGCGTTTGCCCGCCACGGCCTGGACTACTACCCGAAGCTGCTGTGCGCGGTGCCGTTCTCGCCAGTCACCGGACCGCGCCTGCTCGCGCGCACGCATGCCGAACGCGTGGCGCTCGCACGCGGCGCGATCGCTTTCGCGAAACAGGTCGAGTTGTCATCGATCCACGTGCTGTTCGCGCACGACGACGATCTGGCGGCGCTGACCGAAGCGGGCTACATGCTTCGCGAAGGCGTGCAGTTCCATTGGGAGAATCCGGGGTTCGCCACGTTCGACGATTTCCTCGGGCAGATGAACCAGGAAAAGCGCAAGAAGCTCCGGCAGGATCGACGCCGCGTGCGCGACGCGGGCGTGACGTATCGATGGCTGCGCGGCGCCGACATCGACGACGCGGCGCTCGACTTCTTCTATCGGTGCTATGAGAACACCTATCGCGAGCACTGGAATGCGCCGTATCTGAGCCGTGGCTTCTTCGGTCAGGTGCACGCGGCGCTGCCCGACGTGCTGATGCTCGTGATGGCCGAGCGCGACGGCCGACCGCTCGCCTGTGCGCTGAACGTGATCGGCGGCGACACGATGTACGGCCGTTACTGGGGCGCCACGGACTTCGTCTCCGGCATGCATTTCGAGACGTGCTACGCTCAGGGCATCGAATACTGCATTGCCCATGGATTGCGCAGTTTCGAGGGCGGCGCGCAGGGGGTGCACAAGATGGCGCGCGGGTTGCTTCCCACGCCCACCTGGTCGGCGCACTGGATTGCGGACACACGTTTTGCCGATGCCATCGCCGAATTTCTCGACGCGGAGACGACGGCGATGGATGAGCACATCGGCGAGCTCGAGGCGCATACGCCGTTCAAGCGGCATACGCCGTGACGCATGCCGCCCATGACGACGCCACCGTAGGCGACGGGATGTGTGGCGGTGTTGCGTCCGCGTGCAAGCGGGGCAGCGGGATAGCGGGATAGCGGGATAGCGTGGCGACGATGCATGGCCGGACCGCGGGCGCAGGGCGAACGAGGGCGCTGAAGCGGCGTGGGGCCCGGCAAATCGGGGCCTCGCGTAATATACTGGCGATTCTCACGTCCGCCACTCGCGTCGGGCGGGCGCGCCACGCATGGCCGCTCCGCTTGCCGACGGGCTGGCACACGGGCGATGCCTGGTAGCCGCCGACATGACCAACCGATTCCTCAATCTTTACAATCACGATTTCGCACGCGTGGCCGTTGGCGTGCCGCAATGCCGCGTTGCCGACCCCGCCTACAACGCCGCGCAGACCATTGCACTTGCCAGGCAGGCCGACGCCGCCGGCGCGGTGCTCGTGGCATTCCCCGAACTGGGGATTCCCGCATACAGCTGCGAAGACCTGTTCCAGCAGCGCGCGTTGCTCGATGCCTGCGACGCCGCGCTCGCGGAGATCGTTTCGGCGAGTCGCGAGCTTGGGGCGGCGCTCATTGTCGGCATGCCGGTGCGCGTGCAGCAGCGCCTGTTCAATTGCGCCGTGGTCGTGGCGCGTGGCCGGATTCACGGGGTCGTGCCGAAGACTTACCTGCCAAACTACAGCGAGTTCTACGAAGCGCGCCAGTTCAACGCGGCGGACGACGCCGGCGTCGACACGGTTACGCTGCTTGGGAACGCCGTGCCGTTCGGATCGCTCATTTTCGAAGCCGCCGACCAGCCGATGCTGCGCTTTCACTGCGAGATCTGCGAGGACGTGTGGGTACCGGTGCCGCCGTCGTCGTTCGCGGCGCTCGCGGGTGCCACGGTGCTCGTCAACCTGTCGGCATCGAATGTCGTCGTGGGCAAGTCGGCCTATCGCCATCAACTGGTGGGGCAGCAATCGGCGCGGTGTCTCGCGGCGTATCTCTACACCTCGGCCGGACAGGGGGAGTCGAGTACCGATCTGGCCTGGGATGGCCAGGCGTTGATTTACGAGAATGGCGACATGCTCGCGGAATCGGACCGTTTCGCGAGCGAGTCGCATCTGATTTTCGCGGACGTCGATCTGGAGCGGCTCGCGCGCGAACGGATGCACCAGACGACGTTCGGTGTGTCGGTGCGTCGTCATGCCGACGAAGTGGCGCGGTTTCGCACTGTCGAGGTGGATCTCGCGATCCCGCGCGACGCCGAACTGCCGCTCGCGCGGGCGGTCGCGCGCTTCCCGTACGTGCCGTCCGATGCGCAGCGTCGCGACGAGCGCTGCCACGAGGTCTACAACATTCAGGTCCAGGCGCTGATGCAGCGTCTGGCGTCGTCGAAAATTCAGAAGGTCGTCATCGGAGTGTCCGGCGGGCTCGACTCGACACACGCCTTGCTTGTGTGCGCGAAGGTCATGGACCGTCTTGGCCTGCCGCGCACGAACATCCTGGCGTACACCATGCCAGGCTTCGCCACGAGCGAGCGCACGCTGCGTCAGGCGCGCGAGCTGATGGAGGCGGTCGGGTGCACGGCGCGCGAGATCGATATTCGCCCGAGCTGCATGCAGATGCTCAAGGACCTCGACCATCCGTTCGCCCGCGGCGAAGCGGTCTACGATGTGACCTTCGAGAACGTGCAGGCGGGCGAGCGCACCAATCACCTGTTCCGGCTGGCAAACCATCAGGGCGCCATCGTGATCGGCACCGGTGACCTGAGTGAGCTGGCGTTGGGCTGGTGCACCTATGGCGTAGGCGACCACATGTCGCACTACAACGTGAATGCCAGCGTGCCGAAGACCCTCATCATGCATCTCGTGCGATGGGTCGCGGAAACGGGACAATTGGGCGGCGCCGCGTCGGCTTCGCAGGCGAAGTCGCCGAAGGGCGCGCCGCAGCGCAACGTGCTCATCGATATTCTCGAGACGGAAATCAGCCCGGAACTGGTGCCCGGCAAGGCCAACGGGGCGCCCGAGCAGCGCACCGAGCACTTCATCGGGCCGTACGAGCTGCAGGACTTCAATCTGTACTACACGCTGCGCTTCGGCTATGCCCCGCGCAAGGTGGCGTTCCTGTCGTGGAGCGCATGGCACGACGCTGCACTCGGACGCTGGCCGGACGAGGGACACGTCGCGCGACACGCCTACGACCTGGTCGCGATCAAGCGCAACCTGCGCATCTTCCTCGACCGGTTCTTCCGCACCAGCCAGTTCAAGCGGTCATGCATCCCCAACGCTCCGAAGGTCGGCACCGGCGGCTCGCTCTCGCCGCGCGGCGACTGGCGAGCGCCGAGCGACTCGGAGTCGGTGGTGTGGCTCGCGGATCTCGACACGGTGCCGGACGATCCGCATGCCTGACACCGCGACCGTGGGTGCACCGTCATCGGCACGCCCTCCCGGCCCGGTACAATAGCCCGGTGAAGGCTCAGACCCCTCCAACCCAGACAACCAAGACAACCAGGATATCGAGGCGACAATGAAACGCGTAACTGCCATCATCAAACCCTTTAAGCTCGACGAAGTTCGTGAGGCGCTGGCCGAAGTCGGCGTGACCGGCCTGACCGTCACGGAAGTGAAGGGCTTCGGCCGTCAGAAGGGCCACACCGAGCTGTATCGCGGTGCGGAGTATGTGGTCGACTTCCTGCCGAAGATCAAGATCGAGGTCGTGGTGAGCGCCGCGCAGGCGGAGCAGGTCATCGACGCCGTTCTGGGCGCCGCGCGAACCGGCAAGATCGGCGACGGCAAGATTTTCGTGACCGACGTGGAGCGCGTGATCCGCATCCGCACGGGCGAAGAGGGCGAGCAAGCCGTCTGAGGCGAGCGGCGCGACACGCGTCGCCACGCTCGCATCGGCCACGGTGCGCCGGCAGGCATCGGAAATCGGAAGGGCGACGACCGCGATGGCGGCGTCGCCCTTCGACGTTTGATGGCGCCTAATCGGTTCTTATTGCGCTGGACGCGCGCTGGAAGCGCATGGAATGTGCGATAAAGGCGGGATCGAAACCGGTGCGCTCAGGATTTGAGCCGGACATCGAACGCGACGGTGATCAGGCGCACGAAGATCACCGAGAGCGCACTGATCGACAAGGTGTAGAGCGGGTCGAGATCGACGTATGTGAGCGCGATGTAGATCCAGCCGCCGACGAAGGCGCATATCGCGTAAGGGCGCGTGTCGCGCAAAACCAGCGGCACCTCGTTGCAGAGGATGTCGCGAATCACGCCGCCGCCCACGCCGGTAATGACCCCCATCATCACGGACATCAGTGCCGACATGTCGGTCTGCAGCGCGAGCGACGTGCCGGATGCGCTGAAGAAGCCCAGGCCGATGGCGTCGGTAATCAGCAGCACACGCTCGGTCGCCACGCGCGAGACGAGCTTCATGACGCCGGATGTCGAGAGCGAGAGCACCAGAATGATGACCGTGTACCACTGGTGCTGCACCCAGTAGAACGGGCGGTGGTCGAGCAGCACGTCGCGCAGCGTGCCGCCGCCGAATGCCGTGGCGAAGGCCAGCACGAACGCGCCGACCGGATCGAGGTGCTGCTTGCGGGCTTCGGCGAACCCCGAGATCGCGCACGAGAATACGGCAATGGCCTCCATCACGGCCAGAATCGTATGCAGTTGGGCGCTCATCTCTTGAATCATCGGCGAATCCCGAGAGTGATACGTCGTGATCGGCGGGAGTGCGTTCGCTTACCCGCGGGGCGCCCTCGTCTGCGCAGCCTGGAGCAATACTACCAGCGCACCGCCGCCGCCGTCGCGTCCTTGCGCCTGCGCCCACGCGAGCACTTCATTCTTCTGTGCGAGCCAGCCTCGCACCTTGTCCTTGAGCACCGGTTCGCGATTGACCGACCCCAGCCCCTTGCCGTGAATCACGCGCACGCAGCGCAGGCCGCGCTTGACGGCGTCGTGCAGAAACGCGGACAGCGCCTCGCGCGCTTCGTCGCGGCGCATGCCATGCAGGTCGATCTGCGCTTGCACGACCCATTCGCCGCGCTGGAGCTTGAGCACCGTGTCCTGACTGATGCCGGGGCGGCGGTAAGACAGACGGTCGTCGGTGTCGAGCAGCGCTTCGGGATCGAACTCGTCGGACAGCGATTCGAAAAGCACCGCCGCTTCGTCTTCCTGTGTCTGGCGGGCGACGGGCTCGGGCCGTTGGCGCGGGTGCTCGACGCGATCGACGGCACCCCTGGCGGCAAGCGGTGCGATGTCGCCGATGCTGTCGCGGAAGACATTGGCGTCGCGCCGGGCCTGGGCGGCGCGCTGGGCGGCGGCCAGGCGTTCGGCCTCACGCGCGGCCGTCTCCTTCGCGAGCGTATCGCGCAGGGCGGCGAGGTCGCCGAGGCTGAGTTTCGGTGGCTTCTTGCTCATGGGCGTGCGAACAAGGACGAGGGAGGATCAAGCCGGGCGGCCGGATCCGTCGGATTCGGTCGCCCCAAAGCACCAAAGACGTCACGGGCAACGGCGCCATGGCCGCATCGCGCCACGCACGAAGCGGTGAGCGGCGGACGGCAAGGGCACCGGAGCACGGCGCGAATGCGTTACTGGTCGAGGTTCTCGAGGTAGCGCTGGGCGTCGAGCGCGGCCATGCAACCCGTGCCGGCGCTGGTAATGGCCTGGCGGTAGACGTGATCCTGCACGTCGCCGGCGGCGAACACGCCCGGCACGCTGGTCGCCGTCGCGTTGCCGTTCAGGCCGCTGTGCGTGACGATGTAGCCGTTCTTCATCTCGAGCTGACCCTCGAAGATATCGGTGTTCGGTTTGTGGCCGATGGCGATGAACACGCCATGCAGCGCGATATCCTCGTGCGCGCCGGTCTTCACGTTCTTGATGCGCACGCCGGTGACGCCGGAGTCATCCCCGGTCACTTCGTCGAGCACGTGGTCGTATTTCAGTTCGACCACGCCCTGCTTGGCCTTCTCGAGCAGACGGTCGATCAGAATCGGTTCGGCGCGGAATTTGTCGCGACGGTGGATCACGGTCACCTTGCTGGCAATGTTGGCCAGGTACAGCGCTTCTTCCACGGCCGTGTTGCCGCCGCCGACCACGCAAACTTCCTTGCCCTTGTAGAAGAAGCCGTCGCACGTGGCGCAGGCGGACACGCCGCGGCCGGAGAAGGCTTCCTCGGACGGCAGGCCCAGGTACTGGGCCGACGCGCCGGTGGCGATGATCAGGGCGTCGGCGGTGTATTCGCCGGCGTCGCCGATCAGGCGCAGCGGGCGCTCGTTCAGGTGCACCGTATGGATGTGATCGAAGATCATCTCGGTGTTGAAGTGCTCGGCGTGGGCCTGCATGCGGGCCATGAGTTCGGGGCCTTGCACGCCGGTCGGGTCGCCGGGCCAGTTCTCGACGTCCGTGGTGGTCATCAACTGGCCGCCCTGGGCGATCCCGGTGATCAGCACGGGGTTGAGGTTGGCGCGCGCGGCATAGACGGCGGCGCTGTAGCCGGCAGGGCCGGAACCGAGAATCAGGACTTTTGCGTGCTTGGCGACGGACATGGACGGACTCACCGGAAAGGGGGTAGGGGCTGGCGCCGGAACGGATCCGGCGCAAACCCACATTATAAAGGGCCGACGTCGTTTCGTTGATGGAGCCTTCCAATCGAGGCGATAGCGAAGCGCCGGACCGGGCGCTTGCGAGTGCCGGAAGCCGGGGCGGCATGTTGCGGGAAGTGCCGGCGTTACTGCTTGTCACCTTTTCCTGCATTAACGAATGTAATAGTTGTTTACAATGGAGCCTTGCCGCGCGGCAGGCCGCCCGTCTGCCCGCCCAACCCCATGGCTTGATGACGACGAAATCTTCTTACTCTGCTGGTGCCGGATCGTCGTTGCCCAATCGGGTGACGCACCTTTTCCATGAAATCCGCTGGATGGCGCAGGTCGCGCTGATGGTGTTCCTGTTGATGGCGTTGTTCTCGTACAGCCGTCTGGACCCCAGCTGGACACATGCGGCGCACGTGGAGCGCATCGCCAACTGGGCGGGGCGCGTGGGCGCGTGGGTGGCCGACATGCTGCTGCTCACCCTCGGCCTGTCCGCCTACTGGCTGGTCGTGTTCATTGCCCGGCGCGTCGTCGCCGGCTACCGGCGAATTTCCGCCCGGCGCGAGGCGCCGCCGCTGCGTGAGCGGCTGGCAAGCGGCGGTTGGGTGGAAATCGTCTCTTCCCTGATGGTGCTGCTCTCGAGCGCCGGCATCGAATCGCTGCGCCTGTATCGCCTCAAGGCCCAATTGCCGCGCGCATCGGGCGGTGTGATCGGCGAGACTGTCGGCGGCTTCTTCCAGCACGCGCTCGGCTTCACGGGCGGCACGCTGGCACTCCTGCTCATCTTCGCCTTCGGGCTGTCGTTGCTGTTCCATTTCTCGTGGCTGTCCGCCGCCGAGAAGCTCGGCGCGCTGATTCTCGATACGGGTACGGTGATTCGTCGTCGTCGCGAAGCGCGCCAGGATCGCCGGTTGGGCGAGGAGGCGGCAATCGCGCGCGAAGGCGCCGTCGTGCAGAACCGCGTGCGCGCCGAAGTGCATGAGCCGGTGCAGATCGTGCCGCCGGTCAAGGTCGTGCCCAAGAGCGAGCGCGTCGAGAAGGAGAAGCAGGCGCCGTTGTTTGCCGATCTGCCCGATTCGATCCTGCCGCCGCTCGCGCTGCTCGATGCCGCGCCGGCCGCACAGGAGACGGTGTCCGCCGAGACCCTGGAGTTCACCTCGCGCCTGATCGAGAAGAAGCTCAAGGACTTTGGCGTGGAGGTGAGCGTCGTGGCCGCCTATCCGGGACCGGTCATCACGCGCTATGAGATCGAGCCGGCCACGGGGGTGAAGGGCAGTCAGATCGTGAACCTCGCGAAGGATCTGGCGCGCTCGCTCTCGCTGGTGTCGATCCGCGTGGTGGAGACCATTCCGGGCAAGAATTTCATGGGGCTGGAGCTGCCGAATCCGCGCCGCCAGACGGTGCGTCTGACGGAGATTCTGGGTTCTGAGATCTACAACGACTCGTCGTCGCTGCTGACGCTGGCGCTCGGCAAGGACATCGGCGGAAAGCCGGTCGTGGCCGATCTGGCCAAGATGCCTCACCTGCTCGTGGCCGGCACCACCGGTTCCGGCAAGTCGGTGGGGATCAACGCCATGATCCTGTCGCTGCTGTACAAGGCGACGGCCGAGCAGGTGCGCCTGATCCTGATCGATCCGAAGATGCTCGAAATGAGCATGTACGAAGGCATCCAGCATCTGTTGTGCCCGGTGGTCACCGACATGCGCCAGGCCGGCCATGCGCTGAACTGGGTCGTCGCGGAAATGGAGCGTCGCTACAAGCTCATGAGTAAGCTCGGCGTGCGCAACCTGGCTGGGTACAACAACAAGATCGACGACGCTGCCAAGCGCGAAGAACATATTCCCAATCCCTTCTCGCTCACGCCGGAGGCGCCGGAGCCGTTGCAGCGTCTGCCGTATATCGTCGTGGTGATCGACGAGCTGGCGGACCTGATGATGGTTGTCGGCAAGAAGGTCGAAGAGTTGATCGCGCGTATCGCGCAAAAGGCGCGGGCGGCGGGCATTCACCTGATTCTGGCCACGCAACGACCGTCCGTCGACGTGATCACCGGGTTGATCAAGGCGAACGTGCCGACGCGCGTGGCGTTCCAGGTGTCCTCGAAGATCGACTCGCGCACCATTCTCGACCAGCAGGGGGCCGAAACGCTGCTGGGCATGGGCGACATGCTCTACATGCCGCCCGGTACCGGCTTGCCGCTGCGCGTGCATGGCGCGTTCGTGGCCGACGACGAGGTGCATCGCGTGGTCGAACGGCTCAGGGAGCAGGGCGAGGCGAACTACGTCGAGGGCATTCTTGACGGCGCCGCGGAAGGTGAGGACGGCGGCGTCGACGGCGCGGGCGGCGGAACCGGCGAGGGGGGCGGCGAGTCCGATCCCCTGTACGACCAGGCCGTGGCCGTGGTGCTCAAGCAACGCCGGGCGTCGATCTCGCTGGTGCAGCGGCATCTGCGTATCGGCTACAACCGCGCGGCGCGCCTGCTCGAACAGATGGAACAGTCCGGCGTCGTGTCGGCGATGGCGAGCAACGGCAATCGGGAAATCCTGGTGCCGAATCGCGAAGGAGAATGAGAAACATGCTGGGATTCAAACGAGGCCTGCCGATCGTGGTCGGTGCCGTGGGCGTGACATTGGCGGCGTGGGTCGCTCCCGCTTTCGCAAGCGGCACGGCGCAGCTCAAGGCGTTTGCCGCGCAGGTGAAGTCGGCGCGAGGCGAGTTCGAGCAGAAGCAGGTCAAGGGGCAGCAGGACGGCACGATGAAAGTGACGAATGCGGCTTCGGGAACCTTTGAGTTTTCTCGCCCGGGGCGCTTCGTCTGGCGTTACGTGAAGCCGTATGAGCAACTGCTCCAGGCGGACGGCGAGACGCTCTACATCTACGACAAGGACCTGAACCAGGTGACCGAGCGCAAGCTGGGCGCGTCGCTGGGGGCCAGCCCGGCGGCCATTCTGTTCGGCAGCAATGACATCGAGAAAAGCTTTTCGCTCAAGGATGCCGGCGTGAAGAACGGCATCGACTGGGTCGAGCTCAAGCCAAAGGCTCAGGACACGCAGTTCCAGCGCGTTGGCATCGGGTTTCGCGATGGCAATCTGGCCGCGATGGAACTGTACGATGCGTTCGGCAACGTGACCCTGCTGACCTTCGACAAGATTCAGAAAAATCCGCCGATGCCTGCGGATCACTTCAAGTTCACCATGCCCAAGGGGGCCGACCTGATCAAGGGTTGAGCCGGTGCCGGGCGCGGCTGCGTTCACACGGAGCGTGTCCGGGCGCACCCGAGCCTGTCCCTGAGTCGCGGCGGATGTTTGGGAGGCGGCGCGCGGATTGGCGCCGACCGGTGGTCCTTCGTCGGCCGGCATATCGCGGGGCTTGCGGGCGGCGCGGTGGCGGGGCTGGCATAATGGCCATATCCGATTATCCGAATGCGGCCGGGGACATCCCCGGCCGCGCCGCTTGAGAACATGCCACACGACGCCCCGCTGTCGGCCTCGGTACCTCTGGCCGAGCGCCTGCGCCCCCATACCATCGACGACGTGATTGGCCAGCGCCACCTGCTGGGCAAGGGCAAGCCGTTGCGCGTGGCATTCGAGGCGGGGCGCCCTCACTCGATGATCCTGTGGGGGCCGCCGGGCGTCGGCAAGACCACGCTCGCGCGCCTGATGGCCGACGCCTTCAAGGCCTACTTCATTTCGCTATCGGCGGTGCTCTCGGGGGTGAAGGATATTCGCGACGCCGTCGAGGCAGCGCAGATCCAGCGGGCGCAGGGCAAGCAGACGGTCGTGTTCGTCGACGAGGTGCACCGCTTCAACAAGGCACAGCAGGACGCATTCCTGCCACACGTGGAATCGGGGCTGTTCATCTTTGTAGGCGCCACCACGGAGAATCCGTCGTTCGAAGTGAACGGTGCATTGCTCTCGCGGGCGGCCGTGTATGTGCTCAAGAGTCTGAACGACGAAGAGCTCGGCGAGATGGTCACGCGGGCGGCGCGCGAGCTGGGCGACATTGGTTTTACCGACGAGGCACGTCAGGGCCTGATCGACTCGGCCGATGGAGACGGTCGCAAGCTGCTCAACAATGTGGAGATCGTCGCGCAGGCGGCAATGTCGCAGGGGCTGGAGACGATCGACGAGACGTTGCTGGCCAGCGTGCTTGCCGAGAATCTGCGTCGTTTCGACAAGGGGGGCGATGCGTTCTACGACCAGATCAGCGCCTTGCACAAGTCGGTGCGCGGCAGCTCGCCGGACGGCGCGCTGTACTGGTTCTGCCGCATGCTCGACGGCGGGGCCGACCCGCGTTATCTGGCGCGGCGTATCGTGCGCATGGCGTGGGAGGACATTGGCCTGGCCGATCCGCGCGCGGCGCGCATCGCGCTCGACGCGGCAGAGACATACGAGCGCCTTGGGACGCCCGAAGGGGAGCTTGCGCTCGCGCAGGCCATTCTCTATCTCGCGGCCGCGCCGAAGTCCAACGCCGGTTACAACGCCTACAACCAGGCGCGGGCGTTCGTCGGCAAGGACAAGTCGCGCGCGGTGCCGATCCATCTGCGCAATGCGCCGACCAAGCTGATGAAGGAACTCGGCTATGGTCACGAGTATCGTTACGCGCACGACGAGCCCGATGGTTACGCTGCCGGTGAGACTTATTTTCCCGACGATATGCGCGCGCAACAGTGGTATCGTCCGGTGCCGCGCGGACTCGAGGGCAAGATCGGCGAGAAGCTCAATTGGCTGAAGTCG
Source organism: Pandoraea morbifera (assembly GCF_902459575.1). Lineage (NCBI taxonomy): Bacteria > Pseudomonadati > Pseudomonadota > Betaproteobacteria > Burkholderiales > Burkholderiaceae > Pandoraea > Pandoraea morbifera. Next base: position 77,425 of record NZ_CABPSD010000017.1, read on the forward strand.
CTCGATGCCGAATGGCGGCGCACGCATGCCAGGGCGAAGACGTCCGGCGTGCCGGCGAAGGCGTCCGCGCCGGACCATGCGGCTTCTGGCAAGGCGCCGTCGGACGAGGGGGCCTACGACGAGTCCGCCTGAGGTCGACCGGCGACCCGGAGTCCATGCGACGAGAGGGCGTCCCGCAATGCGGCGTGCCGTCTGATCCCGCGCATCACAATGAATCGGCCAAATGGCGTCATCGCTGTGCGCGTTTGGTAAAATCTCCGCTTTGCCGCCACCGGTGCCGAGAAGGCGCTTGCGCGGCCACCACGAATATCTTGGCCCACAAGTGTGGGCCGCTAACGACAGACGACCCACCATGCTCGACATTCAACTTCTTCGCAAGGATCTCGACGGCGTAGCCGCGCGACTCAAGGCGCGCGGCTATACGCTGGACGTGGCGGCGTTTGCTGCGCTCGAGGCGGAGCGCAAGCAGATTCAGACGCAAACCGAGGAGCTGCAGGCTCGCCGCAATGCGCTCTCGAAGCAGGTCGGCATGAAGAAAGGCAAGGGCGAAGACGCGTCGGCCGAGATCGCTGAAGTCGGTGGCATTGCCGACAAGCTCAAGGCGTCGTCGGAGCGGCTGGAAGAGATCCAGGCGCGTCTGTCGGAACTGTTGCTGGGCGTGCCAAACCTGCCGCACGAAAGCGTGCCGGTCGGCTCGGACGAGTCGCAGAACGTGGAAGTGCGTCGCTGGGGCACGCCGCGCCAATTCGACTTCACGCCGCGCGATCACGTTGACCTCGGTGCCGCGCTCGGGTTGGATTTCGATGCGGCGGCGAAGCTCGCCGGTGCACGATTCTCGGTGATGAAGGGTGGCATTGCCCGTCTGCACCGGGCGCTCGCGCAGTTCATGATCGACACGCACACTTCGGAGCATGGGTATACGGAAACGTATGTGCCTTACATCGTGAATGCGGCGTCGATGCGTGGCACGGGGCAATTGCCGAAGTTCGAGGATGACTTGTTCAAGGTGCCGCGCAAGGTGGGTGGCGACGAGGGCGAGCGCATCGAGAACTTCTATTTGATTCCGACGGCGGAAGTGTCGCTGACGAATCTGGTGCGCGACGAACTGCTGGCCAATGATGCGCTGCCGATGCGCATGGTGGCGCACACGCCGTGCTTCCGTTCGGAAGCGGGCAGCTACGGGAAGGACACGCGCGGCATGATTCGCCAGCATCAGTTCGACAAGGTCGAGCTGGTGCATGTGGTGCGTCCGGAGGAGTCGTATGACACCTTGGAGATGCTGGTTGGGCATGCCGAGGCGATTCTGAAGAAGTTGGAGCTGCCGTTCCGTACGATCGTGCTGTGCACGGGCGACATGGGCTTCGGTTCGGCGAAGACGTACGACATGGAGGTGTGGATTCCGGCACAGAACACGTATCGCGAGATCTCGTCGTGTTCGAACATGGAGAGCTTCCAGGCGCGCCGGATGCAGGCGCGATTCCGCAATGCGCAGGGCAAGCCGGAGTTGGTGCACACGCTGAACGGTTCGGGCCTGGCGGTGGGGCGCGCGCTCGTCGCGGTGCTGGAGAACTACCAGAATGCCGATGGTTCGATCACGGTGCCGGACGTGCTGCGCCTATACATGGGTGGCATCGAACGTCTCGTGCCGGCGAAGTAAAAAAATTCGCAAAAAGGGGTTGGCAGAAAAAGAAATTCAGCTATAATCTCTTTCTCGCTGCTTGAGGCCACTCAGGCAGCGAACCAAAGCAGGAAGAATGCTTGGAGAGGTGGCAGAGTGGTCGAATGCGCCGGACTCGAAATCCGGTATACGGTTATACCGTATCGTGGGTTCGAATCCCACCCTCTCCGCCAAGCCCCTTATGCTGCTTGACTCAAAGGCCGGTTATCCGGCCTTTTTGTTTTGCTGTGCCTCAAAACACCGAGGCACTTGTGCCCAAATTGTGACCGAGTTTGCATGCTCGGCCAGATGGTCGGGCGCAAGGTGGGCATAACGCAGAACCATCTCGTAGCTCGCCCATCCCCCCATCTCCATCAGAGTTTGCAATGGCGTTCCGTTCTGGACGTGCCAGCTTGCCCATGTATGGCGAAGGTCGTGGAATCGGAAATCGCTGATCCCCGCACGCTTGCATGCGCCTTTCCATTGGACGTTATCCAGATACTCCAGCGGTTCGCCATTCCTCACAAAGACACGAGTTTGGTGCTTCCCGATCTGGCGGCGAATCACTTCGACGGCCTCGTCGTTCAACGGAACCCCAATCGGCTTACCCGCCTTTGCTTGGTCGGGATGTATCCAAGCGCGTCGTCTCACTAGGTCAACCTGCGACCATTCCAGACCGAAGATATTGCCGCGCCGCAAGCCAGTGGAAAGGGCCAATGTTGCAACATCTCTCAGCCAGTCGGTTTTGATGGCTTTGAGCAGCTTTTGTGCCTCCTCAGGCGCGATCCAACGAATGCGTTTTGAAGGCTCAACAAGGTCCTCCAATGTCGGCGCTCGATTGATCCACTCCCACGGGCCTGCGGCATCGTTGAGCATCGCCCGAATGGTCGCAAGATAGCGGTTCTTCGTTGCGTTGCTCGTCTTTGTCTCCGTCTTGCCGCGCATGTACGTCTGAGGCAGTGCATCTATAATGCGGTCACGGGTGAGCTTGTCCAGAGCTTCGCCGCGGAACGACTCACGAAAATGCAAAATGTGCCGTTCCTTACTCTCGTAGTCCTTCGACCCGGACTGTTCTGTCAGATACCTTACGGCGGCTTCTGCGAACGTCCGGGACGGCTTTTCCCCGAGCTTTGTTACTCGCCACGCTTCGGCTTTGACCTTGTCGTGGTATTCCTGAGCTTCCTTTCGGTCGCTCGTGCCAGCAGAACGTCTAAGTCTTTCTCCGCCTGGTAAGCGGATGTCAATCCAATAGACGTCTCCGCGCTTACGGATGGGCATAGTTTCTCCTTCTCCGCCGGCGCCGGTCGGTTGCCATTGTACGCCGGGATGTTTTTCAGTTGCTCGGGCCATATCCGCCACGCGGCTCCGACTCGGAAAAATCCAAGTTCCTGCCGGTGTGCATATGCTGTGCTGTAGGAAACGCCGAGCAGTTCGGCGGCTTCACGAATGCTTATCGCTCCCATCGTCTAACCTCCATTCCTTCGCGGTGACCCGCAGAAGTTCGTTCGTACTATCATGGGTTCCCGGCCACTCTCGGAAGCCGCTCAGACCATGTGGACCCTCAACTTCATGTATCGCGGTTGCAACGTCGACATCGAGATCGGCGAGCGTGCGACCCTGTGGGACATCACCATCGAG
>NZ_CABPSD010000018.1:0-71894 GCF_902459575.1 Pandoraea morbifera
GAAGTGAGATTATGTCGCAGCTTCTCGTCGTCGTCAACAGTTTTTTTCGCTTTCTTCGCTCGCCGCCGTAGCGACTCACCTGCTCGAAAACCACCAACCACCGGGCTTTCCAGCCCGTCGCTCCAACCGCTTCGCCGCTTGCGCTGCGTCGCCGTCGTTGCGAGAGACGAGATATTAGTCACGTTCGCCCAACCGCGCAACCCTTTTGTGAAACTATTTTTACGGGGCTGCAATTTCAGGTGCGCTCTGACGCAAGCATCAGGGGCGGCCCACATATATATAGACACGGGGTGCCCCGAAGCCCACGCCGCCGTCAACGCCTTTGGCACAATAGCGAACATGAACACCGAACTCCCGCACGCCGGCAACGGCCATGCCCATCCCTTCGCCGCCTTGTTGCCCGACACGGTCATCGCCGCCGTCGAGCAACTGGGAAGTTTCAGCGACGGCCGCCTGCTCGCGCTCAATAGTTACGAGAACCGCGTCTATCAAGTTGGCATGGAAGACGGCCCGCCGCTGATCGCAAAGTTCTATCGTCCGGAGCGATGGACCGACGAGGCCATTCTGGAGGAGCACGCCTTCACGCAGACACTCGCCGACAATGAAATCCCCGTGGTCGCGCCGCTCGTCATCGAGGGGCGCACGGTGCATCGTTTCGACGGCTTCCGCTTCGCCCTCTTCCCGCGTCGCGGCGGACGCGCCCCCGAGCTGCAGGATCCGGACACGCTGAACTGGCTCGGACGCTTCCTCGGCCGCATCCACGCCGTGGGCGCCGTGCAGCCCTTCGCTCACCGCCTGACGCTGGACATCGCCAGCTATGGCCGCGCGCCGATCGAATATCTTTGGTCAAGCGAGTTCATCCCACGCGACCTGCGAGACGCATGGCGCGCCATCGCCGACCTCGCGCTCGACGGCGTATCCCGCGCCTACGAACGGGCGGGAGACGTGAAACTGCTGCGCGTGCACGGCGACTGCCACGGAGGCAATGTGTTATGGACGGACGCAGGCCCGCATTTTGTAGACTTCGACGACACCTGCATGGCCCCCGCCATGCAGGACTTGTGGATGCTGCTCTCGGGCACCCGTGCGGAGATGACCGTCCAGCTTGACGAGGTACTCTCCGGCTACGAGGACTTTGCGGAGTTCAATCCCCGTGAACTGCACCTGACTGAAGCGCTGCGCACACTTCGCCTGTTGCACTACAGCGCCTGGTTGGCCCGCCGCTGGGACGACCCCGCATTCCCCGCGGCGTTCCCATGGTTCAACACCCAACGCTACTGGCAGGATCGCATTCTGGAGTTGCGCGAGCAGGTCGCGCTGATGGACGAACCACCGCTCGTCTGGCGCTGAACGTCGGGCCGCCGTTCACCCGGTTCACCCCACCCGTCCCGCCGCTGGCTCCAAGGGCACCAGCCCCCGGCACTTACCACCAACGCCACATGGCGAATGCCAGAGCCGCGGCCACACATCCTTCGGCGGCGGAGCCCGTGGTCACATAGAGCGGCGAACGAAAGCGCGTTCGCAACGGCCAGCAAAGCGGCACACCGGACGGCGTCAACCAGTCCGCGAGCAAATGCGACAGATATCCTGCGCATAGCGCAAGCATCGAGGGCGGCACGCGTCCCCAGTGATACACGCAAGCCGCCAGCATGAGCAGCGGCAGCAGCAGCGAATGGGTCATACCGCGGTGACCGAACACCCCGGAGATCGCGAACGAAACGGGAGCGATGCGCCGCCCCAGCATGCTTTTGGGATGATCGATGTCGGGCAGCAGCGCACCGACCAGCGTCAGCGGCCACGCGTGGACGCTGGCGGCCCACCCGGTGCGATGCATGAGCCACGTCGCGCCGATACCGAAAATGAGATGACTTCTGGATTGCATGAAGGACGGCCGTCGACGCGAGGTCGGAGCGACCCGCGCGTCTGCGCAAAGAGGGGGCGAAGTCTACCACTGCGGCCACGCGTCCGCATCGCGCCCATCTGGCCCTCGCGGCTGGGCTCGAAACCAATCACAGCGCCCATGAAAGCGCAACGCCGTCGCGTGAAAATCCCACGATCGCCACACTCGCCTGACAACGGGCGATATCTGGTTGACGTTTGTCATGGACGGCCCGTACGATCCGCCCGACGGATTTCCCCGCGTTCGCCTCGAGGCGAACGTCTGCGCAGGAGTTTTCGATGAAGAAGTATCTGATTCCGGTGGCGATCGCGACGATCGCCGTCCTGGCACCGCTCGGTGCGCATGCCGCGAACCCGCTGGTCACGGACGACACCGGCACCCAGGACACCGGCAACTGGCAGCTCGAACTGAACAGCGAGTGGCTGACGCTGCCCACGGCACGGCAACAACAGTGGACGAACACACTCACTTACGGCGTGCTGCCGAATCTCGACCTGGCGCTCCAGGCGCCTTACCAACGAACGCACCCCGACGGCGACGGCTGGACCAGCGGCTTGACCGATCTGACGTTGCAGGCGAAATGGCGCTTCATCGAGACGGCGCAATGGAGCCTCGGCCTGAAGCCCTTCGTGACGTTGCCCACGGCGAGCCAGGACCGGAATCTGGGCAATGGCCGTGCGACGACCGGCGCGAACCTGCTGATGCAATACAACCTGGATCGCTGGACGTTTCTGGCCAACACGGGCTACACGTGGAACAACAACAGCATTGGCAACCGTCGGGCTCTGTGGAACGCGTCCACGGCCGTGCTCTTCAGCGTGACGGACGAGTTGCGGCTTGCCGCGGACATCGGCATTGCCACCAACGCAGACGCCTCCACGCGGACGAAGCCTGCCTACGCGCTGGTTGGCGCCATCTACAGCCCGACCAAAGACCTCGATCTGGACGTGGGCTACAAGCGTGGCCTGAACCCGGCGTCGCTCGCGCACTCGGTGCAGGCGGGGGTCACCATACGCTGGTGAGCTGGTGAGCGATCTGGCGTCCATCGCGGATCCCCGTATGCCCGCACGCCCGGAAGCCAGAGGTTCGGAGGCGAGCAAGCAGGCAAGCAGATAACCAGACAGACGAGCCGCCAAGCATGCCGCCGGCAAGCGGTTCCCGCATCACGCGGCATCCGCCTGCCGTCGCGCTATCCTCAGCAACACGTCAGATGGCGCGCCTTGCAGGTCTCGAGCACCTCGTCGGGCGAGCGTTTCCACCAGTCATGCGACGAGAATATTTCGACCTCGTGCATGCCGGCATACCCTTGCGCCTCAACGAGCGCGCGCGCGGCGGGGATATCGATCACTCCGTCGCCCATCATGCCCCGATCGAGCAAGAGGTCGCGCGTCGGCACGAGCCAGTCGCAGATGTGAAACGCGAGCAATCGCTTCTTCCCCGCACGCGCGATCTGCGCCGCCAGTTGCGGGTCCCACCACACGTGATAGAGATCGACGGCGATGCCCAGTCCGTCGTCGCCGAGCTCGTCGCAGAGATCGTTGGCGTGTGCCAGCGAATTCACGCAGGCGCGATCGGCGGCATACATCGGGTGCAGCGGTTCGATGGCGAGCGGCATCCCCACGCCGCGCGAGTAATCGAGCAGCGCCGCGATACCGTCACGCACCTGATCACGCGCGCCCGCGATGTCCTTCGATCCCGCGGGCAGCCCCCCCACGACCAGCACCAGGCACTGCGCTCCCAGACTCAACGCTTCGTCCACCGCTCGCCGGTTGTCGTCACGCGCCGCCAGTCGCCCTGCGGCGTCCGCTGCGGGAAACATTCCTCCGCGGCAATAGCCGGTCACGGTCAGGTCGTGCGAGCGAATGCGGCGCGCGGTTTCGGCCAGTCCCAGCTCGGCCACCTGGTCGCGCCAGGGCGAAATCCCGCGAATGCCATGCCGGGCAATGCCGTCGATGATGGCGTCGAGCTTCCACTGCTGGCGCACCGTCGCGGTATTGATCGACAGCTTGTGCGCCGGCGGTGGCACATAGGGCGTAACGGACGTCGCCGCCGTGAGCGCATCCTCTCGCGTCGCGGCGCTCATGCTTCCACCCCGTTCACGGCGAGCCACAACTTCATGCGATAGGTGGCCAGCGCCGGGTCTTCGATCAATTGCGCGGCGGTCGCCAGCCGGAACAGCTCGCAGTAATGCCAGAGACTGCGCGCACTTTGCTGCCCGCCGATCATCGCGAAGTGATCCTGATGCCCGTTGATCCAGGCCATGAACACCACCCCCGACTTATAGAAACGCGTGGGCGCCGCGAAGATGTGGCGCGACAGCGGCACGGTCGGCGCCAGAATGGCATCGAACGTTGCGCGATCGCCCCGACCGAGCGCGTCGAGCGCGGCCGACGCCGCCGGCGCGATGGCATCGAAAATCCCGAGCAAGGCGTCCGAATGCCCTTGGGCATCGCCCGCGATCAATTCCGCGTAGTTGAAATCGTCGCCCGTATACATACGTACCCCCTTGGGCAGACGGCGCCGCATCGCAATTTCCTTGTCCTTGTCGAGCAACGATATCTTGATGCCGTCGACCTTTTCGGGCCGTGCCGCGATCGCTTGCAGACAGACGTCCATCGCCCGATCGGCGTCGCCGTGCCCCCAATAGCCTGCAAGTGCCGGATCGAACATTTCGCCGAGCCAGTGCAAAATCACCGGCTCGCGCACCTGACGCAGAACCCGCTCATACACGTGCAGATAGTCGTCCGGCCCTTTCGCGACTGCCGCGAGCGCGCGGCTGGCCATCAGAATGATGCGACCGCCCGCCGCCTCTATGGCCTCGACCTGCTCCTCGTAGGCGCGGATCACGTCATCGAGCGTGAGGCCTGGCGCGGGCGCCAGATGGTCCGTGCCGGCGCCGCAGGCGATGAGCGCCCCCGGATGCCCCTTCGCCTGCGCTACACTGCGTCGGATCAATTCGAGCGACGTCGGCCAGTCGAGGCCCATGCCCCGTTGCGCCGTATCCATCGCCTCGGCCACGCCGAGCCCCAGCGAAAAAAGATGCTCCCGATAGGCCAGCGTGGCGTCCCAATCGAGCGCCGCCGTCAGCCACGGATCGGCGCTCGAGCGGGAGTCGGCGACCACGTGCGCGGCGGAATAGGCGATGCGATTCATCTTCGGCGACGGGCTCGGTCGCCACGTGCGTTCCGTGCGCACGGTAAACGGCACGAGCTGCCCGTAGCGATCGACCAACTTGAGCGTGGGTGCCATGACTTACGCTCCTTCGCGACCGGTGAGTTCCGGCACGTCGAGCCAGCGGCGCTCCTTCCAGCTTTGCAACCCCAGCTCGACGAGCTGCACGCCCTTCGCGCCTTCGAGCAAGTTCCACCGGAACTCGCCCTCGCCGGCGACGTGGCGCAGGAAGAGCTCCCACTGCACCTTGAAGGCATTGTCGTAGACCGTCGTGTCGGGCACCTTCACCCAGTCGTCGAAGAAATCGTGCGTCTGGCGCACGTCCGGATTCCACACCGGCTTGGGCGTATTCACGCGCGACTGGGTCCAGCAGTCGGTCAGTCCGGCGACCGCCGAGCCGTGCGTGCCGTCGACCTGGAACGTCACCAGGTCGTCTCGACGCACACGCACGCACCACGAGCTGTTCAGTTGCACGATCACGCCGTTCTCGAGCTCGAACGTGGCATAGGCCGCGTCGTCGGCGGTGGCGCGATACGGCTTGCCCTGCTCGTCCCAGCGCTGCGGGATGTGCGTGGCGCCCAGGCACGACACGCTCCTGACCTTGCCGAAGACGTTGTCGAGCACATAGCGCCAGTGACAGAGCATGTCGAGGATGATGCCGCCGCCGTCTTCGCTGCGATAATTCCATGACGGCCGCTGGGTCGGTTGCAGATCGCCCTCGAACACCCAGTAGCCGAACTCACCGCGCACGGACAGCACCTGTCCGAAGAATCCCGCATCGTTGAGCAGTTGCAGCTTGCGAAGCCCCGGCAGCCAGAGCTTGTCCTGCACCACGCCATGCTTCACGCCAGCGGCCTGTGCCGCTCGGTAAAGATCCAGCGCTTCGGCGAGGTTGGTGGCGACCGGCTTCTCGCAGTAGATGTGCTTGCCCGCCTGCACGGCGCGCTTGAGCAGCGCAGGACGCGCCTGCGTCGTTGCCGCGTCGAAGAACACCGTGTCGTCGGCGTTGGCGAGGGCCTTGTCGAGGTCCACGCTCCAACGCTCGATACCGTACTGACGCGCGAGCGCCGCGATCTTCTCGGCGTTGCGGCCGACCAGAATCGGGTCCGGCAGCAGCCGGTCGCCATTGGCGAGCGTCACGCCACCCTGTTTTCGAATCTCCACGATGGAGCGGATCAGATGCTGATTCATGCCCATGCGGCCAGTCACGCCGTGCATGATGATGCCGATTCTAAGCGTTGCCATTGCGTATTCTCCTTTGACTTCCCTTTTATCGATGCCCTGTCGATTCGTCGTCGATCCAACGCGATTCGGAATGATTCGAAATCCTCCGGGGCCGGTCATCGAAACCGCCGGTTGGCATACCTTTCCAGATATTTCGTACAACTAATTGTTATGAAAACATCACTTCGCTTACCCGTGATGCCATCATGATTCATTGCAGCGGCATCTCCCGCAGCGCGCGCCAGTCAGGCATGGCGCGCGAAGCAAATCCCGCGTCCTGCAAATCCGCGAGCGAGATGTTCCCCTGCGTGACGCGCAGGCGCAAGGCAGCGGCCCGATCGTCCCAGGCATACAGCGTCGGATGCGCCTGCGCGAAGGCCCGCTGCTCCGCCGCGTCGGCCCCTGGCATGCCCGCCACATAGTGGTGCCCGTTGCGTTCGACGTGCGTCACCCCGATCAGCGCGGCCAGCGCCAGGTCCTGCTGCACGGCCAGCCCGGCCTGGCAGGTCAGATCTTCGGCCGTCATGAAGTAGCGACGCACACCCGCCTGCGCATTCCATTGTTCGCAGCGCGCACGATTGACGATGGACTTGTACAACCCCTTGCAACTCTTGCTCGACACGGCGCGATAGCCGAGATCGCGAGCAACGACAAACGCATCGAGCGTGTCGTCCGACTCGTCGATCATCATCGGCACCGCGCTGGCGAGCGGGCCCAACGGGTGCCGTAACGCCACGCCGCGCGCGAGCGGTTGCTCCACGTAACGCACACGGCGCGCAAGATCGGCCGATCCCGGGTCGTCCTGCAATGCCCGCCAGAAGGCGAGGAATGTCGCGGCGTCGCGGTACTGCTCGTTGCCGTCGAGCGTCACCCGATAGTCCGGGCATTGCCGGGCGAGCAACGCAGCGATCGCGCCCAGACGCTCCCGGTCCTGCCCGGCGTCTCCGCCCAGCTTGAGCTTGAATTCGCGTGGCCGATAAGTGCGCACCACGGCGTCGAGCGTGGCAGGCAGGCCGTCGACGGGAAGCGTCTCGGCAACATCGCCTCCATCGGCAGCGCCCTTAGTGGCGTGTGCGTCGTCGGTCAGCCGGTCCGCCATGCCGACCGTGTGGCGCAGCGCGAGCGAGCATGCGGGCCGAAGATCCGCGAGCATGGCATCGAAATCGAAGCCGTCGAGATCGGGCACCAACGGGCTGGCCCGCAGGCCCGGCACGTTGCACCGCATGGCATCGAAGAACGACACGCCCAGTGCCCGGCAGAGACCGTCGAGCACCGCCTTGTCGACCTGCGCGAGGCCGAACGAGGCCACCAGCGGATTCAACTCGCGCGCCGCCGCTTCGCGAAGTTGCACGGGATATTGCCGCTCGAAGCGCCCGAACGCCGTCGCCGGGGTGTTGTCGGCGAGCGCCAGACGACGGGCGAGACGCAACGAATCGCGCAGTTGCTCGACGTTCTCCGACTCCGAGAAGGCGGGCGACTTGTCGAACCACTTCGGCACCATGAGTTCGGCGGACGCGCCAACGGCCTCGCGCCCGTCGGCAAGACGCACCCCGACGCGCACAAACGCCTGCGTCGCGTGGCGCAGTGTGAGCACGCCGAAGCGAAACGGCAGCCGCAGTGCGACGTCGCGCTCGAACAGATCGCAAAACGTTAGGGTGAGCGTTTCCGCTGACATATGTCAGTCCTAAAAATGACCATGGGTTGAATCCGGGGTCGCCTGCGGGCGACCGAAGCGACGCGGGCGCTGCCCGCCCACATCACTCGTCGAGATTTCCTTGCGCGTAGAAATGCGAGCGGATCGTGCGCGTGAGTCGCGCAAACTCCGGATCGCCCATGACGTCGAGCCCGCGCGGACGCGGCAGCTTCACGTCGTAGATCGCCGCGATGCTGCCCGGGCGCTCCGACATCACCACCACGCGATCCGACAAAAACACCGCTTCCGGAATACTGTGCGTGATGAGCAGCACCGTCTTGCCGGTCGACAGCCAGATCCGCTGCAGTTCCAGGTTCATCTTTTCGCGCGTCATCGCGTCGAGCGCGCCGAACGGCTCATCCATGAGCAGGATCTGCGGGTCGTGCACGAGCGCGCGGCAAATCGCGGCGCGTTGCTGCATGCCACCCGACAGTTGCCATGGCAGCTTGTGCGCGAAGTCGGTGAGCCCCGCCATCTCGATGAGCGCCTTGGCACGAGGCAGATACTTCGCGCGATCGAGCTTGCGCACCTCGATCTGCAGCATGATGTTCGACAGGATGTCGCGCCAGGCCAGCAGTACCGCACTCTGGAAGACCATGCCGATGTCGTCCGGCGGTCCGTCCACGGCCTTGCCGTTCACGACGAGGCGCCCCTCGGTGGCGGGCAGCAGCCCGGCGGCGATCTTCAGCAGCGTGCTCTTGCCGCAGCCGCTCGGGCCGACGATCGACACGAACTCGCCAGGCGCCACGTCGAGCGAGACCGGATTGAGCGAGCGTACGGCGCCCTCCTTCGTCTCGTACGTCTTGGCGATGCCGTCGAAGCGAATCATCGGCGCCGGCGCGGCGTCCGGCGACGCCGGCCAATCCGTCACCACGCGTTCTACTGGGCGGTTCATTTCGGCAAGAACTCCAGCGAGTAGTAATCCTCGGGCTTGCCCGCCGTGGCGGCGTCCACGCCGCCATAACGGACCATCAGATCGAGCGTGGCGGCCATGTCCCTGGGATCGAAGCGCAGCGGCGGCAGGTTCTGCGTGCTGGCCGTGTGCAGCAGCGGGATCGTGGCGTTCCAGCTCTTAGCGAGCGTCTCCGGCTTGCCCGCCTTCGGATTGATCTTGAGCATGGCGTTCACGGCGTCCTGCGGCGACTGCGTGGCGGCCTGCACCGACCTGGTCGCGGCACGCAGGAACCGGCGCAGCAGATCGGGGTTCGACTTGAGCATGTCCTTTCGCGCGATGATGCCGCCATTGAGCGGATTGACGCCCGAGTCCGCGAAGAGCAGGGCGCGTACGGGCTTGCCGGTAATCTCCTCGATGATCGGCTTCTGGTCGTTCACGTTGCCGAGCAGCAGATCGGCACGGCCGTTGACCACCGCATTGCGCTTGGTCGTGGCGTCGCCCGACACTGGCTTGTAATCGTCGTCGCTCAGGTGGTTCGCCTTCAGGTAGACAGGCCAGAGCTGCGAGAGCGAATCGCCGGGGGTCATGGCCACCGTGCGGCCCTTGATGTCGGCGGGCTTCACGATGTTCTTCTCGGCGAAGCCCATGACCGAGGCCGGGCTCTTTTGCAGCATCACACCGACGGTCACGACCGGCGCACCCTTGGCGGCCGCCTTGATCATCGTGCTCACGTCGGCATAGCCGAGCGTGGTCGACCCGGCGGCGACCGCCTGCACCGTGACGGCGGAGCCGCGCCCTTCCTGGATATCGAGATCGATGTTCTCCGCGGCGAAGTATCCGCGCTCGACGCCGAGATAGAACGGTGCGTGCTCACCGTACGTGTACCAGTTGAGCATCAGCGTGACCTTGTCGCGGGCGTGGGCGGTCGACGCCATGCCCAGCGCCAGCGCGGCGCCCGCGGCGAACGTCGCCATCGCGCGAGCGATGCGCGCCATTCCGGCCGGCCGGGCCGGGCGGACCGTATTCGGTCTTGCGCCCGAAATCGGCAATAGCGTAGACACCCGCCGCGACACGTCCGCGCGCCGCGCTTCCATTCGAATCATGCCAGTCTCCTAATGTCGTTCTTCTAACGGGGGGGATGCGATGGGCCGTGCGTGGCATCGACGGTGTCGCCGGGGCCGCCGGTGCGGACCGTGCGACGGGACACCCTTCGCGCCACGGCGCAATTCGGTGAAACGAATCAGGTACTGACGTAGTAGTCGTCGCGATGCGAGGCGTGCCAGGGAATCATCAGGCGCTCAACTGCGTCGACGAGCACGAAAAGCACCACGCCGACGAGCGAGAGCAGGATGAGCGCCGCGAACATCAGCGGCAGGTCGAAATTTCCGTTCGCTACCTGCAGCACGTAGCCGATGCCCGAGTTCGCGCCGACGAATTCGCCGACCACGGCCCCCACGACCGCCAGCGTCACCGAGACCTTCAGGCCGCTGAAGATGCTCGGCATGGCGAACGGCAGGCTGATCTTGAGAAAGGTCTGCAGGCGACTCGCCTTCATCGAGCGCACCAGGTCGATCATGTCGCGGTCGACCGACTTGAAACCCATCACCGTCGAGACGACGACCGGGAAGAAGCCGAGCAGGAAGGCAGTCACGATCTTGGGCACGATACCGAACCCGAACCACACCACGAGCAACGGCGCGATGGCGATCTTCGGAATCGATTGCGAAAACACGAGCAACGGATAAACGTAGCTCTCCACGAGCCGCGAATACGCGATGAGCATGGCCAGGGGCACGCCGATCAGCGCGGACAGCACGAAGCCGCCGACCGTGGCATAGGTGGTGATCAGGGTGTCCTGCCAGAGCTTCGGGAAATCGGTGACGAGTTGCCGGATGACAACGATCGGATCGGGCACGAGATACGGCTTGATGTGAAAGAGCTGAATGGCCAGCTCCCAGCCGATGACGATGATGGCGATCAGGGCAATGGGCCTGAACGCCCGAGACTCGAATACCTTACGAACCAGCGGTGTCGCTTGCGCCATGAGTTGTCTCCATCCTTGGCGAGGTACGCGCCGGTCGCGCCCGGGCGCTTGGCCCCGAACATCGCCGGCGTGCGGTCTGTGCACGGTGTTTCGCTTGCGCGGCTTTTGCCTTTCCTACTTTTTGTTACCAACTGGTTAATTATCTTAGGCAGGCGACATGGGACTGTCAACGGGGAAAAGTGCGAAAAATCAGCTGATCAGTAGATACCCCAAGACCATGTCGATCATGTGCTGCAGGCGCTCGAGTCGCGCCTTCGGGGTCGAGAGGTCGCGCCCGAAGACGGTGCACAGCGTGGCGTTGTTGGAGAGGTAGAAGTAGCCGAGCGCGGCGATGGAAATATAGAGCTGGAGCGGATCGACGCCACCGCGAAAAAGCTTCTCGCGATGCCCGCGCGTGAGGATCTCGCCGAGCGTGTCGATGAGCGGCGAGTTTAGCGACCGGATATCGGTCGACCGACGCAAATGCTGGGCGTGGTAAAGGTTTTCGCTATTGAGCAGCGAGAGAAACTCGGGGTGTGCGAGGTAATACTCCCAGGTAAAAGTGACGAGCGCGCGTATGGCGTCGATGGGAGGCAGGTCGAGCAGGCGCAGCTCGGCTTCCGCGTCGCGAATGCCGCGATACGTGTCCTCCATCACCGCGAGAAAGAGCTCGTCCTTGCTCTTGAAGTAGTAGTACAGCATGCGCTTGTTGGAGCCCGCGCGCTCGGCGATGGCTTCCACGCGAGCACCTTCATAGCCGCGCAGCGAGAATTCGTCGCGTGCCGCGGCGAGAATCTGGGCACGCGTGCGATCGCGGTTGCGGGTGACGCGCGTTGCCTGGGGATTGTTCGTCATGGAGAGACTTAATTAACCAATTGGTAACATAAATACTAAACGAGGCGCTTCGGCAAGGGAAGCGGGCAGTCACAACGGGCACGCACGGGAGGCCGCGAAAATGCACGCGTTGCGCATGAATTTCGCGCGCGTCATAAAGTAGATGTCACAAATGCTTGACACAATGCGTAGAATACCCGTATTATCTCTCTTCTCAGACGCGGGGTGGAGCAGTCTGGCAGCTCGTCGGGCTCATAACCCGAAGGTCACAGGTTCAAATCCTGTCCCCGCAACCAAATTGGAAAGCCCGTCGATCGCAAGGTCGACGGGCTTTCGTTATTCTGCGCGACCGGTTCGTCGTGCACCGGCCTAGAATCCATATCAGAAACGTCGGTGGCATATCCACTCCGGGAGCGCATCATGACCGATCGCGACAATGTCTTTGCAGGCTCGCTACCCGAGTTCTACGACACGCTGATGGTGCCATTGATCTTTGACGCCTACGCGGCCGACATGGCGGCATGGGTTGCCGAATCCGCGCCGGGCTGCGTGCTGGAGACAGCCGCGGGCACCGGCGCGCTCACGCGCGCGCTCGCCCCGAAACTGCGCGCCGACGCGCGTTACGTAGTGACCGACCTGAACTCGCCGATGCTGGATTTTGCCGCCGCACGTCAGCGGGGCGATGCGCGCCTCGAGTGGAAGCAGGCCGATGCGCTTGCCCTGCCGTTCGACGACGACGCGTTCGACGTCGTGGTTTGCCAGTTCGGCGCCATGTTCTTTCCCGACGCGGTGCGCGGATACGCCGAGGCACGGCGCACGCTCCGGCCAGGCGGCCGCTTTCTGTTCAGCGTCTGGGATCGGATCGAAGAGAACGCATTTGCCCACGAGGTGACGCAGGCCGTGGCGGAAATCTTTCCCGAGGACCCGCCCCGCTTCCTCGCCCGCACCCCGCACGGGCATTTCGACGTCGAGCGCATCCGGCAGGCGCTGCATCTGGCCGGATTCTCGACAGTCGACGTCGAGACACGCGCGAAGACCAGCGTGGCGGCGTCGGCGCACGAGGTCGCGGCGGCGTACTGTTTCGGTACCCGTCTTCGCGACGAGATAGACGCGCGAGACCCCGGCCGATTTCCTGCCGCGCTCGCGCGCGCGACAGCCGTCATCGCCGAGCGTCACGGCGACGGGCGCATCGAAGGCAAGATACAGGCGCACTTCATCGTCGCAACACCCTGACACCGCAGCTTCGCTTGCCCCGCACCCGCGAGTCGACCTCCAGGAATCACGCACGCGCAGCGGCATCGATGCGCAGATCATGGTGGGCATCGTGTCGACCCGCGTGGCGCTGGAGCGAATCGCGTCACCCGCGCACCGCGTTGTCACGCAGAGCACGCTTTGGCACGGACGAACTTCTGTTCGACGACTCTGCTGCCCCACTGCTCGCCCTCGGCCTCGCTTGCGAGCCGGAAGCCGAACGATTCATAAAGATGGCGCGCGGCGTCGAGCCCCTTGAACGTCCAGAGGCAAGTCTCGTGAAACTGCGCATCGACAAAGGCCATCGCCTGAGTCAACAAATGCCGCCCGACACCCGTGCCTCGCAGCGAATCGTCGACGATGAACCAGCGCAAGTGAGCCTTGCCCGTCTCGGGATCACCGTCGATGGCGAGCGACGCGAGCGTGCGCCCGTTCTCGACGTGGTGCCAGAGTTGCTTGCCGTCAGCGGGCAAATTGCCCGCAAACTCGGCAAGCTCCGTCGCCACCCGCTTCTCGAAGAATGCGCCGAAGCCCCAGTACTCGGCGTAAAAACGCCCATGCAGACTGGCGATGTCGCCGATACATCCCGGCCGATAGCCCTCGACGATCTGCCCGATCGGCGCAGGCGGCGCCGAACCCTTTGCCCGGTTATCCTGCGCCAGGGCATCGGCGTAAAGCGCGAGCGAGCGAACCAGGGCTTCCTGGTCAGCGGGCACGATACGCCGCAGCGCGCTCGAGACCTGATCCGTTGCATACCGATCGATCTTTCGCCGAAGCCTTTGCCCGGCCTCGGTGAGCTGAAGCTGCGAGGTTCGCGCGTCGCCGCTAGCCGTGGTACGGTGCACGAGGCCGGCAGCCTCGAGCTTGGCCACCTGACGGCTCGTATTCGATTTGTCAAGACGAAGCACGTTACCGAGGTCTTTGGCGCTGATTCCCGGCGCCGCGCCGATCTCGATGATCGCGTGCACCGCCGACGGTGCCAGGTCACTGTCGGCCAGGGTCGTACGCATGAAACCGAGTTCGCGAACCAGCCGACGCGAAAAGTCCCGCAGCGCCAGGATTTCCGCTTCTCGCGGTTGGCCAGGCAAGTCGATGATATCCATGGTGCAGCCTCCCGAAGCACATCGGTTGCGATACGCAACCAATATAGTTGCGATGCGCAACTTATGCAAGGCATGCTTTGAGACGGGCCTTGCCGACGCTCAGATGGGCAGTCGCTCGATCACGTCGCGCACTTGCGTGAGCACACCTTCGACCTGCGAAAAAGGCATCGAGCTCAGCCCGAGTCGCAGCGCGTGCGGTGCATGACGGGTGGTGGCATACGCTTGTGCCTTCGAGACGGCGATACCGCGCGCGGCAAGCGCGCTGGCCACCCGGTCCATTCGCAAGCCCTCGGGCAGCGGCAACCACAGAAACATCGATGCGGGATGCGCGACCAGGTCCATCCCGCGCAGCACCCGGCGCGCCACGGCCTGCCGGCGGCGCGCGTCTTCGCGCTGGCGCGCTTCCTGCCTCACCACCTCGCCGCTGACCAGCCAGCGCGTTGCCATCGCCGTGACCACACTCGACTGGCTCCAGAAACTCGCCCGCACCACCCGCTTGACGTCGGCCGCCTTGTCCTTTGGCGCCACGACGTAGCCGAATCGCAGCCCCGTCGCCACGCTCTTCGAGAGGCTGCCCACGTACCACGTTCGCTCAGGCGCCAGCGAGAAGATGGACGGCACCGCATCGTCGACGAGATATGCATAGGTCGCGTCCTCGATGATCGCGCATTCATGTCGTCGCGCAATCTCCACCAGCCGGCGCCGCTGCGCCGGATTCAGCACCCAGCCAAGCGGGTTGTGCATCGTCGGCATCGCATAGATGGCCCTGACCGCACCACGTCGACATTGCGACGCCAGCGCGTCGAAGTCGGGGCCGTCAGCGGCTGACGCGACGGGCGTGAGCGTCACGCCCGCCACGGCGGCAGCCATCTTGAAGCCGGGATAGGTCAGCGCGTCGACGGCCACTGCGTCGTTCGGCCGGAGCGTGCTGCGAATGGCAACGTCGAGTCCCTGTTGCGCGCCACCGACCAGGAATATCTGGCCGGCATCGGCGACCACGCCGCGCTGTTCTTGCAGATAGCGGGCGACGATCTCTCGCTCATGGAGGCGTCCGCCAGGGGGCTGCTGGTGCATCAGCGCGCTCAAATCTCCCGAGGTGGCAAGCTCTCGCAAGGTGGCGCGCAGCAGTTCGGCCTGCTCCGGCCACCAGGGGTGATTGAACGACAGGTCCACCGCGCTCGAGCTGAGCCGCGCTTCGTCGTCGCCATCCCATTCGCGCTGGGGCGGACGATCGCGCACGAAGGTGCCGCGGCCGACTTCGCCGACCACCAGCCCGAGGCCCTGCAGCTTGGCGTAGACCTTGGTCGCGGAGGCGATCGCGATACCGTACTGCGCGGCGAGCTTGCGGTGCGTGGGTAGTGCCGTGCCCGGCGGGAGCACGCCGATGCGAATGTCGTGCGCGAGCCGCTCGACGATCGCCGGTAGCCGTGATGACGACATGCCTGAGCCACGCGACGAGAGCGGCGCGGGTGAAGCAAGCGAAGCGGCGGAAAGACCCGAGGTATTGGCCACGATTGCACCTAGGACAATTTCTTGATTGTCCGATTCTAGGCGACGACACTGAGCGCAGCAAACGCCACCCGAGGTCTCTCATGTCCGACTCCGCCCCACCGCTCCCGGTACTGACCTACCTGCAACGCCAGTTGGCAGGCACGCTTCGCGACGGCGAGCGCACGCACATGCGTTATCCGACGCCCATCTCCGAACTCCTGCAATTCCAGATCGTGGAGGTCGGCGAAGCGAGCGCCGTCATCGCGTTGCAGGCGCGCGCGGAACGGCACGGGAACCAACAAGGCACGGTACATGGCGGACTGCTTTGCGAGCTGGCCGACGCGGCCATCGGCACGGCGCACTCGACATTGATGGCCGAAGGCGAGTCGTTCACCAGCATCGATCTGAAGGCGACGTTCCTGCGTCCTGTCTGGAACGCCCGGTTGCTCGCGCATGCCTATGCCACGCATCGGGGGAGGACCGTGTCGCACTACCAGTGCGATATCCGGCGAGAGGACGGCAAGGCGGTCGCGCGCATCGACAGTGCGGTCATGACCTTGCGAGGCGAGCACGCCAGGGGAAGATGATCGCGTGACGGGCGTGACGGGCGTGACAGGCGTGACAGGCGTGACGGGGGTGACGGGCTTGACGAGCGCGACAGGCATTCCACCACGGTGCGAATCGCCTGCGCTCAGATGCCGAAAAGGTCGTGGGCGTCCAGAATGGCGTACGCAATGCTCGGATGCGACTTCAGGCACCGGCGAACGGCGGCGGGAATCGCCGCCCGGGTCTTGCGGCACAGGCCGGGGTGATCTTCCAGATGGATGTCAAAACCGCTGACGGTCTTGACTTCGTTATCTCCCGGCGCGACGTGCAGCCGAACGCCCAGTTGCGCGTGAATGCGCTCGACGATGCGCTTGAGCTCGTCGTACGTCTCGATGGCCTCGATCCGCGCGATAAGTCGCTTCTCTTCGGCTTGCGTGAGCATCAGGATGCGACGGTCCCCTTGCGGGTCTTGCAGAAGGCCATCGCGCTCGCAGGTGCAGGCACCGGGCGGGCACTCCGTACGAATGAGGATCTGAATCTCCGCGGCCATGACAGGGACAGCGCTGGGGTAAAAGGAGCGTGGGCAAGGCGCCCATTATCCGACACATCGGGCGCGCCGAGCGCAACCCATGGGTGCAGTATCGCCTGTGCGACACCCGCCCATCCATTAGGGATTTCAACCCCGGTGAGGCACTTCGGTTCCGGGCGACGGCCGGGACGGCTCCGCGAGAGACGCTGCGACGTGGGGAAGCCGACTTGGCGTGATTCCCTGCACTTTGCGCAACAGAGGCTTTCGCTTTCCTGCGTTTATCGAAATGCCCCCCGTCCCTACACTGAAACCCATGCAGTGAGACGGGGGGAGACGCCCGCCAACACGACGAAACCGGCGCACGCGCGTGCGCCGGTTTGCGTTCCGAACCCCAACCGTCTCCGGAAGTCGCGTCGTCGACGCGCGCTCACCACATCCGACGGCCATGAAAAAGAAGATTGCGTTAGCGGCGTTTCTCGCAGTGCCCGGATCGTTCGCGATCCTGGCCCTTGCTTGCCTGCACCCTGCCCTGCGGCGCGCGCTCGCCCGCGCGGCGGGCCTCGAACCCGTGCTGGCGAATGTATCGCGCCAGGTCGTGCTGCTCGCGCTCGTGTACCACCTGAACCTGCACCACCGTCATCGCGAACGGGCGCTGCGCGCCTGCCAGACGCACACCGGCGACTGCGACGTCTTCGCACAGTAATGCCGCGCTCCGGGCCGTCATCGCGCCCGAATCGCGAAACCTTCCACATAGGCGCGCAAGTCCGAGGCGGCGGCCGCATCCCATAGCCGGCCGTCGCAAAGCCGCTCGCTTGACGGCATCGACACGACCGGCACGCCTTCGGCAAGTGCCGCCGCCTCGTACAGCGCCGTCTGACTGACGGCGGACGCCGTCTGCGCGGCGTGCGTCAGGGCCTCGTCTCCGACCATTCCCCAGCGCCGGTACTGCGCCACGAACCACATCCCGTCCGATGGGTGCGGGTAATTGACCGCCCCCTCGTCGAAGAAGCTCACGGGCAACAACGCATGACGCCCCGGCAAGCGCCCGAAGTCCCCGAGCAAACGCGCGGCGATCAGGTCACGCGGCGCGCCCACCCAGACCGGTTCGGCGAGCCAGCCCGCCGCTTCCGCACGGTGACCGGGCATGTCCAACCAGCGGCAGGCGCTGAGCAGCGTGCGCACCAGCGCCCGCGCCGTGCCGGGGTAGCGCGTAACGAAATCGCGCCGACACGCCAGCACCTTCTCCGGATGGTTCGGCCAGATATCGCTCGACACGGCGACGGTGCGTCCCAGGCCGCGCGCCTGCGCGACCGCGTGCCACGGTTCGCCGCAGCAAAAGCCGTCCAGGCCACCCTCTTCCATCGCCGCGACCATGTGGGCGGGTGGAATCACCAGGCGCGACACCTCGGCGAGCGGATCGATGCCTTGCGCCGCGAACCAGTAATTGAGGAACATCGCATGCGTGCCCGTCGGAAACGTCTGCGCGAAAACAGGCTTGCGCCCCAGCGAGGCAAGCGCCGCGCGCAAGTCGCCGGTGTCGGCCATCGCTTCGGCCAGCGGCGGCGTTACCGTCACGGCCTGCCCGTTGCGATTGAGCACCATCAGCACCGCCATGTCCTCGCGCAAGCCCCCGATACCCAGTTGCACGCCGTACACAAGACCGTAGAGGGAGTGCGCCGCATCCAGCTCACCGGTGATGAGCTTGTCGCGTACAGCCGCCCACGACGACTCGCGACTCAACTCCAGCGTCAGTCCGTGTTCATGTCCCAGTTCGAGACGCTTTGCCACGACCAGCGGCGCGGCGTCGGAGAGGGCGACGAAACCCACGCGCAAATGACGCTTCTCCGGCACACCGTCCGGTGCCTGCGCGGCGCTGGCCAACCATGATGACGTCGACATGCGTAGTGTCTACCCCAGTAATTCGGCGATCGAGACGAGCTGGCGCGCCACCTCGACGAGCTTCTCGCCCTGATCCATCGCCCGTTTGCGCAGAATGGCGTAAGCCTCCTGCTCGGAAATCCTGCGCCGGTCCATGAGCAGACGCTTGGCGCGGTCGATCAGCTTGCGGTCGGCCAGTTCGCTCTCGGCCTTGGCCAGCCGGGCGCGCAGCTTCTCCTCATGCGCGAAGCGCGCAAGCGCGACCTCGAGGATGGGCGCCAGGCGCTCGGCGGCCAGTCCTTCGACCGAATACGCCGTCACCCCGGCATCGACCGCCGCGCGAATGAGCGACTGATTGCCGTCGGCCGCGAACATCAACACCGGGCGCGGCGCTTCGGCATTCATCACGGCCAGTTGCTCCAGCGTGTCGCGAGACGGCGACTCGGTATCGATGATGACCACGTCCGGACGCTCGCTCTCGACCACGCGCGGCAACGCCTGCGGCTTGGCGACTTCGGCCAGCATCTCGCAGCCGAGCCGCGCGAGCGCCGCGCGCAATTCGCCGATCGGCTTGTCGGTATCGGTAACGAGCAACACACGCAGCATGGTCACGCCGCCACGGCCAGGTCGGCTGCCCGCGCCGCACGACGAGCGGCATGGTCCCGGTCTGTCCGGACGGTCGGGCCGGCGCGCTGCGCGTCATCGGCCGTCACGACCGCCTCGCTCACCGCGCCGCCCACGAGCAGAATGGCCGGACTGGCGAATCCCGAGGCGCGCACGTCGGCCGCGAGCCGCCCCAGCGACGTGACGAGCCGCCGCTCCTGCGGCGTGCCCGCCCATTGCACCGCGGCCGCGGGCGTCGTCGGCGCGAGGTGTTCCATCAACGTGGCGGTCAGCGCCTCGATCCGCGTCACGCCCATGTAGATCGCCAGCGTCGTGCCGGTGGCCGCCAACGCGGCCCAGTTCGGGGCACTGCCGTCCTGCCGGTGCGCGGTAACGAACGTCACGCCCGCGCAGTGATCGCGGTGCGTGAGCGACATGCCCAGCCCCGCCGCAGCGGCGAAGGCCGACGACACGCCGTTGACGATCTCCACCGGCACGCCCGCATGCCGCAATGCCGCCAATTCCTCGCCCGCACGTCCGAACATCAATGCGTCGCCGCCCTTGACGCGCACCACATGCGCGCCGCGACGAGCCATGCGGCACATGAGGCGTTCGATGAACGCTTGCGGTGTCGAGCGGCAACCGCCGCGCTTGCCCACCGCAATCACGCGCGCCCGCGGCGCGAGCGTGGCGATCTCCGGATTGGCCAGATCGTCGACGAGCAGCACATCGGCCTCCCCGAGCACGCGCGCGGCGCGCAGCGTGAGCAAATCCAGCGCGCCAGGTCCGGCGCTCACCAAGGTCACCTTGCCGAGCTTCATGATCGTTCTCCCTCAATCCTTCCATGGTCTGTCTTTCGCCCGACGTCACCGCAGGGGTCGCCGGCGTGACAACGGGCGTGAATCGCGCCACCGGACACGCGGGCCGGCTCATGCCGCGTTCGTCGACATCGACGTTGCCCGGCCGCGCGCGGCGCACATGCGCTGCAACTCCGGCACGCACGAGCCGCATACGGTGCCGCAGCCGAGTGTCGCCTTGAGCTGGGCCACGTCCGCACCTGCCACGATCGCGGCATCGATCCGCGACGCGCTCACCGCCTGACATTGGCACACGGTGCGATCCCTCGGTGCGGCCGGTCCGCTGTCCCCCACGAACACGGCATGACGCGCCCGGGGCCACGGCTCGCTGTCGCCAACCCTTGCGAGCAACGACGTCGATGCCGTCACGTCCGCTTCGGTGCCCGCGACCAGCACGCCATCGATCCACGTGTCGCGCCAGGCCACGCGCTTGGTCATCGCGCGACGCACGTCGCGGTATTCCAGCAACGACGCGTCGCGCGGCAACGCGAGCGCCGTGTGCAACTGTTCGAGCCAATCGGCGTCGGGCTGCTCGTCGGCGGCGACAACGACGATCCGGTCGTCGCCCTCAAGACGCACCGTAGCAAACCGTCGCGCGGCCAGCAACGGCTGCACCGCCGCGTGAAGTTCCAGCGCGTCGCCACGGCGCACCGCCGCCACGCGCCACGGCAGCGCCAGCGGATCGACGCGCACGGCGGCGTGCTTGAGTTCCGGCTGCTTCGAATAGTTGTCGACGCTGCCGAGCGTCGTGTCGTTCACGCCCCCGCCGCCGAGGAACTGGGCGCTCCAGTGCATCGGTACGAACACGGTACCCGAGCTCACGTCATCGCTCACGGCCAGTACCAGCACCCGCTCGCCGCGCCGACTCGCCAGCCGCACGTGATCGCCCGCGCGCAGGCCGCGACGCGCCGCGTCGGCAGGATGCATCGTGAGCGTGGGCTCCGGCGCATGCTCGAACAGCGCACCGGCGCGCCCGGTCCGGCTCATGCCGTGCCACTGATCGCGCAGGCGCCCGGTGATGAGCCGCAGCGGGTAGCGTGCATTGATCGGCTCGGCCACCGGCCGATAGTCGAACGCGTGAAACCGCGCCCGCCCGTCGGCGGTGGCAAACACGCCGTCCTCATAGCGCCGCGCGGCGCCGCGCTCGGCGCCTGCCGGAAACGGCCACTGCTGCGGCCCCTGCCGTTCGAGCCGTGCGTAGTCCAGCCCCCCGATGTCGAGATCACGCCCCACGGTGAGTGCGCGATGCTCGTCGAAGATTTCCTGCGTCGACGCGAACGTGAACGGTTCGGCACTCACGCCGAGTGCCGGCGCGAGGCGACGGGCGACTTCGCTGGCGATCCACCAGTCCGCCCGCGCCGAGCCGGGCGCCGGCACGGCGGCGCGAACGCGCGAGATGCGGCGCTCCGAATTCGTGACCGTGCCGGCCTTCTCGCCCCAGGTGCTGGCGGGCAACAGCACGTCGGCATAAGGCACGGTGTCGGTCTGATGAAAGGCGTCCTGCACCACGACGAACTCCGCCGCCGCGAGCGCGTCGCGCACGCGAGCGCTGTCGGGCATCGAATGCACGGGGTTCGTGCAGGCGATCCAGATCGCCTTGATGCGTCCGTCGCGCACCGCGTCGAACATCTCGACGGCCGGCAGTCCCGGTGTGTCCGACAATCCCTGCACGCCCCAAAGCCGCTCCAGCTCGGCGCGATGCGCGGCGTTGCCGATCTCGCGATGTGCGGCGAGCATCGTGGCCAGACCGCCGACTTCACGCCCGCCCATGGCGTTGGGCTGGCCGGTGAGCGAGAACGGCCCGGCGCCCGCGCGCCCGATCTGCCCTGTCGCCAGATGCAGATGAATGAGCGCGAGGTTCTTCTCGGTGCCGTGACTCGACTGATTTAGCCCCATGCAATAAAGCGAGAGCGCAGCCGGGCTCTCGCCGAACCAGTCCGCCGCCTGCCGCAGCGCGGCTTCCTCGATGCCGCAGATGTCGGCCGCCAGTTGCGGCGGATAGGCGCGCAGCACCTGCTTGAGCGCCTCGAATCCCTCGGTATGCGCGTCGACGAACGCGCGATCCACGCGTCCCTCCCAGATGAGGTGATGCAGCATGCCGTGAAACAGCGCCACGTCGGTGCCCGGCACGATGGGCAGGTGCAGATCGGCCATCGACGCGGTGTCGGTGCGGCGCGGGTCCACCACGATCCAGCGAATCGACGGGTCGGCCGCCTTGGCCGCCTCCAGGCGGCGAAACAGCACCGGATGCGCATACGCCATGTTGCTGCCCGCGAAAAGCACGGTCCGCGCAGCTTCCAGATCGTCGTAGCACGTTGGCGGGCCGTCGGCGCCGAACGCCATCTTGTAGGCACTCACCGCGCTCGACATGCACAGGCGCGAGTTCGTATCGATGTTGTTGGTACGCACCAGCCCCTTGGCCAGTTTGTTGAAGACGTAGTAATCCTCGGTGAGCAACTGGCCCGAGACATAGAACGCCACGGCGTGCGGACCGTGACGACGAATGACGTCGGCGAAGCGCGACGCCACGGTCGCCAGCGCGTCGTCCCACGAGGTGGGCGCGCGAGCGGCGTCGCGCGTCGCGCGCAACTCCGGCGTGAGCACGCGCCCGGCGAGCGAACTGGCGGTGAGCGGCAAGGTCATGCCCTTACTGCACAGCCGTCCGTGATTGGCCGGATGCGAGGGGTCGCCCCGCACCCCGACGATGCGCGCACCATCGCTCTCGACGAGCATGCCGCAACCGACGCCGCAATAGCAGCAGGTGGTTTGCGTGAGGGTTGTCATGAGGACTCCGGAATTCGTGCGACGAGCGCGCAGACGGCGCGAACAGGGACAGCGGCTTCAGACGACGGCGGCAAGCGCCGTTGCTTCGGCGGCCCCGCCGGCCTGCGCGTCGAGCGACACATACACTTCGCCCGCCTCGACGCGCACGGCAAAGCGCTGTGCGCAGCCCACGTCGGGGGCGCAGGCTTCTCCGGTGGTCAGATCGATGTTCCAGGCATGCAACGGGCACGTCACCTTCTCGCCGTGCACGATGCCCTGGGAGAGCGCCCCGCCCTTGTGCGGACAACGGTCGCGCAGTGCGAACACCTTGTCGCTCTCGGTGCGAAACAGGGCGATATCGCCGCTCTCGTGCGAGAGCACCCGCGTACCGAGGCGCGGAATCGCGCCCATGTCGCACACATGCAGCCAGATCGTTCGGGATTGCGTCATGGAAGTCTCCTCAGACCGTCGCCGGTTCGGTTTCCGATCGCGCGCCCTGCGCCGCGAGCGGTCGATATTCGTTAGCCTGCGCACCGTCGATGCGGGCCTTCCAAGGATCGGGCAGACCGTCGAGCGCGAACAGCAAGCGCTCGTAGAGTGCACGGCGGTTGGCCGCATCGTTCACCACGCGTTGCTTCACGTAGTCGAGTCCAACGCGCGCGAGGTAGTGCACGGTGCGGTCGAGGTAATACGCCTCCTCGCGGTAGAGCTGGAGGAACGCTCCGGTGTACTCCTTGACCTCCTCGGCCGTCTTCACCTTGACGAGGAATTGCGCGACTTCGGTCTTGATACCGCCGTTGCCGCCCACGTAGAGTTCCCATCCCGAATCGACGGCAATCACGCCCACATCCTTGATGCCCGCCTCGGCGCAGTTGCGCGGACAGCCCGATACCGCCAGCTTCACCTTGTGGGGCGACCACATGTTCGCGAGCATCGTCTCCAGATCGATCCCCATCTGCGTGCTGTTCTGCGTGCCGAAGCGGCAGAACTCGCTGCCCACGCACGTCTTCACCGTGCGGATCGACTTGCCGTAGGCGTGCCCCGACGGCATGCCAAGATCGCGCCAGACATTGACGAGGTCTTCCTTCTTCACGCCGAGCAGATCGATGCGCTGGCCGCCGGTGACCTTGACCATCGGAATCCGGTACTTGTCCGCCACGTCGGCAATGCGACGCAGCTCGCCGGGGTTCGTCACGCCACCCTTCATCTGCGGCACGACCGAGAAGGTGTTGTCCTTCTGGATATTGGCGTGCACGCGCTCGTTCACGAAACGGCTTTGCGGATCGTCGACGGCCTCCTTCGGCCACGTACTCAGCATGTAATAGTTCAGTGCCGGGCGGCATGTGGCGCACCCGTTCGGCGTGCGCCATTCGAGAAAATCGAAGGCGGCGCGATGCGTGGTGAGCCGGTGCTCGCGCACGGCGCGGCGCACGTCGGCATGCGAGAGGTCCGTGCAGCCGCACACGGCCTTCTCCTTGGGCGCCGCATCGTAGGTCGACCCCAGCGTGCTCATCAGGATCTGCTCGCACAGCCCGGCGCAAGAGCCGCACGAACTGGCCGCCTTGGTGTGCTTCTTCACTTCGTCGAGCGTGAAGAGCCCCTTCTCGGTGATGGCCTTGACGATGGTGCCCTTGCACACGCCATTGCAGCCGCAGACCTCGTCGGTGTCCGCCATGGCCGACGCGCGATTCTGTCCCTGCGTACCGACGTCGCCCACGCTCGATTCGCCGAACATGATGCGCTCGCGCAACTCGCCCAGCGCGCGGCCTTCGCGCAGCAGCTTGAAGTACCAGGCGCCGTCGGCGGTGTCGCCATACAGGCATGCCCCCACCAGCTTGTCGTCGCGGATCACGAGCTTTTTGTACACGCCGCTCGCCGGGTCCGAGAGCACGATCTCCTCCGTGCCTTCGCCGCCCAGGAAGTCGCCCGCCGAGAACAGATCGATGCCGGTGACCTTGAGCTTGGTCGACATCACCGAGCCGCGATAGCTGCCGATGCCCATGAGCGCGAGGTGATTCGCGCACACCTTGGCCTGTTCGAACAACGGCGCGACGAGACCATACGCCACGCCTCGGTGGCTCACGCATTCGCCCACGGCGTAGATGCGCGGATCGTAGGTTTGCAGCGTGTCGGACACGACAATGCCGCGCGAGCAGTAAAGCCCTGCCGCTTCGGCCAGCGAGGTATTCGGTCGGATGCCGGCGGCCATCACCACGAGATCGGCCGGGATTTCGTCGCCGTTCGCGAATTGCACGGCACGCACGCGGCCGTTGTCGTCACCGAGAATGGCCGATGTCTGGTGCGAGAGCCGGAACGCGAGGCCCCGGGCTTCGAGCGATTGCTGCAACAGCTTGCCCGCCGTGGTGTCGAGCTGGCGCTCGAGCAGTGTGTCGGCCAGATGCACGACCGTCACGTCCATGCCGCGCAACTTCAGGCCGTTGGCCGCCTCGAGGCCGAGCAGGCCGCCGCCGATCACGACCGCATGGCGCTTCACGCGCGCGGTCTCGATCATGGTCTCCGTGTCGCGAATATCGCGATAGCTGATCACGCCCGCCAGATCCTTGCCCGGCACCGGCAGGATGAACGGGCTGGAGCCGGTCGCGATCAGCAGTCGGTCGTAAGGGGCTTCGGTGCCGTCCGCGCAGCGCACCACGCGCCGCGGGCGGTCGATCTGCGTGACCTCCTTGCCCAGATGCAGCGTAATGCCCTTTTGCGCATACCAGTCGAGCGGATTAAGCACGATGTCGGCAAACGACTGCTCGCCCGCAAGCACGGGCGAGAGCAGGATGCGGTTGTAATTCGGATGGGGCTCGGCGCCGAACACCGTGATGTCGTACTGGTTCGGTGCGATCTCGAGCAGTTCCTCGAGCGTACGAATGCCGGCCATGCCGTTGCCGATGACGACCAGACGAGGTTTGCGCATGCTGTCTTCTCCTGTTGCTGCGCTTGCAGCGCCCGAAAAACAAAACGGCGTCCGACCGTGCCGCAGCACGGAGGGACGCCGTTGTCCTGTGGGTGCGTCGCAAGCTGACCCGCCTGACGTCGCACCGGAATTCGTTGCCTGCGACGCCTTTGCCGCTGGCCTAGACGCTAACGCAACAAGCGTGCCAGGCGATGACCGATCCCACGTAGCGCGTTGCAGGACAAGGCAGAACAGGAGAATTGTCTATGGGAAATACCCGAAAGGCGTGCGAAATCTGCTGCACCGCAGCAGTGCAACGCGCTGCGGAGCCCGGCGTACGCGCACCACGATGAGGCAGGCGCGCGCCGCCGTTCGGCACAGGGGCGGGGGGGCCGATCAGTCGTCCTGCATCAGGGCGCGACCGATGATCAACTGCTGAATCTGCGTCGTGCCTTCGTAAAGACGCAGCAAACGTACGTCGCGATAGAAGCGCTCGACCTTGTACTCGTTGATGTAGCCCGCGCCGCCGTGGACCTGCACGCCCCGGTCGGCCACGCGCCCCACCATTTCCGTGCAGAAGAGCTTGGCGCACGACGCCCGCGTGCTGACGTCGGCGTCGCGCATGCCTGCGGGTTTGGCGTCGTATCGCAGGGCACAGTCCTGCACCATCGACCAACCGGCATACAACTCGGCCTGGCTGTCGGCGAGCATTGCCTGCACCAACTGGAAATCGCCGATGCGCTGGCCGAACTGCTTGCGCTCGCGCGCATACGCGACCGATTCGTCAAGAATGCGCTGCGCCATGCCGCAGGCGAGCGCCGCCACGTGCAGACGGCCCCGGTCGAGCACCTTCATGGCCGTCTTGAATCCCTTGCCCGCCTCGCCCCCGATGATGTTCGTCGCGGGCACGCGCGCGCCCTGCAGCACCACATCGCAGGTCTTCGTGCCGCGCTGTCCCATCTTCTTGTCGGGCCTGCCCAGCGAGAGCCCTGGCGTGTCGGCCGGCACGATGAACGCCGAGATGCCGCCCGCGCCCTCGCCGCCGGTGCGGGCCATGAGCGTGAACGCTCCGGCGCGGGGCGCATTGGTGATGAAGCGCTTCACGCCATCGATCACATAGGTGTCGCCATCGAGCACGGCGCGCGTCTTGAGCGCGGCCGGATCGGAACCGGCATCCGGCTCGGTCAACGCGAATGACATGATCAGCTCGCCGCTGGCCACGCGAGGCAGCAGCTCATGCTTTTGCGCATCGGTGCCGTCCATCAGAATGCCCTGCGAACCGATGCCCACGTTGGTGCCGAAGACCGAGCGAAACGCCAGCGACGTCTGCCCGAATTCGTAGGCCACGCGCACCTCCTGCGCCATCGACAGGCCAATGCCACCGAATTCCTCCGGGATCGACAGGCCGAAAAGGCCCATCGCCTTCATTTCGTCGACGATCGCGGCGGGCACTTCGTCGCGCTCCTCCACATCGTTCTCGGCCGGCACCAGCCGCTCCCGAATGAAACGTTGCACGGCGGCGAGCAGCAGCTCGAACGATTCGCTATCCAGTCCTTTCGATGTCATCGACCTTCGATCCTTGAAGAATGCAGCGCCTGCGCCCGCGCGCGTCCTCACGCGTCCTCACGCGTCCTCACGCGCCCGTGTGCAGCATCTCGCGCAATTTGAATTTCTGTATCTTACCCGTGGGCGTCGTCGG
This sequence comes from Pandoraea morbifera, assembly GCF_902459575.1. Taxonomy (NCBI): domain Bacteria; kingdom Pseudomonadati; phylum Pseudomonadota; class Betaproteobacteria; order Burkholderiales; family Burkholderiaceae; genus Pandoraea; species Pandoraea morbifera. The sequence continues at coordinate 27,363 of NZ_CABPSD010000018.1, forward strand.
CAGCGTGTCGCGCACTTCGATCCGTTCGGGCCAGTATTGTCGCGCGACCTTGTGCGACGCCAGGAAATCGGTGATCGCCGGCAAGTCGATCGACTGCCCCGGGCGCGGCACCACCACTGCGCACGCGCGCTCGCCGAGGCGCTCGTCCGGATAGGCGACGATGGCCACCGTCGCCACCGCCGGGTGCCGGTAGAGCAGCGCCTCGATCTCGACGACCGGAATGTTCTCGCCGCCCCGGATGATCACGTCCTTGCTGCGCCCCGCGATGCGCACGTAGCCGGTGGGATCGAGCCATGCCATGTCACCGGTGTCGAACCAGCCCTCGGCGTCGGTGCCGTTCCACTGCGGGCGTTTCAGATACCCGCCGAAGTTCGAACACGAACGCACCAGCAAACGTCCGGTCTCGCCCTGCGGCAACTCCCGCCCCTGTGCATCGACCACACGCAGTTCCACGCCCGGCAGCGGGCAGCCGTCCGTGGTCGACGCCCGCGTGTCGTCATCCTCCAGGCGCGTGAGCGTGACCGCCCCGTTTTCCGTCATGCCCCATGCCGACACGATCTTCGCACCGAGCACCTTGCGCGCCTGCTCGACCACCGGGCCGGGAATCGGCGCGCCCGCGCAGAGAAACGCCCGCAGCGTCGGCACCGTGTCGCCACTGGCCGCGACCGCCTTCGTCAGGTCGGCAAGAAACGGCGTCGACGCCATCGTGAACGTCACGCCATACGTGCGGATCAGGCGGACCGCGGTGGCGGGGTCCCACACGTCGAGCATGACGGCGCTGGCCCCGAGCAGGATCGGCATCATCAGGCCGTACATGAAGCCGGTCTGGTGCGCGAGCGGCGAGCCCATCAGCACGACGTCATCGCGGCCGAGCCGCATGCGCTCTGCATAGGCCCCGATGTTCGAGAACGTCGTGTTCGCGCTGTGCATCACCCCCTTGGGCTCGCCCGTGGTGCCCGACGTGTACATCAGTTGCATCACGTCGTCGGGCCGCGCGCGCGAAGCTTGCATCCGGTCGCGCTCGTCGTCGGTGGCCGCGGGCTCGCCAGCCATGAGCACGGCATCGAAGCCATCGGGCGAGGCGGCGTCCCCGACCACGATCACGTGTGCCAGCGCCGGCAGGTCGGCCTGCAGCGCACGCGCCACGGCGGCATGATCGAAGCCTCGGAACATATGCGGCACGATGAACACCTTCGCTTCGCCGTGACGCAGCATGAACGAAAGCTCGCGCTCGCGAAAGATATGCATGAGCGGGTTGAGTACGGCGCCGATGCGGGCACAGGCGAGGTAGGTCACCGCGAACGGCCAGCCGTTGGGCAACTGGCAGGCAACGACGTCGCCGCGCCGCACGCCCCGTCGCCACAGGCCGAGCGCCAGACGCTCGGCTGCGTCGGCAAGCGCGGCATAGGTCAGTTGCGTCGTTTCGCCGTTGGCCGTCGAGACAGCCGTGAGCGCCACTTTGTCCGGCGAGGCCGCGAGCGCCGTCTCGAGCGCATCGTTGATCGTCCGCTCGGGCCACCAGCCGCGCGCCAAGCTCTGCTCTCGCCTCGGCGGAAGCAACACCGCATCGAATTCCATCGCATCGTCTCCTGTGCTGTCGCAACGCTCACGTTGTTATGGTCTTGCGCCTGCCTGTCCTGCATCTGCTGTCGTACCGCGCCGTCGCTGCAACGACTGGCGACGACTGGCAACGAGCGGCAACCGGCCGCTCGCGCCCTCAGACGGGCACCGCCTGCCGGCCCGCGCGTGTCCGGGCGATGATCGTCTTCATGATCTGCGCGGTACCGTCGCCGATCTGAAAGCCGAGCACGTCGCGCAACCGTTGCTCCATCATCCCCCGGTCGTAGCCGCCGTGTCCGAACATGAGCAGGCACTGATGGATCGTGTCGTAGGCGAGCTTCGGCCCCCACCACTTGCACATCGCGGCCTCGGCGCTGTGTGGCAGGCCACGATCCTTGAGCCACAACGTCTGCAGGCACAGCAGACGCGCCGCCTCGACCTGCGTATCGAAGTCCGCCAGCGGATGCGACACCCCCTGGAAGGCCGAGAGCGGTTTGCCGAACGCTTCACGCTGCGCGACGTACTCCCATGTCTCCTCGAGCGCGGCCCGCGCGACGGCCAGCACCTGCAGGCCAATGAGCGCACGCGAGAAGTCGAAGCCCTGCATCACCTGCACGAAGCCCTCGCCGGGCGCGCCGAGCACATGGTCGGCGGGCACTTTCACGTTCTCGAAGAACAGCGCGCCGCGCCCGATGGCGCGCTGTCCGTGGCAATCGAACCGCTGGCGCGTCACGCCCGGCAAATCGAGCGGCACGAGAAACGCGGAAATACCGCGAGCACCCGATGCCACATCGCCCGTGCGCGCGAAGACCACGGCGGCATCGGCCTGATCGGCCGCGGAGATGGACGTCTTCTCGCCGTTGAGCACATAGTGGGTGCCGTCGAACTCGGCGCGCATGCGCAGGTTGGCGGCGTCCGAGCCGCCGCGCGGCTCCGTGAGGGCGATGGCAAGCAGCGTCTGTCCGCGGGTGAGCTTGTGAAGCCAGGGCGCCACGATCTCCGGTTGTCCGTGCTCGGCGAGAATCTGGCCATTGAGCGACGCCAGGAGATTGATGTACGACAGACTGAGGTCGGCACGGGCGACGGCTTCGTGAATCACCCCCGCGGCGAGCCGCCCCATGCCCTGCCCGCCGTACGCTTCTGGCAGTTCCGGTGCGATCAGGCCAAGCTCGCCCATCTCGCGCATGATGGCGCGGTCGAGCACACGGGTGCGGTCGCGTTCGAGAAAACCGGGCGCGATGCGCGCCTGCGCGAAACGCTGCGTGTGCTCGGCCAGCGCGACGAGATCGTCGTCGAGATACGGATTGTGCATCGCGTCTGCCTCGCTCACTTAGCGAATTTGCGGAAGTCGGGTTTGCGCTTTTCCTGGAACGCGCGCACGCCTTCGCGCGACTCTTCCGTCTCGTAATAGAGTTTGAGGGCGTACATGCCCATGCCCGCAATGCCGGCCTGCTGCGCGGTGTCCATGTTGAACGAGCGCTTTGCGATCGCGATGGCCGTCGGGCTGCGCTCGAGAATCTCGTCGCACCACTTCTGCACCTCGGCGTCGAGCCGATCGTGGGGCACGACAGTGTTCACCAGGCCCATCGCCAGCGCCTCGCCGGCCGGATAGCGGCGGCACAGATACCAGATCTCGCGCGCCTTCTTCTCGCCGACCACACGGGCGAGAAATGCCGTGCCGAAACCAGGGTCGACCGACCCGACCTTGGGGCCGACCTGACCGAATACCGCCCGCTCCGACGCGATCGTGAAATCACATAGCGTGCAGATCACATTGCCGCCCCCGATGGCATAGCCTTGCACGCGCGCGATGACCGGCTTCGGCACATCGCGAATCGCGTTGTGCAACTCCTCCATCGGCAGGCCGATGGTGCCGCGTCCGTCGTACTGACCTTCGTGCGCCGATTGATCGCCGCCGGTGCAAAACGCCTTGTCACCCGCCCCTGCCAGCACGATGCTCGCGATCTCGCGGTCGTAACCCGCCCGGTTGATCGCGTGAATCAGTTCGTCGCAGGTGCGCCCGCGAAAAGCGTTCATCTTCTCGGGACGGTTGATCGTGATCCAGGCCGCGCCGTTGCGCACTTCATACAGAATATCTTCGTACTGCATCGTCTCGCTCCTTGCCGCCATGCGCCTTCGCGCGTGGCGATCCTGATGTCGATGGCATGTCGCCGGGCAATCGTCGTGTGATCGTCCAGCGATCGCCGGTAAGTCGTTCGAATGTCGGTCGAGCGTCGGTCCAATACCCCGGGCAGGGGCGCGTCAGCCGTTCATCGTCAGGCCGCCGGACACACTGAGCACCTGGCCCGTGACGAACGCGGCGTCGTCGCTCGCGAAGAACGCGATCGCCCCCGGAAGATCCTCCGGCTGGCCGATGCGCCCGAGCGGAATCGCCCGCGTGAACGCTTCGACCAACTTCTCAGGATTGCCCGCGCCTTCCTTGTAGTCGGCGAAGAGGGCCGTATCGGTCGGCCCCGGACAGACGACGTTGACGGTGATCCCGTGACGGGCATGCTCGCGGGCGAGCGTCTTCGAGAACGCCACCAGCCCCCCCTTGCATGCCGCATACACGGCTTCGCCCGACGATCCGGCGCGCGCGGCGTCAGAGGCGATGTTCACGATCCGGCCACCGCGGCGCTCCACCATCTGCGGCAGCACCGCATGGTGCATGTGCAGGGCGCCCACGAGATTGATGGCGATCAGGCGCTCCCACTCCGGCGGCGTCGTCTTGGTGAACGGCTTGAAGATGTCCCACCCGGCGTTGTTGACGAGCACGTCGACGGGACCCAATGCGGACGACGCGGCGGCGACGGCCGCATCCACCTGTTCGCGCAACGTGATGTCGCAGGCAAATGCCCGCGCGCGTCCGCCGGCTGCCACGATGTCGCCCGCGACCCGTTCGGCGGCGGCGCGATCGCGGTCGAACACCGCCACGGCCGCCCCCTCGCGCCCGAGTCGCCGGCACGTTGCCCCGCCGATCCCGCCCCCGCCGCCCGTCACGATGACGGTCTTGCCTTCGAACCGCTGCATGTCTCGCCTCCAGAGTGCTGGCGGGGCGCGGTATCCTTGGTCATCTCGCAGATCCCGGCCCGCCGATCAAATTACGTCAATATATTGACGTATACTAGTCACGACGTCGGTGATGCGCAAGCGTGAGAAAGCGGAGACAATGATATGGAATACCCTAATAAGAATCTGGAAATCACACGAATGGAATTGGCTAACCGGTTGTTCTTCCGGTTATATCAATGCGCCAATATGTTGCATAAAACCGGTACCCGTGCCGTTGAAAGCCTGGGGCTGACGACGCAGCAATGGGCGGTGCTCGGCGCACTGTCGCGTCCAGAGGTCCCCGATGGCATGAGCGTGGGGGAGCTTGCGCGGTACCTGATGGTGAGCCGTCAGAATCTGTCCGGCCTGATCAGCCGCATGGAGCGCGACGGACATGTCGTGAGCACCCCGGACGGACGAGACCGCCGCTCGCGGCGCGTGACCATGACCGAGCGGGGGCACAAGGTATGGCACCGCGAAGCCGTGCCGCGCATTCACGGCTACTACGGCCAGGCGCTCGACGAGTTCTCGACCGGCGACATGACGCACACACTTCACTACCTCCTCAAACTGCTCGAGAACATGAAGCGCATCGACGAGGCGGCGGGTCCCACGGGCTCGGCGGATGCCTCGGCGACGCCCGACGAAGAAGACGAAGACGCAGATGAACGCTAGCGAGGCAGCGTCCGATTTCGGGACGTGACGCGCCGACCCTCAAAAATAAAACCGGCGCGCACGGGCCGGAATCATGCCTCGCCCCCAACGCACACGTGGTTTCTCAATTCCTGCAAACCCAGGCCCCGCCTCGCTTTCCAACGACTCCGCCGTCTGGCGCAATGCGCCATTAACTAGCATCCTAATTATTAGTTAACATATAATCTTTCGCCATGACCTCCCTAGAATCGCTCCGTTTTGTCTTCACCAGCCATCTGCTGCTGGCAGGCAAGCAGTGGCGCCAGTTGTCGCAGGGCGCGATCGTCGAATACGGGATTTCCGCGGCGAGCGCGGGCCCGTTGCTGTTCATCCGCCGGCTCGGCCAGGGGGTGCGTCAGGTCGAGCTCGCCGAATACGTCGGTCTCGAAGGCGCATCGTTGGTGCGGCTGCTCGACCAACTGTGCGCGGCCGGGTTGGTGCTGCGCGAAGTCGACGTCAGCGACCGCCGCGCCAATGCGCTGCGACTGACGCAGGCCGGCGAGGCGCTCGCCGAAAAGCTCGAAATCGAACTCAGCCAGTTGCGCGCGAAGGTGTTTGCGAACATTCCGCGCGAGGATTTCGAGGCGGTGTTGCGCGTGTTCGAAGCTCTCTCCAGCGCGGCGGGACCCCACGGGTCGATCCTCGCCATGGAGCCCCCAAAGAAGTAAACCGTGCTCAATTGGCCCTCTTCACGCGACTGGATTTTCTCGATCAAGGCGTTCGGCGCCTCGATGCTGGCGCTTTACATCGCGCTTGCGCTGGGACTGCCGCGCCCCTATTGGGCGATGGCCACGGTCTATATCGTCTCGCACCCGCTCACGGGCGCCACGCGCTCCAAGGCGCTGTATCGCGTGCTCGGCACGCTGCTCGGCGCTGCCGCGGCCATTGTTTTCGTTCCCTCGCTTGTCAACACGCCTGAGCTGCTAATGGCAGCCGTCGGCCTGTGGACCGGCACGCTGCTTTACATTTCGCTGCTCCACCGCTCGCCGCGCAGCTACGTGTTCCTGCTCGCGTCGTACACGCTGCCGCTGATCGCCCTGCCCGCCGTGAGCACCCCGAGCGGTATCTTCGACATCGCCGTGGCGCGCGCCGAAGAGATCATTCTCGGCATCATCTGCGCGAGCGTGGTCGGCGCGGTCGTGCTGCCCACGAGCGTGGCCAAGGTATTGCACGATCGCTCCGCGCGCTGGCTGACCGACGCCGCCCGCTGGACCACGGACATGCTTTCGGGCGACCCCGACGGCAAGGCCACCCGCCACATGAGTCGCCACCGCATGGCGGCCGACATTCTGGCGCTCGACCAGTTGATCGGCCAGCTCTCGTACGACGCCGACACGTCCGAGCGCGTTCGCGACGCACAGGAGCTGCGTGGACGCATGACGATGATGATGCCGGTGCTCTCGACCGTGGCGTCGCTCGTGCATGCACTGCGGCAGCATCCGCAAGGCGCGCCGCAAGCGCTCGAAGCCAAGATGGCCGACGTCGTGGCGTGGTTGCGCCTGGGCGCGCCGTCGCCGGCGCCTGCGCACCTGCTCAGCCCGGCGAGGTCCGCGGGCGAGGCGTCGGACTGGTACGGCGCGCTGGTCTCGGCCACTGAGGACCGTCTGCGCTCGCTCGTTCAGCTCTGGCAGGATTGCGCCACGCTGCAACGCCGCTTCGGCCAACGCGATACCGCCGAAGCCACGGGCGCCGCCGCTCCGTGGACGCCCGCCTTCCAGCACTGGGAACTCGGCGGCGCGCGGCATTACGACCACGGCCTGTTGCTGTTCTCGACGATTTCCGCCGCGCTGTGCACCTTTCTCATGGGCATGGCGTGGATCTACACGGGCTGGAACGACGGCGCCGCCGCCGTTTCGCTCGGTGCGGTGGCCTGCTGCTTCTTCGCCGCGATGGACGAGCCCGCACCGTTCATCCGCTCGTTCTTCTGGGCGACGGCCGTGTGCGTGGTGTTCGCCGCGGTGTACGTGTTCTTCATCCTGACGAACGCCCACGACTTCGGCCTGCTGGTCGCGCTGTTCGCGCCGCCGTTCCTCCTGCTGGGAACGCTGATTCCGCAACCGCGCTTTACCATGGTGGCGATGCTCGTGGCGGTGAACACCGCGACCTTCGTGGGCATCCAGGGCGGGTACAGCGCCGACTTCCAGGGGTTCCTCAACGGCAACGTCGCCGGTCTGGCGGGCGTGTTGTTCGCGTTGCTCTGGACATTGCAGACTCGGCCGTTCGGCACACGCGTGGCCATGCGACGGCTGATTCACTCGAGCTGGCGCGACATCGCGAAAAACGCGGTGGGCCGCTCCGTCGCGGAGCACGGTCGCCTGCGCGCCCGTCTGCTCGATCGTCTCGGACAACTCGTGCCGCGCCTGGCCGCGAGCGAGAGCGAAACGTCGAGCGACGGCTTTACCGAAGTGCGCGTCGAACTCTCGGCGCTCGCGCTGCAGCGCGAGCTGCCGCACCTCAATCCATCGCAGCGCGACGCCGTACAGGCCGTGCTCACCGACGTGGCGCGCTTTTATCAGGCGCGGCTCGACGACAACGTGAGCGAGCCCGACACCACGCTGCGAGACCAATTGCTGGGCGCGGTGCGCTCGTTGGTGGCCCACAGCGACCAGGCCTCGCGCAGCGCGCGCGCCTCGCTCATGGACATCCACGTCGCATTGTTCCCGGCGCCACGCCCAGGGAGTGCTCAATGAGCGGAGAGATCGATATCTATGGCGTGTTCGTGCCGACGCTGCTGGCCCTGATGGTCGTGGCGTTCGTGCTGACCGGCGCGCTTCGCTTCGTACTGGCGCGCCTCGGCTTCTACAAGCTGGTCTGGCACCGTTCGTTATTCAACCTTGCTGTGTACATCATCGCGCTGGGCGGCATTGTGGCCATCGCGCGCGCCTTCCATCCATGAACCTGAAACTTCGCTCTCTCGGTCCCATCGTTCTGACGCTCGCAGTTTCCTGCGTTGCGATCTTCGTGCTGCTGCACCTGTGGGACTACTACACGGTCGCCCCCTGGACCCGCGACGGCCGCATCCGCGCCGACATCGTGCAGGTGGCGCCCGACGTCTCCGGCCTGATCACGGATGTCGAAGTCAAGGACAACCAGCCTGTCCATCGCGGCGACCTGCTGTTCGTGATCGACCGTGACCGCTATACGCTGGCCTTGCAACAGGCCGAAGCGAATGCGGCCGCCAAACGCGCCACGCTTGCCCAGGCGCGCCGCGAAAACGCACGCAACCACCAGTTGACGGAAGTCGTGGCCAGGGAGGTCGTGGAGGCCGGTCAGGCCAAGGTCGAATCGGGTGAAGCCGCCGTGGCACAGGCCGAAGCCGCGGTGCGGCTCGCGAAGCTCAATCTCGAGCGTACGCGTGTGGTCGCGCCAGCCGACGGCTATCTGAACGACCGGCTGCCGCGCGTGGGCGATTACGTCACGACCGGCCGCCCCGTGCTGTCGATGGTCGACGCCAACTCGCTGCACGTCGAAGGCTATTTCGAAGAAACCAAGATGCGCGGCATTCACATCGGCGATCGCGTGGAAATTCGCCTCATGGGCGAGCGCAAGGTGCTGCACGGTCACGTGCAGAGCATCGTCGCCGGCATCGAAGACCGCGACCGCACGAGCGGTGCGTCGATGCTCCCCAACATCAACCCGACCTTCAACTGGGTACGCCTCGCGCAGCGCATCCCGGTGCGCATTGCCCTCGACGACGTCCCGGGCGACATGCGCCTCGTGGCCGGGCGCACGGCGACCGTGACCGTCGTGGAAGGAGGCACCGGCACCGCGAAGACCGAGGGCAAGGCGGCGCGCAACGACGGCACCGCCACCACGCTGGCTGGCGCCCGCACGGGGGCCCGTCAATGAGTGCGCGGATATTGCTGACGAGCGCGGTGGCTGCGGCCGCGGCACTGGTGGCGGGTTGCACGACCGTCGGCCCCGACTACCACCTGCCGGAGACCTCGGCGATGCGTTCGCCCGAAGCGAACGGCCCGCTCGTCGACGGCACGCAACGCGCCGTCTCGATCGGCGCCGTACCCGACGACTGGTGGCGTCTCTACGACGACCCGCGGCTCGATGCCCTCGTCAAGGAAGCGCTCGCGGCAAACACCAAGGTACGGGTGGCCGTCGCCAACGTGCGGCGCGCCGTGGCCATGTATCACGAAGTGGAATCGGAAAATCTGCCGCAGGGCGGCGTGGAAGCCAACGCGGCCCGCGCGCAGCTCTCGGGCGAGAGCTTCCTGCAGGAAGAAAAGTTGCCGGTCATCAATCTGGCGGCGGCGGCCTTGTCCGTCTCGTATCAGATCGACTTTTTCGGCAAGCTCGCGCGCGCCGACGAGGCCGCCCTCGCGGCAGCCGAAGCCAGCCAGGCCGCGCTGGACGTCGCCCGCGTGAGCGTGGCCGCGGAGACCGTGCGCGCTTACGTGCAGGGATGCGCCGCCAACCACGAATACGACATCGCCCGCGAGCAGTTGGCACTGCAGGAAAAAAGCGTGGCGATCACGCGCAAGCTCGTCGACGCCGGTCGGGAACAGCCGACGGATCTGCTGCGCGCCCAGGCGCAGGCCGACATGCTGCGTGCCACGCTGCCACGCTTCCAGGCACAGCACGATGCGGCGACTTACCGCCTCGCGGTGATGCTAGGCAAAGTGCCCGGTACGCTCGGCACCAATGCCACGCAATGCCGACGCATCCCGCAACTGAGCCAGCCGCTGCCGGTCGGCGACGGTACCGCACTGCTCAAGCGCCGTCCGGATGTACGTCAGGCCGAGCGAGAACTGGCATCGGCCACGGCCAGGATAGGCGTCGCTACCGCGGATCTGTATCCGTCGATCAGGATCGGCGCCTCGGTCGGCGCGAGCGGCATGCTGGAGCACTTCGGTCAGGCGCGCACGGAACAATGGTCCATCGGCCCGATGATCACGTGGTCGCTGCCGACCAACGGCGTGCGATCGCATATCGAGGGCATGGAAGCCGGCGCGGACGCCGCGCTCGCGCACTTCGACGGGGTCGTCCTCAAGGCATTGCAGGAGACGCAAACCTCGCTCTCGGCCTACGCCCGGGAGCTGCAACGCGACGACGCGTTGCGCGACGCCCGCGACAAGTCGCGCGCCGCAGCCGACCAGAATCGCAAGCTCTATCAGGCCGGCCGCGCGCCATACCTGACCAGCCTCGACGCCGAGCGCACGCACGCCAGCGCGCAAGCCGCCCTGGCGGCATCGGAAACCCAGTTGGCGATGGATCAGGTGAACCTGTTCCTCGCGCTCGGCGGCGGATGGCAGTCGAGCGCCAATGCCGGCGCACAGCCTGCAAAGACCGCGGCGAAGGAGTAGTCCAGAAATGCACAAGCCCCGTCGGGAACGAGTTCTCGGGCGGGGCTGTGGTCAGTGACGCGGTACAGCGTCGAAAACTGGAATCGCGCGGCTCGGGCGGGATTCAACGGTGAATCGGGTGGGCCGGCGGCGAATCCAGGGACTGCGGGAACGGCAAAAAAAAGCAACAGCGACTGCGGGACTGCGGGAACGACCAACACTTCACGAGCATTCGGGACTGGCCCGATCACCGCGAAAGCGATTCCGCGTGCCGTTCAGTCGGCAACGGGTGCCTGCGATGCGCCCTGATTCTGCGCCTCGATCTTGGCCGTCAGTTTTTGCAACTGCACGGATTGCTCGTAGGTGTACGGGAAATTGAATTCGGTGACCGGCGAGAGGCCCAACTCACGTGCCGCTTGCAGTTCGGCGCGCACATGTTCGCGCGTCACGCCGCTCGTTTGCGTCGGCTCGGCAGCGAAAGTCGAGCCGGCAGCCATCGTCAGGCCAACCAGCGCGACGGCAGTCAACAGGTTCTTTTTCATGGAAAACTCCTTTTATCGTCAGTACGTCGCTCATGGACACGAAAACCGCCAACCAACCAGTTTTCGCCATGAGTAAATTATAGTTTTCCCTAGGTAATGAACCAGCCCTAAAGCGGCAATACACTGTTTCGGAAAAGTCGTGAAATCCACCGGGTCGGGATGCGAAATGTCCCGAAAATGGCGCATCGCCGTCTGGAAATCGGTCTTCCGGACGACGCGAAAGCGCGACGATCCCTCGAAGACCGAGCGAATCGGGTACCTGAAAAACCACGGAATGTTTTGCGCCGTCACCGGAAATCTTCAAACGGCACGCGCGAGAGATTCGAGGCGAATCCAAATGAATCGGAATCCCGTGAGCCTGAGTTAAATGACGCTCACGGGAATAGGGCAATCGCGAAGAAATCAGAGAAAAATCCGCGACGAATCTGGAATCGAATCAGAGGTGAATCGGGATCAAATCAGGGCGAAATCAAACCGCTGCTGATCGCCGCGGCAATCGCCTGATGCCGATTGACGGCCCCGAGTTTGCGCTTGGCGTTATTGATGTGAAACGTGACCGTATGCTCCGAGATCTTCAGGATCAGGCCAATCTCCCATGCCGTCTTGCCGCGTGCGGCCCACAACAGGCTTTCGATCTCGCGCGGACTGAGCTTGCCGGTGCTGCGACTGGCCACCCACTGCATGTCCAATTGCTGGATCGCCTGATGGAAGTACACCGCGCTCAAATAGATCTCGCCGACCATGCGCGCCTCGTGCTCCGCCGACTCCTCGGGCGACCGGGCTGTCGCCGCGCTGAAGATCGCACGCTCGCCGGCGGCCCCGTAGATCGGGATGGAAACGCCGCAACTCAGGCCATGCGCACGTGCGTCCGCGAAAATGGGATGCGGTCGTTTCTGCTGCAAAAACGAGCGCCAAAGAATCGGCAGCGGCGACAGGTTCGCCGCGACGAGAATCGGATCGACTTCCGCGTATCCCGCGCTTTGATAGCGCTCGATCCACGAGGCCGGAAACGTCGTGAAGATATGGCGGCTCGGCATTCCCTGCGCGGTAATACGTTGGTCTTCGATCTGAAAGGCCGCCGCCTCCCTTTCGCGCCTCGGTAATAAAGGCGCATAGAACAACGCGTCATAACCCAGCGCATGCGTCAGCTTCTGGAACTCGGCGTCCAGCGCCTCGACCGAGCGTGCTCCGAGCAGCCCCTCATATCGATGAATATTGTGATGCATTGCGAATTGCACGTTCTCAATAATTGCCGGCGAATTGCCAATATCCGCGCATTGTAGTCCCAGCTTCGGTTTTTGCGGGCAGTAATTTTGCCCAATAAAACAACAATCACATTTCTCGTGGACTGCGAATCAATAGCACATTGGGTATCATGCCGGGCCGCCCAATCCCTCCAGCGCCGACAGGACTTTTCGCAATCCCGGCGTGAGCGGCTTGTCCTGCCGTACAACAATGGCCAACGTCCGCGTAAGGCTCGGATTCAGCGTCGATATACGCAATCCACGTCGGTAATGGGCCGTACTCACGGACATGCGCGGCACGATGCTATACCCCAGGCCCGCGGCCACCATCTCCTTGATCGCCTCGATGCTTCCGAGCGCCATGACGGGCCGCACGCGCAACCCTTGGCGCAGGAACCATTCATCGATCAGCGCACGCGTGCTGCTGCCCGCCTCGAACGCCACCATCGGCCTGGCGGCCAGCGTCTGGGGCGAGACCTCGTCGACCCAGTCGGCGTCGCCGGCCGGGGCGATCGCCACGAACGCGTCGTCGAGTACCGGGGTAATGTGCAGGCTGCGTCCGGCGGCGGGCAGCGTGACCAGCCCGATATCGAGCCGATTCTCCGTCACGGCGCTCACCACGCCGTCGGTGTTGCCGGTACTCACGCGAATGTCGAGTTTCGGGTGACGCTTGCGCATGGCCCGCAGCATGGGCGGCAGCAGATGAATGCACGCCGTCGCGCCAGTGCCGATCGCCACCTCGCCCGCCACGCCGCGCGCGTGGCTCGATACCGCCTGCATGGCGTCGTCGACCACGGCGTCGATGCGCCGGGCATGCTCCAGCAGCGTCAGCCCCGCCGACGTCGGCTTGAGCCGTTTGCCGACACGCTCGATGAGCCGCACGCCGAGACGCTGCTCCAACTGCCGGACTTGCAGGCTCACGGCCGGCTGCGACAAGTCGAGCCGGGCGGCGGCGGCGGAAAAGCTCCCGGCGTCGATCACCTCGGCAAAGGTGTGAAGCTGGTCCAGATTCAGGCGCCGCATCTCAAAGTTTTCCTTATGAAACGAATAAGATGCCAAGACTTTACCAAGGGATGGCACCGGCGCACCATGCAGAATGTGTCCTCGCCCCGAGGCCGCGTTCCCGCATTTCTCCATTCCCGCGCGCCTCCGGTTCCCCCATGCCCACCGTCATCACTCTCGGCCTTGCGCAACTGATCAACTGGGGTGTGAGCTTTTACTTGCCCGGCGCGTTTGCGTGGCGCATCGCGCGTGCCTCCGGCTGGCCCCAGACATGGGTATTTGCCGGTCCGTCGCTGGCCATGCTCGTCATGGCGGCGGTCTCCCCGCTTTCCGGCCGATGGCTCGATCGCCTGGGCGGGCGCCGCGTGATGTGCGCCGGCACGCTCATCTGCTCGGCGGGCTGTGTGGTCCTCGCCACAAGCACGACGCTGTTCCGGTTCTACGCCGCGTGGTGCCTGCTGGGCGTGGGCATGCGTCTGTCGCTGTACGACGCGGCGTTTGCGACGCTCGCGTCGATCCATGGCGCGTCCGCCCGGCGGCCGATGACGCAGATCACGCTGATGGGCGGGCTGGCCACGACCGTCTTCTGGCCGCTGGGCAACTGGCTCGGCGACACATGGGGGTGGCGCACGGGCGTATTCGTATACGCCGCGATCGGCCTCGTTGCCTGGGCGCTGCTGCGCAGCCTGCCGGCCACCCCGCCACGCGCATGGGCAGTGCACGAGTCCGAAAGTCCACGCGCGACACTGCCCTGGATCCCGGCGCTGCTCTATGGCGCGATCATGGCACTGGTTGCCATTCTGTCGTCGGGACTGGCCGCCCATCTCACGGCACTGCTCGGCGCGCGAGGGCTGCCGGTCGGGCTCGCGGCGTTATGGGGCATTGGTCAGGTGTGCGCCCGCACACTGGAGTGGCTCCAGCCGCGTCAGGCCAGCGCCGTCAAGCTCAACGTCATCGTCGGCTGCGGCCTGCCGCTGTGCTTCGCGCTGGGGCTGGCCGGGCTGTCGTGGGTCGCGGCAGTGGGGGCCTTCATCTTTCTGTACGGTGCACTGAACGGCCTGGCCACGCTGCTGCGCGCGAGCCTGCCGCTGGAGCTCTTCTCGCACGACGCTTACGCGCGGGCGCTGGGCACCCTGCTCACGCCGGCATTCGCCGTGTCGGCCGCAGCGCCATGGGGATATTCGCTGGCGCGCGAGCGCTGGGGCGACGCCGCCATCCTGTGGGTCTCGCTCGTCATCGGCCTGCTGATCGCGATGGCGGCCCTGACGCTGCGGCGTCTGAGGCCGACAGCGCCTGCGCCATGAACGCACGCGGAAACTCGCTCTCCGACTTGCCCCGGCATCGAGATGCACGTGCGACGCCCGGGGGTCGGACCGACCTCAGGAGGCACCGTCGTCCGGCGTCCAGCCGCCACCGAGCGCCCGGTACAGCGCGACGTGGTTGACGAGTACGCGCTGCTTCACGTCGATGAGTTGCTGGGCGGCCTGAAACTCGCTGCGCTGCGCATCGAGGAGTTCGAGGTAGCTCGCCACGCCGTTCGCATAGCGTCGCTCTGCCAGACGCAGGCGCTCCCGCTCCCCGTCCGACACGCGCTTTTGCGCCTGGAACTGTCGCGAAAGCCACTGCCGTGCGGCCAGCGCATCGTCCACCTCGGCAAATGCCGTCTGGATGGCACGCTCGTACGAGACCACGGCCATCTCCTTGCGCACGTTAGCCAGATCCAGGCCCTGAACGTTGCGCCCGCCCTGGAAGATCGGAACGGTGATCTGGGGCACGAACGACCAGACGCCCGAGCCCGCGCCGAACAGATTGGAGAAACTCGCGCTGGCCGTGCCAATGTCCGTCGTCAGCCGGATCGACGGAAAGAACGCCGCGCGCGCCGCGCCGATATTGGCGTTGGCGGCACGCAACTGCGCCTCCGCACGGCGAATGTCCGGACGACGTGCCAGCAGCGACGACGGCAGTCCCGCCGCGACCGGCACGACAAACGCGTCGTCGAGCGTCGCGGCGGCCATCGGCCTCGTGCCGACGTCGCCGGTGAGCACCTGTAACGCGCGCACGATCTCGCTGCGCTGACGCTCGCGCTCGGCCACTGCCGCACGCGCGACCTCAACCTGGGTCACCTCGGTGTTCAGTTCGAGATCGTCGACCAGACCGCGCTGCGCACGCAGGCGAATCACGCGAATGCCCGCCTCGCGCGCGGCCAGTACCTCGCGCGCGTAATCGATCTGCTCGCTACTCGCGACCAGTCCGATATAGGCCGTGGCCACTTCGGCGACCAGACTCACCTGCGCCGCGCGCCGCGCCTCCTCGCTCGACAGATACTCCTGCAACGCGGCGTCGCGCAGACTGCGCACGCGCCCGAAGAAGTCGAGTTCGAACGCGCTCACGCCGACGTTGGCGCGCACGTCGTTGGCCACATACCCTCCTGGCGTGCTGCTGCCGCCCTCGGGCAGTCCGGCCGAGCCGGAGTAGCGCTGGCGGGAGAACGCGCCGCCCGCCTGTACGCTCGGCAGCAGGTTGGCCGCCTCGATACCGTACAGCGCGCGCGCCTCCTGCACGCGCAGCGACGCGAGGCGCAGGTCGCGGTTCTGCTCGAGCGCCTTGCGAATGAGCGCCTGCAGGCCCGGATCGGTAAATACCTGCGCCCAGTCCGCATCGGCCGCCAGCGGCCCGGCCAGCGACAGGGGCATCTCCTGCCCCGGCGGTGTCGCGCCGTACGTGGTCGGCACGGGCGCGGACGGGCGTTCATAGGTCGGTGCCAGCGTACATCCGCCGAGCAAGGCGAACAGGGCGACACCGGCGAAGGCTATCCCGCGCGGGCGGGGGTAAAGCTTGGTCATACTTTCCTCTCGACGGCGGGCGCATCGGCGGGCGACACCCCCTCGCGGTCGTGACTCGCGCCACGGTCCATTTGCGGCCGGCGCCCCGGGCGAACGAAACGACCGACCCACAGGAAGAACAAGGGCACCAGGAAGATCGCAAGCACCGTGGCCGTGACGATCCCGCCAAGTACCGCCACACCGATCGCACGTTGCGCGCCCGACGCCGGCCCCGAGGCGATGGCAAGCGGTACCACACCGAAGCCGAACGCGAGGGACGTCATCACGATCGGGCGCAATCGCAACCGTGCGGCTTCCACCGCGGCATCGAGCCATGTCATGCCCTGCCTGGTCAGATCGTTGGCGACCTCCACGATCAGGATCGCGTTCTTCGCCGACAGACCGATCGTCGCGATCAACCCCACCTTGAAGTAGATGTCGTTGGGCATGCCGAGCAGACTCACCGCACCGAGCGCGCCGATCACCCCGAGCGGCACCACCATGATGACCGCCGCCGGGATCGCCCAGCTCTCGTACAATGCGGCGAGCGCCAGGAACACGATCAGGACCGACAAGGCGAACAGCATGGGTGCCTGTGCGCCGGAGACCCGTTCCTCGAGCGATTGACCGCTCCACTCGTGGCCGATCCCCTTGGGCAGGTCGGCCATCAGTTGTTCCATACGGGCCATTGCCTCGCCGCTGCTCCTGCCGGGGGCCGCCTCACCCTGAATCGTGAACGACGGATAGCCGTTGTAGCGCGTGAGCTGCGGCGAACCGAGCTTCCACCTGAGCGAGACGAACGACGAGAGCGGCACCATCTCGCCGGCGGCGTTGCGCACGCGCAGTCTGCCGACGTCCTCGGGAGACACACGATGGCGCCCCTCGGCCTGCACGATGACGCGACGGTTCTCCGCGCCAAGCATGAAGTCACCCACGTATTCCGAACCGAACATCGTCGCGAGCGTGGTGTTCACATCGTCCATGCCGATCTTGAGCGCTTCCATCTTGCGGCGATCGATCGTCACGTCGATCTGAGGCACGTCGCCCTGCCCCGCAAAAATCACGTTCCTGAGCACCGGGTCGCGCGCGGCCTTTTGCAGCAGCGCGTCGCGCGCGGCGATAAGTGTGTCCTTGCCCACGCCGGCGCGGTCCTGCAGTCGCAGGTTGAAGCCGTTGGACGACCCCAGTTCCGGCAGCGCCGGACTGTTCATCGCGATCATCATGCGATCGGGCTGGCCGGTGAACTTCTCGTTGATGCGCTCGACGATGGCGTTCACGCCGTCGTGCTTCGACGTGCGCTCATGCCAGTCCTTGAGCGTGACGTACAACATGCCGCCGCCGGGGCCGGCGCCGAACTCGTTCCAGCCGCCCAGCAGGAATACGTGCTTGACCGGTTCATGCTGCATCAGATATTGCTCGATGCGCCTGAGCGCAGTCATCGCTTCGGGCAGCGTGGCGCCCTGCGGCTCCGAGGTCATCACCATGAAGCTGCCCGTGTCCTCCTCGGGAATAAACGCCGACGGCAGGCGCAGGAACGCAAGCGGCACGGCGATCAGCACGAGCCCGTACACGACCAGCGCGCGCCACGGACGCCGCAACGTATTGCCCACCGTGCGCGTATAACGCTCGGTGCCCAACGCGAACGCGCGGTTGAACCAGCCGAAGAAGCCACGCTTGTCGTGGTGGTCGTGCGCGATCGGGCGAAGGAGCGTGGCGCACAACGCCGGCGTAAGCGACAGCGCGAGGAACGCGGAGAAGCCGATCGACACCGCGAGCGTGAGCGCGAACTGACGGTAGATGTTGCCCACCGCCCCCGAGAAGAACGCCATCGGCACGAACACCGTCACGAGCACCACGGTGATTCCGACAATGGCCCCGCTGATCTGCGACATCGCCTTGACCGTGGCCGCGTAAGGCGAGAGCCCCTCCTCGACCATGATTCGCTCGGTATTCTCGACCACGACGATGGCGTCGTCGACCAGAATGCCGATGGCCAGCACCATGCCGAACATCGTCAGCGTATTGATCGAGTAGCCGAGCCCGAGCAGTACGCCGAAGGTCCCCAGCAGAGCGACCGGCACCACCAGTGTCGGAATCAGCGTGGCGCGCAGGTTCTGCATGAACAGGTACATCACCAGGAAAACCAGCACCACGGCTTCGAGCAGCGTCTTGAGCACCTTCTGGATCGAGACCCTCACGAACGAGGCCGTCTCGTAAGGCATCTGGTACGTCACGCCCGCCGGGAACAGGCTCGCCTGCTCGTCCATCACCTTGCGAACCGCCTTCATGACTTCAACGGCGTTCGAGCCTGCGGCGAGCTTGATCCCCATGGCGGTGGCCGGCAGGCCGTCCACGCGTGCCGAGTAGTTGTAGTCCGACGCCCCCAACTCCACACGGGCAACGTCGCCAAGCCGGATGGCCGAGCCGTCGGCGCGCACGCGCAGCGGAATGTCCGCGAACCCTTCCGGCGTGGAGAACGTGCTGTCGGAGACGACGTTCGCGTTGATCGGCGCCGACGCGGGTGTCGCGCCTGATCCGATGTCGCCGATCGTCACCCGGGCGTTGTAGGCGCGCACCTTGGAGACGATGTCGGAGGCCGTGAGGTCGAGCGCCACGAGCCGAGCCGGATCGGGCCAGATGCGAATGGCTTTTTCCGTGCCCCAGAACTGCACCTGCCCCACGCCCGGCACGCGCTTGAGCTGGTTCATGACCTGCGAGGCGGCAATCTCGCCCAGGTCGAATTCGCCGATGGCGGGGTTACGCGACGACAGCGTCACGATCATGTGAATGTTGTCGGCCGCGCGCTCGACCTTCACGCCGTAACGCCGCACGACCTCGGGCAGACGCGACTCGACCGTCTTGAGCCGGTTCTGCACCTCCACCGCAGCCAGATCGAGGCTGGTGCCCTGGCGGAAGGTCAGGTTGACCGACGACTCGCCATTGCCGCTGGTGGCCGATGTGTACATGAGGCCGGGCGCACCGTTCATCTGGCGCTCGATGATCGCGGTGACGGAATCCTCGACGACTTTCGCCGATGCACCGGGGTAGCTGCTCCACACGCTGACCATCGGCGGCGCGATGTCCGGATATTGCGCGACAGGCAGCGCCCGGATCGCGAGTACGCCGACGAGCGTGATCAGCAGGGAAATCACCCATGCAAAAACCGGGCGATCGATGAAGAAGCGGGCCATGATTATTGCGTCTCCGCGTGGGAGGCCGGGCGGGCGGGCGCGGGCGCCGCCGGCTTGGCGTCGTCTTGCGGTCCCGGGGCATCGACGTTGCCAGCCTTGCCGGAGTTGTCGGACCTGTTTGGCTCACTGGACATGTCGGCCCGGGCGGCCTCGGGCTTTACCTTGACGTGCATGCCGTCGGAGAACTGCGCGACGTTCTGCACGATGACCTGCTCGCCCCCCTTGAGCCCGTCCGTCACCAGCCAGTCGCGACCGTCCATCGCTTCGGCCCGCACCTTCTTGTCGTGGACCCTGCCCTGTGCATCGACCACGCGCACGACGGCGCCGTCGACCGTGCGAGTGAGCGACTCGCGAGGCACGCGCACGACGTTCGGATTGACCGCCCCCTGCATGCGCACCTGCACGAACGCGCCCGGCAGCAGCACGCCGTCCGGGTTCGGCAGCAGCGCACGCATGGCGATGGTGTCGGTGCCGGGATCGACGGCCAGATCCGTGAAGAGCAGCTTGCCGGGCAACGCGTATTCGCGCCCATCCGGAAGCGTGACATGCACCTGCGGCGCAGCGGCGTCGTTGCCTTGCCGCAGCTTGCCGGCGCGCAGATCGCGCGTCATGGCGTACACCTCGGCGGCCGGCTGCGAGAAGTTCACGTAGATGGGATCGATCTGCTCCACACGCGTGAGCAGCGTGGGCGAATCGAGGCCGACGAGCGCGCCTTCTGTGACTTCGGCCCGACGCACGCGCCCCGCGATGGGCGACTCGACCTTCGTATAGCCAAGGTTGAGCTCCGCCTTGCGCACTTCTGCGCGCGCGGCGAGCACGTCGGCTCGCGTACGCGCCTCGGCGGCGCGGGACTCGGCGTCCTCGCGCGCGCTGATGGCGCGCGCTTCGAGCAGGCCGCGATAGCGCTCCACCTTGTCGCGTGCCGAATCGTACTCGGCCTGCGCCTTGGCGAGCGCGCCGCGCGCGGCGTCTAGCGCCGCCGAGAGCGGCTGCGGATCGATGCGAAAGAGCAGGTCGCCCTTGGCGACCGTCTGCCCTTCCTGGTAGCGGCGCTCGATGACGACACCGCCGGCGCGCGCGCGCACATCGGCACTGCGATAGGCTTCCAGACGGCCCGGCTGCTGCGTCGTGAGCGGCTCGGCGCGCCGCTCCACGGTGCGCACCACGGCTTGCAGCGCGGCATCGGCATCGCGCTTGTCGCCGCGCTCCGAACAGGCGGCGAGCACGAACACACTGACGATCAGGCTGGCACACGAGCCAGTTAGCATTCCGAAGCGGGTTCGGTAGTCGATTTTCGGTGACATGTAATTGCGTTGGATTGACGACATCCGGTCGGCGTGTCGAGTCCGCGTTCGGTGCACGGCGTCGACGATTGGCGAATGCCACTGATGGGGGAAACCGGGGGCCCGCATCGCTCCATGGGCGCCGTGGGTGGCAGGTGCGCATGGTGCGCGGGAGGTCCGTGCCCGGGACCGCTGGACCGGGCGATCCGGGCGATCCGGTCGTCTGCCGCCTCGCCTATGCTGGCGTTTCAATCTGGCGTTTTATTCTGGAGAACGCGATTCTGACGCGAAATTGATGTTAGAAAAAGTTGGAACCCATCTATAAAATGGATAAATGAACTGGACAATTGAACAATTACGCTACTTTGTGGCGGCGGCGGAGGAAGGATCGATATCGGCTGCCGCGCGACGGCTGGGCAAGGCACAGTCAGCGGTGAGCACGGCGATCTCGTTGCTCGAAGCCGATCTGGGCTTCGAGCTATTCGACCGCAGTCGCCGTAATGCGCGACTCACCGATCAGGGCGAGGTGATGTTGCTCGAAGCGAAGGAGTTGTTGCGACAGGCCGAGGGCCTGAACCATCGCGCCAACGCCCTCGCCTTTGGCGAACAACCTCAGCTCTCGCTGGCGCTCGACGAGGCGCTGCCTTATCAGGCCGTGAGCGAGTTGGTGCGCGATCTCGCCTATCAGTTCGCGTATCTGGAACTCACCTTGCTCAACGGCACGTCGACCGAAGTGGCCGAGTACGTGGAGAAGCAAAGGGCGGATATCGGCTTTCACGTCGATCGTGGGGCGATTTCCTCGGCGCTGGGTCACAAGTACGTGGGCTCGGCCGTTCAAGGGGTGTTCGTCGCAGGCGATCATCCGTTGGCCTTTCGCGATCAGGTCACGCGCGGCGATCTCGCCAAATATCGGCAGATTCTGATGCAGATGGACGACTTCACGCCGTTGCAGCTGAGTCCGTCCATCTGGCGAGCGGACAGCTCCTACGTGATCGCCAGCATGGTGGTCGACAAGCTCGGCTGGGCGATCCTCCCCATCGACATTGCGGAATACGAGGATCTTCACGAACTGCGCTGCGACGATCTGGGACTGCCGCAGTTGCCGGTACGCATGCTCTGGCGTTTTGGGCGGGAGCCCAACGACGTCATGCGCTGGTGCGCGGCGCGCTTCGCCGAATTGTTGCGGGCCAGCTCGCAGGAAATTTGACGCTCAGGGTACGCGAGGTCCGCCGGCGGCCGACGCGCGGCGGCGCATGAGGAAGCGGTCGAGCTGCCCCGCGAATGCCTTGCCGTCGCGCGCGCTGAATGGCGCCGGCCCGCCCGTCTCGATGCCGGCGTTGCGCAATTGCTCCATCATGTCGCGCACCGACAGGCGCTCCCGGATGTTCTCAGGCGTGAACCAGTTGCCGCGCGGATCGAGCGCATTGGCGCCCTTCTCGATCACCGCGGCGGCAAGCGGTATATCGGCCGTCACGACCAGATCGCCTGTCAGCGCCATCTCGACGATGCGCGCATCGGCCACGTCGAAGCCTGCCGGCACCTGAATCGCGCGGATGAAGGGCGACGGCGGCGTGCGCAGAAACTGGTTGGCGACCAGCGTGACCGGAATTTCCTCGCGCCTGGCGGCGCGAAAGAGAATTTCCTTGATGACGGCAGGACAGGCGTCGGCATCGACGAGGACATGCATGGCGGTGGGCGCAAGCGAAAACGCACATGATAAGCCAGGGGCACGCGTGCGGCGCACCGCGCCTGCCGCTCAGTCCATCGAGAATCCGACGACGGTGGCTTCGAGTCCGGACTGTGCAAGTGCCGCGTCGATGGCCGCTTCGAGGGCGTCGAAGGAGAAACGGCGCACCGCGATCCCGTCGAGCGCGAGCTGGCGTGCACGAACCAGATTCACCAGCGCGCGGTAGTCGACGGGAGAGTACATGAAGTGCCCCATGACTTCCCATCCGTTGCGCAGCAATTCGCCGTACGGCAGCGGCAGCGCTACGCGCATGCTCCCCATCAGGACCAGACGTCCGCGTCGCTTCAGGCTGTGCAACGCCGCCAGCGTGCCGCACGGATCCTTCGCCTGTCCCACCATGTCGAACGCCAGATCCACGCCCTGCGGCGCGACAGCGCGAATCGCGGCGCGATCGGCATCGACATCCCCACTCAACACCACCGGGCACAAGCGCTCACCGCACAGTCTGGCGAGCGCATCCAGCGATCCGGCGCGACGCCCCAAGGCGATTACCCGCGACGCGCCCATCGCCAGGGCGGCGAGCGCCGCAGCCGAGCCGAAGGCGCCCGTCGCGCCATTGATCACCGCCGTCTCGCCCGCGACCAGGCGGCCGCGACGCAGCCCGCCCATGGGCACGGCAAATCGGGAAAGCACGGCCAGTCGCTCCGACGGGATGTGCGCCAGCCCGTCCAGCTCGACCAGCGCGGACGCCGGAAATTCGGCCACTTCGCGCAGCGAACCGTGGGGAAAGTCCAGCAACAGCGCTTCGCTGTCGTCGCTGATGCCTGTCAGTCCCATCAGGATCTCCGCAGGCGCCTCGACGCTCTCCGGACTCGCCAGATAAGGATTGACGGCCACGCGCTGACCGACACGGAAGTGATGCACCCCCGGCCCGGTCTGCACGATCGTGCCGACGCCGTTCGTCCCGGGCGTGAAGGGACCTTCGGGGTAGCGGTAGGGCAACGTCCCGTTCAGATAGGCGCGCATGTAGCTGAGCAATGGCACCGCTTCCATGCGCACCAGCACGGCACCGGGCCGCACGTTTGGCGGGTCGACCTCGGACAGCACAAGCGGTTGTCCAGGGCGTTCGAGCATCCAGGCTTTCATCATCGTTCTCCGGGAGGAAGTGACACGCATTGCACTTTAGGCGTCCGGTACGTATGTTTGAAATCAATACCTAATATACGAGGCATCACCATGGTGGATTTCAAAGGCGTGGACCTCAATCTGCTCGTCACGCTCGACGCGCTGCTGGCGCAGCGCAATGTCACACATGCGGCACAGCGCCTCGGCCTCTCGCAACCCGCCGTCTCGGCCCAGTTGGCACGGCTGCGGCAAGTATTCGGCGATCCGCTGCTGATACCGGCCGACAGCGGGCGCGGCATGGTGGCGAGCGCTCGCGCGTTGGCGCTGGTCGCGCCACTGCGTGCTGCCCTGAAGGACCTGGAGTTGGTGGTGCGGGCGAGGCCCGGATTCGACCCGCTGACCGATGTGCGGCGCTTCGTGATCGCCGCCAGCGACAATGCCACGTCGACGATCGGCATTTCCCTGCTCGAGCGGTTGCCGCTGGTGGCGGGCGACGGGGTTCAGGTGGCCTTCGTCCACGCGCGGCAGACCGACATCGCAGCGCGACTCGAATCCGGCGAAGTCGATGTGCTGATCGGCTCGGAGCGCATGGTGCCGCCGACCATGCGTGGCCGCAAGCTGCTCGACGAAACGTTCGTGATGGCGCAGCGCAAGGGGCATCCGCGCGGCAAGCGCAAACTCACGCTCGCGGCCTACTGTACGCTGCGCCATGTTCTGGTTTCGACGAGCGGCGGCAGTTTCTTCGGTTTCGTGGACGAACAGCTCCAGACGATGGGGCGCTCGCGCGCGGTCGCCGTCTCGGTGCAGACCTTCACGGTGGTGCCGGAACTGCTGTACCGAAGTGATTATGTCTGCACGATGCCGGCGCGGCTCGCAACGCGCTGCGCCGACCGGCTTGACGCATTCGCGTTGCCGTTCGACCAGCCGGGCTTTTCGTTGAGCGCAGCATGGCACCCGCGCAATCACCACGACCCGGCCGTCGCATGGCTGCGCGCCCAACTGATCGATGCGATCGACGCCGAGACATTTGGGACGTGAGGCGTCGGTGCTGCGTACGTGAGGCGCGCAAGAGGGTCGCGTGAAGAGACTGTGATGCGCCGAAGCGCCCCCGTCTGTACGCAGAAGTCACCGACGCGATTGCCGCCGGCGACGTCAATCGGGCGGGCGAGGGGCTGGACGCCTTGCAGGACAACATCGAAGCCTTCACGCGCGCCACGGTGCCGGGCGACCGCGCCTAGCGAAATTGCGTCGGCACCGGACATGTCGCGTCGCGTATCGAAGCGCAGACGGTGTGGTTCGCGCTGGACTCAGTCGCCGGGCAAGGCGGCGGCGAGCCGCCTGACGGCGGCAAGCGCCTCCGCTTCCGACGCGAAATTGGCGAAACCCATCAATAACCCGCCCTGGCCGCCCCGCCGCGCCCGCCAATCGCTCAACGCCTGCACCGCCAGCCCGCGTGCGCGGGCCGCTGCGGCCAGCGCACTGTCGCTATCGCCTCGCGCCAGATGCGCCAGCACGTGAATCCCACCGGCCTGCGGTTGCACGTGCAGGCGCTCGCCAAAGGTCTGCGCCAATGCGTCGACGAGATAGCCCCGGCGTTGCGCGTACAGGCTGCGCATCTTGCGCAGGTGCCGGCCAAAGTGTCCCTGCTCCATGAAATCGGCGACCATGCCCTGCAACAGGATCGAGCCGGGGCCCGGCATGTGGACGACGGTGTCTCGAAACTTGGCGATCTGCGACTGCGGCACCACAAGATAGGCCAGGCGCAGGCCCGGGAACAGCACCTTGCTGAAGGTGCCCGTATAGAGCACGCGCTCGTTCTGATCCAGACTCTTGAGCGCAGGCAGCGGGCGGCCGTGGTAGCGAAACTCGCTATCGTAGTCGTCCTCGATAATCCACGCCCCCGAGTCCTGTGCCCACGCCAGCAGTTCCAGTCGACGCGGCAGCGACAGCGCCACTCCCGTGGGACTCTGGTGCGTTGGCGTCACCACGGCGAAGCGCGCCTTCGGCGCGCGCCGCTGCCCCTCCCCTACGTTCAGGCCCTCCTCGTCCACCGGCACCGGCGTCAGAAGCATTCCTGCGAACGTCAAACACTGACGCGCGAACAGGTACCCCGGATCCTCGTACCAGCCGGTATCACCCGGCTCGAGCAGCGCACGGCTGACCAGATCGAGCGCGCCGCGATACCCTGCCGTCACGAAAACCTGCTCCGGCGCGCAAACGATGCCCCGCGAGATGCCAAGGTAGCCGGCAATCGCGTGCCGTAGCGGCGCGTACCCCGCGGAATCCGGAACCGTCATGGCCGCCGTCTCCAGCGCGCGCACGCTTCGCCCGGCCAAACGCGCCCACACCTTGCGTGGAAACGCGTCCAACGCCGGCAATCCGAGCTGAAATGGCGCGGCTTCACCGGGCGTCGCCTGCGGCACTCGCGAGGCATCGGCGCTGGACGGCGCCCTGGCACTGGCCACCGCCGGATCGGGCAGGTTCGCGAGCCGCGGTGATACCACCGTCCCCGCCGCGCCGCGCGTAACGAAATACCCCTCGCTCGCCAGCATCTCGTAGGCCGTCTCGACGGTACCGCGTGCAAGGTTCAGGGCGCTGGCGAGACTGCGCACCGACGGCACGCGGTCGCCCGGCCCGAGCATGCCGTTGGCGATGGCCTCCCGATAGCGCCGATACAGCTGGAGATAGACCGGACCGCTGTGATCCCGGCTCGGCTTGAGTTGCTGCAAGTCCATGATCGATGCCCCACTAATTTCTTCAATTCTTGCACCTATTGAGTAGGCCATTGAAAGTCTACATTAGTGGCTCGACGACAAGGAATATCCCATGACAACCTATCAATTGCGCCACCTCGACAGCGATCAGGACATTCAGGCCGGCTTCGGCGTGATGCGGGAGCTGCGCCCGCATTTGACCGACACCGCGGCGTTCATCGCCCAGGTACATCGGCAAGCCCGGCAGGGATACCGGATCCTTGCCGCCTGGCAGGATGACCAGGTCAAGGCGTTGGCCGGCTACCGTCTGCAGGAAAACACCATCTACGGACGCTTCCTCTACGTGGACGACCTGGTCACCACCGCCGACGTGCGCAGCCACGGGCTGGGCGCCCGGCTGCTGGACGCGCTGCGCGACGAGGCGCGCCGTCATGACTGTGCGCACTTCGTGCTCGACACGGGTCTTGGCAACGCACTCGCGCAACGCTTCTACTTCCGACAAGGACTGTTGGCCATGGGCATGCACTTCCGTCAGGCACTGTAAGCCCGGCACCGACCTGCCACCTTCCTTTTTCCCCTTGAGTATCTCGAATTCCGAGAGCTCGCAACATTCGAGCCAATCATGAGCACACCGAAACGCTTGCCATACAACACGCTTTCCGCCGACGCCTATCGCGGCCTGGGCGCCACCAAGACCGCCTTGTTCAAGGGACCGCTGGGCAAGGAGATGATCGAACTGGTGTGGTTGCGGATATCGCAAATCAACGGCTGCGCGTATTGTCTGGAAATGCACACCAAGGCATTGCGTTCGGGAGGCATGCCGGAGGGCAAGCTGGACAGCCTCGCCGGATGGCGCGTAAGCGAATACTTCACGGATCGCGAGCGTGCCGCGCTGGCATGGACGGAATCGCTCACGCACGTCGACCAGACCCACGCGCCGGACGAGGATTACACGCCGCTCGAAGCCTGCTTCAGCGACGTGGAGATTTCCGATCTCACTTTTGCGATTGCCTTGATGAGCGCGTTCAACCGCCTGGCGATCGGCATGCGCCAGTAACCTTTTGCGACAAGCGCCGACTTCATGAAGATCCTGCACATCGACTGCAGTCCGAGAGACGTATCGCACAGCCGCAAGATGTCGGCGGAAATCGTGATGCGTCTTATCGCGCTCGCCCCCGGGGCGAGTGTCATCCGACGCGACTTGGGGCGCGACCCCGTCCCGCATGCGGACGCCGGTTACGCCAATGCCCTGTCGTCACCTGCGTCGCTCGACGCCGGGCAGGCACTGACCGCGACGCAACGCTCGGAGCTACTGATCCGCGAGGTCGAAGACGCCGACGCGCTCGTCATCGGCACGCCCGTCAACAACTTCACGGTGCCGTCCAATCTGAAGGCGTGGATCGATCAGGTATTGCGCGTGAGACGCACGATCGGTACCACGCCCACGGGCGAGAAGATCGGGCTGCTGCAGGACAAGCCGGTATATATCGGCATCGCATCCGGCGGGGTCTTCACCGGAGAGCACGCGAAGCAGCCAGACTTCCTCACGCCTTACCTGCGCGCGGCATTCGCCTGCATCGGGCTGAAGTCGCTTCGGTTCCTGGCGATCCAGGGCACCGCGTTTCGCGACGACGAGCAATTGCGTGCCGAGCGAATTGCGCTGGTGGCGTCGCTGGATATGGCGGGCGTGACATGATGCCTCGCCGCTGAACACCCCGTTCTCGACCTGTTCCCGGATGGCCCGAGCGGCGAACCGCAGGCTCGAATCCCGACGTCATTCGGTATTTTCTCGTATACGAGAATTATTATTCTCGTATACGATAACCGTGTGACTGCAAGCACATCGAGCAGACGTCTGCGGCCGCATCCCTCACCATTCCGGACACAGAAAAATGAAGAACGAAATCACGCGTATGAAAACGAACGGCCGCATGAGTCAGGTGGTCGTTGCCGGTGGCATCGTATATCTGGCCGGGCAAGTGCCCGAAACGCCAGACGGAACGGTCACCGAGCAGACCATCGGGGTTCTGAAGCAGATCGATGCATTGCTCGCTTCGGCGGGTGTCGACAAAACCCGCCTTCTGACGGCGAACATCTGGCTTTCGGATGCGCGTCATTTCGACGAGTTCAACCGCGTCTGGGATCTCTGGGTTCCCGAAGGCCATGCCCCCACGCGCGCGTGCGTGCAATCACCGCTGATGCGAGCCGGCTTCCATGTGGAAATCGCCGTGACCGCCCTGGCTTAGCAACACGAAACGGTTGACCGGACGCGCAGCACGATGCACTGACGCGGGCGAAATTCGGCAACAGGAAAAAACGCCCTTCGTGAAGAAGGGCGAAAAATTGCCGGAGTTTTGGCGATGCCCGGCAAATCGTCGGATCCGGCTGGCTCTGGCCGGACATGACAATCGATGCACGCGTGACACCTCGAATCACGCGAATGGATTTTCGACACGAGGCCAGTAGTTGAGACTGCGGCGACGATACGGAATCGTCGCGAAGTCTGTCGACAATGCGCCTGGCGACGCGACGTGCACGATGGCCTTCGCGCGGGGAGCGAATTCTGCCTGGAAGTGCTGAGTCGATTTCACGATCACGAGTCGCTTCGCCTGCATCGCGATGCCCAGTCCAGTGAAAGCGTCCACCCCCATGACTTGTGTACGTATGGAAACCAGTACGATGTCCAATCCGTGCGCTGCTTCGACCCAGACCGATCGTCCCAGGGGAATCGACATTCCGCCGATGCTTTGCGAATGCGCCTCGTGCACCGCTCGAATGGTCACTCTCAGATCGATGGGATCGCCGGATGCCGGGCCGCATTTCCCGCCGATGCGAAGATCGAGTGTGGCGCCAACGCCTGCATCCGCGCAGATTTGAATGGCGCCGAGGTCCCAGATGCACCCCAGGGCCACATCAGGAATCTGACGCTCGACCACCCGGCGAAGAATGAACGTGCTGTCTCCCGGCGCGCCGCCACCCGGGTTGTCGGCGACATCCGCTACCACGACCGGGCCGACACCCACGGCCAGTGCCGCGTCAAGCCCCGGGTCCAGCGCGCGCCATTCGGCCTGCACCTGATGCCGCAACGCCCAGAATTCACTTCCCAGTTGATTCGCCAGGGCACTCGCGCGCGCCGGTTCGCCGTTTGCGATCACCCAGAGCTTTGCGCCGGCTTCGGGAACATCGCCCCAAGGAAACCCGTGGCCGAGGGATACGGACAGAATGCCGCCCAGTCCTTCGAATGACTTCATTCGTCGAACGAAGCCCGCCATGGGCTCGGACGTCGTATGCCATGCGCCGACCATGCGGCAGTTATACGTCGCCGTGACCGGCGTAATCTTCCCTTCGGCGGCTTGCGTCACCAGTCGATAGACTTCGTGCAGCCGGTCGAGCGCATCGGTATGCGGATACTCCTTGTATGCGATGAGGACATCGGCACAGCCCTGCATCCGTTCGGTGAAATGGCAGTGCGGATCGAGCGTTGCGCCAATGGGCACATCCGGGCCCACGACGTCGCGGATTCGCTCAAGAAGATCGCCTTCGCAATCGTCCTGGTCCTGCGCCACCATGGCTCCGTGAAGCATCAACACCACGGCATCGAGCGGCAGCGCGGCGCGAACCCCGGCAACGATTTCGTCGCGCAGCGTCTCGTAGACTTCGCGAATTACCGGCCCCGACGGCTGCGCCTCCGCGCCCAGCCCTTCGGCGATCTCGTGCCCGTCCGAGCGAGCAAGACGCCGAAGCTCGGCCAGTAGATAGCCCACCCCTTCAGGCGAGCGATGGCTCGCGTCGCCCCGATAGATTCCATACTCCTGAAACCCTCCCCACCCCGTGGGGCACGGTGCAAACGTATTCGTTTCCGTGGAAAAGTGTGCCGCGAAAATCTTCATTGAGCGTCCAGATGAGTGAAGAAAGCCGTTGCATGCACTCTATTGGACGCTCGTTGCCTGATTGTGAGCAGAGTGTATCGACATTGACACATGCGGCGGAACAAACGTCCGAACGTGCCGCGCCCTGCCCGGCTACCGCCTCGGTAGAACCACGCGCGCGATCAGGCCGCCGTCTCGCCCGTTGCGCAGCGTCAACGATCCGGCGTGCCGCTTCACGACATCGTTGGCAATGGCCAGCCCCAGCCCGGTACCGCCGGTATCGCGACTGCGAGATCGCTCGAGCCGGAAAAATGGCTCCAGCACCCGCGTGAGATCGCACTCGGGAATACCGGGCCCCCGATCGATGATGTCGATGCGGACCTCCTCGTCGCCATCGATCAGTTGAATTTCCGCTTCGCCGCCATAGCGGATCGCATTCGCCACCAGATTGGTCAGACAACGCTTCAACGCCAACGGTTGGGCGAGCAGCGGCGCAATGGCGCCGCTCACGCGGACTTGCTGACCACACTCCAGTGCATCGTCCGCAATGGCCTCCATGAGAGCGTCGATATCGATGGGGCTGAATTCTTCCGTCACGGCCTCGTTGCGCAGGAAAGAAAGCGTGGCATCGAGCAGCTGCGTCATTTCATCGATGTCCGCGATCATTCGATCGTTGATCTCCGAGGTCTCGAGCGTGCGCACGCGCAAACGCATGCGCGTGAGCGGCGTGCGCAGGTCATGCGAGACGGCGGCGAGAAAGCGATTTCGCTCGTTCACCTGCCGCCGTATCGCCGCTTGCATCGAGTTGAAAACGCGGGCGGCCTGACGCGCTTCGACCGGCCCCGCTTCCGGAATCGGCGGGGCATCCATGTTGCGGGACAGGGCCGCCGCCCCGGCGGCCAGCGATTTGAACGGGACCGACAACATGCGCGCACCGATCCAGGACGAGAACAAAAGCGGAACGATCTGCACCGCGGCGCTGAGCCCCAATTGGAGCGCGGTCGACATGCCGGGGGGCGCCTTGAAGGCTGCCGCGGAGTAAAGCGTGTAGAGAAGGATCGCGGTGCACGCCTGCGTCAGCGCCACCATGACAAGCATGACAAACAGCAGCCGATAGAACGCGGAATCGAACGATGGCTTTTGCATGATGGTCGCGGCAGGCGCCGTGGAAGAGAGCTCGAACATGCGAGCCATTATCCCCTGCCCGTGTAGCGGCTTCGTCAACAGATTGTTTCAAAACGGCAACACGCGAGCGGCGATCGCTTCGGCATCGAATTCGCCTGGCATGGAGGCACGACCGGGCGATCAATGTTTCACGCGCGATACAAAGTCCACATGAACCAGAAATATCGCCCCAATAACGTTCACTCCGGAGTCGCGGACATCCCGCCCCAAACGATCCATACCGCGAAGGCACTCATGACGGCCCAAGCGCGGAAATTCCGGAGGAGAGGACAGTGGCAATCAGACAGCATCGCAGGCATACGGCAGCGCCCACGCGCCGATTCAGGCTTCGGCCGAACAGCGGACCCTGGTTGGTCGGTTCGCTGCTGGGACTGGCGTCGGCCTACGGCCATGCGCAGAGCGTGGCACTGCCGGAAGTGGCCTCGGCGACAAGCGCCGAAGCCGGACGCACCGACCCGTCGGCCGATGCCGATGCGGGGGCGAGTCGTGAGGCACCGACCGCGCCCCCGGCGTCGGCAAAGGATCGCGCGACGCTGAACACGGTCGTTGTGACGGCAACACGTCGTCGCGAGCCTGCACGCGAAGTGCCGATGCAGATCAACGTCATTTCCGCCGACGAGTTGCAGAAGAGCGGTGCGAAAACCATGTCCGATTTTCTGTCGGCAGAGCCCGGCGTCGATCTCAACACCCAAGGCGGGAGCGGCGCCGGCCAGATCAGCATGCGCGGGGTCACTACCGGACAGCAGACCGGCCCGACCGTGGGAGTCTACGTCGACGACGTCGCCTTTGGCGGAAGCACGGTCTTCTCGCAAGGTGCCACGTTCGCATTGGACATGAGCCTGCTGGATCTGAATCACATCGAAGTGCTGCGAGGTCCTCAGGGCACGCTCTACGGTGCCGGCGCGATGGGCGGGTTGCTCAAGTACGTAACCAACGAGCCCGACACCAGCGAGTTCTCCGGGCAGGCCAGCGTGGGACTGTCGTCGACCAAGCACGGCGGCATTGGCAATACGGCGAGCGCACTGCTCAACGTCCCCATCAAGAGCGACGTTGCGGCCGTTCGCGTCTCGGCGTTCAGTCAGCACGAGGGCGGCTACGTCGATGCAGTCGGTCCACAGGCAGGAAGCCGAATCGACAGAGGCGATACCTACGGCGCACGCGCGTCACTGCTCCTGACCCCGACAAATCAATTGACCGTGCGACTGAGCGCGATCACACAGAACATCCATCGAAACGCACCGAATTACGTTGCTTACGACAAAAGCGGTCAACCTGTCGACGGTGACCTGACGACGCGAATTTTTGCCCCCGAGCCCTTTCATCAGAACGTTCAGCTTTATTCGCTCGGCGCCGAGTACGACTTCGGATGGTCCCGTTTCAACTCGATCACGTCGTATCAATCGGTGAGGACGGACCAGCCTCAGGACCTGTCTGTGGTCTATGTGCCGGCACTCTCCGCGCAAGGGCTCAATCTGAACTCCGTGGTCGCAGGAAATCTGGTAACCACTAACAAAGTGACGCAGGAATTTCGATTGACGTCGCCCGCGAACCGCCGCCTCGAATGGCTGGGCGGGCTCTTTTTCACCCGGGAGCGCAGCGAGTCGGATCAGGGCATCGTAGGGGCGTTACCCAACGGCGCCGCGCCGTCGCTGTCCTCGCTCACGGCGCCCAGCACCTATACCGAGTATGCCGGGTATGGCGACCTGACCTACCACGTGACGCCGCGTCTCGCGCTTACGGGCGGCATCCGGATCGCGCACAACCGGCAGACTTACGAACAGACAACGTCCGGCCTTCTCGGTGGCCCCCCTCAGACGATATCCGCGCCTTCGTCGGACACGAGCAAGACCTACATGCTCACGGCCAGCTACGGTTTGACCGAGAACAGCAACGTCTACGTCCGCGCGGCCAGCGGATATCGTCCGGGCGGGCCGAACGCGCTGCTCAACAGCCCGATCACCGGTCGTCCGGGCAGCGGCAGCCCGACGTTCCAGCCCGATACGCTGTGGACGTACGAGGCCGGCTACAAGGCCGACCTGCTCGACAAACGCCTTTCGTTGTCGGCCACCGTGTACGACATCGAATGGAAGAACATTCAGCAGTTCGGCGCGCTCGAAGGTATCAATCAGGTCATCAACGCGGGCAACGCCCGGATCAAGGGATTCGAGTTGGCCAGCAGCCTGCGTCCCGATCGACATTGGAACTTCAGCCTCGGCTTCTCCTACATCAACGCCAGGTTGACGCAGGGAAATGCCGCCACAGGAACGCAGTCCGGCGACCCATTGCCGAACTCCGCCAAGTTCTCGGCCACCTTGACGGGGACTTACCACTTCTCGCTCGGTCCGTACGCCTCATATGTCGGTATCGCAGAACGCTTCGTCGGCCGTCGCCACGCAGGGTTCGGCAACAGCAGCGGACGACCGGATTACCCGCTCCCCGGTTACGCGGTAACCGACCTCCAGGCCGGCATCGACTTCGGCAAGGCGAGCCTGAGCTTCTACGTGCGCAACCTGTTCGACCGCCGTGCGTTGCTTGCCGCAGGGACCGCCTTGATGCCACTTGGCGGGCCGGCGCTCGTCAGCGTGGAGCAACCGCGCACCATCGGCGCCGTGCTTACCGTTCCCTTCTGAGCTCGGCCGCGACATTCCGGAGACCTTCCTATGAATTTGCAACAGAAAGACCTGCACGCGCGCCTCGATGCTCTTCTGGCGCGGTTCAATCGCAGCGATGCGCCTGGCCTCGTCGTCGGCGTTGCATGGCAGGGGCGGGCGCTGTACCGCAAGGGGTTCGGCATGACGAGCCTCGAGCACGGAGTCGCCAACACCCCGGCGACGCGCATGCGCATCGGCTCGACCAGCAAACATTTCGCGTGCCTTGCCGCCCTGCTTCTCGCGGAAGACGGGAAGCTGGATATCGATGCCGGCGTTCGCACCTATATTCCCGCCTTGCCCGAACTGGCGGGAGAGCCCACGCTCCGCCAGTTGATGACGCACACCAGCGGATATCGCTGCTATCTGGACCTGTCGTTGATCACCCAAGGGGTTTCCATGATCGGACGCGGCATGCCGCTGGAGATAGAGTTGCGTCAGCGGGCGGTCAATTTCCCCCCCGGCGAACGCATGATCTATTGCAACGGCGGCTACCACCTTCTGTCGCAGATCATCGCGCAGGTCAGCGGCACGTCGTTCGAGAAATTTCTCGAACAGCGGATCTTCCGCGTCATGGGCATGAACGACACCGAGTCCGTGAGCGACGACCTGCGAATCCGGCCGCGCATGGCCACTCAGCATGTACCCGACGGCGCCGGCGGCTACTTGCGCGGCTTGTTCCCGAGTCTCGACGTATTGGGCGAGGGCGGTATCGTCTCCACAATCGACGACATGCTGAAGTGGGCCGGCCACCTGCGTGAACCTGGCAAGCTCGGCAGCCCGAACACATGGCGCGAAATGCTGACAATGCCGCAATATTCGAGCGGCGAATTCGGCATCTACGCGCTGGGACTGATGCGCACGCGATATCGCAACGTCGACACGATTCATCACGCGGGCGGCGTTTTCGGAGGAACCAGCCAGATGTTGACGGTTCCCGCCCACGCGCTGGACATCGTTATCATGAGCAACGGCGCCCCGGTCGACCCTGTCGCGCTGGCGACCGAGATTGTGGATATCGTGCTCGGTGACGAGACGCTCGGCCCGCCGCGCAAAGCGGCGCAGCGAACCGTCGAGCGCCCGGGGCTGCCCGGAAAATATCTGTCGACTGCCCGCGTCGAGCTCGTCGAGATTGTCGATCGGGAGGGCCGTCTTCACATCGCCACGCACAATCAACCTCACCACCTCCAGCCGCTGGTCGCCCAGGAACAGGGGTACATCATCGATGACGGCGCTGGCGCTCGCACGCGCGTCGTGCCGCATTCGTGCGCGGCGTCCGGTGAGGTACCTGCCATCGACTTCATCGAGTGCGGACACGCCGTCACACTGCATCGGATTGACGCCGCACCGCCGACCGACGCGCTGGGGGTGAGCGCGATATGCGGTCAGTATTTCAGTCACGACGCGGATGCGCACGCCGTCATCTCGGTGGAGGCACGGGAGGCGGAGGATGCGGGGCCGCTGACGCTGTTCATTCGCGGCGCGACGGGCGGCGCGCGGTATCGCCTGGATGCACTGACCCCCGATGTCTGGAGCTTCCAACCCGCCGATGCCGCGACATTATCGACGGGTACCCTGCGGATCGAGCGGCAAGCGGACAAGGTCGCACGGATTTCGCTCTACACCTCTCGGACGCGCGCCCTGGCGTTCTCCCGAATCGATTAGCGATCACGTCTGGAGGGCTCGCGCGTGCCCTCCTGCTTCGATTGGCGTCGGCCGGGGCCGGCGCCTACTTCCGGGGCGCCGGTGACGGGGACTTCACGAATCGCAGGTTTCGCGTGCGGACGGTATTTACGGAAACGCCCGTCACGCGACCAGTGTTCCGGCATCTGACGACCGCAATGGTTCCCGCGAGCATGGCGTTCGGCCCACCGGGCGAAAAGCGAAAGAGGTCGACATCAACGGGGGCGACATCGTACTGGCATTCCCCCGCTCTGCCCGCCATCACGAGCAACATCGCCGCGCCGACACCGTCATGCGCAGGTTGATCCGGCGGCATGGGTCGCAACGTCGCAACCGCGTCGGCTTCCTCGCAGACGTACTCGCCACTCAGCGCTTCGATGGCATCGACATCCAGGCACGGGGGCGTCTCGATCCGGCGATAGGCTCTCGCGTGGCCGCAGTGGGCGATGCGCAAGCGCCGCCCATCGTCGGGCGCGGCGGCGTTTTTCCACTGCAGCACGAATGACCCGTCGCCACTCGACTCCAGCGCGAACTCGGGTGAGCCGCCGTCGGGGACATCACGCCTGAAGAGCCAGGGCGCCCCGGACTCAAGCGGCCCACCGAGCAGCATGTCGCCGCCTCGCTCGCCGATGTCATAGACGAGGTCGCCGTCCACTTCCCGGTAAGTCCCCGCCAGATCGCCCGTGGGGTCGATTTTGGCGGGCGTCGGCACCGGGTATTCGCTCATCCGGTCTGCGAGCAGGATATCCAGCATTCGCAACGAAAGCTCGGCTGGCGAGGGAATCGCGCCGTTACTCAGCAGCACGATATCGATGCCGTGCGCAGGCACGCAGAGCATCTGGCACGTGCCACCGACCACGCCGCCGGCATGGTGAATGAGCTCGCACCCACGATAGCGCGTGCGCTTCAGGCCCATCATGTAGTCACTGCGCGCACCGCTGGAAAATACGGGCGATGAAAACATCGCCTCCCACGTGGCGAGGGATCCCACGGACTTCTCGCCTCGCAAATGGGCGCACCACTTGAGCATGTCATCGACGCAAGAGACGACACCCCCCTCCCCGAGAATTTCATGCGATGGAAAAATCCCGCGCTCGTAAGTGCCGTCACCGCGAGGGAGATGGCTCGCCGCCACGTGACTTCGGATCTGGTAATCGTCGGGCAGGCAGAACGTGTCGTTCATGCCGAGGGGTTCGAATATTGCCGATGCGAGGAGCGCCGCGAAGGGCTGTGCGCTGACGCGCTCGAGCACCCGCGAAATCAGGTGATATCCGCCATTGCAGTACATCATGCGCTCGCCCGCAGCAAAGTTGACGCCAGACTGCCGACCCTGAATGTCCAGCAGGTAGCCGGCAGGCGGTGCGGCCAATCCGTTGGTAAGCAGCGAGATGTCGAGCGCGCAGCGCTGCCCGCTGGTGTGGAACATGAACGAGCGCAGCGTCG
The DNA here is from genome assembly GCF_902459575.1 of Pandoraea morbifera. Taxonomy (NCBI): domain Bacteria; kingdom Pseudomonadati; phylum Pseudomonadota; class Betaproteobacteria; order Burkholderiales; family Burkholderiaceae; genus Pandoraea; species Pandoraea morbifera. Next base: position 64,399 of record NZ_CABPSD010000018.1, read on the forward strand.
CATCGCCCGCCACGCCCGAAAGTTCGGGCAAATATCGTCTTACGGGCGCATCGATGTCCAGCGCGCTCGCTTCCTGGAGCAGCAAGGCGGCCAGGCAGGTCATGTGTTTGGTCGTCGACCCGATGCGCAATCGGGTCCGTACATCCAGTCCGACGCCCGTCCCGACGTTCGCCATTCCGAATGCCCGGCGCAGCACGATCGCCTCGTCGATCGCCGCCGCGACGACCACACCGGGGGCGTCGCTTCGATTGAACGGTTCGAACAGCGCCGTCAGCATTGTCGCATCAAAGCGTTGGTGTACCGGCACAGCGGATCCACCCGTGTCACATTGGTTCCGATGTGGCATCGTCGTGCCCCCACGGAGTGTCGGGACCCTGCACATGTCCGTGACGGTACTCGAATGCGGGCGAGCGGTCCCGTGCCAGAAAGCAAGGCCCATCGAGGTCGACCCGATCGCACAGTTGTCCCAGAATGTATGCCGGCGCCACGCCGAGCGACGTGCACGGCATACAACCGACCATGACCGAGAGCCCGAGACTCCGGATCGAGGTGACGAGCGTCAACGCGCGCGTCAGCCCGCCGCATTTGTCGAGCTTGACGTTCACCACGTCATAACGGCGGGCGACCACGGCAAGATCGTCGAGATCCTGAAACGACTCATCCGCGGCCATGCGAATCGGATACCGCATTGACTCGAGGCATGCGTCCTCGCCAGCCGGCAAGGGTTGCTCGAGGAGATCGACGCCGGTGGCCTGCATGACCGGAAGCATCCGAAGCATGTGCTCCCGCGTCCATCCTTGATTGGCGTCGACGGCCAATGCGGCCCGGGGACAAGCCGCCCGAATGGCGATGAGCCGATCCGCGTCGAACGCGCTCCCGTCGAGCTTGACCTTGAGCGCCGCGGCGCCCTCGTAACGCCGAGCCGCCGCGGCCATGGCGTCCGCGGTATCCACACCGAGCGTGAACGTCGTTTGCAGCGGGCGCAAACGAGAGCGTCCCACGAGGTGCGCGACCGTCGTGGCGCCGTGTTGGGCGGCCAGCGACCACAACGCCGCATCGACCGCGTTCCTGGCGCCGCCGGCAGGCAGCAGCCCAATGAGCGCCTCCCGCGAGATGCCGCGTTCGATGTCGGGCCCTATCGCGGCGATTTGTGCGGCCATCGATTCCGGTGTCTCGCTCCGGTAGTACACGCCGGCGGCTTCGCCGAGGCCTTCGTACCGCCCCGAATTCAGGCAGACGACCAGGACTCGGGCAGCCTCGACGGTATGGCCCGAGATGTGAAACGGCGTGGCCAACGGCCACCGTTCGATGCGGACCGAAAGGGTGCAGGGAATTTTCATGAGGGCTCAGGCGTAGCGTTCGATGGCAAGGCGTACGGCATTCGCGGCGCTGCGCATCAGCAGGCAGGCAGCAACGAATCCGGACAACGACACGGCGACGATGGCCCAGATCAACCCTGCGTGGGTGTCGTGCAGGCGATCCGAAATCGTCCCGATGGCGACAGGACTCACGGACTGCATCAGCACTGTTGCCAGTACACCGATTGCGGCCACCCGCGACCTCAGATGCGACGGGCAGATGCTCTGCATCAACCCGGGAAACATGATCATCCCGGCAACCACGCACATGAATTGCGCGCCGAACAGGAGGTAGACGTACAACACGGACGGCGCGATCAAGTAGCCGAGACTCACGACGCACGCCCCGAGAGCCCCCCACTCGCAGACGCGCAGCGGCGCGAGCACCCCGAGCCGGGTGTCCAGACGGCGCGCGAGCAGCCAGCCGGCGGCGCAACCGATGATGCTGCCTGCCATCGCAGCACTACCGAGCCCCGCACCCACGGTCGCCGGCGTAGCGCCGAAGACGCGAACCGCGACGACGGGCATCCAGCTCGTCACGCCGGCAAACGCCATGTTAATCAGCGCGATCGCCCCGAAGAATCGAATCATCATCGGCATCTCCGCGCGGAAGTACTCGGCCGCGGCGGGCCCGGACACCGGCGCATTGCCGGTCCCGGATCGCCTTTCTGCATGCTTGTGGCGAGGACGGATCATCGCGACCATCAGCATCAGCAGCGGCGCCGGCACCGCGACAGCGAAAAATGCTATCCGCCACGTGGAGGTGCCCCCGAGGCCGAAGGGCATTGCGCCATGCGTCGCGTCGATTCCCTGGATCAACATCCCGCCGAGCGCCATGCCGGCGCCGGCGCTCAGCAAATTGACCAATGCAAAAACCGAGTTGGCGAGGATACGCTGGCGCGCCGGGAAAAGGTCGGGGAGCAATCCGTAGATGATCGGCATGAGTCCGGCCTCGCCGATGCCCAGGCCAATCGACGCGACGAAGAGGGTTGGAAATCCGGTCGCCATGCCGCAGGCGGCGGTCGCGGCGCTCCAGAGCAGAATGCACAGGGCCAGCACGACGCGCCGATCCAGTCGGTCGGCGAGCCATCCGATCGGAATGGCCGCCGCGCCCGCGAACAGCGCGATACCGGCGCCCTGCAAGAGTCCCACCTGGATATCGGCGAGGTGGAATTCCGCGCGAATAAGTTCAGCCACCAGCACCAGCATCTGGCGATCGACGTTGGCGAAGAAAGTGACGACGACAAGGATCAACAGGCCAAACCACGCCCCCGCCCCCGCGCCTGTCTCGGCGCGTGACGCCGTGGCACGCTGCGCAACTTCGGTATTTGAATCGAACATGTGAATTCAAGGTATGGCGCGTCAGCGCGTCGGAATGCTCGCGGCAAGGCGAGATGTCATTGCGAGAAGCGTTCGTTGCCGACAAGGCCGATGCGCGTCACGCCCAGCCGTTGGGCCGCCGCCATGACCATCGCGACCGACCGGTAGGGGGCTTGCGCGTCCGCGCGCAGGTGCAGCTCGGTGGGCGGGCTGGACGCCGCGGCTTCGGTGAGATTCGCCTCGAGTTGCGCCCGACCACCGAGCGGCGAGCCGTTCCATGCCACAACGCCGTTTGCGTCGACATCGACTTGCACGACGCGCGGCGGACTCGCGGGCGAAGCACTGGAGGGCGCCGGCATGTCCAGCTTTACGGCATGTGTCTGTATCGGGATGGTGAGAATCAGCATGATCAGCAACACCAGCATCACGTCGATGAGCGGCGTCGTGTTGATCTCCACCATGATGTCGCTGCTCTCTCCAGCGCCGGTGGGCATGGACATTGCCATGACAGTCTCCTGGGTGGTACGCCTCTGGCGCTATTGGCGCGAAGGCGCTTCGGTAATGAAATCGACCTTGGCGATGCCGGCGCGCTGGCATGCCAGGACGACCCGCCCGATGGCGGCGTAGCGGGCATCGAGGTCACCGCGAATATGCACCTCGGGCTGAGGCGTCGAAACGGCGACCGTCTTGAGCTTCTCCACCAACGTCCCGGCGTCGGGTATCCTTCGCTCGTCCCAGTAGACCTCGCCGTCGCGCGTGACGGCGAGGACAACGTTCTGAGGCGTGGTCTGGAGTGGTTGCACGGCTTCCTTCGGCAGGGTGACGGGAACGGTGTGCGACACCACGGGAATGGTGATCAGAAAGATGATGAGCAGAACCAGCATGACGTCGACCAACGGCGTCGTGTTGATTGTCGCCATCACCTCGTCGTGTTCCGCGCCGCCGCTCCCGCCGGACAGGGTCATCGCCATGGCATCACCCCACGCGGGCGACTTGCGCGGTGCGGGTCGCCACAATGGCCGATGCCGTCGTCTTGCCAGTGAGCAACACGTTGTGAAGTTCGCTGCCGAACTCCCGCACGCGCTCCATCACGGCCTTGTTGCGACGGACCAGCCAGTTGTATCCGAGCACGGCGGGAACCGCCACGGCCAGCCCGATGGCGGTCATGATCAGCGCTTCGCCCACGGGGCCCGCGACCTTGTCAATGGATGCCTGTCCCGCAATTCCGATAGCCGTCAGCGCGTGGTAGATGCCCCACACGGTGCCGAACAGTCCGACGAACGGCGCCGTCGACCCGACCGTACCCAGGAAGGACAGACCGTCCTGGAGTCGATTCGATATCCCCATGATGGCTCGGTCGATCGCGCCGGCGACCCAGGTATTCAAGTCGACCTGCTCGAGCAGCGCTCCGTGGTGGTGATCCCGGGCCGAAAGCCCGGACTCCGCGATGAAACGAAACGGGCTTCCGGCATCGAGCGACCGAATCCCCTCGGAAAGCGATGCGGCGCTCCAGAACTTCGTTTCTGCCGCTCGCGCCCGGCGCAGCACCCTGGCTTGCTCGAGCAACTTGGCTACGATGATGTACCAGCTGCCCATCGACATGATCACGAGAATCAGCAAGGTGCCCCGCGCGATCATATCGCCCCCCTCCCAAAGGGCCTGCAACCCGTAGGGATTGGTCACGGCCGCGGCGGCATGTGCGCCCGGGGAAGTGAGCGCCGCGACCATCGATACGGCGGCCATCGACACCGCGAAGCTTCGCGTATGCGGCGCACTACGATATTGAAACTGAAACATAGTCGTCTCCTTGACGTGAAATCAGGGTTGGGGGTGGGCCGATGCGGGCAGCTTCAATTGAGTTGGAAATCGAACGGAACCTGAACGCGGACCTCCTGGCCCTGCGCGACGCATTGGAACTGCCTGACGGCGTTTTCGGCGGCGCGATCGAGCGACGGGGCCGCGGATCGCGCAACCCGAAGTTGCTTGACCCGCCCGTCGGTGCCGACGACGAATTCGATGAGCACGTTACCCGTGAGGTTGTCCCGGAGGGCTTCGCGCGGGTATCGGATATCCGCCCGGACTTGCGCGGAGTTTGGACAAACGACGCCGACGTTGCCGGCTACCGGCTTACTCACGGGCGGCGCGGGCGGTGCGGGCGGTGCAACCGGGGCCGTTTCGACGGGATTGGCGGACTGGGCGACGATCGCATTCGGCTGCGGCGTCACCGGCACCGGCACTTCAGGCGGCGGGACATAGGGTTTGGGCTGAACTACCGGGCGCGGCGGCGGCGCGATTTTCCTTGCCGGCGGCGGCGGCGGTGGTGGCGGCTTGATTTCCTCGATGATCCTCGTCTCGATGGGCGCCTGGATGATCGTCGCAACGCGGTTGGCAAGCCCGCTGAGCAAGGCATACAGGATCAGTGCGTGCACCAGCACGGCAACGCCGATGCCGAGCAGTCGTCTGGCGGGCGGTTTGGGTTGGGCGTAATTCATGGACGACGTGTCTCCTGCCTGCATATGTCTCGTGTGGAGTCACGTTACGTCTCGGGTATTTCTGTTTCATCTCGACTTTGTATCGCGTTTGATACATACGGGACGCATTGCGCTGGCATCGAATATTTCAGGCCTGCAACAATTCAGCAAGATTGCCGGCACGTTCGTCCCTGATAATTCGGCAACGGGGGCGACGGCTCGACGTGGCGGGAGACTAGAAGAGGGATATGACCATGGGAACGCGCGTATTGGTAGTCGACGACGATGCACAGATTCGCAGTCTGCTCTGCGACTGCCTCGCCGACTTCGGCATGACCTGCATGCAGGCGGCCAATGGCGAGGAAATGCACCACGTGCTCGGGCAAAGCGACATCGATATCGTCGTGCTCGACCTGATGCTCCCGGACAGCGACGGCCTGACGTTATGCCGGGAACTGCGCACCGCGTCGGACATTCCCATCATCATGCTCACGGCGCGCGGCGAGACGACCGACAGGATCGTCGGTCTCGAACTCGGAGCGGACGACTATGTCGTGAAGCCGTTCGAGCCGCGCGAGCTGGTGGCGCGAATCCAGACTATTCTTCGGCGGGCCAGGGCACCGGCAAGATCGGCCTCCGAACCGAAGGACGAGCGCAGGTTCGCGGGGTGGCGCCTCAACCTGATCGGACGTCATCTCATCGCGCCGGACAACACTGTCGTACCGCTGTCGAATGCGGAATTCAGACTCCTGAACGCCTTTCTTTCAGCGCCGGGTCGGGTGCTCAGTCGGGAATATCTGATGGATACGGCGCGGGGCAAGTCGATCGATGCCTTCGATCGCAGCATCGACGTGCAAATTTCGAGGCTGCGGCACAAGCTGCGAGAAGACATCAAGGAGCCGCGGTTGCTGCGCACGATACGGGGAGAAGGCTACATGCTCGACGTTCGCGCGCGATCTGATGCGCAAGGCTAGATTGGCCTGCCCAGAGGGATTCGAACCCCCGACCGTCGGCTTAGAAGGCCGAACAACATCCAATTGACCGAGATTGATCGGCGTCCAAAAATCAATTCAAATCACTGATTTTATTATAAAAATAATAATTTCCGAAATTTCTGGTGTTGATCGATGGTGACTAAAACGGATAGAATTCGCCTACACAGCACCTACATGGATCAGGGATCAACAAGGTCAACTTCACCAGTGAACGGGTCGCAAATTTCAGCGCAGAACCCGGGAAGCAGCAAACGCTTCATTGGGATGCGAAGATACCTGGCCTAGGCGTCCGCGTAACGTCGAATGGAGCCAAGTCCTTCATCTTCGAAGGACGCTTCAACGGCAAGACAATTCGAATCACGATCGGCGACACCCGTACGTGGACGATTGCGAAGGCCCAAACTGAGGCAACGCGCCTTAAGCTCCTAACAGACCAAGGACGCGATCCTCGAGCGGAAAAAGCCGAAGCGCAGGCAGCGGCAAGAGCGGCCGAGCTCCAGATGAAGAGAGAACAAGCGACGGTCGCTCAGGCGTGGGCAGCGTATCTAGAAGCCAGCAAGTCGAACTGGGGGGAGCGTCATCTGCAAGACCACATCAATTTGGCGCAGCCCGGCGGAGGAGCCAAGATTCGCGGAAAAGGACTAACCAGGCCTGGTCCGCTCGCACCACTGATGCAACTTCGGCTGGCGGAACTCACTCCCGATACAGTTTCGAAATGGCTCGCAACCGAATCGGCGGATCGCCCAACCGGAGCGGAACAGTCATATAGAAAACTGCGAGCGTTTCTGAGTTGGTGCGATGACCAACCTGCGTTTGCGAGCATCGCGCATGCGAAGGCATGCTCCGCTCGCGCGGTGAAAGAGTCGGTACCCCGCCCGCAAGTGAAGACGGACTGCCTACAGCGCGAGCAGTTGAAACTCTGGTTTGCCGAAGTACGGAAGATCCCCAATCCGGTCATCTCAGCTTACCTTCAGGCCCTGCTTATTACGGGCGCTCGACGCGAAGAGTTGGCGCAGTTGCAATGGACCGATGTGGATTTTCAATGGGGAAGCCTGTCACTCGCAGACAAAATCGAAGCGGCAGGCAGAGTAATCCCGTTGACGCCATATGTCGCTCAGATGCTTGAGCAACTGCCGCGCATCAACGAGTGGGTCTTTAGCAGCCCAACGGCCGAAGATGGAAGAATTGTCGAGCCGAGAAAAGCTCACATGAAAGCGCTGAACCAAGCCAAGCTGCCGCACATCAGCGTGCATGGCCTGCGCCGGTCCTTCGGGATGACCTGTCCTGAAAATTTCGTACCAATCAGATCTAGGGATAATGGCTCCTCAGCTCAGATGAGGAGTTGGCATGAA
>NZ_CABPSD010000019.1:0-69018 GCF_902459575.1 Pandoraea morbifera
CGCGCAGTTCCGCCGCGCCGGCCGACGGCGCACCGATGTCGCCCGCCCGTGCGGCGCTTGCCGCCCTCAATGCGGGACGCAAGGGCGGGGCCGGACGCACCAGCAATGGTGGCGCCGCCGCGGGTGCCAACCGTGGCAATCCGTCGCGCGCCTCGGAAGATGCCCCGGCCGGCGCCGATCCCGAGCCCGAGCCTGCCCCGCCGGCGCCTGCACCGGCCGCTGCGCCGCGCGCCTGCGTCTATCGCGAAGCCGACGGCGTGGCGCCCGTGTTCACGGGCGATTGGCCGGCGCTGGCGGTCGACTTGCCGGCGCGGGGGCTCGCACAGCAACTGGCATTCCAGAGCGAACTGACGGAAGTCGCCGGGCGCGCGCTGCATTTGCGCGTGCCGCTGCGTCAGTTGGCCGACGCCGCCACGACCGACAAGCTGCGCCAGGTGCTCAACGAGCATTTCGGCATGGAAGTGCAGTTGCACGTGGCGCTGGGACCGGTTGGGACGACGGCGGCTTCGCTGGCCGCCGAAGCGGCCGCGGCACGGCAGCGCGCTGCCGAGCAGGCCATTGCCGAGGATCCGCTCGTGCGCGAATTGATCGAGGATTTCGGTGCACAGATCCTGCCGGGCAGCATTCGCCCGGTACAATAATCGGGTTCGTTTTCGAGAACCGGGTCGCCGCTTTCCGAGCGTTTCGGAGGGCGTCACCCAAACGCGCGTTACAGGGCGCGGCGCGACGATGCGGCACGCCGCTGTACGCCGTGGGACAGGGTGGTCGTCCTGACGTCAACGCTGCAAAACGGCAACGCGCGCCAAGCCCCTCATACGATTTACTCAGGAGTCGACATGCTGAAAGGAAACATCGCGGGTCTGATGAAACAGGCCCAGCAAATGCAGGAAAACATGAAGAAGGCGCAGGAGCAGCTCGCGCAGATCGAAGTCGAGGGGCAGTCGGGGGCCGGCCTGGTGAAGGTGGTGATGACGTGCAAGAACGATGTGCGTCGCGTGACCATCGATCCGAGCCTCCTGGCCGACGACAAGGACATGCTCGAGGATCTCGTGGCCGCGGCGTTCAACGATGCCGTGCGCAAGGCCGAGGCGACCGCCGCGGAAAAGATGGGTGGCCTGACCGCCGGTCTGCCGCTGCCGCCGGGCTTCAAAATGCCGTTCTGAGCCGCGCCGGCCCGTCACAAGTATCGAAAGACGACGCATGCCTCAGCTCTCGAGCCTGCAAGAACTCGTCGACGCCCTGCGCGCGCTGCCGGGTGTCGGTCCGAAGTCCGCGCAACGCATCGCTTATCACCTGCTGCAACGCGACCGCAAAGGGGCGGTGCGGCTGGGTGAGGCGCTGGTGCATGCGTCCGAGCAGATTCGCCATTGCGCGCGCTGCAATACATTCTCCGAAGTCGAGATCTGCGAGACGTGCCTCGATACCGAGCGCGACACGAGCCTGCTTTGCGTGGTGGAAACGCCCGCCGACCAGAACATGCTCGAGCAGACCATGACCTTCAAGGGGCTTTATTTCGTGCTGATGGGGCACCTGTCGCCGCTCGATGGCGTGGGTCCGGGCGAGATCCATTTCGAGCAGTTGATTCGCCGCGCCACCGATGGCGTGGTCAAGGAAGTGGTGCTCGCAACCAACTTCACCAACGAAGGCGAAGCCACCGCGCATTACATTGGTCAGACGCTCAAGGCACGCGGCCTGCGCGTGAGTCGGCTCGCACGAGGCGTGCCTGTCGGGGGCGAACTGGAGTACGTCGATGCCGGCACCATCGCCCGCGCCGTGCTCGATCGGCATACGCTCTGAGCATGACGCTCGCGTGATACCACGCGCCCTTGCGCGTAGGTACTCGTACTCTCATCCAATCGGATTAGTTGTTATTCGGTATTCCTGCGCCTATTCCGGTCTTCTAGACTGAATCTGCCGACTTGGGGACCCAAACAACACGGGGAACACCATAACTCCCGAGCGGCGTGGGGCCGTATACCTGTCGTGCCAACCGGTCTGAAACCCAATAATGGCGCGCGGGCACTGCTTAGGCAGGGAGTTAAGGTATGGCTAACGATACCGGGCGCACCCTGATTTACGCCTCCCGAAAGCACAACGACGGGTTGCTGTCGTTTCTGGGAGAGCAAGGCTGGCAAGTCATGCCGGCCAAGAGCGCCAGCGACGTCGGTCGCATTCTGAATCCGGGGGTCACCAGCGCAGCACTCATTGACCTGGCGAGCGGTTACAGCGACCGCGAGATGGGGGCATTCGAGTCTTGCATGCAGCCGGCCACGGTCGGCTGGGTTGCCGCAACGCACCCCGAGCAACTGGCGACGACCTCGATTCGTCGTTTGATTCGGGACTACTGCTTCGATTACGTCAACGTGCCCTGCACGAACGATCAGCTTGCGCATTCGATCGGTCACGCGTGGGGCATGGCGTCGCTCTCGGAAGTGCCGATCATCACACCGCAGGTCGGTGGTGACCAGGAAATGGTCGGCACGTGCGAGGCGATGCAGTTGCTCTTCCGAACGATCCGCAAGGTAGCCAATACCGACGCGCCCGTGTTCATCTCCGGTGAATCGGGCACGGGCAAGGAACTGAGCGCGGTGGCGATTCACGAGCGCTCGCTGCGCGCCAAGGGGCCGTTCGTGGCGATCAACTGCGGCGCCATCCCGCCACACTTGATGCAGTCCGAACTGTTCGGCTACGAGCGCGGCGCCTTCACCGGGGCGAACGCGCGCAAGGTCGGGCGCGTCGAATCGGCCAATGGCGGTACCTTGTTCCTCGACGAAATCGGCGATCTGCCCATCGAGAGCCAGGCCAGCCTGTTGCGCTTCCTGCAGCAAGGCGCGATCGAACGTCTGGGGGGGCATGAAGTCATTCCCGTGAACGTGCGCATCATTTCCGCGACCCACGTGGATCTCGAGACCGCGGTCAAGGAAGGGCGCTTCCGCATGGACCTGTTCCACCGTCTGTGCGTGTTGCGCGTGGACGAGCCGCCGCTGCGCGCTCGCGGACAGGATATCGAGATCCTGGCGCACCACGTGCTGCAACGCTTCAAGGGCGATAACCATCGCAAGATCCGCGGCTTTACGCAGTGCGCGGTGCAGGCGATGTATGAATACCACTGGCCGGGCAATGTGCGTGAGCTGATCAACCGCGTGCGCCGCGCCATCGTGATGGCCGACAGTCGCATGATCTCGGCCAAGGATCTCGACCTTCTGCCGTGGGTGCCGACGCAGGTGCGCACGCTGGAGGAAATCCGCGCCGAGGCCGAACGAACGGCCATCGAGCAAGCATTGCTGCGCCATTGTCATCGGCTGACCGATGTGGCCGCGGAGTTGGGCATTTCACGCATCACCCTCTATCGGCTCATGTGCCGCTACGGATTGCGTGGTGACGAATCGGGCGTGCCGGCCTGATATCTTCTGGCGAAGAGAGGGCGACCGTCCTGCGATGAGCGGGGCGGTCGTTTCTTTTTGGGGTCCTGAAGATGTGGCCGCCACACCCCCGAAGTCCCGCTGCGACAGGCGCTCTCACTGCCGCGTCTTCGCATTCCGCGACTCCTGCCATCGCCAATAACGACGGGACAATCGCGTCATTTCCCTTGCCTTCGCCGGTCGCGCTCTCCGTACGCAATGCGTTCTCTCCCGCGTCGAAGGACCGCGTGCCGCGACGCTACGCGTGCCTGAACGCGATGCCATGCAACGTGCGTTTGAAGCGCGTCACCAAGGCGATCGATGCGCACGCCGCTTGCGAAAGCACACATCAAAGTTGAAACATCCTTGGCGCCGCATCCACCACGGCGTCGCGCGCACCTGTGTGACAGCGCCGGGTCGTTTTGCGCCGGCGCGGCAAATTTGCCATCGATCCGTCACGGGGGCGCCTTGTCGTTCGGGCCTTCGCGGCATGCGTCGCTGCTCGCGCGGATATCGTTCGCAGTTCGGAATGTTTGCGAGCGGCATCGATGAAATGCCTCGCGCGCCGGATAGCGGCTCACGTATCAATGCTGAAACGTTTTCGGACACATGGCCAGGCATGCCGGAACGTCAAAAAATATAAAGCCAATGTTTTCAGGCACTTAAGGTGGGTGGCACGGAAGTCGCTTTATTGGTCCGGGCAAGGAGGGCAAAGCGATGCGAATTCTCACCACCGAAATGCAGTTGCGCGTACGGCAAAGTGCAGGCGCCCTGGGCGCCGCGGTTGCCGTGGCACTCGGTCTGTGTGCCGCGCAGGCTCAGGCGCAGGAAGTGTCGCGCTCGCCGTTCATGCAGGTTGCGATGCTCACGGGCGCGATGGTACCGACGACGTTCACGACCACTGCACTGCCGCAGGCGTCGATTTACGATGCCGACGTCGCGATCCCGGCGCCGCTCGCCGCGCAGTTGCCGCAAGGCGATGCGCAGGCCATCGCCGCGAGCCACGACGCCGCGGCCGAGGCCGCCGGCAATGCCCCCGTCACGGGCATGCCGCTCGCGGCCGCCCGCGTCGACGACGAACAACTTGGGAACCAGCGGGGCCGCAACATGGGCGGCACGATGGTCAAGTCACCTGGCATGGCGCTCGCCAATGGCGTGACGTTGTGGGACGAACTGCCCGGCGCCGTCACGCCGATGCCACGTCCGCAGCAACTGTCCAACGGCGTGAACAACGTTCAGGTGACGCGTGTGACTTACACCACGCGGTGAACGACATGACCCAAACCCATCTTCTGCCTGTCGCGCACGCCGCACGAGCGCTAGCCACGATGGTCGTGGCGCTCACGCCGGTGCTGCTCGCGGGCCAGGCCAGCGCGGAACCGGCGACCCCGGGCGATATCGTGGTCGAGCGCAACATCGGTCCGCAAGTCGCCTATCGCGGCCTGCCGCGCGTCGAGAATCCGATCGGCATCGCCGTCCCGGCATTCCCGACGGGGCCGTTCAATACTGCCATGGGCGCTGTCAAGCAGGTCACGGACAGCGACCTGATGGGCCGCGGCAACGCCGGACTCGTCACGGGCGCCGTGCAGTCCGGCATCAACCCGGTGATGGGGGTGCTGGTGGGCAACGCGCCTGGCGGCAACAGCCTCAACACGTCCAACGGTGTCGGCGGCGGATTCGCGGGCGCCTCGGGCGGCGTCGGCGGTATCGGCAGCATCGGCACGCTTGTGCCGTCGGTGATCAGCTCGGCGCTCTCGCCGCTGACCAGTCTCGGTGCGGCAGGAGCAGCGAAATGAGCGGACTGCGTGGGTCGCGTGGCGGGCGGCGCGCCGTCCATCTGGCGGTCGCCGCAATGTTGGCGGCGCTTGCCGGCGCAGCGGCCGCCGAAGACGTGTGGGTCGTGAACGGCGAACTCGCCGGCACGCACGCCACCGTCGAGAACGGTACGGCCGTTGGCGTGACCGGTGCGCTGGGCGTGAATCAGGCGGCAGGCGTGAACAACGCCCAGGCCAACAGCGCCGTGATTGCCAATGGCGGCAGTGTGACGGCCGGAGCGTCGAGCACGAATCAGCAGGCGCTCGTCACGACCACGACCGGCGCGGCCAGCGCAGCAATTCAAGGCAACGCATTTTCAGGCACCTCGGGGCTGACGCAAGTCAACCAGGCGAGCGGTGCCGGCAATCTTCAACGCAACGCGACCGTCATTGTGACTGGCGATGCGTCTGGAGTGGCGAGCGTATCGGATACGGCACTATCCGCTGCGATCTCCAAGGGTGGCCCGGCTGGGCGCGACAACCTCAACGATCAGTTCCGCACGGCGTCGATTTCCGGTGACGCGTTTCGGGGCGCGAGCGGTGTGGTGCAAGTGAACCAGTCGGCTGGGATAGGCAATGTAACCGCAAATGTTTTTGTGCTCCGTCCCCCGGCGGGCACATCTTTTTAACTGGGTAATTCTCTCGTCAAGGAGATGGTCATGAAAACGAAAGCAATTGCAGCGGCTGCACTGCTGGTAGCAACGGGTTCCGCCATGGCGTCCCCAAATCACCAGCAATACAGCTTCTCGTTCATCGGCAACGAGACCAACGTACTGAACCTGGTCGGCATCTTCGGTCTGGTCGGCATTCGCGGTTGCGTGACGGTGGACAACACCGGCAACGCTGTCGTGCAGAGCAATCAGCGCGTCGACGTACACCACGTGAACCTGAAGGGACCGTTGCTCGGTTCCTATGTGACGGGACATGTGACGTACGGCGTCGATTCGAAGACCAAGACGGTGACGGATCAGGGTAGCGCGTACATGATCGCGGGCAGGACCACCACGCACTACGACAACTCCACGTCGTGGGTGAACGCTTCGGCCAACGGCCATCTGAACACGAGCCAGTCCTTCCAGGCGGGCGCGGGTTATGTGGCAGGGCAGTCGAGCTCCGGTTCGGGTGGCTTCATCGCGGGCGGCGGGTATCAGTACTCGAACATCGCCGGCGGCGGAGGCATTATCGGCGGCGGCGTGATTCCGCTGCCGGGTGGCTTCGCACTGTATGGCGGCTACCTCGTGGGCAACTTCGGCGCGGGGCAGGGTTCGGCTTGGGGCGGCTACGCCTACGAGCATCAGTCGCAGCAGGCCGCAGGGTTCCTCGCGGCAGGCTTCCTGAACACGCAGAAGAGCTTCGACGCGGCGTTCCATGCCACGCTGAACCACGGCAACTACTCCGTCGAGAGCGATTCGATGGCCGCCGGTGCGCTGTGGGGCTTCTCGAACACCTACATGTCGTCGACCGCATGGACGAAGGGCGCGCTCACGTACCACTTCAACACGGCGCAATACCAGACGATGGGCGCAACGCTGGGCACCAACGCACTGGCTAACGCCAACGGCAACGTCGGTGTGAACGTGGCGGCGGGTGCCGACAACGCCCAGGCCAACAACGTGGCGATCGCGTCGCTCAACGCTCAGCCGGTGTATGCCTCGGCCCAGGTGTTTGCGAACCAGTCGTCCAAGGGTTCGGCCAGCATCTCGCAGTTCATGGTCAACGCCAGCGTGGGTGACGGTGCGCTTGCCGGCGCCACCGGCAATGTCGGTGTGAACGTGGCTTCGGGCGTGGGCAACGTGCAGGGCAACAGTCTGGCCGCGGCCGTCTCGCAAGGCGGGAACGGCTGGTTCAAGGGCGGTGCGGCCAATTCGACGGCGCAAACCGACCAGGTCGCAGGCATGAAGGCCTCGGGTGACTTCGTCGCCAACGCATCGCTGGGCAACGGCGCTCTGCAGTGGGCCAGCGGCAACGTGGGCGTGAACGTCGCAGCCGGTATCGGCAACGTTCAGGCCAACAGCCTTGCCATCTCGGCAATCAAGTAATGCAGGTCACCGGTCCGGGGTTCCCCGGACCGGTTTTTTCCTGAGGTGTGTCATGAATGATGTGCGTCGTGCCGCAGTGAGGATCGCTACTGTTTGCGCTCTGGCGTGCGCAAGCGTGGCCGGGCACGCGCAGTATGCATCGGTGAGCCTGGAGTCTTCGATCGGTGTACCGGCGGTCAAGAAGATGCGCTCGTTCAAGTCGATGCACTACGTGAATCTGGTCCAGCAGGAATACGACTTCAGCTGTGGGTCCGCAGCCCTGGCAACGTTGCTGCGATACGGCTACGGGATCGATATCCCCGAGGCCGAAATGATTCAGAAGATGATGGTCTTCTCCAATCCGCAGACCGTCATCAAGAATGGTTTCTCGATGCTCGACATGAAGAAGTTCGTCGAAACGCTCGGGCTCGAGGGCCGCGGTTTCAAGGTGGACGTGAATGCGCTGTACGACCTGAAGATCCCGGTCATCGCGCTCATCGACGTCAACGGTTATCAGCACTTTGTGGTCATCAAGGCGGCGAAGGACGGACGCGTGTTCGTGTCGGATCCGGCGCTGGGCAACCGCATCATCGAGCAGGCCGATTTTGCCAAGCAGTGGAATGGCTTGGTGTTGGCGGTCATCGGCAAGCCGTTTCTGGAGGACTCACCGCTGCTCAAAGGCAACGAATCCCTGGCAGTCAAGCTACGCGACAGCGCCTTGGCGACCGGGACGTCACCGACCCCGATGGTGGACTTCGGCATCATCCGGGCGGATCTGTTTTGAGACCAGACCATCATGAATCGATATGTCCCGATGCTGGCCATCCCGCTGTTCGCGAGCGCCGTGCCGGCATTTGCGTCGAGCGTGGTGCCCGAGAGCTGGACGCCCGTGAGCGATGAGGTGCTCTCGCACGCGACCGGCAAATACGCTCAGCAGAACATGATCACGGGCTTTCAGCTCGTCATGCAGTCGCAATGGCAGATGCCGACCGGTGCGAGCCTGATGGCCACCGGCGTGCTTGGCGTGAATCAGGGCGCCGGCGGCTACCAGGTTCAAACCGGTGCCGCGACCGGCATCCTGCCTGGCGTGGCGAACGCAACGACGCCCGTCACGCAGGTTGTCTCCGGCGGTGCGAGCGTGCTCATCAACGGCGTCGCCCAGATTACGCAGGTGGCCGGCGACGCGAACAACGCATTGAACAAAGCCATTATCCAGTACGCCCCGGGCGTGTCGATTGCCTCGCTCATACCGGTGAGCGGGCAGGGCGCCAACCATTCGCAGACCACGGTGGGTAACCTGAATGCGAGCGTCGCCATTACGTCGGCGGGCATGCAGATCACGCTCAATACGCCGAACGGTAATCTCGGGCAGAGCATCGGCGGCGGTGCCGGTGCGGCCATGAACCAGATCATGCAGGTCGTGCAGGTGGCCGGCAACGCACAGCAGGTCATGAATACGTTGCAGCTGAACCTCCAGTCGAGTCCGATCACATCGGGTGGGCTGCGTCAGGCGGGCGTGCAGAGCGCCCTGGCTAACATGGCGGCCATTCGCCGGTGAGGCGATGGGTGAGATGACCGATGCGGCGTGCCGTGTCGATGCGCTTCGCGCAGGCGCCGAAGCCGGTGCCGGTGCAGGCAGCGTGCAGGTGTCGTAACGGCGTCGCGAGGTGGTGCATGCACCACGCGACGCCGGCAGCAGTGTCCGGTGCGTTCGTCGAACGCAGCGAAGCGACAGGGCGGCGCCGGACGCGATGACAACAAGAAGTGGGGCGTCGCCGCGGCACGGTCGCGGCGTAACAAAAAGGTGATGTCGGCAGAGCCCGGGCAGTGCGCCCAGCAGGTGTCGCGGCGGGCTTCGCACGCATCACCCCGCAGTCGAGCAGCTAGGACAACCGTTTCTCGTCATTACGTGTTGGTTGGATTGCGCGCGGACGCCCGTCCGCTTTTTCACCCGGGGGGGACCATGAACACTCACCGCTTTTTTCCCGTTGCCGCTATTCCGTTGGGGGTACTGCTTTTCACGCTATCGGCCCAGGCTCAGGAGCATACGAACCCATCGCCGGATGACCGTCTCCAGATGTTGATCGACATGGTCGACCGGCAGCAGCGGGAAATTTCTTCTCTGAAACAGCGCCTCACCGACATCGAGATGGCGCAACGCGGACGCGGTCTGACCGCGTGGGATACCGCGCAGATCGCGCAGGTTTCGCCCGGCGACGGTTCCGCCGCCGGATCCGCGGGTACGCCGGGAGGAGGCGCGGCCGGGGCGGCGGGCCCCTCGACGGCTACGCCGATCGGCGAGACGCAGCAGATGCAGAAGAGCGAGACCGACTCGCAGCGCACGCCGGCCGAAGAGGCCGTGGTGCAGGCGCAGCATGCGCCGCTGTTCGATCGAAAGCTCACCATCGACGCCGGGATCAGCTACAGCTACTACGATCGGCGTCAGCTCGTGCTGAGCGGCTTCCTGGCACTCGATGCGATCTTCCTCGGCCAGCTCAATCTCGGCGAGACGAAGGCGAACGTGTGGACCTTCGACGTCAACACGCGCTACGGCATTACCGACCGCATGAGCGTGGCGTTCGACGTGCCTTACCTGTACCGCAACTCGGACTTCATCTCGGGTGGGGTGGGCGGCGCGGCGTCGTCGGTGAGCGACATCAGCAAGAACTCGGCGAACATCGGCGACGTGAACGCGTCGCTTTACTATCAACTGGTCAAGGAAAATGCGAACTGGCCGGATATCGTGGCGTCGTTGCGCGTGACGGCGCCGACCGGTACCTCGCCGTTCGGTATCAAGCTCGGCACGCCCGATCCGTCCAACAACAACCTGACCACGCCGTCGCGCCTGCCGACGGGGAACGGGATCTGGGCGTTCACGGCCGGATTGTCGTTCCTGCGGACCTATGATCCGATCGTACTGTTCGCCAACGTGGCGTACACGTACAACGTGGCGCGCTCGTTCGACGACATCTCGACGATCGAAGGTACGGTGCAGCCCGCGAAGGTCAAGCTCGGCGACATCATTCAGCTCGGCGCCGGCATGGCGCTCGCGCTCAACGACAAGACGGCGCTGTCGATCTCGTACTCGACGGCGATCTCGCGCGCGACGAAGACCGCCACGCCGGGCGGTCCGTGGACGACGGTGGCCGGCAGTTCGACCAACGCCGCGTCGCTCAACTTCGGCATCAACTACGCCATCAACAAGCACTGGACGGTGAACGGTTACGTGAACGCCGGCATGTCGCCGGACGCGCCGAATTACGTGATCGGATTGCGATTCCCCTACACGTTCTGATGGCGTGACGCGAGCTCATGGCAAGTGGCGCGCTGCGCATCCGTCCGAAGGGGGCAGCGCGTCAGGGAAACTCGGAGTGCCCGCGGCGCGGCGAGCGCGCGAAGCGAACGCGAGGCCGCCGCGAAGGAAGTGCGAACCTGATGCGAACGACGAACGCGTTGGGAAGGAAGTGCGAAGGAAGTGCGAAGGAAGTGCGAGTGCAGTGCTACGTACGGAAGTGCCACGGGCGGATGCTCGAAGGAAGTTCGAAGTAAGTTCGAAGTAAGTTCGAAGGAAGCGTGAATCAACCGCGACAGCGGTGCACGAGGTCTAAAAGGTTGAACGGCGCTGCGGCGCCAGGCAAGTGCGGACTTGGGGGCGGGGCCAGGCGCCGGCGATCATCGCCCCACGCGAACCGTGCTTGCGTCGACCTTGAAGCTCGTCGCCTGCATGCCGGGCGCGAACTGACGCGTAGGGGGTTGGGCGATGGCAACCGTCGTGCGTAGTTGTCCCTGCGGTGCGTTCGATGCCTGTGTCGGCTTCGGCGACGGCGCAGGCGGGACGACTTCATCCCAGAGCCGCACGTTGTTGGCAGTGGTGAGTGTCGAGTTGACCGGCGCGAGCGCGGTCGGCTTGGCGCCGGAGAGATGGGCGACGACACTTTGTTGCAGGTTCGCGGCGCGGGTGGTGGCGAGCAATGCGTCGCTCACGGCAATGTTCGGGATGCCTGCGCCGGTGACGTCGGCCTGGGCACTGCTGGCAATGCACGCGCAAGCCAAGCAAAACATGGCACTGCGCGTCGAGACGACGGTAATTTTGAACATGGCGTGCCCCCCGGCTTCCGCTGACTGTCCTGTCAGGCTTTTTGTATTCTATTGCGCTATTGCAGAAAGGGAAGGGAAAAAAGTAATGGCGGAGTCTCGGCGAAATGAGTAAATAGGTTACGCATATTGCGGATTGTCGCGCAGAGGCAACAACGGCCGGGATCCCGCGAGGGCAGACTCGCCGCCACGCGGACTTCACGCATAAACTGCTCGAAAAGCGAAGTGACGCCTAAGGGACAGATCACGACGAACGCTGGAGGATTCCTTCGGTTTTCGTGCCGGCCACGACAAGCGCGGAACGCGCGGACGCCGGACATACGTGGCGAGCAGACAAAACGGCGCAGCGCCGCGATTCAGCGCGGGCGAGCGGGCGGGTGTCACCAGAATCGGGGCGGCGGCCTGGGGTGCCGACCGGAAACACAGGGGAAACCATGCGTGTGCTGGTCATGGGTGAGGCCGCCAGGTGGCTGAGCGGCCTGCAAGTCGCGTTGCAAACCGAAGCTAACGCGACACCGCCGGTCTTGCGGCACGTCCATGACGTGGCGACGCAGGACTGGATCTGGCTGCGCGAACTGCCTTCGCGTCGCGCGCTCGTCCTCGACGAATCGATCGCGCGCACCCCGCTTCTCGAAGCTTTGTGCTCGATGGCCGGCGAGTGCGCGCCGCCCGTGCCGGTCATCGTGATCGGCGATACGGGTTTTCCCGATGAAATCATTCACTGGCTGCAGAACGGCGTTGCCGCATTTCTGCCCTGGCCGAGTGCCGTCGCGCGCGTGCGCTCGGTGTTCGACCTGGCGTTCTGCGGCGGGCGCTATGTGCCGGAAGATGCGCTCTCGGCGCTGCTCGTGCTCTGGCGGCAGGAAGCCATGGGCGAGGCGCTGCCCTTGTCGCGCCTGCCCGTGTTTCCCCTCGGCGGGGACAAGGCGACACAACTGGCCGAGTCAGCGCTGCTCGGCATCTCGCAACGACAGTATGAAATTCTGGCCCTGCTGTCGCGCGGTTTGTCCATCAAAACCATTTGCCAGCAACTGGTGATCTCGGAGGGCACTGCCAAGACCCATGTGTCCGCGCTCTATCGGCGCCTTGGCGCGCGCAATCGGGGCGAAGCGATTTATATTGCGGCGCAGCGAGGCGCGCGGCATCTGTTCGAGACATGATCGCTTCGGCCGGTGAGGGCCTCGCTTAGGACTTCGCGACGATTCGGATCGGAACTGTCCGGTATCGGGTTCTCCGATATTGGCCGATGGCCGACTGTCGAATTACTATACGGACTTCATTTGACACCCATGATGACCGGCGCCGCCCGCCGGGAGCGTCTCGAAGTCGACGGCAACGGCTGTCGACGGGTACAGGAGTCCACGCGTTGTCCAAGTCGTCCAAGTCGTCCACGCCGTTCACGCCGTCTGAACCCTCGCGTATTCCCGATTCGGTGGCCACGTCTGGTGCGCCCGGTTCGTCGGGTACATCCGGTACATCCGGTACATCCGGTTCGCCCGGGGCCGCGTCGCCGCATGATTCCGCCTCGCCCGCCGGCCTGCCCGCGCGTGGTGCGCTTGCCGGGGTCAAGGTCCTGGAACTCGGCACGCTCATCGCGGGGCCGTTCGCCGCACGAATGCTCGGCGAATTCGGCGCCGAAGTCATCAAGATCGAAGATCCGCAGCATGGCGATCCACTGCGCAAGTGGCGCAAGCTGCACCCCGATGCCGGCGGCACCTCCTTATGGTGGGCCGTGCAGGCACGCAACAAGAAGTCGGTGACGATCAACCTCAAATCGCCGGAAGGCCAGGAGATCGTGCGCAAGCTGGCGGCACAAGCGGACATCGTGGTGGAGAATTTCCGGCCCGGCCTGCTCGAGCGCTTCGGTCTCGGATATGAACAACTGTCCGCGCTCAACCCCGGGCTCGTGATGGTGCGCCTGTCGGGCTACGGACAGACCGGGCCGTATCGCGACCGCCCGGGTTTTGGCGCCATTGCCGAATCGATGGGGGGATTGCGACACATCACCGGCTACCCGGATCTGCCGCCGCCGCGTATCGGCATTTCCATTGGCGATTCGATCGCGGCGCTGCACGGCGTGATCGGCGCGATGATGGCGCTGCACCATCGCAATGCGAACGGCGGGCGAGGGCAGGTTGTGGACGTGGCACTTTACGAGGCCGTCTTCAACCTCATGGAGAGCGTGGTGCCCGAGTACAGCGTGGCGGGCATGGTGCGCGAGCGAACCGGTGCGTCGCTGCCCGGCATCGTGCCCTCGAATACCTATCCCTGCGCTGACGGCATGATCGTCGTCGGCGGCAACAGCGACCCGATCTTCAAGCGGCTGATGCACGCCATCGGTCGCGCCGATCTGGCGGAAGATCCCGGCCTGGCGCATAACGACGGACGCGTGCCGCGCACGCAGGAAATCGACGACGCCATTGGCAACTGGACGCGCGAGCGACCGATCGACGAGGCGCTTGCCGTGCTGCAGGGCGCCGATGTGCCCGCGAGCCGGATCTACACCGTGGCCGACATGTTCAAGGACCCGCAATTCATCGCGCGCCAGATGATCCAGCGTCACACCTTCCCCGACGGCACGCCGATCGATCTGCCCAACGTCACCCCCAAGCTCTCGGAGACGCCCGGCCAGACGCAGTGGCTAGGCCCCGAACTGGGCGCACACACCGACGAGGTGCTCGGACGCCTGGGTTATGATGCCGGGCAAATCAAGGCGTTTCGCGAGAACGGGGTCATCTGAGTCCAATCGCCCGGCTGGGCGCGCGACATGCGGCATCGTCTGCACTTCGCCGCCCGGCGCGTCGCGCCTGTAGCACGTTAGACCCATAGCACGTCACACCAAGAAAGATCGCTGCAACCAAGGAGACAAACAACCATGCAACGACGTCAATTCGTTACGGCACTGGCCGCGACCGGTCTGATCGGAGCCGGCATTCGCCCGGGCTTCGCGCAAGCCAAGCTGGAAAAGACCAAGGTGGCCATCGCGGTCGGCGGGAAGAACCTCTTCTACTATCTCCCGCTCACGATTGCCGAGCGACTGAACTATTTCAAGGACGAGGGGCTGGACGTCGAAATCTCGGACTTCGCCGGTGGTTCGAAGGCGTTGCAGGCGCTGGTCGGGGGCAGCGCCGACGTGGTGTCGGGTGCGTACGAGCATACGATCCTGTTGCAGGCGAAGCACCAGTACATCCGAGCGTTCGTGTTGCAGGGCCGTGCACCGCAGATCGTTTTCGGCGTGTCTAACAAGACGCTGCCGAACTACAAGTCGATCGCCGATCTGCGCGGCAAGAAGATCGGTGTGACGGCGCCCGGATCGTCGACGAACATCATGGCGAACTTCGTGCTCGCCAAGGGCGGCGTGAAGCCCAATGAGGTGGCCTTCGTGGGAGTCGGGGCTTCGTCGGGGGCGCTGGCCGCGATCCGCTCGGGCAATATCGATGCGATCGTGAACCTCGATCCGGTCATCACGATGCTCGAGCGCGACAAGGAAATCCGCGTGATCTCCGACACGCGCACGCTCAAGGAAACGGTGTCGTTGTTCGGCGGCAATATGCCGGCCGGGTGTCTTTACACGAACGAAACGTTCATCCAGAAGAATCCGAACACGACGCAGGCGCTGACCAATGCCATGGTGCGCGCGTTGCGCTGGCTGCAGACGGCGGGTCCGTCGGACATCATCAAGACGGTCCCGGACGCTTACCTGCTGGGCGATCGTGCGCTTTACCTCGATGCCTGGGCGCGGGTGAAGGAAGCGATTTCGCCCGACGGGATAATTCCCGCCGACGGTCCGGCAACGGCGCTGCGCACGCTCCAGGCTTTCGACGAAACCGTCAAGGGCAAGTCGATCGATCTGTCGAAGACGTTCACGAACGAGTTCACCAAGAAGGCCGACGCCAAGTACAAATGATGACTGCGCCGGCTCTGAGTTTCGACAGCATTACGTGCACCTTCGTCGCGCGCGACGATCGCGCCAAGCGCTACACGGCAGTGGCGGACACCTCGCTCGACATCGCGCCGGGCGAGTTCGTCTCCGTCGTGGGGCCGACCGGCTGCGGCAAATCGACCTTGCTCAACGTCGCGGCCGGGTTGCTCATGCCGTCGTCGGGCGCCGTGAAGGTGTTCGGCGAACCGCTGCGGGGCATCAATTCGCGCGCCGGTTACATGTTTCAGGCCGAAGCGTTGATGCCCTGGCGCAACGCGATCGACAACGTGACCGCCGGCCTCGAGTTTCGCGGCATGGCGGCCGATGAGGCGAAGGCGCGCGGCCATGAATGGCTCAAGCGGGTGGGGCTGGGCGGATTCGGCGACCGATATCCGCACCAGCTCTCGGGCGGCATGCGCAAGCGGGTTGCCATGGCGCAGACGCTGATCCTCGATCCCGACATCATTTTGATGGACGAGCCGTTCTCGGCGCTCGATATCCAGACGCGACAGCTGATGGAAAACGAGTTGCTCGAGCTGTGGGCGGCCAAACGTCGCGCGGTGCTCTTCATCACGCACGATCTGGACGAGGCGATCGCGTTGTCCGACCGCGTCGTGGTGCTCGCCGCCGGGCCTGGTACACATCCGATCGGGGAGTTCCGGATCGATCTGCCGCGTCCGCGCGACGTGGCGGAAATCCGGAACCATCCGCGCTTCACCGAGCTTCACGCCCAGATATGGGACGTGCTGCGCGAGGAAGTGCTCAAGGGCTATGCCCAACAGTTGAAGGCGGTCTGAATCGTCATGTGCCAAATCGCGGGTTTTCTGATGAGCACATGCGGCTGGGCGCGCTGGTTCGATTGGCTGGACTGGTTCGACCTGCCGGATGGCTTCGGCCTGTTCGATTGGCTTGTCTGACGGCTCGTTTGCGTGCCCGTCTGAATTTCCCGGAATCCGTTCGTCATGCGTAATCGTTCGATCATGCGGCATTTGCGTTTGTGGCAATGGCTGCTGCTGGTAGTGGCATTTCTTGTCTGGTACGTGCTCACCAGCCCGACACTGTTGCCCGCGTTCTACTTTGACAGCCCCGACAAGGCAGCTTTCTTCTTCGGCGAGCCGCAGAAAGTGCTCCTCCAGATATGGCAATGGTTCGCCAGCGGGGAGATCTACCTGCATCTGGGCGTGACGCTGCTCGAAACGGTGCTGGCTTTCATCATCGGCACCGTGTCCGGCCTGGCGGTCGGGCTCTGGCTGGCGCTCTCGCCCAGCGCCGGCGCCTTGCTCGATCCGTACATCAAGGCGGCCAATTCGATGCCGCGCGTCATTCTCGCCCCGATTTTCGGGGTGTGGTTCGGGCTGGGTATCTGGTCGAAGGTCGCACTCGGCGTCACGCTGGTGTTTTTCATCGTGTTCTTCAACGTCTACCAGGGCGTGAAGGAAGTGAGCCCGGTCGTGCTGGCCAACGCCCGCATGCTGGGCGCCAACCAGCGCCAATTGCTACGCCGTGTCTACCTGCCGAGCGCCACGAGCTGGGTGTTCTCCAGTCTTCACAACTCGGTGGGGCTGGCGTTCGTCGGCGCGGTGGTCGGTGAATACCTCGGCTCCGCGCGCGGGGTGGGGTACCTCATCCTCCAGGCCGAGGGCACGTTCGACATCAATGCCGTGATCGCCGGGGTGTTGATCCTCACCGCATTCGCCCTGGTGCTCGACGGACTGGTCGGGGTGGCCGAGCGGCGCTTGCTCGTGTGGCAACCGCAAGCCGGCGAGACCGAGAAGATGTAGCGTGCCGGTGTCGCTGGCGCGCCGAGGGGGCGGCGCTCGTGGCCGTGGCATGGCTGACTGGACGGCAGGCGGCGATTTTGCCGTTGCCGCCCACCCCGGATCGTGGCCAAGCGTGGATCGATGCCGCGAAGGCGTCATATCCGGGCACCTTTCCTCGGTTACAATTGCCGCATGCGAATCCTGCTCAGCAACGACGATGGGTATCAGGCGCCAGGCCTGGCCGCGCTTTACGAAGCGCTGGCACCGCTTGGCGACATTACCGTGGTGGCGCCCGAACAGAACTGTAGCGGTGCGTCCAATTCCCTGACCCTGCAACGGCCGCTTTCCGTCTTCAAGGCGGCCAACGATTTCACGTTCATCAACGGGACACCGACCGATTGCGTACACGTGGCGCTGACGGGGCTGCTCAACGAGCGCCCCGATATCGTCGTCTCGGGTATCAACAACGGCCAGAACATGGGCGAGGACACGTTGTACTCCGGTACCGTGGCCGCCGCGACCGAAGGTTTCCTGTTCGGTATTCCCTCGTTCGCGTTTTCCCAGGTCAACAAGGGCTGGGATCATCTCGACAGCGCCGCACGCGTGGCGCGCGAGATCGTCGAGCGCTACATGGAGCGCCCGCTGGGCGCGCCGTTCCTGTTGAACGTCAATATTCCCAATTTGCCGTACGATCGGCTCAAAGGCGCGCTCGCCACGCGTCTTGGGAAGCGACACCAATCGCAGCCGGTGATCCGTCAGGAGAATCCGCGCGGCGAGACCATTTATTGGATCGGTCCGGCCGGCGACGCGCGCGACAGCAGCGAAGGCACCGATTTTCACGCCGTGGCGCACGATTACGTCTCGGTCACCCCCTTGCAACTGGATCTCACGCATAACGCACGGCTAGGTGTCGTGCACGACTGGCTGGCCAGCGCAGGGGTGGCCCAACGATGACGACACCGCCGAAGCGTTTTCCCCTCCCCCTGGCCGAAGTGATGACGCGTCGGCAACGCAAGGCGCCGACGCTCGACAAGGCGTCGCGAGCGAGCCCCGCAGGGGCGCCGCCCGCGGCAATGGCGCGCAATGCGGCCCCCGTGAACCCGGGGAATGGGAAAACGCCGTCGGCAGGCGGTGCGGCTTCGACACATCCCAATACACGTCCCGGTCCACGCGCCGCGTCGACGCCGATGGCGGGAGCGTCTGCGCGACCGGGCGGTGCTCAGGCGCCGCACCCCGTCGTGCCCAAGGGGTTGGCACGCCCGGCAGCGGCACCACACGCCCAGCCCGCCCCGCACGCCGCGAAGACGGTGCCGCGTCAGGCGGCAAAGACCGTCGCGGGCGGTTTGCACAAGTCTGCCGTCGCCGGCGCCGCGAGTGCCGCGGGAGCGCAGCGTGGCGGTGCGTCGGCGAAGGTTTCGTCTGCCGGTGTCGGACGCACCAGCCTGTCGGCGACCAACGGCGTGCCAGACGGCATGGGACTCACATCCGATCGGGTGCGGGCGCGAATGGCTGAACGCGTCGCCGCATCCGGCGTCAAACACGCGGGCGTGCTGGCGGCGCTTGCCACGGTCCCGCGCCATGGGTTCGTGGACGCCGCGCTCGCCAATCAGGCGTACGAGGACGCCGCGCTGCCCATCGGACACGGGCAGACGATTTCGAAGCCTTCGGTCGTCGGTCGCATGATCGAGTTGCTGCTCGCGGGCGGGCGTCCGCTCGAGAAGGTGCTCGAGATCGGCACCGGCTGCGGCTATCAGGCGGCCGTGTTGTCGTGCGTCGCGCGCGACGTGTATTCCATTGAGCGGGTTCGACCGTTACATGAGCGGGCCAAAGCCAATCTTCGACCGTTGCGCGTGCCGAACATCCGGCTGCATTACGGCGACGGGCGCCTGGGATTGCCCACGGTTGCCCCGTTCGACGGCATTGTGATCGCGGCTGCGGGGCTGGAGATTCCGGATGCCCTGATCGACCAGCTCGCCGTCGGTGCGCGTCTCGTCGCACCGGTTGGCGGCGAGCAACAGATTTTGACCCTGATCGAGCGCGTCGGTGCGCGCCAATGGCGCGAGACGCAGCTTGATAGGGTGTTATTCGTCCCCTTAAAATCGGGCATCATTTAAGCCCGACGGGCCTATTCTGCGGAGGATTTGAGTGAATTTGCGAGCGGGTTTCCAACAACGCGTCGCCAGTGTCCTGTTGCTGAGCATGCTGGCAGCGTGCGCATCGCGACAAGTCGGGGCGCCGGTCGTCGACCGTACCGTAGGCGGCGCGACGACCGACAGCAACGTGCCGGGTGCTGCGCCCGTTATCGACAACACGCCGGTGCCGGCGGGCTATTACCGGGTCAAGCCCGGTGATCGCCTCTATCGCATCGCGCTGGAGAACGGTCAGAACTATCGCGACATCGCGCGCTGGAACAACATCCAGAACCCGGACCAGATCGAGGTCGGTCAGGTGCTGCGCGTGAAGCCGCCGGCAGGCGATACCGGCACGCCGCTGCCGCCGCCGATGGCCAGCACGCCGTCGACCACCGGCAGCACGGCCGCGACCGTGCCGCCGGCCGTCGTGCCGCCGCCGGCGACGACGTCGGCGCCGACCGCGGTCTCGAGCGGCGAGTTGCAACTCTCGTGGCCGGCAAAGGGCATGGTCGTCGGGCGTTTCGACGATTCGAAGAACAAGGGGCTGAACATTGCTGCCGACGCGGGCGCACCTGTTTACGCCGCCGGGGCGGGCAAGGTCGTGTATTCCGGTGCGGGGCTGCGCGGTTATGGCAACCTTGTCATCATCAAACACGACGCCACCTTCTTGACGGCGTATGCGCACAACCGCAAACTGTTGGTCAAGGAAGGCGACTCCGTTACGCGGGGTCAGCAAATTGCCGAAATGGGCAGTTCGGATGCAGACCGTGTGATGCTGCATTTCGAGGTGCGCAAGGATGGCAAGCCTGTGGATCCGATGAAGTATTTGCCGCCTCAATAATCTAGGCAGGGTCGAATGCTCAAGAGAAAGCGTCGTACTTCGCAAGAGGAAGACCTCGCTGCCCCGGAGCCCGATCAGGAAATCGACGATCGGCAATCCCGGCAGGACGAGGACGTGGACGACGCTTTCGACGAGCGCGAGGCGGAGGACGATGACGCCTCGTCGTCCGATGCTGCCGAAGACGGCGGCGGCGCGCGCAAGCGCAAGTCCGCCGACGCCGACGACTTCGGCACCGTGCTGCAGGCCGAACTCACGGCCGACACCGTGCAGCACTATCTCAACCGCATCAGTGTCAAGCCGCTGCTCACGCCCGCGGAGGAACTCGATTATTCCACGCGCGCGCAGGCGGGCGAGTTCGGCGCGCGCCAGGTCATGATCGAGCGCAATCTGCGCCTGGTCGTGAGCATCGCCAAGGGTTATCTCAATCGCGGGGTGCCGCTGCTCGATCTGATCGAGGAAGGCAATCTCGGCCTGATGCACGCCATCGAGAAATTCGATCCGGGTCGCGGATTCCGCTTCTCCACATACGCCACATGGTGGATTCGCCAGAGCATCGAGCGGGCCATCATGAATCAGGCGCGCACCGTGCGCCTGCCGGTGCACGTCATTCGCGAGCTCAATCAGGTGCTGCGCGCCAAGCGTCATCTCGAGAAGAGCGCGGCGTATGTCGACGCTGGCGAACAACGCGAGGCCAGTATCGAGGACATTGCCGACCTGACCGGCAAGACGCCCGAGGAAATTACCGACATCCTCGCGCTCAACGAACACGTGGCGTCGCTCGACGCACCGCTGGACATCGACCCGGGCAGCAGTCTGCTCGATTTGCTGTCCGACGATCACAGCGAGGCTCCCGAGCAAGAGGTGCAACACCGAGAGCTGGAGGACCTGATGCGTCTGTGGCTGTCCCGACTGTCGACCAAGCATCGTTACGTGATCGAGCGTCGTTTCGGACTCAATCGCGTCGAGCCCGCGACGCTCGAAGAGCTGGCCGACGAAATGGGGCTGACGCGCGAGCGCGTACGTCAGATCCAGCAGGAAGCACTCGTCAAGCTCAAGCGCTACTTCGCGTCGAACGGCGTGCGCAAGGACGCGGTGCTCTGAGCAACGCAGGTTCAGTCGCTTACGGCACGCTGCCATCTCGCTGACGCGCGCCGGTCGGCATCACGGGTTGCCGCGAATCGCCAACGTTGCCGGCGGGGCATGCCTCACGTCGATGCCGCATTGCGACGCTCACTTTTTTTCTCTTTCGATTGTCACCATGCCATCTCCCGTACTCGTCTTCGATATTGAAACGATTCCCGATGTCGAGGGCCTGCGCAAGCTCGAACCGGCCTACGCCGGTCTGTCCGACGATGCCGTTGCCGAAGCCGCGTTCGCCGCGCGCCGCGAAAAGGTGGGGCATGATTTTTTGCCGCTGCATCTGCAACGCGTCGCTGCCATTTCCTGCGTGTTTCGCGATCGCGACGGTTTCCGGGTGAAGTCGCTGGGCACGCTCGAAGACGGTGAGGGCGCGCTGGTGTCGGGGTTTTATCGCACCATCGAAAAGTACGCGCCGCAACTCGTGTCGTGGAACGGGGGCGGATTCGATCTGCCTGTGTTGCACTACCGCGCGATGATTCACGGCATTGCCGCGCCGCGCTACTGGGACATGGGCGAAGATGATCGCGAGTTCAAATGGAACAACTACATCAGCCGCTATCACCAGCGTCACCTCGACCTGATGGATCTGCTGGCGATGTATCAGGCTCGGGCAAACGCACCGCTCGACGATCTGGCCAAACTGTGTGGCTTCCCGGGCAAGCTTGGCATGGACGGCAGCAAGGTGTGGGAAGCATACCGCCAAGGCAAGCTCGAGGAAATTCGCAACTACTGCGAAACGGATGTGGTGAACACCTACCTCGTCTATTGCCGCTATCAGTTGATGCGCGGCGGGCTGCGTCAGGCCGAGTACGAGCAGGAAATCGAGTTCGTCAAAAATTCGCTTGCGCAGGAGGCCGCTGCCCACTGGAAGGAATATCTCGACGCATGGCGCTGAGCACGTGGCGCGGCGGCGAGGGACGCAGGCCGTTTGGGGGCGCGGGGTGCGATGCGACGCGGCCTGCACGCGTCAGGGGCGGACGAATCGATTAAAATGCCGGGTTTGCTGTCGCCCATGAGAACAAAGACGTGACCCGTTCCTCCCGAAACGCCTCGCGCGGCCGGCCTGCTGCCGAGCCCGGCATCATCGAAATCGAATCGCTCGACATGGAAGCGCGCGGCGTTGGCCGCACCGCGCCCGAGGGCGAACCGGGTACGCCCGACTACAAGCCCGGCAAGGTCATCTTCGTCGAAGGCGCATTGCCCGGCGAGCGGGTCACCTACCTGAGCTATCGCCGCAAGCCCAAGTTCGAGCAGGCCGAGGCGGTCAGCGTGCTGCGCGCTAGCTCGATGCGCGCGAAGCCGCAATGTCCCCACTTCGGCAAGTGCGGCGGCTGCTCGATGCAGCACCTCGAGCCACGGGCGCAGATCGCCATCAAGCAGCGCGTGCTCGAGGACAATCTCGCCCGGTTGGGGAAAGTGAAAGCCGAAGCCATGCTTCGCCCGATTCAGGGCCCGGATTGGGGGTACCGTTTTCGGGCGCGCCTGACGGTGCGCTACGTGCCGAAGAAGGGCGGGGTCCTTATCGGCTTTCACGAACGCAAGAGCAGCTACGTGGCCGACATGGACTCGTGCGAAGTGCTGCCGCGCCATGTTTCCGACATGCTCGTGCCCTTGCGGCGCCTGGTCGAGTCGCTCTCGATTCGCGAGCGTCTGCCCCAGATCGAACTGGCTATCGGCGCGGACGTGACAGCCCTCGTGTTGCGTATTCTCGAGCCGCTTACGCCAGAAGACGAAACCATTCTGCGGGCGTTTGCCGACGCCCATCGTGTGCAGTTCTGGGTCCAGCCGAAGGGGCCGGATACTGCGGTGCCGTTCTATCCGCTCGAGCCGGAGCTTCATTACACGCTGCCGGAATATCAGATCCGCATGCCGTTCAAGCCGACGGACTTCACGCAGGTCAATCACCAGATCAATCGCGTACTGGTCCATCGTGCACTGCGGCTGCTGGCTCCCGAGTCGCATGAGCGCGTGCTCGACCTGTTCTGCGGACTGGGTAACTTCACGCTGCCGCTGGCGCGTCGCGCCGGCACCGTGATGGGAATCGAGGGCAGCACGGCGCTTACCGAGCGGGCCCTGGCCAACGCCCAGCGCAATGGCGTTGCGGATCGTACGGAATTCGCGTGCCGCAATCTGTTCGACATCACGCCGGACGACATTCGGGCGCTGGGCGCGTTCGATCGCTACCTGATCGATCCGCCGCGCGAAGGGGCATTGGCCGTGTCGAAGGCGCTTGCCGAGTTGGCGCAGCAGGGTTACGAGGGGCTGCCCAGGCGAATCGTTTACGTGTCGTGCAGTCCTGCAACGCTTGCGCGAGATGCCGGCCTGCTCGTGCACGAGGCGGGTTATCGTCTGACGCTGGCGGGGGTGGTGAACATGTTCCCGCATACATCGCACGTCGAATCGATGGCGGTGTTCGAACACGAGAGTATCGGTCGGCCGTGGGTGCCGCGCGTGCGCGTGTCGGAGACGCAGGACGAGGCGACTCCCCCCGACGAGGGCGTCGAGGCAATCGCCGGCGCCATCGGCGGTGACGGTGTAATCCACGAAAGCGAGTGATTCCCGTCGGGAGGGACGACAATCCTGCGTCTCCCCTCCGGCGAAGGACGATGCGCGGCGCGATTCGCCGCGCCGGAAAGAAAAAGCCAGTCCCTCAGGACTGGCTTTTTTGTCGGATCGCGACGGATCAGTTGCGGTTGCCGCCCAGCACGCCCAGCAAGGCGAGCAGGTTGGTGAAGATGTTGTAAAGGTCGAGGTAGATCGCCAGCGTTGCCGTCACGTAGTTCGTTTCGCCGCCGTTCACCACGCGCTGCACGTCGAACAGAATATAGGCTGAGAAGATCGCGATGGCGAGCACCGACACCGTCAGCATCAGCGCCGGCAGTTGCAGGAAGATGTTGGCGACCGAGGCCAGCAGGATCACGAGCACGCCCATGAACAGCCACTTGCCCAGTCCGCTGAAGTCACGCTTGCTGACCGTGGCGATCGACGCCATGACGCCGAAGATCACCGCCGTGCCGCCGAACGCCAGCATGGTGAGCGATGCGCCATTCGAGAAGCCCAGCACGAAGCTCAGCAGGCGCGTGAGCATCAGGCCCATGAAGAACGTAAAGCCCAGCAGCAGGGCAACCCCCACGCCGCTGTTCTTGAAGCGCTCGATCGCGAACATGAAGCCGAAAGCGATCGCCAGGAAGGCGATCATGCTGACCATCGGGCTGCCGGCGAACAAGGCGAAACCGTAGTTCACGCCCAGCCAGGCGCCCGCAATCGTCGGCAGCATCGACAGGGCGAGCAGCCAATACGTATTGCGCAGCACCTTGTTGCGCACTTGTACGGTGGTGGCGCCGGCGGTCCCGCCGTAGCCGAAACGTTGGAAGTCCTGGTTCATATATTGTGTTCTCCGTGGTCATTGTGCCCGCCGGCGGGGCCGGCAAGCGCCGCTTGACGCTTACGATGCCGGCGTTTCTCCGGCAAATCCCCCGCAGCCGCTGCGACTGGCTCGTCGTCGAAGTCCAGAGGATACCGAAAGATACTCGGCAGCGGACTCGGAAGACGCTCGAAATTTGCGGGCGAATCCCCGAATTTCAATTCACCGTTCCGACATCCAGCCTTCCAATAATAGGAAGGTTGCCGATTCATACCCTTGCGTGGACTTCACGAAAAGCCGGATCGTCCCGGCCGTCTTGCGTTTGAGCGGTACGCGCACTGTAGGTTCCATCCCCATCATAACAGCCTTCGTGCTACAATTATGGGTTCATGTTGGTTATATAACTGCTTAATTTTTTGGAGTTTTTCATGGCAGTCGAACGCACTTTGTCGATTATCAAGCCCGATGCCGTTGCCAAGAACGTGATCGGCCAGATTTACAGCCGCTTCGAAGGCGCAGGCCTGAAGATCGCCGCTGCCAAGCTCGTGCACCTGTCGCGCGCCGAAGCCGAGCAGTTCTACGCCGTGCACAAGGAGCGTCCGTTCTTCAAGGATCTGGTCGACTTCATGGTCTCGGGTCCGGTGATGATCCAGGTGCTCGAGGGTGAGAACGCCATCGCGAAGAACCGCGAACTGATGGGCGCCACCGATCCGAAGAAGGCGGAAAAGGGCACGATCCGCGCCGACTTCGCCGATAGCATCGACGCCAACGCCGTGCACGGCTCGGACGCCGCTGAAACGGCCGCCGTGGAAGTGGCATTCTTCTTCCCGGGCATGAACGTCTACGCGCGCTAAGCCGCGCGTTCAGTCGCTCGATTGCAGGAAGTTACCGAAGGGATGTTAGACGGACTACGGCCATGACCCACCTTACGAATCTGCTTGATTACGATCCGGACGGTCTGGCCGCCTATTGCGGCACGCTCGGCGAAAAGCCGTTCCGTGCCCGCCAGCTCCAGCGTTGGATCCACCAGATGGGCGCCGCCGATTTCGACGGCATGACCGATCTTGCCAAGTCGCTGCGCGAGAAGTTGAAGACGCGCGCGACCATCGCCGCGCCTGCCGCCATCACCGACCACCTGTCGGCGGACGGCACGCGCAAGTGGTTGCTGGATGTGGGCAACGGCAATGCCGTCGAGACCGTCTACATTCCCGAGGAAACGCGTGGCACGCTTTGCGTCTCGTCGCAGGCGGGCTGCGCGGTCAATTGCCGGTTCTGTTCCACCGGCAAGCAGGGTTTCTCGCGCAACCTGACGCTCGGCGAGATCATCGGCCAGTTGTGGATGGCCGAATTCGCGCTGCGTCGTGATCTCGGGCGCGAGGGCAAGAACGAGCGTGTCATCACCAACGTGGTGATGATGGGCATGGGCGAGCCGCTGCTCAATTTCGACAACGTGGTGGGCGCCATGCGCCTGATGCTCGACGACAATGCCTACGGGCTGTCGCGTCGGCGCGTTACGTTGTCGACGTCCGGTGTGGTCCCGATGATGGATCGCCTGGGCCAGGAGTTGCCCGTGGCGCTGGCCGTGTCGCTGCATGCACCGAACGACGCGCTGCGAGACGTGCTCGTGCCGCTCAACAAGAAATATCCGTTACGCGAGCTGATGGCCGCGTGTGAGCGTTACCTGGAAGTGGCGCCGCGCGATTTCATCACGTTCGAGTACTGCATGCTCGACGGTGTCAACGACACCGAAGCGCATGCGCGCGAGCTGGTCGCCCTCACGCGCGACGTGCCGTGCAAATTCAATCTGATTCCGTTCAATCCGTTTCCCGAATCGGGTCTGCTGCGTTCGAAGGATCCGCAGATCAAGCGATTTGCTCAAATTCTGCTCGACGCGGGCCTGGTCACCACCGTGCGCAAGACGCGTGGCGACGACATTGACGCGGCGTGCGGTCAACTCGCCGGTGAAGTGCAGGACCGCACAAGGCTTGCGCAACGCGGCAAATTCGGGAAAATCGCGGTCGAGGTGCGTACCGTATGAGGTTGCGCACGGGCGGGCGCGGACCGTGGCGAGGGCCGTCGGCCCCGCACGCGCCGTGCCGCCCGTCGGATCAGTCTCGCAGGACAGCATTCCTTGCGCGGGGCGCGTTTCGTGCGCTGCGCGATTCCGTCAGTTCCATGCCGAATCCATCGATGCGCCGAGCAGATCTTCACGCCGTGCGCACGTCGGATGACGTAGTGGGGCTGTCGTCAGCATATCCTCAGCCGCTGCGGGCGGCTGCTTACGAACGGGGGCGTATCGATGGATAACCAGAATCAGGCGGATGCAGGCGGGCAAGCCGAGGCTCAGGCCCAGGGGCTGCCGCAGGGGTCGTCGTCCGCCGGATTGGCTGAGCTGGGCGCGCAGGTGGGTGCGCAACTGGCCGCATTGCGTGAACAGCGCGGCATGTCGATCGAAGACGTGTCGGCGCGTCTGAAAGTGTCGGTGCAAAAGCTCAGGCGCCTCGAAGCCGGCGAGTGGGATGCCTTGCCGGAAATGCCGTTCCTCCAGGGCGTCGTGCGCAGCTATGCGCGCATGCTCGGCGCGGATCCGGAGCCGATGATCGAACCGCTGCGCCGCTTCGGCCGCGCGGCGCCCATCGATATTCCGCAGCCGCCCACGGGGCAGCCGAGCATTCCGAAGAGCCCGGTACGCTTTCGCTCGCCGGTGGCCGCATCGCAGGCCAAATGGCCATGGGCGCTCGCCGCGCTCGTTGTGATCGCCGGCGCCGCCTGGTACTTCGGCAACGGCCACAAGGCCGGACGCGGTTCGGTCGAGCCGGCCGAACTCGCCAGCGGTGCGTCGGCGCAAGGTGCGACCGACGCCGCCGAACCGGCCAGCCAGCCGGTGGTTACCGATGCCAACGGCACGCCGCCGGGCGCGGACGGAGCCAACAACGGCAACACGGAGAATACGGTCAACAGTGCGACGGCCAGTGCCGCCGTTGCCGGTCCCGGCCTGATCGCGGCCGTCGACCCCACGCACGTGGTGGCCGGTATCGCGAGTGCGGCAGCCGCGGCGCAGGTGGCTTCGGCCCCCGAGGCGCCGTCGGACGCCAAGGCGTCGAGCGCCGGTGCACCGGGTAATGGCAAGATTGCGTTGCGCCTGAAGGCGGATAGCTGGGTCGAAGTGCGTTCGAAGGACGGCAAGGTGCTGTTCTCCCAGTTGCTGCGCGCGGGAGCGCAACAGGAAATTACGGGCGATGCGCCGCTCAAGATCGTGGTGGGTAACGTCGCGGGCGTCGAGTCGCTGGAGTTCAACGGTCAACCGGTCGAGATCAAGTCCCGCAATGCGGGCAACGTGGCGCGTCTGACGCTCCAGTAAGAGACCGAAAGAGGGTAATCATGGCTTCTGTAGAATGCATGCCGATCATCGGCGGTCCGGCGCCGCGCCGTCAGTCGCGCAAGGTCGCGATTCGCTGGGGCGGCCAGCTCGTGACGGTCGGTGGCGACTCGCCGATTCGCGTGCAATCGATGACCAACACCGATACGGCGGATGCGATCGGCACGGCCATCCAGGTCAAGGAACTCGCGCAGGCGGGCTCCGAACTGGTGCGTATCACCGTGAATACGCCGGAAGCCGCCGCGGCGGTGCCCGCGATTCGTGACCAGCTCGATCGCATGGGCGTGACGGTGCCGCTCGTGGGTGACTTCCATTACAACGGTCACAAGCTGCTCGCCGACTACCCGGAGTGCGCGCAGGCGCTGTCGAAGTATCGTATCAACCCGGGCAACGTCGGGCAGGGCGCCAAGCGCGATACGCAGTTCGCGCAGATGATCGAGATGGCGATCAAGCACGACAAGCCGGTGCGCATCGGCGTGAACTGGGGCAGTCTGGACCAGTCGCTGCTCGCGCGCATCATGGACGAAAACGCGGCACGCGCCACGCCTTGGGACGCGCAAAGCGTGATGTACGAAGCGCTTATCACGTCCGCGCTCGAATCGGCGGAACTCGCGCAGCGCGTGGGGCTGTCGGCCGACAAGATCCTGCTCTCGTGCAAGGTGAGCGCCGTGCAGGACCTGATCGCGGTGTATCGCGAACTGGCCAGGCGCTGCGACTATGCGCTGCATTTGGGGTTGACCGAGGCCGGCATGGGGTCGAAGGGCATCGTGGCGTCGACGGCCGCGCTGGCGGTGCTGCTGCAGGAAGGGATCGGCGACACGATCCGCATTTCGCTCACCCCGGAGCCGGGTGGCGCGCGCACGGGCGAAGTCGTGGTGGCGCAGGAGATCCTCCAGACGATGGGTCTGCGGGCGTTCGCACCGATGGTCATTGCCTGTCCGGGGTGCGGCCGCACGACAAGTACGGTTTTCCAGGAGCTGGCGTCGAGCATTCAGACGTATCTGCGTGAACAAATGCCGGTTTGGAAGGCTCAATATCCGGGCGTGGAGAACATGCACGTGGCCGTGATGGGCTGTATCGTGAACGGCCCGGGCGAATCGAAGCACGCGAACATCGGCATCAGCCTGCCGGGGTCGGGCGAATCGCCGGCCGCGCCGGTGTTTGTCGACGGCGAAAAGGTGCGCACGCTGCGCGGCGATCATATTGCCGAGGAATTCCAGCAGATCGTGGACGAGTACGTGAAGACCCGTTACGGTCAGGCCGAGGGAGTGGTCGCTGCCTGACCCCGTGCCGACGGTTGGGTAGCGAAGCCGTTGCAGGCAGGTGCAAGCAGGCAGGACACAAGAGAATATGACTGACGCAAAGAAGAAGCGCCCCGCCAAGTTGGCAGGGGTCAAGGGCATGAACGACATCCTCCCGCAGGACGAAGCCCTGTGGGAGTTTTTCGAGGAATCGGTGCGCGCCATGCTGCGCGCGTATGGCTATCAGCAGATCCGTACGCCGATTCTCGAGCATACGCAGTTGTTCACGCGCGGTATCGGCGAAGTGACCGATATCGTTGAGAAGGAGATGTACAGCTTCACCGATTCGCTCAACGGCGAGCAACTGACGATGCGCCCCGAGGGCACGGCCGCCGCCGTACGTGCGACGCTGGAGCACAATCTGCTCTACGGCGGTCCGAAGCGCCTGTGGTATTTCGGTCCGATGTTCCGTCATGAGAAGCCGCAGCGCGGGCGCTATCGCCA
This sequence comes from Pandoraea morbifera, assembly GCF_902459575.1. NCBI lineage: Bacteria > Pseudomonadati > Pseudomonadota > Betaproteobacteria > Burkholderiales > Burkholderiaceae > Pandoraea > Pandoraea morbifera. The sequence continues at coordinate 29,612 of NZ_CABPSD010000019.1, forward strand.
GTTCCATCAGGTGGGCGTGGAAGCGCTCGGCCTGGCCGGTCCCGATGCGGACGTCGAAATCATTCTGATGTGCCAGCGTCTGTGGGACGATCTCGGTCTGACCGGGATTCATCTGCAACTGAACTCGCTGGGGCAGGGCGAGGAGCGTGCGCGTCACCGTGCCGACCTGATCGCGTATCTGGAAAAGCATGTCGACCTGCTCGACGAGGACGGCAAGCGTCGTTTGTACACGAACCCGCTGCGCGTGCTCGACACGAAGAACCCCGCGATGCAGGCGATGGTCGAAGGTGCGCCGAAGCTCATCGATTACCTCGGCGAGGCGTCGATCAAGCACTTCGAGGGCGTGCAGTCGTTGCTCAAGGCGAACAACATTCCGTTCACGATCAATCCGCGCCTCGTGCGTGGGCTGGACTACTACAACCTGACCGTGTTCGAGTGGGTGACCGACAAGCTCGGCGCGCAAGGCACGGTGGCCGGCGGCGGACGCTACGACCCGCTCATCGAGCAGTTGGGCGGCGATGCCACGCCGGCATGCGGTTGGGCAATGGGCGTGGAGCGCATTCTCGAGCTGTTGCGTGAAGACGATCTCGTGCCGCAGGCCGAAGGCGCCGATGTCTACGTCGTGCATCAGGGAGAGTCGGCGGTGGCGCCGGCGCTGATCGCGGCTGAGCGCATGCGCGATGCCGGGCTGAACGTGGTGTTCCATTGCAGCCCGGACGGCAAGGGCAGCAGCTTCAAGTCGCAGATGAAGCGCGCCGACGCGAGCGGGGCTAATTTCGCCGTGATCGTGGGCGAGAACGAAGTTGCCTCGGGCACCGCGGTGGTCAAGCACCTGCGCTCGGCCGACCAGGCCAACAACCAGACGAGCGTGGCGTTCGACGCCCTCGCCGAGCACCTGATCGACGCGATCGTCGCCAGTGCCGACGAAAGCGTGAACGAAAGCCTGACCGGCAACGGTGCGGGCAACGAAACGCTTCACTAATCCAAGACGCCAGACACGGAGAACCCCGGCGAATGAGCAGCTATCACGAGGAACAGGAACAGATCGAGAACGTAAAGGCCTGGTGGAAGCAGTACGGCAATTACGTTATCTGGACGCTGGTCGTCATCATGCTGGCCTATGGTGGCTGGAACCTGTGGCGCTACTACGAGCGCAAGCAAACGGTCGAAGCGGGCGTGCTGTACGGCGAACTGGAAAGCGCCATCGATGCGAAGGACAAGGCCAAGGTCGCGCGCATTGCCTCCGACATGGAGAGCAAGTTCAGCGGTACGCCGTACGCGCAGATGACCGCGCTGCTGGCGGCGAAATCGCTCTCGGACGCGGGAGATGCAGCCGGCGCCAAAGCCCAACTGCAGTGGGCCGTGTCGAATGCGAAGGACGACGAGTACAAGCAACTGGCCAAGCTGCGTCTGGCCGGCGTGTTGCTCGACGAGAAGGCCTACGACGAGGCACTCAAGCTGCTCGAGAATCCGCCTGAGGCGTATGCCGGCCTGTTTGCCGACCGTCGCGGCGATGTGCTCGTCGCGCAAAGCAAGGTGGCCGACGCGCGCACCGCTTACAAGCTCGCGCTCGACAAGCTCGACAAGCAGGACTCGGGCATGCGGCAATTCGTGCAATTCAAGCTCGACGCGCTGGGGGCCTGACGCGCGTCGGCATTCCGTTGGCAAGTATTACCCTCCCATAACGCATAACCGGGTACATGATGATCCTTAACGACTTCCGTCGATCGATGCCGCAAACGATGGCCATGTCACAGTCCGTGCCGTCGCGCCGTGGCATTTTCAAGCGCGTGGGCAGCGCGGCACTGACGCTGGCGGTGCTGGGCACGCTGGGTGGTTGCGGTCTGTTCGGCAGCAAGCCGGCGCATGAGCCGACGCCGCTCACGGAGATCAAGCAGGCATTGACCGTCAAGCAAATCTGGACGGCGAGCGTCGGCAAGGCGGGCGCTTACAGCTTTGCTCCGGTCGCGGTGGGCAATGCCGTGTTTGCGGCCGGCGCCAATGGGGGTGTTGTGCGCGTGGATGCGGATACCGGGGCATCGACCTGGTCGGCCAAGGCCGACACGAACATCACCGCCGGCCCGGGTAGCGACGGCGAGACGACGGTTGTCGCCACCCACAAGGGTGACGTGATCGCTTTCGACCATGACGGCAAGCCGTCGTGGAAGGCCAACGCCGGCAGCGAGGTGCTGACCGCGCCGCTCGTCGGTCGTGGTCTGGTGGTGGTGCGCGCGATCAATAACCGCGTGACGGCGTTCGACGCGGGCACCGGTAGCGTGCGTTGGTCGTATTCGCAGCCGACCTCCACGCTCACGCTGCGCACCGGTACCGGCATGACATTCGTGGGCGACCGTGCGATCGTGACGGGCTTCCCCGGCGGCAAACTGGTGGCACTCGACGCCAACACGGGCAATCCGCTGTGGATTACGCCGCTGTCGTACCCGAAGGGCGTGACGGAGGTCGAGCGCGTGAATGACGTCACGGGCTCGCCGGTCGTGTTCGGCCGTCAGGTTTGTGGTGCGTCGTTCCAGGGCCGTGTGGGCTGCGTGGACGTGCAGACCGGCAATGGCCTTTGGGCGCGGGATTTCTCGTCGCCGAACGGCGTGTCGCAGGATGAACGCGTGGTGGCGGCGGTCAATACCGACGGCGCCGTGTACGCGTTCAATGCGGCCGATGGCAGTACACTGTGGCAGAACGACAAGCTCAAGTACCGCGACCTGTCGGCGCCCCTGGCGCTCGGCCGCGTGGTGGTCGTGGGCGACAAGCAGGGCTATCTGCATTTCCTGTCGCGCGAGAACGGTGACATTCTCGCCCGCGTCAAGTTGAGCGGCGCGATCAGCGCGCAGCCGGTGCTGGCCGGCCAGACGCTGGTGGTTCAGACGCGCGACGGCAACATCTATGGCTTCCGTCCGGAATAACCGGTAACCGGCAGCACCCGGGCATTTTCCGGGAACGGCCGGCAGCGCGCCGGCCGTCTTCGTTTTTAGGGCTTATTCATGAAACCCGTGATCGCGCTCGTAGGGCGCCCCAACGTCGGTAAATCGACGCTATTCAACCGTTTGACCCGCTCGCGCGACGCGCTCGTCGCCGACATGCCCGGGCTCACGCGCGACCGTCATTACGGCGAGGGGCGCGTGGGCGAGCACCCGTATCTCGTGATCGACACCGGCGGCTTCGAACCCGTGGCCAAGGACGGCATCTTCCACGAAATGGCCAAGCAGACGCGCCAGGCCGTGGTCGAGGCCGACGTGGTGATCTACATCGTGGACGGGCGTCAGGGCCTCACGCCGCAGGACCAGATCATCGCCGAGTACCTGCGCAAGACGGGACGCAAGATCATGCTCGTGGTCAACAAGGCCGAGGGCATGAAGTACACCACCGTGGCGAACGACTTCTACGAACTCGGTCTGGGCGATCCGCTGGCGATTTCCGCCGCGCACGGGGACGGCGTGAAGGAGGTGATCGACGAGGCGATCGCACCGTTCTATGCCAATCAGGATGAAGAGGAAGACGATGCGAAGCATGACGGCCGTGTGCGCATCGCCATCGTCGGGCGCCCCAACGTCGGCAAGTCGACGCTGGTCAACACGCTGCTCGGCGAAGAGCGCGTGATCGCCTTCGACATGCCGGGTACCACGCGCGACTCGATTCACATCGACTTCGAACGTCAGGGCAAGCAGTACACGCTGATCGATACGGCGGGTCTGCGCCGTCGCGGCAAGGTGTTCGAGGCGGTCGAGAAGTTCTCGGTTGTGAAAACGCTCCAATCGATCGCGGACGCCAATGTCGTGATTCTCATGCTCGACGCGCGTCAGGACATCTCGGATCAGGACGCGCACATCGCCGGCTTCATTCTCGAGTCGGGGCGCGCGCTGGTCGTCGGTGTGAACAAGTGGGACGGCCTGGACGAGTACACCCGGGATCAGGCGAAGCAGGAGTTGGAGCGCAAACTCAAATTCCTGAGTTTTGCGAACTTCCACTTCATTTCGGCCGCGAAGGCAACCGGTATCGGCCCGCTGATGCGCTCGGTGGACGAGGCTTATTCCGCGGCCATGAGCAAACTGCCCACGCCGAAGCTCACGAAAGCCCTCATCGAGGCGGTGGAGCACCAGCAGCCGCGTCGCTCGGGGTTCTCGCGCCCGAAGCTGCGCTACGCGCACCAAGGCGGGTCGAATCCGCCGATCATCGTCATCCACGGGAACAATCTGGATGGCGTGACCGACACGTATCGCCGGTACCTGGAGAACCGCTTCCGCGAAACTTTTAAGTTGAAGGGCACTCCATTACGCATAGAGTTCCGCAACAGCGCGAACCCTTACGCCAAGGGCGAGTGAAAGCCAGTCCCGGGCGGGGTTTTGCTGGCGACGCTAGCAAAATCGGCTATAGTGTGGAGGTCAGGGTGGGAAGCGCGCACACGCCCTGGCTTACGGTCATTTGCTAAAAATACAATGGAGTAACTTATGAGCAACAAAGGGCAACTTCTACAAGACCCGTTTCTGAACGCCTTGCGTAAGGAGCATGTTCCCGTCTCGATCTATCTGGTCAACGGTATCAAGCTGCAGGGAAACATCGAGTCGTTCGACCAGTATGTCGTCCTGCTGCGCAACACGGTCACCCAAATGGTGTACAAGCACGCCATTTCGACGGTCGTCCCTGCGCGTCCGGTGAATTTCCATCCGGAAGCCGAGCAGTCCTGATTCAGGCTCGCCCGACCGGGAGTCTCTCCGGCCGGGCGAATTTCTCTTCCCCATCGCCCGCTCTTGTCCAACAGTCCCAACACCCAGTCTCAGCGTAGCTTGACCACCAACGCCGCGCTCGTCGGCATCGACTTCGGCAAACTCGATTTCGAAGCCAGTCTCCAGGAACTCGACCTTCTGACGCAATCCGCAGGCGCCACGCCTGTCGTGACCATTACCGGTCGCCGTCACAGCCCCGATGCGAAGCTGTTCATCGGCAGCGGCAAGGCGGAAGAATTGCGCGCCGCGATCGCGGAATACGACGTCGACCTGGTGATCTTCAATCACGCGCTGACCCCCGGTCAGCAGCGAAACCTCGAACACCTGCTGCAACGTCGCGTGGTGGACCGTACCAGCCTGATTCTCGACATCTTCGCCCAGCGTGCGAAGAGTCACGAGGGCAAGCTACAGGTCGAACTGGCGCAGTTGCAGTACCTGTCCACGCGCCTCGTTCGCGCCTGGACTCACCTGGAACGTCAGAAGGGCGGTATCGGCCTGCGGGGGCCGGGTGAGACGCAGCTCGAAACGGACCGCCGTCTGCTCGGCGAGCGCGTGAAGTCGCTCACGGCGCGGCTGGAGCGGCTCAAGCGCCAGCACGACACGCAACGCCGGGCGCGCCAGCGCAGCGGCACCATGTCGATCTCGCTCGTCGGCTACACCAACGCCGGAAAATCCACGCTGTTCAACGCGATGACGAAGGCCAACGCCTACGCCGCGGATCAGTTGTTCGCCACGCTCGATACGACCTCGCGTCGTGTTTATCTTGGCGAAGTGGGGAACATCGTGCTCTCCGACACTGTCGGATTCATCCGCGAGTTGCCGCACCAGTTGGTGGCGGCATTCCGGGCGACCCTGGAAGAGACGGTGCACGCCGACATGCTGTTGCATGTGGTGGACGCCTCGAGTCAGGTGCGCCAGGAGCAGATGGCCGAGGTCAATGCCGTTTTGGCGGAGATCGACGCGGCGAACATCCCGCAGATTCTCGTCTGGAACAAGATCGACGCGGTGCCGGAACTGGCCGCGCAAGGGCCGAGAATCGAGCGGGATGAGGCGGGGCGCATCACGCGCGTCTTCCTGAGCGCACGTACCGGCCAAGGCCTCGATCTGCTGCGCGAGGCCATCAGCGAAGCGGTTGTGGCCGGCACTGGTGGGTTACAATCGCAACACGAAGCGCCCGATGTCCGGCTCATCGACCGTTGGGAAGATGCGCCGCGCGCAGAAGACAGATAACACGAGACGTCGCTCCGTGAAGGGCGGGTTGCCACGGGGAACACCGGCAGCACGACCCGAGACGGGTGACGAACTGGCAAGAGACTAGACGGAGGCCGGGCAAGGCCGCCGATCGGCAAACCAGATTCGGGAACCACGCGCGAACCGGCAGCATGCGCGCTCCGAAGCGCGGGCGCCGGTCGCAACGCCAAGACCGCTTCAGTCACCACGCTTCTACCTATGCTTCCAAGAGCTTTGATGCGACGAGTTGGCTTGATTTTCTCCCTGAACGACCCGCGCTGGGGGCGGGACGGCGGCGGCGATATGCCGTCCGGCAATCAGGAGCCGAACCGCCCTGATCGTGCGAATACACCGAATTCGCAGGATCCGAAGGAGCCGCAACGCGGACCGCAAGGCCCGCAGCAGGACGGCCCGCCCGATCTCGACGAATTGTGGCGCGATTTCAACCGGCGTCTTAACCGCATCTTTGGCCGCAAGGGCGGCGGAAGCGGCAATGGCGGCTCGGGCAACATCTCCGGCGGGTCGCGTGGGTCGGGCATCGGCGTGGGCGTCGTTGTCGCGCTGGCGTTCCTCATCTGGCTGGCTACCGGCGTGTTCATTGTGCAGGAAGGCCAGGTCGGCGTTGTCACGCAATTCGGCAAGTACAAATACACGACGACTTCCGGGATTCAATGGCGCCTGCCTTATCCCTTCCAGTCGGTCGAGATCGTCAACATGTCGCAAATCCGATCGGTCGAGATCGGCCGCTCGAACACGATCCGCGACACCGATCTGAAGGATTCGTCCATGCTCACGGGCGATGAGAACATCATCGACGTGCGCTTTGCCGTGCAGTACCGCATCAAGGACGCGACCGAATTCCTGTTCAATAACGTGGACGCCGAATCGTCGGTGAATCTGGCGGCCCAAACGGCGGTTCGCGAAATCGTCGGCAAGAGCAAGATGGATTTTGTGCTCTATGCGGGGCGCGAGGAAATCGCCAACGAGCTCGTCACGTCGATTCAGCGCATTCTCGATAGCTACAAGACCGGTATTCTCGTCACGAGCGTGACGATGCAGAGCGTGCAGCCGCCGGAACAGGTGCAGGCCGCATTCGACGACGCCGTGAAGGCCGGCCAGGATCTGGAGCGTGCGAAGAACGAGGCGCAAGCCTATGCCAACGATGTGATTCCGCGCGCGAAGGGTACGGCCTCGCGCCTGACCGAGGAAGCCGCCGCGTACAAGGCGCGGGTGGTATCGCAGGCCCAGGGTGACGCCGATCGCTTCAAGTCGGTGCAGGAAGCCTATGCCAAGGCGCCTGGCGTGATTCGCGAGCGGATGTATCTCGACACGATGCAGCAGATCTACTCGCGTACCACGAAAATCATGGTGGACTCGAAGAACAACAGTCTGTTGTACCTGCCGTTGGACAAGATCATGGAGCGTTCGCGCGGCGATGCGTCGACCCCCGCGCCGGCCTCCGGCGCCGGCACGGGTTCGGCGGCGGGTGCGCCGGCCCCTGATGACAACAACGATGTCGACCATGATCGATCGCGCGCGGCACTGCGCAACCGCGACCGCGATTCACGCTAAGGGGATAAGCGCATGAACCGTATTGGAACCGTTATTGTCGCGCTGATCGTTCTGCTGATCGTGCTCGCCTCGACCATGTTCGTGGTGGATCAGCGTCGTTATGCCGTGGTGTTCTCGCTCGGCGAGATCAAGGACGTCTATGGCCAGCCCGGCTTGAAATTCAAGTTGCCGCCGCCGCTCCAGACCGTGCTGTATCTGGACAAGCGCATCATGACCATCGATAACCCGGAGCCGGAGCGCTTCATCACGGCCGAGAAGAAGAACCTGATCGTCGACTCGTACGTGAAATGGCGCATCGTTGACCCGCGAAAGTTCTACGTGAGCTTCAAGGGCGACAATCGCCTGGCCCAGGATCGCCTGACGCAGCAGATTCGCTCGGCCCTCCAGGAGGCCTTCACCAAGCGCACTGTGACCGAAGTCGTGTCGACGCAGCGCGAGCAGGTGATGCAATGGGTCAAGCAGAAGGTGGGCGAGGACGCCGCGCAGGTGGGCATCCAGATCGTCGACGTGCGCATGCGCCGCGTGGATCTGGCCGCGGGCATCAGCGATTCGGTCTACAGCCGGATGGCGGCCGAGCGTAAGCGTGTGGCCAACGAGCTGCGTTCGACGGGGGCCGCCGAGGCCGAACAGATACGTGCCGATGCGGACCGTCAGCGCGACGTCGTGGTCGCTGAAGCCTACGCCAAGGCTCAGCAGGTCAAGGGTGAGGGCGATGCCGCCGCGGCTGGCATCTATGCCCAGGCCTTTGGGCGCGACCCGCAGTTCGCGCAGTTCTACCAGAGCCTGGAGGCCTACAAGGCCACCTTCCGCGACAAGAAGGACGTGATCATCGCCGACCCGAACAGCGATTTCTTCCGATTCATGCGCAGTTCCGGTGGTGCTGGCGCGTCGGCCGGAAAAGCGGGAAAATAGCGGTCTTGACATCCGAGTAGCTGCCACCGCCCGCGTCAATCGCGGGCGGTGGCGTTTTTGGCCGAGCCTCCCTGTGACCAGCAGCACGATAATTCTCGCTTTTGCCCTCATGCTGATCGTCGAGGGAATGTTTCCGTTTGTCGCCCCGGACCGGTGGCGACAAAGTTTTCGTAAAATAACGGAAATGCCGTCCGGCCAGATTCGCTTCTTCGGCCTGGCCGCCGTCTCGCTGGGGCTGATTCTTATGCTGCTGGCCGACTACTAAATGGCGCCGTTGCGCGCCGTCTGAATACCGAACTACCCATGCCGAATTGGCTACTTCCCGAAAATATCGCCGACGTGCTGCCGTCCGAGGCGCGCAAGATCGAGGATCTGCGCCGTCTCATGCTCGATCGATTCCGTACCTACGGCTACGAACTCGTGATGCCGCCGATGCTCGAATATGTCGAGTCGTTGCTCACGGGGACCGGGCATGACCTCGATCTGCGCACGTTCAAGCTCGTCGACCAGCTTTCGGGACGCACGATGGGCCTGCGCGCGGATATCACGCCGCAGATTGCCCGTATCGATGCGCATTTGCTCAATCGGAAGGGTGTGACCCGCCTGTGCTACGCAGGCAGTGTGCTCTTCACCCGCCCGCGCAATCTGCTGGCGACCCGCGAGCCGTTCCAGATCGGTGCCGAGATCTTCGGTCATAGCGGCCTGGAAGCCGATCTCGAGATTCAGGAACTGCTGCTCTACTGCCTGCAACTGGCCGGTCTGAAGCAGATTCGTATCGATTTGTGTCACGCGGGCGTGCTCGAGGCGCTGATCGAAGGCGTTCCGGCGGCGGAGGCCATCGAAAGCCAGTTGTTCGGTGCTCTCGCAACCAAGGACGTGCCCCGGTTGCAGGAATTGACCCGGGATCTGCCCGGGCACCGGCGCGATGCGCTCCTCGCCCTGACCACGTTGTATGGTGAGCCGGCGGAGACGCTTGCCCGCGCGCGCAACGCGCTGCCGGACTTGCCCGGTGTGAAGGCCGCACTCGACGATCTGGCCTATCTGGCGGCCTCGCAAGGCAAGGACGGGCCTGCCGTTCTGTCGATCGATCTGGCCGATCTGCGGGGCTATCAGTATCACAGCGGCGTGATGTTTGCCGCCTATGTGGACGGCATCCCGAATGCCATCGCACGAGGTGGCCGTTACGACAAGGTCGGACAGGCCTTCGGACGGGATCGTCCTGCCACCGGTTTTTCGCTCGATTTGCGCGAATTGGCGGCTATTTCGCCGGTGGAAGCGCGCAGTAACGCGATTTTGGCTCCGGCCGACGATGTGCCGGGTTTGCGCGCGAAGATCGATAGCCTGCGCGACGCGGGCGAGGTGGTCATCCGCATGCTGCCGGGCCACGATCAGGATTTCGAGGAGTTCACGGGAGACCGTGTACTCGTCGAGAAAGATGGGCAATGGGTGGTGACACCCCGGTGAACTCCGCTGAAAAAAGCGGCACTAGCGTCCGTCAACACGGGTAGAATACGTTTTTAACCAAACCAACTATTGTTATGTCCGGCAATGCTTTGAATCAGGGACGCAACGTCGTCGTTATCGGAACCCAATGGGGCGACGAAGGCAAGGGTAAGGTCGTCGATTGGCTGACCGATCACGCGCAAGGCGTAGTGCGTTTCCAGGGTGGCCACAATGCCGGACATACGCTCATCATCGGTGGCAAGAAGACCATTCTGCGCCTGATCCCGTCGGGGATCATGCACAAGGACGTCACTTGCTACATCGGCAACGGCGTCGTGCTCTCGCCCGAAGCGCTGTTCAAGGAAATCGAGGAGCTCGAAAGCGCTGGCCTGAATGTCTGCGGCCGCCTTCGCATTTCCGAAGCCTGCACGCTGATTCTTCCGTACCACGTCGCCATCGATCAGGCGCGTGAGGCGCGTCGCGGCGCCGGCAAGATTGGCACGACCGGTCGCGGCATTGGCCCGGCCTACGAAGACAAGGTCGGCCGTCGCGCCCTGCGCGTCCAGGATCTGTTCGATCCGAAGACGTTCGCTGATCGTCTGCGCGAAAACCTCGATTATCACAACTTCGTGCTGACCCAATATCTGGGCGCCAAGGCCGTTGACTTCCAGGAAACGCTGGACACGATGCTGAGCTACGCGCCGCGTCTGCAGCCGATGATTGCCGACGTGTCGCAGATGCTCTATGCGGCCAACCGTGAAGGCCAGAAGCTGTTGTTCGAAGGTGCCCAAGGTACGCTGCTCGACATCGATCACGGCACGTATCCGTTCGTGACCAGCAGCAACTGCGTGGCGGGCGCTGCCTCGGCCGGTGCCGGCGTTGGTCCGCAGCAACTGCACTATGTTCTGGGCATCACCAAGGCGTACTGCACGCGTGTGGGTGCCGGTCCGTTCCCGAGCGAACTGTACGATGCGGACAATCCCGCCCGTCAGGAACCGATCGGACTGCAATTGGCCACGGTCGGCAAGGAGTTCGGCTCGGTCACGGGACGTCCGCGTCGCACGGGCTGGATGGATGCCGCGGCGCTCAAGCGTTCGATCCAGATCAACGGCGTGACCGGCCTGTGCATGACGAAGCTCGACGTGCTCGACGGCCTCGACACCGTGCGCCTGTGCGTGGGTTACAAGATCGATGGCAAGACGGTGGATATCCTGCCGCGCGGCGCGGTCGATGTGGCGCGTTGCGAGCCCGTTTACGAGGATTTCCCGGGCTGGTCGCAAAGCACGGTCGGCGTGACGTCGTGGGATCAATTGCCGGTTCAGGCGCAGAATTATCTGAAGCGCATCGAAGAGGTGAGCGGTATTCCGATCGATATGGTGTCGACCGGCCCGGATCGCGACGAAACCATCCTGTTGCGTCACCCCTTCAAGAACTGAAATACCGTAGGACTGGCAAGGCACACCATGAATCTGCCCCAAAACGACGATAAGAACCTCTGGGTCTCGTGGGAAGAGTACCACCGGCTGATCGAGCGTCTGGCGCTCAAGGTCCATGAGTCCAACTGGAAGTTCGACAAGATCCTGTGTCTGGCCCGCGGTGGCTTGCGCGTGGGCGATCAGCTCGCGCGCATCTACGACGTACCGCTCGCGATTTTGGCGACCAGTTCGTATCGTGAAGCCGAGGGCACGGTGCGCGGTGACCTCGATATCGCTCAGTACATCACGATCACGCGTGGCGAGCTGGAAGGCCGCGTGCTGCTGGTCGACGATCTGGTCGATTCAGGCGTGACGCTCGAGCGCGTGGGCCAGCACCTCAAGCAGCGATTCCCTGCCGTGACCGACGTGCGCTCGGCCGTACTCTGGCACAAGGCCTGCTCGAAGGTGGCGCCCGACTACGCGGTGGAATTCCTGCCGACGAACCCGTGGATTCACCAGCCGTTCGAGGAGTACGACACGCTGCGCCCGCACAATCTGGCAGCCTGGATCAAACGCGGCACCTGAGCGAAATCTGCGGAACTGGACGCGCCTTGACAGGGGCGTCCAACTGCCAAACTTCTGCCGGAAGGCGGTGATATCGAAAGATGCACCGCCTTTTCTTTTGCGAAGGTGCTTTATCGGCTTTTCAGCGACTTTGCATGGCGAAGGCGTTTGAGTCGCGGCTATCCGACGACTCGGCGCGGCGTCACCGTTTCGACGTACGCTTCGGCCCGCGACGTGCTACCGCGCTGCATCGCTCTTGCTATCGAGTATCGAGACTTCCCGGGAAGTGGAGCGACACGCAGATGGCTGAGTCGACCTGACACGGCGGCTGCTACACCGATGAGTCCCCATGGCGCATGGCCATTACGCTGGACGGGCCATAATGCCCCTGAAAATCCCCCTTTGTTTCGCGCTTCGTCGGACGGTGTCATGTGGTTTGATGGCGACATCGGTCCACGCCTTCGTTGCTCCCGCGCCAGCGGTTACGCCCTGATGAATGGAAGTCGTTATATTTCCGTGATGCTTGCGATGTGGCTGTCCAGCCTGTTGGGCTTGGCCAGTCCGTCGGGCCTCGCGGCGTCTGCCGTGGCTGGGGTGCGCGGGCCCGGCGGGTTTCGACTCGTGTACGTGACGAATCAGACATCCATGGCCAAGGCCAAAGTTGCGGCCTTGAGCCGGTGCCGGACCCAGTTCTCGGCGGGGAGCCGGGGAGGGCGATGCGAAGTTCTGATGGCCGGAAACGGCCCCGCCTACTGGGCGGTGGTACGGGCGACCAATGGCGAGGTCGGTGTGGCGCTCGGCGACACGCAGCAGGCGGCAATCGAGGATGCTTTCGTGGTGTGTCAGCGCGCGGGGCAATGCACGCTGGAGAACCCGCAAGTGTGGGCGGACAACGGTCAACGACCGGGCCGCAGACTGCCACCGCCGCCGGCGGCACAGGCTTCTCCCGCACAGTGCCGGATCCCGACAGGTCAGGTGATCCGAATGCAGACCCGATGCGATGCGGGCGGCTGCACGCGAACCTACGACAACGGCTGTACGGTTCGCTTTCAGGCTACCCGTTGTTTTGACAAGGAGACGAACCGCTACGTCTGGCAGCCGGACGCCTGTGACGACGCTGGGTGACGCCGGTTGTCGGGACGTTGGACGGCGGGTGCCTTGCGAAAGGTCGACGAAACAAAAACGGGCGCTCGAAAGCGCCCGTCTTCCTTACCGCGGCGTCTACCTCCGCACGCCCGGAGCAAGTCCGTCAGTTTGCCGACATCCCGCTGTGGCGCAGCAGCGCGTCCACCTGCGGGGCTCGGCCACGGAATGCGATGAACGATTCCATCGCTTCGCGGCTGCCGCCCACGGCAAGAATTTCATCGCGGTACCGTGCACCCGTGGTCGTATCGAGAACGGTGCCACTCACTTTGGCGGCTTCCTCGAACGCGGCATACACGTCCGCCGACAGCACCTCGGCCCACTTGTAGCTGTAGTACCCCGCGGCATATCCGCCGGCGAAGATGTGGCTGAACGTGTTCGGCCAGCGCGAGAACTCCGCTTGCGGTGTGACGTGCAGTCGATCGTTGATGCGTTTGGACAGCGCCAGCACCGACTCGTTGCCATGCGGATCGAAGTCGTAATGCAGATGCATGTCGAAGTCGGAGAAAACCAACTGACGCAACATCATCAGGCCGCTCTGGAAGTTGCGGGCGGCGACCATCTTGTCGAACAGGGCGCGCGGCAGTGGGGCGCCGGTGTCCACGTGGGCCGTCATGTGCTCCAGCACATCCCATTCCCAGCAGAAATTCTCCATGAACTGCGACGGCAGCTCGACGGCATCCCATTCCACGCCGTTGATACCCGCGACGCCGGCGTCTTCCACCTGCGTGAGCATATGGTGCAGCCCGTGCCCGAACTCGTGGAACAGTGTGATCACGTCGTCATGCGGCAGCAGGGCGGGCTTCTCGCCAACCGGCGCCGGGAAGTTGCAAACCAGGTACGCGACCGGGGTTTGAAGCGCACCGTCGTGCAGGCGCTTACGCGTGCGCGCGCTGTCCATCCAGGCGCCGCCGCGCTTGCCTTCGCGTGCGAACAGATCCATGTAGAACTGGGCCACCAGTTCTCCGTCGCGCTCGATGCGGAAAAAGCGCACGTCCGGATGCCACGTCTCGGCATCCTGCGGGCGGATTGTCACGCCGAACAGCGTTCCGGCCACGCGGAAAAGGCCGTCGAGCACCTTGGGCAAGGGGAAATACTGGCGAACTTCGGTTTCCGAAAATGCGTAACGCTGTTGGCGCAACTTCTCCGACGCGTAAGCCGTGTCCCAGGGTTCAAGTTTGTCGATGCCGAGCGACGTTGCCGCAAATGCCTGGAGCTCCGCCCAATCCTGTTCGGCGTAGGGGCGGGCCCGACGGGCGAGGTCTTCGAGGAACTCGAGCACTTGCGCCGGCGATTCCGCCATCTTGGGTTCGAGCGACACTTCCGCATAGTTCTTGAAGCCAAGCATATGGGCTTCTTCGCGACGCAATGCCAGCTGTTCGACGACGATTTCCGTATTGTCCCAGTCGGCTTCGCCATCGCCGAACTTCGGTCCCAGTTCCGAGGCGCGCGTAACGTTTGCGCGATACAGCTTCTCGCGCAATGCGCGATTATCGGCGTACTGCAGCACCGGGAAATAAGAAGGAAAGTGCAGCGTGAATTTCCATCCCTGCGCGCCATCGCGTTCCGCGGCGGCACGTGCGGCGGCCTTGTCGTCATCAGGCAGGCCGGCGATTTCCTGCTCGTCGGTGACGACCAGCGAGAACTTGTTCGTGGCGTCGAGCACGTGATCGGAGAAGGTCTTGGCCAGTCGTGCCTGCGCTTCCTGGATCTCGGCGAACCGAGGCTTCTGGTCTTCGGGCAGTTCGGCGCCGCCAAGGCGGAAGCCACGCATTTCGTTTTCGAGGATCTTCTTGCGGGCGGCCGACAGGCCTTCGAATTCCGGGCCGGCGGCGATCGCCTTGTACTTTTCGAACAGCGCCAGATTCTGGCCCACGCTGGCCGAGAATTCGGTAACGCGCGGCAAGTTTTCACTGTAGGCGGCGCGCAGCTCCGGCGTATCCGCGACGGCGTTCAGGTGCCCGATGATCTCCCAGGCACGGCCAAGGCCTTCAGTGCCGTCTTCCACGGCATCGAGAATGTCGGCCCAGGTCGCCGGCGTTGCCGGGTCCGCTGCACGCTCGACCGCCGCGCGTGCCTGCTCCAGCAGCACGTCGACGGCCGGCGTCACGTGCTCAGGGCGAATTTCGGCAAAACGGGGCAGGCCTTCGATGTCGAGCAGGGGATTGGTTTGCGGCGTATTCATGCGTTCATAGTCCACTGGAAAGGGCTTACGAAGAGTGTGGGGGCATCCCGTCGAATTTTCCAGTCGTTTTTTTCAACCGCGCCGATTGGGTCGGTGCGGTTCCGAATGGACGTCGGGTGGTGAGCGTCCAGAAGCAACAAGGGTGCAGGCGGTTGTCCGCATGCACCCTTGCGAGGGGAGAGCCGTGGCCGCGGAGCGATCAGGCGCCCAGTGCGCGCTCGGCGGCCTCGATCGTGTTGACGAGCAGCATGGTGATCGTCATGGGGCCAACGCCGCCCGGCACCGGCGTGATGTAGCCCGCTACGTCCTTGACGCCGTTGAAATCGACGTCGCCGCACAGTTTGCCTTCGTCGTCACGGTTCATGCCGACGTCGATGACCGCGGCACCCGGCTTGACCATGTCTGCCGTCACGATATTGCGCTTGCCCACGGCGGCGACAATCACATCGGCGTTGCGGGTGTGCGCAGCCAGGTCACGGGTCTTGCTGTTGCAGATGGTGACGGTTGCGCCCGCTTGCAGCAGCATCATGGCCATCGGCTTGCCGACAATATTCGACGCGCCGATCACGACCGCTACCGCGCCGCGCAGCGGGAACTCGACGGACTCGAGCATTTTCATGCAGCCGTAGGGTGTGCATGGGCGGAACAGCGGCGCGCCGGTCATGAGTGCGCCGGCGTTGGACACATGGAAACCGTCGACGTCTTTCTCCGGTGCAATGGCTTCCAGCACCTTGTGGCTGTCGATGTGCTTCGGCAGTGGCAGTTGCACGAGAATGCCATTGATCTTCGGATCGCGATTGAGCTCATCGATTCGGGCGAGCAGGGCGGTTTCCGTCAGATCCGCCGGATAGCGGTCGAGCGACGAATACAGGCCATTGTCCTCGCAAGCCTTGACCTTGTTGCGCACGTAGACCTGGCTGGCGGGGTCGTCGCCGACGAGTACCACGGCCAGGCCGGGCTGGTGGCCGCGGGCGGTGAGGGCGGCGGCGCGTGTTGCGACTTCGGCGCGAATGCGTTTGGCGAGGGCGTTGCCGTCGATGAGGGTGGCGGTCATGATGCGTGGGTATTCAATGAAGGAAGGGGGCTGGCCCAAGGGGCCGGATACGGCAGCGCGTGTCAGGCGGATGACGAGCGCAAAGACGTATTATACCGACGCGCCCGAACGGGCGGGAGAGGGTGCTCTGGCGTGCGGGCGCCTGCGCGTTGGCGCCTCGTCAAAGGGAGGACGAGGCGCCCTTCACACGGCTCGCGGCGGTTCGCTCAGGGGCGAGGTGCGCTGCTGGAGCGCTTCGAGAGCGCGAGGCGAAGCAGGTCGGCAACGGTGTTGACGTTGAGCTTCTCCATGATGTTCGCGCGATGCGCTTCGACCGTTTTGATGCTGATGCCCAGGTCGTCGGCAATCTGCTTGTTGAGGCGTCCGGCGATGATGCGCTCGAGCACCTGGTGCTCGCGACTGGTGAGCTTGGAGAGCAACTCTTCCGCTGCCTGTTGCTCTCGCTGGCTGCTCGCTTCGGCGCGCGCTTTCGACAGCATCTTTTCGACTTGTGCCCGGAGCTCCGCTTCGTCGAACGGCTTTTCGATGAAATCCATCGCGCCTTTCTTCATCGTCTCGACGGCCATCGGCACGTCGCCATGCCCGGTCACGAAAGTGATTGGAATATTGACCTTCTTGCCGAGCAGTTGGTCCTGAAGTTCGGGGCCGGTCATGCCTGGCATGCGGACATCCAGGATCAGGCAGCCGATCTGGTGTTCGTTGTAGTGCAAAAGGAAATCTTCGGCGTTCGAAAAGGTACGCACGTGATAGCCATTGGCTTCGAGAAGCCAGCGAAGCGAGTCGCGGACAGCTTCGTCGTCATCGACAACGAAGACAGTTTCTTGATCGATATTGATGTTGGGTGTCGTCATAGTCCTCCCCCGGATCCGGATGTCGTATCGCCTTCTAACGGTAACAGAATACAAAAAGTACAACCATTCCGCACGCCGTCGATATCATTGTTTTCGACCCACAGACGGCCGTGATGCGATTCGATGATGGAGCGGCAAATATTCAGGCCCATGCCCATGCCGTCCGATTTGGTGCTAAAGAACGGTTCAAACAGTCGTTCGATGGTCGCCTCGTCGACGCCAGGGCCATGGTCGGACACCTGGAATTCGACCGATTTGTCGCGCCGTTCCACATGTAGACGTACCGTCGGATCGCGTCGCTGACCCGGCGGCGGCGTGTAGCCGTGCATGGCTTCTGCGGCGTTCTTGAGCAGGTTCACCAACACCTGCTCGATGAGCACCGGATCGACGTAGATCTGCGGCAGTCCCGCGGGCAGCTCGGTCACGATGCGAATGCGCCGTTTGCGCGCTTCGATCTCCGCGAGGCCCACGGCATCCGCCACGATCTCATAAATCGATGACGGTTGACGCTTCGGTTCACTACGTTTCACAAACGCGCGAATCCGTTTGATGATCATGCCCGCGCGAACGGCCTGCTGGGACGTCTTTTCCAGCGCGGGCAGCAAGGTCTCGGGGGACGTACGCCCGGCGCGAACCAGTGCGGCCGTGCCCATGCAGTAGTTGTTGATGGCCGCCAGCGGCTGATTCAGTTCGTGGGCCAGCGACGACGCCATTTCCCCCATGGTCGTCAGACGCCCGGTGAATTGCAAGCGTTCTTCTTCCTGACGGGCCAGTTCTTCCGCGTGCCGACGCGCCGTAATGTCGGTCGCCACCTGCAATTGCGCGAGATGACCGTCCACCCACTGAATGTACTGACGTCGGACTTCGAACCATTTCTGGTGCGTTGGCAGGTAGATTTCCTGCGTTTCTGCGGCCGTGTCGGTAAGCGATGCTGCCGGCAGCCCCGCAAACGCATCGACCATGTCGATGTGATCGAGCGATGTCGGAGACAGCTCTCCGCCGCCCGATAGCTCGAGGTGACCTTCGGGGCGCGTACCGAACAGCTGCCGGTAATAACGATTCGCGAACAGTAACTCGGCCTTGTCGACGGCCAGTACCGACACCGACGCGTCGAGGCTTTCGAGCACGGTCGTGAAGCGCTCATGCGCCGCCGCCAGTTCTTCGCGCGCGCGCTTGGGCTCGCTGATGTCGGTCAGCGACGACATCCAGCCGGTCTGGCGGCCGTGGGCATCCACGAGCGGCGAGACAAACATGCGCGCGTAGAAGATCGTGCCGTCCTTGCGCTGCACACGAATCTCGAATCCGTGCGATGGGGCCTTGCCGCGCAGCGTCATGTCGATGCGACGCTGCATTTCGTGAATATCGTCCTTCGGCCAATAGGGGTAGGGCGGGGCGCGATTCATCAGGTCAGGCTCGTCCCAGCCGGTCATGCGGCAGAACGCGGGGTTCACGTAGGTAATATGACCCTGCAGGTCCAGCACGCGCATGCCGATGACGATCGAGTTCTCCATGGCGCGCCGGAACGACGTTTCGTTGAACAGCGCCTGCTGGGCCTCGAAGCGTTGCCGCGTGTGGCGCCACAGGCTCCACAAGCTCCACAGGACGAAGCACGACAGCCCGGCAATCAGCCAGACGAGGGTGTTGTTGACGAAATTCCCGACGGCCGGGTACGAGTAGATACGCACTGCCAGACTGTGTCCCGGCGGATCGAGTAGCAACTCGTACGAGACGTCGCGCGGCAAAGGCGGACGCGTGGACGTCGTGGCCAACTCGTTGTTGTGCGTATCGATGAAAGACACCTTGAACTTGTCGCCGAGCTCCTGCGGCAGCTCATGGATGAGCAGCCCCTCGACGGAATACACTGCGCTGATCGTGCCGAGAAACTCGCGCTCGCGCAGCACCGGCACCTGCACGACGATGTAGCTCGCGCCGGACGCGTCATAGATCAGTGTGGAGTACGCCGATCGCCGCGAATCCCGGGCGGCGCGAAACGCCACCAGCAGTTCGTCTTCCATCGGATGCTGCGCCGAGCCTTGCAGACGCGAGGCAAACGGCGAATCGGCGGGGACCGCCCACCTCGGACGTTGGGACGCGTCGAGCCAGTTCATGAAGACGATGTCCGCATGATTCTGCATCAGCTCGCTCGCGGTGTTCTGGAAGTGTGTGATGTCCTGGGGCTTGGCGGCCGTATCGCGCGCCAGGGAACTGATCTGGTCCTGGATGGCCAGCATGTTCAGACGAATCTGCTGCTGCGCCCATGCCACGTTGCGGTAAAGCGTGTCCTGCTGCTGCTCGGTCTCCCTGCGGTTCAGGCTCCACAGGATCAAGCTCATCACCACGAGGAAGATCACAATGGAGACGAGCGGGACGAGCAAGTAGTAATGCGACTCCGCGAACCCCTGCAACCATCGGTTGGAGCGGGCGGGCGTAGCGGCGGACCGGGACGGCGGGGCGGAGTTGGCAAGGCGTGGCGAAAGCATGGCGAGATTGTAGCGCAGGCGCGCCCGTTTCCCGCTGCCGCAACGCGTGGGGGCTTGCTTTTCGGATCCGTCCGATCTTTTTGGTAAGACGGCACCGCAAAGTGCTGTTGAGACCGAGCGGTACGCGCTCGATTCGTGGTGTGATGTCGTCAGCAACCCTTTGATTTTATGTGCACTGCAACAGAATTCCGCATTATGAAATTTGCTATCGTAATCTGAAATTTCGCTTGCGAAGGCGGGAATATCCTTCGTACAATGCCCCGGTAAAAATGCCGGTGGGCCCGTCCATGAAGCGGGTATCGACCATTACGCCAACCCGCTAACGACAGACAAGGAGACACCATGTCCGCCGTACCTGAAGAAGCCCTGAAGATCGTATCCCCTGCGGACGCCGATCCCCAAGAAACGCAAGAATGGCTGGCATCGCTCGAAGGCGTGCTGGCGGCCGAAGGACCTGAGCGCGCCCACTACCTGCTCGAGAAACTGATCGAATTCGCCCGAATCAACGGCGAGCATCACCCGTTCTCGGCCAACACCCCCTACATCAATACCATCCCCGTCGACCAGCAAGCCCGCATTCCGGGCGATCAGGACGTCGAGCACAAGATCCGCTCGTACACCCGCTGGAATGCGATCGCGATGGTGCTGCGCGCCGGCAAGGACACGAACGTGGGCGGCCACATCGCGTCGTTCGCCTCGGCTGCCACGCTGTACGACGTCGGTTTCAACCACTTCTGGCATGCACCGTCCGAGAAGCATGGCGGTGATCTGGTTTTCGTGCAGGGCCACTCGTCGCCGGGCGTGTACAGCCGCGCCTTCCTGCTGGGCCGACTCGACATGCCGCAGCTCGACAATTTCCGTCAGGAAGTCGATGGCGGCGGTCTGTCGTCGTATCCGCACCCCTGGCTGATGCCGGATTTCTGGCAGTTCCCGACCGTGTCGATGGGCCTGGGCCCGATCATGGCGATCTACCAGGCGCGCTTCATGAAGTACCTCGAGTCGCGCAATATCGTGAAGACCGACGGCCGTAAGGTCTGGGCCTTCCTCGGCGACGGCGAGACGGACGAGCCGGAGTCGCTGGGTGCCATCGGCATGGCCGGCCGCGAGCAGCTCGACAACCTCGTTTTCGTAATCAACTGCAACCTGCAGCGCCTGGACGGTCCGGTGCGCGGCAACGGCAAGATCATCCAGGAACTCGAGTCGGAGTTCCGGGGCGCGGGCTGGAACGTCATCAAGGTGATCTGGGGTAGCCGCTGGGATCCGCTGCTGGCCCGCGACAAGAACGGTCTGCTGATGAAGCGCATGATGGAGTGCGTGGACGGCGAATATCAGACCTACAAGTCGAAGGATGGCGCCTACGTGCGCGAACATTTCTTCAACACGCCGGAACTCAAGGCGATGGTCGCCGATTATTCCGACGAAGACATCTGGGCGCTCAATCGCGGCGGTCACGATCCGCACAAGATCTACGCGGCGTACCAGGCCGCCACGCAGCACAAGGGGCAACCGACCGTCATCCTGGCCAAGACGATCAAGGGCTATGGCATGGGCGAGGCCGGTCAGGCCATGAACATCACCCACCAGCAGAAGAAGATGCCGGTGGAGTCGCTCAAGAAGTTCCGCGACCAGTTCAAGCTGCCGATTCCGGACGACCAGATCGCCGACGTGCCGTACCTGAAGTTCGAGGAAGGCTCGAAGGAACTCGAATACATGCGCGCGCGCCGCATGGAGCTGGGCGGCTACCTGCCGCAGCGCCGTACCAAGGCGGCTTCGCTGCCGGTGCCCGCGCTGGCCGCGTTCGACGCGCTCCTCAAGGCGACGGCAGAGGGCCGTGAGATTTCGACGACGATGGCGTTCGTGCGTATTCTCAACGTGCTGCTCAAGGACAAGGCGCTTGGCCAGCGTATCGTACCGATCGTGCCGGACGAGTCGCGCACTTTCGGGATGGAAGGCCTGTTCCGCCAGATCGGCATCTGGAGCCAGGCCGGTCAGCGCTACATTCCGCAGGATCACGACCAGCTGATGTTCTACAAGGAATCGGAAAGCGGTCAGATTCTTCAGGAGGGCATCAACGAAGCGGGCGGCATGTGCGACTGGATCGCCGCCGCGACGTCGTACTCGACGCATGGCGAGACGATGATCCCCTTCTATATCTTCTACTCGATGTTCGGCTTCCAGCGCATTGGCGATCTGGCCTGGGCAGCGGGCGACATGCGTGCACGCGGCTTCCTCGTTGGCGGCACGGCCGGTCGCACGACACTCAACGGCGAAGGGCTTCAGCACGAGGACGGTCACTCGCTGCTTTGGGCGTCGTCGATTCCGAACTGCCTGCCGTACGATCCGACGTTCGCCTACGAACTCGCCGTGATCGTTCAGGATGGTCTGCGTCGCATGGTGCAGGATCAGGAGGACGTGTATTACTACCTGACGGTGATGAACGAGAATTACCCGCATCCGGCCATGCCGGAAGGCGTGGAGCAGGACATCCTCAAGGGTATGTACGCGTTCCGCCGTGGCGCGGACAACAGCAAGGCACCGCGCGTGCAACTGCTGGGGTCGGGCACGATCTTCAACGAAGTCATCGCCGCTGCGGAGATGCTTCGGAACGACTGGGGCGTCGAATCAGATCTGTGGAGCTGCCCGAGCTTCACCGAACTTGCCCGCGAAGGCAACGACGTGGCGCGTTACAACCTCCTGCACCCGACCGAGACGGCGCGTCTGTCGCATGTCGAGAAGTGCCTGAATGACACGCGTGGCCCGGTGATCGCATCGACGGACTATATCCGTACGTACGCCGATCAGATCCGCCCGTTCGTGCGCGGACGTTATGTGGTGCTCGGTACCGACGGCTACGGCCGCTCGGACACGCGCGAGAAGCTGCGTCACTTCTTCGAGGTGGATCGTAACTGGGTCACGGTCGCCGCCCTCAAGGCGCTGGCCGACGAAGGCACGCTGCCGGCGAGCAAGGTCGCCGAAGCGATTGCCAAGTACAACCTGGATCCGAACAAACCCAACCCGATGACCGTCTAAAGGCCGCTTCGCGCGGAGCGCTTGCGCCCGGGCCGCCCCCCAGCGGCCGGCGCCTGCGCGCTGCGTGTCAGGCGCAGCCTCGAGGAGACTGTGGAAAATGAGTCAAGTGATCGAAGTGAAAGTCCCGGATATCGGTGACTTCAAGGACTTGCCCGTCATCGACGTGCTGGTCAAGGCAGGCGACAAGATCGACGCCGAGCAGGCCCTGATCACCCTGGAATCGGACAAGGCCACGATGGATGTGCCGAGTCCGGCCGCCGGTGTCATCAAGGCGATGAGCCTGAAAGTCGGCGATGAAGTATCCGAGGGTTCCCTCATTCTGACGCTCGAGACCGCAAACGGCTCGGGTGCGCAGGCCAATGGCGCCGCTGCGCCCGCACCGGCCGCGGCGCCCCAGGCGGCTGCGCCTGCGGCGACGTCCGCCACGCCGTCTGCGCCCGCCGCTGCCGCCGCGGCACCGGCCGCCGGTGGCACGAGCACGATCGACGTGAAGGTGCCGGATATCGGCGGTTACGACGACGTGCCCGTGATCGAGTTGCTCGTCAAGGTGGGTGACACCGTGACGGCCGAGCAATCGCTGATCACGCTGGAGTCGGACAAGGCGTCGATGGACGTACCGAGCCCGGCGGCCGGCGTTGTCAAGGAAGTGAAGGTCAAGGTCGGCGACAAAGTCTCGGAAGGTACGTCGATCGTAGTGCTCGAAGGCGCTGCTGCGCCGGCCAAGGCCGCGGCACCCGCGCCGGCTCCGGCTGCTCCGGCTCCGGCTCCGGCTCCGGCAGCACAGGCAGCCGCGCCGGCGCCCCAGCAGGCCCCCGCTGCCGCCGCACCTGTTGTTGCGCCCGCGGTGGCCCAGGGCGGTCAGCCGATCAGCCATGCCAGCCCGTCGGTGCGCAAATTCGCCCGCGAACTGGGTGTGGATGTTACGCAAGTGAAGGGCACCGGTCCGAAGGGGCGTATCGTCATCGACGACGTTCGCAACTTCGTGAAGGCAGCGCTTGCCGGCAATCGCCCGGCAGCGGCGGTCGGGGCCCCGGCTGGGGGGGGCGAACTGAATCTGCTGCCGTGGCCGAAGGTCGACTTCTCGAAGTTCGGCCCGATCGAGCCCAAGGCGCTCTCCCGCATCAAGAAGATTTCCGGCGCCAATCTGCATCGCAACTGGGTCATGATTCCGCACGTCACGAACAACGACGAAGCGGATATCGGCGAGCTCGAGGCATTCCGTGTGCAGTTGAACAAGGAAAACGAAAAGGCCGGCATCAAGGTGACGATGCTTGCGTTCGTGATCAAGGCCTGCGTGCTGGCCCTGAAGAAGTTCCCGACGTTCAACGCCAGCCTCGACGGCGACAACCTCGTCTTCAAGCAGTATTTCCACATCGGCTTCGCCGCCGACACCCCGAACGGTCTCGTGGTGCCGGTGGTGCGCGACGCCGACAAGAAGGGGGTGTTCGAGATCGCTCGCGAAACGTCGGAACTGGCCAAGCTCGCCCGCGAAGGCAAGCTCAAGCCGGATCAGATGCAGGGGGGGTGCTTCTCGATTTCGTCGCTCGGCGGTATCGGTGGAACGACCTTCACGCCGATCATCAACGCGCCGGAAGTGGCCATTCTCGGCCTGTCCCGCTCCTATCAGAAGCCAGTGTGGGACGAAGGCAAGCAGCAGTTCGTGCCGCAACTGACGCTGCCGCTGTCGCTGTCCTACGATCACCGCGTGATCGACGGCGCCGAGGCGGCACGCTTCAATGCTTACCTGGGTCAACTGTTGGCGGACTTCCGCCGCGCAATGCTGTAATGGCAATCGCCGCCGGCCATGTGCGAGCGCACGGCCGGCGGCGGGGCGCGGACAAGTTTCAGGATCTGGACGGGGGAGGGGCAGCATGACCACCGTGGTAGTCGTCAGGAAGGCTGGCGAGATCGCCATTGCCGCCGATTCGCTCGTCACGTTCGGCGATACGCGGCTGTCGCAAACGTACGAGGAGAACCGCAAGGTGTTTCTCGTCGGCGATTCGTATATCGGACTGGCCGGCACGACCGCGCACTTTCCGGTCATGCGTGCCATTCTCTCCGGCATGGCGGATGAATGCCGTCTGCACTCGCGTGACGAAGTGTTTCGCACGTTCTGTCGCGTCCACCAGAAGCTCAAGGAAGAGTATTTCCTCAACACCAAGGAAGAGGAAGACGATCCGTACGAGTCGTCGCAAATCACCTGTGTGGTTGCGAATCCGACGGGTATCTACGGGATCTATTCCTACCGGGAAGTGTTTGTTTTCGATCGGTTCTGGGGGATCGGCTCGGGGCGCAACTTTGCGCTCGGTGCCATGTACGCCCTCTACGACCAGGATCTGAGCGCTAGCGCCATCGCCGAAGCGGGCGTGAAAGCGGGGGCCGAGTTCGACAAGAGCTCCGCCGGGCCGTTTCAGGTGCATGCGTTTCCGATCGATACCACCATCAAGTCATAAATGCGACAGGGAGACCCCGCATGAGTCTCATTGAAGTCAAGGTGCCGGATATCGGCGCAGAGGGCGTGGATGTCATCGAAGTGATGATCAAGCCCGGCGACAAGATCGCCAAGGAGGCGTCGCTCATCACGCTGGAATCCGACAAGGCTTCCATGGAAGTGCCGTCCGAAGTGGCGGGCACCGTCAAGGAAGTGAAGATCAAGGTCGGCGACAAGGCCAGCCAGGGTACGCTGATCGCGCTCATCGAAGCCGACGACGCAGGTGCGGCCACGGCCGCCGCACCCGCTGCCACCGCGCCCGCTCCGCAAACGGCCCAGGCAGCACCGGCAGCTCAGGCAGCATCCAGCGCGCCGGCACCGGCCGCAGCCACGCATGCCGGCGGCGCCGACACCGAGTGCGACGTGGTCGTGCTCGGCGCAGGGCCGGGCGGATACTCTGCCGCATTCCGCAGCGCCGATCTGGGGCGCAAGACGGTGCTGATCGAGCGCTACGCGACGCTCGGCGGCGTGTGTCTGAACGTGGGATGCATTCCGTCGAAGGCGCTGCTTCATACGGCTGCCGTGCTCGAGGAAGCGCAATCGCTCGAGCATCATGGCATCTCGTTCGCGAAGCCCGAGATCGACCTCGACAAGCTGCGCAGCTACAAGGAAAGCGTGGTCGGCAAGCTCACCGGCGGACTGGCGGGCATGGCCAAGATGCGCAAGGTCGAAGTCGTGCGCGGCGTGGGCACCTTCCTTGACCCGAATCACATCGAAGTCGTGGACGGCGAGGGCAACAAGCGCGTGGTGAAGTTCGCGCAGGCGATCATTGCGGCCGGCTCACAAGCCGTCAAGCTGCCGTTCCTGCCGGAAGACCCGCGCATCGTCGATTCGACCGGTGCGCTGGAGTTGCGCCAGATGCCGAAGAAGATGCTGGTAATCGGCGGGGGCATTATCGGGCTCGAGATGGCGACGGTGTATAGCGCGCTGGGTGCCGAAATCGACGTCGTCGAAATGCTCGATGGCCTGATGCAGGGCGCGGACCGCGATCTCGTCAAGGTCTGGGAAAAGATGAACGCGAAGCGCTTCGGTCGCGTCATGCTCAAGACCAAGACCGTGGGCGCCGAAGCCAAGCCGGACGGCATCTATGTGAAGTTCGAAGGCGAATCCGCGCCGGCCGAACCGCAACGCTACGACCTCGTGCTCGTCGCAGTGGGCCGCAGCCCGAATGGCAAGAAGATCGGTGCGGAGAAGGCGGGCGTGGCCGTGGGCGATCGCGGGTTCATTTCCGTCGACAAGCAAATGCGCACCAACGTGCCGAACATTTTCGCCATCGGCGACATCGTCGGCCAGCCGATGCTCGCGCACAAGGCGGTGCATGAGGCGCACGTGGCCGCCGAGGCGGCAGCGGGTGAGAAGGCCTACTTCGATGCCATCCAGATTCCCTCGGTCGCATACACCGATCCGGAGGTGGCCTGGGCCGGCAAGACCGAAGATCAGTTGAAGGCCGAAGGGGTGAAGTATGGCAAGGCAGTGTTCCCGTGGGCGGCGTCGGGCCGTGCGATCGCGAACGGCCGCGACGAGGGCTTCACCAAAGTGTTGTTCGACGAAGCAACCCATCGCATCGTCGGCGGCGCAATCGTCGGCACCCATGCGGGAGATCTGATCGGCGAACTCTGTCTTGCGGTCGAGATGGGCGCCGATGCGGTCGATATCGGCAAGACGATCCATCCGCATCCGACGCTGGCCGAATCGGTCGGCATGGCTGCGGAGATCTATGAAGGCGTGTGCACCGATGTGCCGCCACCTCGCAAGAAGTGACGCAACACTGATCGCGTTTGCTACGTTTGCTGCGACGTCGCGATAGTGGGCGCCAGGGTGCGGCAAGCTGCACCTCGACGCATCGAGCGCCAAAGTAAAAAACCGCCGTTCGGATTCCGAATGGCGGTTTTTTTTGCGCAGCGTTGGCACCCCGCCGTGGCGCAGAATGCGCACCGCACAAAAAGAAAACCCGGCGAGTGCCGGGTTCGAAAGGTACCTTTGGTACCGAGGAGACAACTGGTGTCACCGCATCAGTTTGGGGTGCGGCGACGAATCTTCAAGCGCCCCTCGTCAAGCCATGCAAATGACGCGCTGCGATTACTTCTTGGCGCTGGCCGCACGCGAAGCCTGAGCCGCGGCCTTCGAGGCAACGTTGGTCGCAGCGGCGAAGTTCGTTTCGGCGATTTCCACGGCTTGCTTGGTGGCCTTCTGGACGCTGTCGAACGCGCTGTTCGCTGCGGACAGGGCCGACTTGGCCAGTGCAACCGCCGATTCCGAACCGGCCGGGGCGTTCTTGGCCAGGTTGTCGAACAGCGCTTGCATGTTATGCGAGCCTTCAGCCAGTTGAGCTTCGGCCACCTTGGTCACTTCGGCTTGCGTCGACGAAGCGATTTCATACAGGTGACGGCCGTACGCGATCGCCTTTTCGGCAGCCGGCTGGACGAGATTGGCTTGCAGCGCGAGCAATTCCTGGGCGTCCTTGACGGCAAAAGCCTTCTGCGCGGTCGAGGCGGATTCGGCCAGCGACGCCTTGACGGCTTGCAGGTTCAGCTCGACTAGCTTCTCAACGCCTTCAAAGGCTTTGTTGGTCAGGCCAAACAGGGTTTCGAGGTTGGCTTTGTGCGCGGCAGCGAATTGTTCGGGGGTCAGAAACGACATGGCGTTCTCCTAGGGTGTCATACACAACGTATCGACCCACTCCGTGTTCGCTGGATGGTTCTCACCTTATCTCGGTGAAAACACGGTTGGGGCCTTCTCAAAAATGGGTGCGATCTCTTTTTGTGCATCGCACAACTGCAAGTTTAGAGATATTCCTGTCGCTGTCAAGTCTTTTTTGTGCGGCGCACAAATTCAACAAAAACTTACAAAATCAGCGACTTGGGATCCCGTGTCGTGCGTGTCACACCGCGTTGCGGCGAAGATGTAACGACGTCTCGCACACGTTGACTGGTGCGGCTTTGCACCGTTTTGGCGCCCGGCGCAGCCTCTCGGGCGATGGTACTATCGACGAGTTCCGGCACTGGCGGAACGGGCGTTTGCCAGGCGGTGGACACCCGATGGGGTACGCCCGCCGGCCCCGTTCGCCGGTGCCGACGTCGTTCAACGCCTTTTTGCGTGCCGCACCCGCCGGCCATCCGCGTCGATGCAAGCGTTTTACAGCGACCATTTCGTCTTGCCACTGCCTCCCGGGCATCGGTTTCCCATGGAGAAGTACGCGCGCCTGCGCGAACGTGTGGCGCGCGAGCTGCCTCAGGTCGTGCTTGCGGAGGCACTGCCGGCCGACGACGCGATGCTCGGCCGCGTCCATTCCTCCGACTACGTTGCCCGCGTTAGCTCGGGGGCGTTGAATCCGAAAGAGCAGCGCGAAATCGGGTTTCCGTGGTCGTTGCAGATGGTGGAGCGTTCGCGTCGGTCAGCGGGGGCCACGGTGGCCGCCTGTCGGGCCGCGCTCGTCGACGGCGTCGCCGCCAATCTCGCCGGTGGGACGCATCACGCGTATGCGGATCACGGCGAGGGCTTTTGCGTATTCAACGATGCCGCGGTCGCGGCCCGTGCCATGCAGGCCGAGCTCGGCCCGGGCACGCGCGTGGCGATTGTCGATCTCGACGTGCATCAGGGAAACGGTACCGCGGCGATCTTCGAGCACGATCCGAGCGTCTTCACATTGTCGCTGCACGGCGAGCACAACTATCCCTTTCACAAGGCGCACGGCGACATGGATGTCGCATTGCCCGACGGCTGCGGCGACGACGAATACCTCGTCGCGCTGGGGCATGCGTTGACGGACCTGTTCGCGCAGTTCACCCCGACGCTGGTGATTTATCTTGCCGGCGCCGATCCGCTCGAGAACGACCGGCTCGGACGGCTCGCGCTCACGCACGATGGTCTGGCCGCACGCGACCGGCGGGTGCTCACGGCATGCGCCGAGCGGGGTTTGCCGGTGGCCATTGCCATGGCAGGGGGATACGGACGCGACATCGGCCAGACCGTCGACGCGCATTTCTCGACGATTCGTCTTGCCAGTCAGTTCCAGCGCGCTTCGCGTCGTGCATTTGGGGCATTCAGTGCGCTTGCGGCAGGCTCGTCGAGCGCGACCTCGCAAACGGTCGCGATCGCATGACGGATCGACGCGCGGCGGGTCCGCAACCTTCCCATTCCCCGAGTTCCCCGAGCGCGCACGCTGTGCCTCGTGCGGGAGGGGGGGCGGTCTGGAGCGCCGCCATGCCCTGGTGGTTCGTACTGATCTGGAGCACGGGCTTCATTGTCGCGAAGTACGGTATGCCCAACGCCGAACCGCTGACCTTCCTGGCACTGCGGTTTGGCGGCACGCTGGTCGTGATGCTGCCAATCGCATTGCTCACGCGCACGCCGTGGCCGAGGCGACGTGGCGACGCGCAGCGCATCGACTGGGCGCTCATCGTGCATCTGGCGATCTCGGGCATCCTGATTCAGGCGGTCTATCTCGGCGGTGTCTGGGCAGCGATCAAACACGGGGCACCGGCAGGGCTGGCGGCGCTCGTCGTGGGTATCCAGCCGCTCCTGACGGCACTCTTCGCGCGCGTGGTCGGCGAACCCGTATCGCGTCGCCAATGGCTTGGCCTGCTGTGTGGTTTCGTTGGCGTTGGGCTGGTGGTGGCCAACAAGGTTGGCGTTCGCGGCGTTGGCGCCGGCACGGTCGCGCTGTGTGTGCTGAGCCTGTTTGCGATCACCATGGGCACGCTGTACCAGAAGCGGTTCTGCTCGCACTTCGACCTGCGCGTGGGCACGATCGTCCAGTTCGGCGCCGCCTTCGCCGTGACTTTGCCTGCCGCCTGGGCGCTGGAAACCATGCGCGTGCGCTGGAATGCCGAGATGATCGGTGCGCTCGCGTGGTCGGTGCTCGCTTTGTCGATCGGCGCCATTTCGTTGCTGTTCCTGCTGATCCGGCATGGTGCGGCCACCAAAGTTTCCAGTCTGATGTACCTGACCCCCCCGACCACTGCCGTCATGGCATGGCTGCTGTTCGGCGAGACGCTCTCGCCGTTGAGCGCCGCGGGCATGGTCGTTGCGGCCCTGGGCGTTGCCCTCGTGATCGAACGCCGCGCGGCGCCTGCTGCCGCGGTGTCGTGATCGGCACGGCGCTCGCCTTTTCCCGAACGTTATGAGTCCATTGCCATGAGTCACGACGCTCCGCATATCCACACGGCACAGTCGATGCCGCATGCCGATTCGACGGATTCGACGGATTCGTCCGATCGCCCCGAATTGCCCCGTTCGATGACCACGGCTGACAACGAATGCGCACGCGTTGGGGAAAGTCCGGGGAACGGAGTTGTCAACGACGACGTGGGTCTGTGCGTGAGATATGTCGACGAGGCGATTCGCAGCCGTCGTTCGATTCGCGCCTATCTTCCCAAGCCGGTGCCGCCGTCCACCGTGGCCGAGATTCTATCGGTCGCGTCGCGGGCGCCGTCCGGCAGCAACATTCAACCGTGGCAGACCTATGTTCTGACCGGTGAAGCGCTGAAGCGACTGACGACGCGTTTGCTCGAGGCGTTCAACGATCCGGCGCAGCGTCTGTTGCATCAGGAGGAGTACGCGTACTATCCGCGCGAGTGGACCGAGCCCTATCAGGCGCGGCGCCGCAAGGTGGGATGGGATTTGTACGGACTGCTTGGCATCGGTCGTGCCGACAAGGCGCGCATGCACGGACAACACGCCCGTAATTTCACCTTCTTCGACGCCCCGGTCGGACTGATCTTCACGATCGACCGGCATCTGGAGCAGGGGAGCTGGCTGGATTACGGCATGTTCCTGCAGAGCGTGATGGTCGCGGCACGCGCGCGTGGGCTCGATACGTGCCCGCAAGCGGCTTTTGCCACGTTTCACCAGGTCATCTCGGCGGAGTTGCGCCTGCCGGAGACCCGCATGGTGGTCTGTGGCATGGCGATGGGCCACGCCGACCCGGATGCGGTGGAAAACGGCCTTGTCACCGAGCGTGCGCCCCTGGAAGAGTGGGCGCATTTCCTGGACTGACGTTTCACGAGGGGTTGGCGTAATTTGGCAAAATTTGGCGAATGTGCATTTCCTCGCGTTGCGCTGCACAAAACTGCCAGATGCCAGTTTAAGTATTTCAGCTAAGTCATTCATATTGCTTATTTTTTCGGAAGTTACTAAACTTCTCCCAAACTCGTTGCCTGCCAACCTTACGCTACCCCCAATCTATGTACGCGATCACCGCCCTTGCGCGTCTGTGCCGCTCCCGCCTCTGGGGTGCTGCCGTCGTGGCGATTTCGCTCGCCGCCGGTGCACCGGCAGTTGTTCAAGCCGCCGGTAAGACGAGCGCCTGCTCGTCCAAGACGGCGAAAACGGCTGCGCAGAAGCGCGCCTGCGCGAATGCTGCCTCCACGAAATCCGTCAACGCCAAAACCCAAGCCAAACCTGCTGTATCGACCAAGGTCTCTCGCGAAACGAAACACGCGAAAGCCGGTGGCAAGGTTCGCAAGCTCGCGGCCGTCGAAGTCGACGAGCCCGCCGCCAAGCGAGTTGCCGTCAAGCGCGTCGTTTATAAGAACGGCAAGCGTCGTGTCGTGACGTCGTACCGCACGGTGAGTTTTGCACCGCAGGCGCCGGAGCGTTTGTCGACGGGCCGCGCCTTCGGTCTGCACGAGACGCCGGACTCCCTGGCGCTGCGTTCGTCGGTCGCATATGTCGTCGACGAGCGCACCGGCGAGTCGCTGTTCGACAAGAACTCGCAAGCCGTGCTGCCGATCGCGTCGATTTCGAAGCTGATGACGGCAATGGTCGCGCTCGATGCCAATATCCCGATGACGGACGTCATGGAAGTGACTGACGAGGATCGCGACTACGAGAAGGGCACGGGTTCGCGTCTGTCGGTGGGCTCGCGCCTGACGCGCGAGGACATGCTGCACATTGCGCTGATGTCGTCGGAGAACCGCGCGGCCGCGGCGCTCTCGCGCTATTTCCCGGGTGGCCGTCCGGCATTCCTCGCGGCGATGAACCGCAAGGCGAAGGCGCTCGGCATGAACGATACGCATTTCAACGATCCCACCGGACTGTCGAGCCAAAACGTGTCGAGCGCCCGCGACCTTGTGAAGATGGTCAAGGCCGCGTATCAGTACCCGATGATTCGCCGTTTCTCGACGGACAGCAATTACGACGTCAATACCGGCCGTCGTGAACTGCACTACGTAAGCACGAACCACCTGATCGGTCATCCGGGCTGGGAAATCGGCCTGCAGAAGACGGGCTACATCAATGAAGCGGGACAGTGCCTTGTGATGCAGGCGAACGTCGACGGCCGTCCCGTGATCATGATTCTGCTCGATTCGACCGGCAAGTATTCGCGCTTCGCCGACGCCACGCGCGTGCGCAAGTGGCTGCTCGAAGGCGGTGGCTCGGTACCGCAGCGCACGGCCGGCACGGCGCCGACGGCGCAGGTCGCGACCAACAGCGAGCACGCGCTGTAAGCGGCCCGCGGCGTGGCTGCTGCCACGCCCGGATTCAAAACAAAAGGCGCTCCCCGGGAGCGCCTTTTGTTTTGTCCGGACCCTTCCTCCGTCGTGACGGCCAGAGGAGGCTCTGGCGCGAACTGACGATCCAGGCTTATTCCGCCGTGGCGGTGTGTGATGTTGTCGCGCCGCTCGCTTCCGGATGCGGGGCGTGAAAACCCAGCGAAGTGGAAATCGC
The DNA here is from genome assembly GCF_902459575.1 of Pandoraea morbifera. Classification (NCBI taxonomy): domain Bacteria; kingdom Pseudomonadati; phylum Pseudomonadota; class Betaproteobacteria; order Burkholderiales; family Burkholderiaceae; genus Pandoraea; species Pandoraea morbifera. Next base: position 62,389 of record NZ_CABPSD010000019.1, read on the forward strand.
CAACGCGGTTTCGTTCAGATTGGCCAGCCAGGCGTCCTGCAGCCGGTCGGCAGGCGCCGAAAGCGAGAGGCCTGCCACGAGCTTGCCACTGTCATCGTAGATTCCCGCCGCAATGCATCGCACGCCGAGCTCCAGTTCCTCGTTGTCTCGCGCGTAGCCCGACTTGCGGACGTGGGTCAGTTCACGCTCGAGCTTCTGAAGATCGGTGATGCTGTTGCGCGTGTGGCCCGACAGTCCGGTGCGTGTGGCATACGCCCGCACGCGAGCCGCTTCGTCGGCGGCGAGAAACAGCTTGCCGACCGAGGTCAGGTGCAGCGGTGCGTGGCCGCCGATGGCGCGCACTACCTGCATGCCCGAGCGCTCGCTGTAAGCGCGCTCGATATAGACGATCTCATCGCCCTGACGCACCGACAGGTTCACCGTCTGCCCGGTAATGCGGTGCAGGCTGCGCATCGGCGTGAGCGCTGCGTCGCGGACCGACAGGCGGGCCTTGACGAGGTTGCCGAGTTCCAGCAACCGCATGCCCAGACGGTACGTGCCAGGGTCGCAACGATCCACAAAACGGCAGGCCACCATATCGTTCAGGATGCGGTGTGCGGTGGACGGGTGGAGTTCGGTGGCGTGCGCCAGATCCTTGAGACTGACCGGGTCCGCATGCGCTGCCAGCGCGTCGAGCAAACGCATCATGCGCTCGATCACCTGGATGGACGTGCGCGACTCCGTGCCTTGACTGCTTTCGTCTTTCATGGGGTAGGGCCGAGTTTCGTATAGCGTCGATTCTATATCATATGGTGAAAAATTCGCACGTTTCGCGTAGAGGACTCATCCGAAAAGTGGCCTCGACGCCGATTGGCCGTGCGGGACGGCTGCGCCACCGAAGCTCGGTCTCCGCCATGCGGGCGCGTTGGTGCCGCAGTGACTCGCGATAGAAACCGAAAGTGGCCAACGCGGTGGCTCGATAAGATGCCCGTGCCATTCAACGGAGTGTCAAGCCGCGGTCGAGGGCGGCGGCGGCCGGCACGGAGGAGGTGCAGGCAATGTTCGGTTATGTGTACGCGCCGGCGGCGGCGGTGTTGCCCCGACGCCATGACGTTCATCGATCGGCCGGGGCGCCGCGCGGGTCGATCGATGCGAGGCGGGCCGAAATCGTCGAGCGATTCGAGCAGATCGCCAACGCCCGCGACCGGCTCGGGCTGAGCAACGTTGCGACGCGCAAGCTTCAGAAGACTTTCGCGACGAGCTATGCGAAGGCCACGTCCGGATATTGGCGCGGCGGGCTGTGCGATGCGTTCTGGCGGTGCGGATCGGCGTCGCGGGCATCCGGTCTGCTCGGCTTCGTCGGCGATCAGACGACCGTCGGCGACCGCCACAGCCTGACGCCGTCGGCCAAGCGGTTTTCGCGGATTCTGGAGAAGTTGACGGAGGTGTTGGCGCACGAACATGAGGCGCTTCAGACGTGCATCGACGTGGCCCGGAGTGTGGAGGAGCTCGGGGCGAGGCCGCCAACGCACGTGCAGGGAGAGTGGCGCAGCCGGCTCGAAGTGGAGAGCGAGGCGTCCGCGCTCATGGCTACCATCGACCTGCATCTCGACGAGGTGCGCGAGGCGCTTGGGGAGGCCTCGAAGCACGTGGTGCCGGAGAGGAAGCACTACGGCAAGCGCTTCTGGATTTCGTCGGCGTTATATGCCATCTCCGTCGGCATCGGCATCGCGGCGCTGATTGCTTCGGGGGGCTCGTTCGCGGCGATCATCGGCATCGTCGCACTGGCATTTACCACGGTTATTCGCCTGCAGAGCCTGGCGAGCATTCGGGGATTCGATCGCGATCGCGCCTGGAAATCGATCGAAGGCCTGTTGGCGGATACCCGACATTTTCTGGAATCGGAGGGGGCAATGATGAAAACGCAAATGAACGTGCAGGCCACACGTGCGCGACTGGAGCGTGACACGATGGTCTGGAACCAGCTCAATGCGCTGTCGGCGGATCTCGCCAAGGCGACGCAGGCGCAACAGGCGCGCGACGCCATCGTCACGAAACGGCTGGACGGGCTGTCCGAGGAATTCGCGAAGGCGGCGCTGGCACGTCGGGAAGACGATGCGCACGTGCGGCGTCGGCTCGACGGGTTGTCCGCGGAGCTTGCGAAGGAGACCCGGGCACGTCAGGACAGCGAAGCGCGCGTCTCGCACCGGCTCGATGGATTGTCCTCCGAGTTCGAGAAGGCGGCGCGGGCGCAGGAGGCGCGTGACAAGCAGGTCCGGCACCGGCTCGACGCGCTTTCCTCGGACTTGAAGGCGCTCGCCGGCACGACCGGCGAACGATTCGATCGAGTGGGAGCCGACGTGAATCGCCTGACCGTGATCGAGGCCGACGTGGCGAGCCTCAGGACGACACAGGCCGAGGGATACGCCCGGCTCTCGGCGGGGCAGGACCGCCTGGAGCGCATGCTGAAGGTCACCTCCGATCAGGTCGCCACCCTGATGGCGGACCGGGTTCATGCGCCGACGCGCTCGCGGTCGGCGGGCCGCGCCGACCAACACGTTCCGCGCATGGCGTGATCCACTGCGCGATATGCGGGAATCCACGCTGGGCCGCCCTGGCCCAGCGACTTATAATGGCGCATTATTCCCGAAAAGAGGATTCCCCCAATGCGCGTCGGACTGTTTGTCACGTGTCTGATCGACATGATGCGTCCGGAGATCGGCTTCTCGACGCTCAAGCTGCTCGAGACAGCCGGTTGCGAAGTCGTCATTCCCGATTCCCAGACCTGTTGCGGTCAGCCGGGCTACAACTCGGGCGAGCGCGCCATCGCTCGCGACCTCGCCCAGAAATTCCTCGATGAATTCGAATCGTTCGACTATGTCGTGGTGCCGTCGGGTTCGTGCGGCGGCATGGTCAAGGCGCATTATGGCGACCTCTTCGCCGACGACCCCGAACTCATGGGTCGATACGAGCGCCTGCGCCCGCGCGTGTTCGAGTTGACCGATTTTCTCGTCAACGTCCTGCACATCGACACGGTGCCCGGCGACTACACCGGCGAAGTGACGTACCACGATTCCTGCTCGGGCCTTCGCGAGCTTGGCGTCAAGACGCAACCGCGTGCATTGCTTGCGAAGATGCCGGGCGTGAAGGTGACGGAGATGAAGGACTGCCAGGCCTGCTGCGGGTTCGGCGGCACCTTCGCGCTGAAGTACGGCAACATCTCGACGGCGATCGTTGACGAGAAGTGCGCGAACATCGCGGCGAGCGGTGCACCGGCCGTGGTGCTTGGCGACCTCGGATGCATGCTCAACATCGAAGGGCGCCTGCGGCGCACGGGCGACACGAAGACGCGTGTGCTGCACATCGCACAGGTGCTCGCCGGCGATGCGTGAGTTCGCCGCCATCCTCCCGACCCTACCGGCCCCGGCACGGTCGCGCGTGGTCACGCGCGGCGCGCAGGTGGGCCGTCATCACTACTCGTGAGTCGCGATGCAAGTTCAATCGATGCAGTTCAAGGCGCGCGCGGGGCAGAAGCTCGCGGACCAGCGCCTGCAGGCCAATCTCAAGAAGCTCTCGACCAAGTTCGTGACGGCGCGTGCCGCGGCCATCGAAGAAATCGATTTCGAGGCCACGCGCGAGGCGCTCAAGGAACGCCGCAATCGCGGGCTCGAGACACTCGACGTCTGGCTGGAGATCTTCGAGCGCGAAGCCACGCGTCGCGGCGCGACAGTGCTGTTCGCCGAATCCACGCAGGACGCCGCGCACCTGATCGCGGAGATCGCGCGCAAGCATGACGTGAAGAAGGTGATCAAGTCGAAGTCGATGGTCACCGAGGAGTTGCAACTCAACAAGGTGCTTGCCGACATGGGCGTGCAGTCCGTCGAGACCGATCTCGGCGAGTACATTCTGCAGATCAACGACAACGAGCCGCCTTCGCACATCATCGCGCCGGTCGTGCACAAGGACAAGGACGAGGTGGCGGATCTGTTCGCGCGCGTGCACCACAAGCCGCGTCTGACCGAGATTCCCGCGATGACGCGCGAAGCCCGCGAGATGTTGCGCCCGCAGTTTCTCTCGGCCGACATGGGCGTGACCGGTGGCAACTTTCTCGTGGCCGAAACCGGCTCCGTGGCCGTGGTGACCAACGAGGGCAACGAGGGCATGTGCACGATCATGCCTCGCGTGCATGTGGCGGTGACGGGCATCGAGAAGGTATTGCCCACGCTCGAGGACCTGGCCACGGCGATGCGTTTGCTGCCGCGCTCGGCGACCGGGCAGGGAACGTCGAACTACTTCTCGTTGCTCACGGGGACGCGTGCCGAAGGCGAGGTGGATGGGCCTGATCACATGTACTTCGTGCTCGTCGACGGCGGGCGCTCGGGACTGATCGGCGGCGCCTTCCAGGAGATGCTGCGGTGCATTCGCTGTGGCGCGTGCATGAACCACTGTCCGGTGTATCAGAAGATCGGCGGCCACGCTTACGGCTGGGTTTATCCGGGGCCGATGGGGTCGGTGCTCACCCCGAGCTACGTAGGGCTGGAGAAGACGCTCGACCTGCCGCAGGCGGCGACGCTGTGCGGCGAATGCAATCGCGTGTGCCCGGTCGGCATTCCGATTTCGGACCTGCTGCGAAAGCTGCGTGAGCGCCAGGTTGACCGTGGCCTGCGTCCCTGGCAGGAGCGGGCGGCGCTTGCGGCGTGGGCGTTCGCAGCGCGTCGGCCGCGTCTGTACGCCGCGCTCACGGGGATGGGTTCGTGGGCGCTGCGTCGCATGGGGCGCGATCGCGGCAGCATTTCGAAGTTGCCTTTCGGAGGTGGCTGGACCGACACGCGCGAGATGCCTGCCCCGAGCGGCAAGACGTTTCGTGCGATGTATCGCGAGCGCAGGGCACCGCGATAAGCGTCAGCCGTCGGCGTGCACGCGCGACGGCAGCGATGCGTTGACGAGGGGCGCGTGCGCGTTTGTACGTCGCCGCGTCAACGCTTTTGGGAACTTCCGGCATGGCCGGGTGGCGTCGACCCTGTTGGCGCCCCCGGCCATGTTGCATTCAGCGGGCGGGTTACGTTCTCGCGGGCAGCGCGAGGCGCTTCTCGATGCGTCGCTGCAACGCGGACAGCCCTGTCGAGAGCACCCAGTAGATGGCGGCGCACGCGAGGTATAGCGGCAGCGGCTGGTACGTCGAGGCAATGACTTCCTGTGCGGAGCGCAGCAATTCGGTCACTGTGATCACCGATACGAGCGAGGTGTCCTTGATCAGGCTGATCAGGCTGTTGCCCAGACTCGGCACGGCGATGCGCAGCGCCTGAGGCGCGATCACGTAGCGCAGCGTCTGCCAGTACGACAGACCAAGGCTATAGGCGGCCAGCCACTGGCCGCGCGGCATGCCTTCGAGCGCACCGCGCATGCTCTCGGACAGATACGCACCTACATTCAGGCTGAGCGTGAGCACGCCGGCGGGGGTGGGATCGAGCGAGATGCCGATGCCCGGCAGGCCGTAATAGACCACGAAGATCTGCACCAGCAGCGGGGTGCCGCGCATCACGCTGACGTAGGCGCGGGCGATGGCGCGCAGCACACGGATCTTGCCGATGCCCATGATCGCCACGACGATGCCGATCATCAGGCCGAACACCATCGACATCAAGGCGAACTTGATCGTCAGCACGGTGCCCTGCAGCAGCACCGGCATGGATTGGGCGGCGAGTTCGAATGGATTCATGGGGGTATCTGGTGGAGTTGCGGAGTGCGCAATGACGACGGCCGGCACCCGCGTCGTGTGCGCGATGCCGGCCGTGACGCCGCCGAAGCCATTCGGCGCGAGAACTTCGGGTTACTTGGCGGGTTTGGACACGTCTTCGCCAAACCACTTCTGTGCGATCTTGGTGAGCGTGCCGTCCTGCTTCATCTGGGTGAGGGCGTCGTCGATGGCCTTGGCGAATTTCGGATTACCCTTGCGGAACGGAATGCCCACGGACTGGTTGGCACCCTCGAGCACGGCGCCCGGACGCAGCGGCAGATTCGACGTCTTGATCAGGTACGCGAGCATCAGGCGATCGTTGAGGGCCGCGTCGATGCGGTTTGCCGCGAGGTCGCGCAAGTACTCGGGCGCACCGGGATACGTGCGCACGTCGATGCCCGGCACGGCCTTCGCCATCTTGTCGTAGTTGCTGCCCAGGCTCACGCCGAGCTTGTGGCCCTTGAGCGCGTCGAGCGAATTGAATTCGCGTTTGTCGTCCTTGCGCTGAATGAGCTGAGCGGCCGAGTAGGTGTACGGCTGGCTGAAGTCGAGCGACTTCTTGCGCTCGTCGGTGATGGCCACCTGATTGACGATGACGTCGAACTTGCCTGCCACCAGCCCGCCGATGATGCCGCTCCATTCGGTCGTCACGAATTGGGCTTTCACGCCGAGGCGCTGCGCCACGGCCTTGGCCACGTCGACGTCATAGCCGTCGAGCTGGCCGTCGGTGCCACGGTAGTTGAACGGGGGGTAGGTTCCCTCGATGCCGACTTTCAGTACGCCCGCCGATTTCACAGTATCGAGCAGGTCGGCCGCGCGGGCCGGCGAGGTGCCGATCTGACCTGCCCCCTTCAATAGGGCCAATGGGCTTCTAGCAAAGTCCCTTTAAACCAACTCCTGGAAAGCGGCAGGAG
>NZ_CABPSD010000020.1:0-67938 GCF_902459575.1 Pandoraea morbifera
CGAGAGACGAGATATTAGTGAAAACCCCGAACCCTGGCAAGCCCTTTGTGAAAATATTTTGAAAAGCCATGAAAAAGGGCCCCTCGCGAGCCGGACAAACGCCACGGGACAAGACACACACGGGGGAGGTGCGATCTCTCTGTCCCGGCGTCCCCCAGCGACGCAGCCGGCGAAATCGCATATGCTTCCTGACAGCTTGCCCCTATGGAAAGGCGATATCGACGTCGGCACCGCGCCGCCACGAATCCCCCTCCCCCACTGTCCCTATATATATAGAGCGTCCGAGATGTTTCTTTCGCGCGTCTTCCGCTCGCTCCCGCCGGCTTGCACGAGGCGACTGGCGCCACTGCTGCCGCTCGTGCTCCTCACCGCCGCCTGCAGTACCGTGCGTCCGCCACCTGAGCCCTCTCAGTGGGCGACGCATACCACCGCCGCGACACCTGGCGCGCTCGCCAGCGCATTGGCGCCTGCCGTACGGGCCCATCCTGGCCAGTCTGGCTTCCAATTGCTCGCGACGGGCTCGGCCGCCTTCACCACGCGCCTGGCGCTGGTGCAAGCCGCGCAACACAGTCTCGACGTTCAGTATTACAGCGCCGGGGAAGACATCACCGGCCGGCTATTGCTCCAATCGTTGCTCACCGCGGCCGATCGAGGCGTGCGCGTTCGCATGCTGGTGGATGACATCAATCGCCGCCACACGGACCCTGCCTTCGCCGTCCTGGACCAGCACCGCAACATCGAGATCCGGGTCTTCAATCCGTTCGGCACACGCGACACAACGCTCCTCGAGCGCGCAGGCAACCTGCTGACGCGGTTCGACCAGTTGAATCGCCGCATGCACAACAAGGCGCTGGTGGCAGACAACCAAGTCGCCATCGTCGGCGGACGCAACCTCGGCGACGAATATTTCGACGCCAATCCCGACCTCTCCTTTCGCGACTTCGACCTGCTTTGCGCCGGTCCTGTCGTCGATGCCGTCTCGCGCAGCTTCGACCATTTCTGGACGAGCGCGCAGTCCTACCCGCTAAAGCAGGTACAGTCGAAGATCGATCAGGAGACGCTCGACGCCACACGCGAGGCTCTGGCGCGTCACTGGCACAACGCAGACGCCGTGCCCGCCGGACACCAGGCGCTCCACCAGCCCGCGCTCGCCGATGGCCTGCGCAGTGGCCGCGTGCCACTGTTCTGGGCAAATGCCGAGCTCGCGGCGGACACGCCCGACAAGCTCGACACCCCCGCCGCCGAAACGAAGAGCGCGCCGGGGGCAAGACTCCGCCAGCTCGCAGCCAACGCCCAGCGCGAGGTGCTGATCATCTCCCCGTACTTCGTGCCGATGGACGGCGGCGTCCGTTTTCTGTCGACGCTGTCCGGCCGGGGCGTGAAAGTCCGGGTGCTGACGAACTCGCTCGCGGCGACGGACGTCGTCCCGGTCCATGCCGGATATGCACGCTACCGCCCGGCGCTGCTGCAGGCGGGCATCGAACTGTATGAGTTCAAACCGATCCGCGGAGACGGCGTCGGCGAGCATGCGCCCCGACGCGTGACCTTCGGTGGCTCATCGCGCGCAAGTCTTCATGGCAAGGCCTACGTGATCGACCGGCGCGACGTCGTTCTCGGCTCGTTCAACCTGGACCCGCGCTCGGTCCGCCTGAACACCGAGTTGGCGATCGTGATCCACAGTCCGGAGTTCGCCGAGCGAATGGCAGGCATCTTCGATCAGGCGACGTCGCCGAGCACGAGTTTTCGCGTCGAACTGGCGCCGCCCGACACGACGCCAAAAACGCCCACGCCACCCACCATGCCGGCGCTGCGCTGGGTGGGCGAGGAGAATGGCCGCGCCCGCACGTTCGACGTAGAGCCCTACGCGCCTTTCTGGCGCAATGCGGTGGCCGGCGCCTTCACTCTGCTGCCGAGCGACGATCTGCTCTGACCCTCGCATCGCCGAGCCGATGTCCCCGTGCCCGTCAGAATTCGAAAGCGGCCGAGAGCGTGGCCGAGCGCGCGTCGCCGACCGCAACGAAGTATTGGCTGGCGCTCGACGGGTAATACGTCTTGTTGAACACGTTCTTGACGTTCAACTGATAGTGGACCGGGTGACGCCCGATCTTCGTGTCGTAGGTGGCGAACACGTCGGCCACGAAATACGCGGGCAACGTGAAGCTGTTGGCCGAATCGCCCGGACGCGATCCGACGTAGCGTCCCACGGCACCGAGCCTGAGGTTGCCGCCGCCCTGGCCGAGCACGGCGCCCCAGTCGTACACCGCGGCAAGCGACGCCGTATGACGCGCCGCGTTTGCCAGCGTGTTGCCGGTGTAGAGCGGATCGTCAGTCGTCTTCGCGTCGATGAACGCGTAGCTGGCGATCACGTTCCAGCGCTGCCCGATGCGTCCGGACACATCGAGCTCGACACCGCGCGAGCGCGCCGCCCCCGACGTACGCCAGTCGATACCCTTGGTCGCATCGTTGAACTGCGACACCAGCACGTTGCGCTTGTCGATGTTGAACACGGCCAGCGTGCCGCTCAGCCCGTTGGGGATATCGAGCTTCACCCCGAGTTCGAACGACTTCGCGTGCTCCGGCGCGACGCTCGAGTCGATGACCACGCCCGACGACAACGGCGCGATGGTCGACGTGGGCTTGAGCGACTCCGAATAGCTGCCGTACAACGACACGTCATCGGTCGCCTTGTAGACGACGCCGGCACGCGGCAGCCAGCGGGTATCGGCGATATCCGTGTTCACCCGGAACGGGCGTCCCTTGCCGGCGAGTTGGCTGTAGGTGAGCAGACGCACCCCGCCCACGACGATCCACCGGTCGGTGATGTGGATGGCATCCTGAAAGAACAGCGAGGCGTCGTGCAGTGTGTCGGTCTGGTCGCTGTCGCTGGCCGACACGGTCGTTGGTATGACCTCGCAGCCGTACACCGGATTCAGATACGAGAACGTACACCTGGCCGTCTGACGGATCAGGTCGCGGCGATAGATGCGTCGATACTCCCAATCGCCGCCGAGTTGCAGGTCGTGACGCATGCCGGCCAACCGCACCTTGCCGTCGAGATAGGCAATACCGAAGCTGTCGGTGCTGACCGAGCCGCGTGTGGCGTCGTTGCTGCGGGACACCACCCCGGTGGCCGTATTGATACCGTTCACGCGCAATTGCCCGGCGTCATAGGTTTCCTGGTTGTAGCTGTAGCCGAAGTGGGCTTTCCACTCGGCGTCGAACTGGTGGTCGACGGTGATCTGGGCGAGGTGCGACTGACCGGTCATCTCGTTGTGGACGTCATCCAGCCGTTCGCGTGCGGAGACGGCGAGCGGCTTGTTGGTGGTCGGATCGATGACCGTGCCGCGATCGAAGGGAGTGAGGAAGTTGCGGTACTCGTACGAAAGCACGACCTGCGTGTCGCGCCCGTAGTAGGCGAGCGTCGGCGCGACCAGCGTCTCGCGCTGGGTGCCGAAGGCGCGCCAGTACGACTGGTTGTTCTGCTCGACGACCAGCCGATACGCCAGCCCCGTATCGCCGATGGGACCCGTGGTGTCGAGCGTCTCCTGCGCGCCGAGCCTGCCGTGGCCGAACGTCGTACCCGCCAGGCTCACCGCCGTGAAGGGCTTGAGCAGCGGACGCTTGCTCACCACGTTGATCACGCCGCCCGGGTCCATGATGCCGTAGAGCAGCGACGTGGGCCCCTTGAGCACCTCCACTGAATCGGCGTTGGCATTGAGCCCTCGCCCCTGCACCAGCGGCATGCCGTTGTGCATGATCGAGCCATCCCGGTTGCCTCCGAACCCACGCTTGAGCAACGTGTCCTGCGTGCCGGCCAGCGTATTGCCCTGCACGATGCCGCTCACGTTGACGAGCGCGTCGTCGAGGGTACGCGCACGCTGATCGGCCAGCACTTGCTGCGGCACGACATTGATGGCTTGCGCAATGTCGAGGATGGGGGCGTCGGAGCGCGAGACATTCGCGTCGACGGGCATGCGATACGCGTCCGCCCAGGCCTGCGCCTGCACATGCGTCGCCGGAAGCGCCACGTCCGCCGAGCTGCCGCCCGCGACGATCGCCGCCACAACGGGGGCACCTTGCGGCGTCAGCGCATAGCCCGCACCGTGCGGCGATGCGGTGAGCCCCGTGCCCGCCAGCAGCTGGCCGAACGCACCGGGCACGTCGAAGCGGCCTTGCACGCCGGGACTGTGCCGTCCGGAAGTGAGCGCGGGAGCATACGTGAGGAGAATGCCCGCCTCCCGGCCGAACCGCGCGAGCACGCCGTCGAGGGGGCCGGCCGGGATGGCGTAAGTCCGCGTCTGCGCCGAGGGTGTCGACGCGGCGGCGGGCGCTTGCCCGACCGTCTGTGCGTGCGCGACACCGCTGGCGAGCGTCGTTGCGAAAGTCGCAGCAACGCTTGCGCAACTCACGCGGAGCCGCCATTGCGGGACGCTGACGTCCACGGCAGCTGCGCAACCGCGCGCACCTAGCCGAGAGAGTGCCCGCGTCGCACGTTGGAACCCCGACGGGAACCGGAAGCGCCTAAGGTGGGGGATTTCGGGAGAAGCGACGGCCATGATGAAAAGTCTCGTAGAGGTCTGGTTCAGGCAACGGAGAGAGGGGGTTCACTCCTCTTGTCACGCGAGACCTGCGAAACAGCTCAAACATGTGCCCATTCAGGGAAGAAAAATGCCGAGCGCGCGCGGCGGCATTTCAGCGGCGCGGCCCGACGCTGACCCAATAGCGCGTTACCGACGCCACTGACACGGGTAACGCGTGAGGCAAGACCGCGAGCACGGCGTCGGTATCGCCCAGCGGATAGGTCCCGGACACTCGCAGCGCCGCCACGGCCGGATCGCAGCGCAAGTAGCCACGGCGATAGCGCGACAGTTCGGCGAGGAAGGCATCGAGGCGCATGTCCACGGCGACGAGCATGCCCTCCGTCCACGCACCGTCGCCTGATGTCAGCGGCGTGGCGGGTCTCACGCCGTCGGCGGTGAAGCTCGCCTGTTCGCCCGCACGTACGATGCGTGCGGCGGCGGCACCCGGCGCCCCCGATGGCGCCGACGCTTCCTTGGCCGCCACGCGCACCGCGCCTTCGAACACCTGCACGGTCACGCCGTCGGCCAGCGGCGCTTGTCGCACTGAGAACCGCGTGCCCATCGGCGATAGCGTGCCCAGCGCCGTCGCGACGATGAGCGGGCGCGGCGACACATGAGCGGCGTCCTTGCCGGTGCTCACCATGATTTCACCGTCGACGAGCGTGATGCGCCGCACGCCCCCGGCCATCGTCAGCCGCACGGCGCTGCGGGTATTGAGCACGAGCGTGGTGCCGTCGGCCAGTTGCAGGGTGCGACGCTCGCCCGCTCCGGTACGGACGTCGGCGCGCCACCACTGCACGGCCGGTGGATCGCCGGCGACCCAGGCGCCGGTGCCCACGAACAGCACGCCCACGAGTGCCTTCACCGCCAGGCGGCGACCGCGCGAGCGGGGTGCATTCAACGCTGCCTGCGCCACGGACGCACCGAGCGTGCCGGACATCTGACGCATGCGGCGTTCGGCGTTCTCGATGTGCTGCCAGGCGCGTGCGTGTTCCGGGTGCGCCTCACGCCAGCGCAAGCAGGCCGCGCGAAGCGCGTCGGTGGCGTCGTCGGCATGCAGCGTCACCCACCATTCAACGGCCTGTCGCGCAACCCCGGCATCGAATCCGCCCGCGCGCACCGGCGTCATGAAGCCTCCATCGCAAAGAAGCACTGTGTGCCGGCGCGCACCAGATGACGTTTCACCGTCGCCAGCGAGATGCCGAGTTTGTCGGCGATTTCCCCCTGGGTGAGGCCGTCGAGTTGGGCGAGCAGGAAGGCGCGTTTGACGAGCGGCGGCAGGCCGTCGAGGCACCGATCGATCTCGAGGAGTGTCTCGAGCACCACGGCGCGCTCCTCGGGCGAGGACACGAGCGACTCGGGCTGCTGTGCCAGTGCGTCCAGATACGCGCGCTCGATCTGCTCGCGACGCCAGAAGTTGTAAAGCACCCGCTGGGCTACGGTCGTGATGAATGCGCGCGGCGACGCCAGCCGTCGCGGCGGATCGCGCTCCAGCATGCGCACGAACGTGTCGTGCGCAAGGTCGGCCGCGCGGTGCGAGCAGCCGGTCTTTCGCTGAAGCCAGCCATGCAGCCAGCCGTGATGATCGTTGTAGAGGCCGCGAAGCGTGGTAAGCGTGGTAAGCGTGGTATCGGGCGGCAGCGTGTCGTCGGCGGGCATGCGCCCCTCCTGTCCCGGGCCAGGTGCAGCCGAAAAGGCTCAGGCGGCACAGGCATCGTTTATGCAAATGAGAATCGTTCGCAGTATAGCAAACGACGCTGAGCGAGGCCTGTCGTCTCGCTACCACAGCGATTCGCGTGGCGTAAGCGCGACATAAGGAAGGGCGCCCGCGCGCCGTCCCGCTGGCGACAAGTGCGCAACCATCACCGGATAGAAAGCGCCGGCCGCAACTCGGATGATCGCGCGCGCCATATCATGGAAAACATTTATTGACCGACCGGCCGGTCGGTTTATAATGCGTTCCATATCCCCACATGTCGCGGAGGCCTTCCTTTATGTATACGCAAGCCATCGACCTGGCCGGCAACAGCCCCAAGGGCGTGCGCGCCCTGAGCGAGGCGGAGCAGCAGCAACAAGCCCGCTTCGATGCGCGCATCGCCGCCGATCAGAAGATCGAGCCGCAGGACTACATGCCGGCCGAGTACCGCAAGACGCTCGTGCGCCAGATTTCGCAGCACGCCCATTCGGAAGTCGTCGGCATGCTGCCGGAAGGCAACTGGATCTCGCGCGCGCCGAGCCTGAAGCGCAAGGCCATTCTGCTCGCCAAGGTGCAGGATGAAGCCGGTCACGGTCTGTACCTGTATTCGGCCGCCGAAACGCTCGGCTCGTCGCGCGACGAAATGATCGATGCGCTTCACTCGGGCAAGGCCAAGTACTCCAGCATCTTCAATTACCCGACCCTCACGTGGGCCGATGTCGGCGTGATCGGCTGGCTGGTCGACGGCGCGGCCATCATGAACCAGGTGCCGCTGTGCCGTTGCTCGTACGGCCCCTACGCACGCGCCATGATCCGCGTGTGCAAGGAGGAATCGTTCCACCAGCGCCAGGGCTTCGACGCCCTCCTCGCCATGATGAACGGCACGCAGGCCCAGCGCGACATGGTGCAGGAGGCCGTGAACCGCTGGTGGTGGCCGGTGCTGATGATGTTCGGCCCGAGCGACAAGGACTCGATCCACAGCGCCCAGACCATGAAGTGGGGCATCAAGCGCATCTCGAACGACGATCTGCGCCAGAAATTCGTCGACGCCGCCGTCGAACAGGCCCGTGTGCTCGGCGTGACCTTCCCCGACCCCGATCTGAAGTGGAACGAGGCGCGCAAGGCGCACGACTACGGCGAGATCGACTGGGCCGAATTCTGGCGCGTGGTCGGCGGCGACGGCCCGTGCAACAAGGAACGTGTCGGCACCCGCGTGGCCGCCCACGAAAAAGGCGCCTGGGTACGCGAAGCCGCCCTGGCACACGCCGCAAAGCAGCGCCGCCGCGCCGAGAAGCAGGCCGCGTGAGCGGCTCGCACCCAAGCCACGCAGCCCTCACAAGACATCAGGAACGATCATGACGCAAGCAAGCAACAAGGAATGGCCCCTCTGGGAAGTGTTCGTGCGCAGCAAGATGGGCCTCGAGCACAAGCACAGCGGCAGCCTGCACGCCGCCGACGCCGAGATGGCGCTGCGCATGGCGCGCGACGTCTACACCCGCCGCCAGGAAGGCGTGAGCATCTGGGTCGTGCCGTCGGCCGCCATCACCGCGTCCGCGCCGGAAGACAAGGGCGAGCTGTTCGACCCGGCCGCCGACAAAATCTACCGCCATCCGACCTTCTACCAGCTGCCGGAAGAAGTGAACCACATGTAAGCGGCGGCGCGCCCGCGCGCCCCATGCGAGACCCCAGAACATGAAACCGACGCAGGAACACCTGTCCTACTTGCTGCGCCTCGCCGACAACGCGCTGATCCTCGGTCAGCGCAATGCGGAATGGTGCGGTCACGGCCCCGTGCTGGAAGAAGACATCGCGCTCACCAACCTGAGCCTCGATCTCATCGGTCAGGCACGCATGCTGTATCAGCACGCCGCCAAGATCGAAGCGGAACTCACCGGCATTGCCAAGCAGGAAGACGACTACGCCTTCTGGCGCGACGAGTTCGCCTTCCGCAACTGGACGCTCGTCGAGCTGCCCCATTACGGCCCGACCGCCGGCACCACCGCCGCCGAGCGCGACTACGCCGTGACCATCGTGCGCAACTTCCTCTACTCGGCCCTCATGGTCGAGGTATGGCAGGCGCTGGCCAGCTCGAACGACGCCGAACTCGCCGCCATCGCCGCGAAGTCGGTCAAGGAAGCGCACTACCACCTGCACCACGCGCGCGACTGGCTCGTGCGCTTCGGCGACGGCACAGAGGAATCGCATCGCCGCGCCCAGGCCGCGCTCGATTACCTCGTGCCGTACATGAACGAGATCTTCAAGCGCGACCCGCTCGAGGAAGCCGTGTCCGCCGCCGGTACCGGCGTGGCGATGGCCGAGCTCAAGGACGCCTGGCAAACCACGGTGAACGACGCACTCGCCGAAGCCACGCTCACCGCCCCGGTCGACGGTGCGTTCGAGAGCACGGGCAAGTTCGGCCGTCACTCCGAGCACATGAGCTATCTGCTCGGCGAGATGCAGGGACTGGCACGCCAGCACCCCGGCGCGAACTGGTGAGCCACGCGCGCACATCATGCTGACGGATACGACCATGACCCTGCCACTTACGCCCCCCGTTGCGCCCGACGTGCTGACGCCGGCTTCGGAAGCGTCGCTGGCGCTCGCATGGCAAACGCTCGAATCGGTGCCCGACCCGGAGATCCCGGTCGTCTCGATTCGGGAACTCGGCATTCTGCGCGATGTGCGCGTCGTGACGAACGACACCGGCGACACGGCCTTCGAGATCGTGATCACGCCAACGTACTCGGGCTGCCCGGCGATGCAACAGATCGCCGAGGACATCGAGGCGGCCATGACGCGCGCGGGTCTCGGCCCGTGGCGCATCACGACCGTGCTCGCCCCCGCATGGACGACGGACTGGATCAGCCCCGAAGCGCGCGAAAAACTGCGCGGCTATGGCATCGCCCCCCCCACCGGGGCGCATGCGGTGGCCGCAGACGCCCCGCGCAAGATCACGTTCTACGGCCGTCCGAAAGACGGTGTGCCGTGCCCCCACTGCGGGTCGCACGACACGGAAGTGGTCTCGGCCTTCGGCTCGACCGCCTGCAAGGCACATTACCGTTGTCGCGCTTGCCGAGAGCCGTTCGACTACTTCAAGCCCTACTGATTGACCCGATTGATCCGATTGACCCGACTGATCCCGCTTCGCGCGTAACGATGCCGACACTTCGATTGTCGCCACCCGCACCCGGACGGTAAGGAAGCCCACGATGACGACACCGCAATTCCATTCGCTGACCATTCGCGAAATCCGTCCCGAGACCGCCGACGCCATCTCCATCGCCTTCACGGTGCCCGAGGCGCTGCGCGACGCCTATCGCTTCACGCAAGGCCAATTCCTCACGCTCAAGACCGAGATCGACGGCGAAGAAGCTCGTCGCTCCTACTCTATCTGCGTTGGTGTGCCCGACTATGAGGCCACGGGCGAACTGCGGGTGGGCATCAAACGCGTGCCGGGCGGCAAGTTTTCGAACTTCGCCAACGATCAACTCAAGCCGGGACAGCAAATCGACGTGATGACGCCGGACGGCCGCTTCTTCACGCGTTTGTCCGCCGAGCAGGCCAAGCATTACGTGGGCTTCGCCGGTGGCTCGGGCATCACGCCCATGCTCGCGCTCATCAAGACCACGCTGGCCACCGAGCCGAACAGCCAGTTCACGCTGGTCTACGGCAACCGCTCAGTGCCCGCCATCATGTTCGCCGAAGCCCTCGAGGACCTGAAGAACACGTATCTCGGACGTCTGCGCCTGTATCACGTGCTCTCTGACGAAGCACAGGAGGTCGAGTTGTTCAACGGTCTGCTCGATCAGGAAAAGTGCGCCGCTTTCCTCGAGACACTCATTGCACCGTCGAGCATCGATGAAGCCTTCATCTGCGGTCCCGGCCCGATGATGGATGCGGCCGAGGCCGCGCTGGCCGCCGCGGGCGTTGCCAAGGAAAAGATCCACGTCGAACGCTTCGGCGTGCCCTCGCCCCAAGCCGGCGTGAAGCCGGTCGTGATCACCGACGATACGCCGATGGCCGAGCTGGTCGTGGTGATGGACGGCAAGGAGCGTCGTCTGCGTCAGCCGTACGAGGGTCAGAGCATCCTCGACACCGGCCTGGCCGCCGGCCTGTCGCTGCCGTACGCCTGCAAGGGCGGTGTGTGCTGCACGTGCCGGGCCAAGGTGCTCGAAGGCGAAGTCGCCATGGACAAGAACTACACGCTGGAAGACTACGAAGTTGAGCAAGGCTTCGTGCTGACGTGCCAGGCTCGTCCGCTCACTGAGCGCGTCGTGGTCAGCTACGACGAGCGCTGATCGACGAGGGCGCGGATCGCGGGTGGCCGCGTCCGCGATGCCGCTGTTCCGCGTGACGTGGATTTCCGCGTCGCGCGAACGCGGGGACCCTGCCGGGGCAAGACCTCGGCGACGTCGCAGCTACCGGCGCGAAGTCCGGCCAATGCTCCGGCTCAGCGCGGCGATTGTCTGTTATCGCCTGTCATTGCCTGTTAATGCCGTCATGACGGGCGCGTCAACCCGAGGTTGCGGGAATACCGTAAACTACCGGGCATGAATACCATCCATGTCGTCTGTGGCGATATTGCCGCGCAGCAGTTGCGCGCGGCAATGGCGCTGGCGCACCGCGCCGACCCCGTGCTTGTCCTGCGAGACGACCTGGCCGTCGGTCCGTTGCGCGAGATCGACGAGAACGAGCGTCAGCGCGCGGCGTTTTGGCAGCGGGTGATGCCGACGGCGAACCGGGATTACGCCGGCGAGTTGCGCGAGGAACTGGCGTCGCTGCAGCGCCTGGCCGAAGGCGGCCCCACGGAGAGTGCCGTGGTGTGCTGGCATGGCGACAGTGCGTCGGATCAGCTTGCGCTTCGCCGCGTATCGTTCATGCTGCGAAACACGCCCGCCCGACTCAACGAAATCGTGCTGCGCAGTGCCGATCTGAGCGGCCCGGGCGCGGCGCAAGGCCCTGAGCGGCGCACCAGCGTAGGCATGTACGCCCCGGAAGTGCTCGCCGAACGGTTCGCGCGCATCGCCCCGATCTCGCTGTTGCGCATCGGCCGCCTTTCGCTCGAATGGCGCGCGCTCAAACAAGTGAATACGCAAGTGCGCCGCTGGGTGCACAACACCTTCGAAGGCGCAACGTTCGCGGAGATCGACGACCAGCTCCTTGCCCTGGCGCCCGTTGCCTGGACACCGATGGCGGCCTTTCTCGGCGAGACCATGCCCCGCGTCGAAGGTTTTTTTGCGACCGACAGTTTTCTGCTGTGGCGCTGCCGCGAACTCGGTGCGGCAGGCCGGCTCGCACTGCGCGGCGACACGACAGCCGCCGCCGCGTGCGATCTACGACTGGAGTAACCCCCGTTTATGGCACGTACCAAAGCGCCCGATCACGAATCGCAGCGCGAACAGATTCTCGATGTCGCGGCCGAGGCGTTCGCCCGCGCGAGCTATCCGAGCACCTCGATGTCCGAGCTGGCCGCTGCGTGCGGCACGTCGAAGGCCCGCCTCTATCACTACTACGCGAGCAAGGACGCCATTCTGTTCGATCTGCTCGAGCGCTACACCAAGCGGCTGATGCTGATCGTCACCGAGGTTGAGGCGCTTGGCCAGCGCCGCGGTCTCTCCGAGCGCGACACGTTCCATGAGCTGATTCGCGCCTTCCTCGATGAGTACGAAACGTCGCAGACGCGGCACATCGCGCTGCTCAACGACGTGAAGTTCCTCAACGACGAGCAACGGGAGATCGTGCTGAACCGGCAACGCGATGTGGTGGCCGCCTTCGCGCGTCAGCTCGCGCGCGCCTTCCCCGATCGGGTCGCCAAACACAACCAGACGGCGCTCACGATGATGCTGTTCGGCATGATCAACTGGACGTTCACATGGCTCAAACCGGGTGGACGCATGCGCTACCGCGATTTCGCCAACGAAGTAATCGCCGTGCTCGAACACGGCCTCGCCGCCCCCCTGCCGGATGGCATCGAGGCTGCCATCCCCGCTGCCGTACTGCCCGCGAAAACGTGACGCCGAGGACACACCCGAAATACACCCACACTTAATGTGAGCGCACACTTACAAAAAGGGCGAAAGTTTCGCCCTTTTTTGTTGCCTCGCAACAACCTCTCCTAGGCGAGAGCCACCGCGCAAACCCAGAAAAGACGCCATTCTTCAGCGACTTAGGCATTTCCCTCCAACGGCACCGCACGATTCCTAGGGTTTTTACCTAGCCATTCGGGTATAATTCTTTTGCGTCGCACAATCCAGTCGACGCACGAAAGAATACTCAAGGAATACGCCATGACTGCCCCGAACCACACGCCCGACGTCGCACGCGCGACGGTTGCCGCCAACGAGCGGTCGAGCGTGCTGATTCGTGAGTTGACGTCCGGCGATATCCACCGTCTCCAGCGCCATTTCCTGGCGCTCGGCGAAGAAGACCGCCTGCTGCGCTTCGGCCAGGCCGTCTCCGACGACATCATCACGCGCTACGTTGCCAGCCTCGACTTTGCTCGCGACAGCGTCTTCGGCGTCTACGACGACAATCTGGCGCTCGTCGCCGTCGCCCACGTTGCCCAGTTGCCCGAAGGCAAGAACGGCCGCGTCGCGGAATTCGGTGTCTCGGTACTCGAATCGGCACGCGGACGCGGCATCGGCTCGCGACTTTTCGAGCGGGCGGCCATCCACTGCCGCAACAAGCGCGTCGACACCCTCTACATGCACTGCCTGTCGCGAAACGCCCGCATGATGCGTATCGCAAAGAAGGCTGGCATGCAGATCAATTTCGCGTACGGCGAAGCGGACGGCTATCTGAGCCTGCCTCCGGCCGATACGCAATCGATGCTCTCGGAGATGATGCAGGAACAAGTCGCCGCCTTCGATTACGCGATCAAGCGCCAGCTTCGTAATGCGCGTCGCCTGTTCGGCGCCCTGCTACCGAATCAGCGCGCCGCCTGAACCGCTTATCGCCCGAGTCGACGGCATAAAAAAGAAAACCCGGCCTTATGGCCGGGTTTTTTTGATCGCGTGACAATGACGGGACACGTTTGGTCACGGTAGCGGCAGTGCCGTCGTTTCCTTGAGCTGGTCGAGCACGAAGCTCGTCTTCACATCGACCACGCTCGGGTGCACGAGCAGGTTCGTCTGCATGAAGCGGGAGAAGTGCGCCATGTCCCGCACGTGCACGCGCAGCAGATAATCCATGTCGCCCGCCATCGCGTAACACCCGACGACTTCGGTCCAGGACTCGACCACGTTGCGGAAGTGCTCGATCACCGATCCGCCCTGGCCGTCGCCGGGATGCCGCTTGTCCAGGCGCACGTTCACATACGCGAGTAGCCCGAGGCCGAGACGCGTGGGCTCGAGCAGCGCGACGTACCCGCGAATGACACCGGCTTCCTCGAGCCGGCGGATGCGCCGCAGACACGGGCTCGGCGACAGGCGTACCTGTTCGGCGATCTCGAGATTGGATAGCCGGCCATTGCCTTGCAGCAAGGCCAGAATTCGGCGATCGATCTTGTCGAGTTCCAGTTTTGACACTTCCCCCCCACTATTTTTGTCATATGCGCAATATTATTGCGTAGATTATGAATATTTTGGCAATACCAACCCCCTCACTCCCATTACAAGAGATTACAGAGAAGACGCCGACGCCGGTATCGGGAAAAAAAGAGGAAAAAGAAAGGGCGCCGACCTTGCGAGGCGACGCCCTGATGGGACAGAACGGGCCGCCATGGGCGGCGCGTTCAACGTTGTTCAGGCCGCATCAGCGGCGCTGGAATTCGCGCGGATCGATCGTGCGCTGGTCGAGCGGGCCTTCGTAACGCTGCGGCGTAACGGGGGAACTCACGGTGGAACTCACCGGGGTCGGTTCGGCCGTCTTGTCGCGTGCCAGTTCATCGGCACGGGCGACGCTCACTTCCAGGGTCAGGAACGAAGCGGAAACCAGCAGGAATTTGGCGATGTTTCGTTGATTCACAGTGACTCCTTCTTACGTATCGCTTTATTGCATGCGCACTCGCTGTGCGCGGTGGAACGTACCTGACGGGCTTCGGGACATCGGCAGTGCCGGGATCGAGCGAATCGACAGCGCGTCAGGTAAGGCATTAGGTGGCATTCTGCCTGCTCCGTTCCCCTTCGCCCCGAACCGTTACACGTTGTTACCCATGTGTCGGAAGTCGCTGACAAACGCACGGTTGCCGACATATTCGCGACACATTGGCATCATTTTGAGTGAAATTCCCAAAATCACGAAGCGGTGCAATGCCGCACCTGCCGGTTGTGTGAGGGGGGGCGACGGTCTCGGCCGGCGAGGGTTTACGCCAACCGTATTACGTTTACGTAAACGTCATAATGCGCGTGGTACTGCCCCAAGCGGCAACGTATGCGACGTCACCTTCACCGTCAGGCAATGCCATGACGCCGGTGCTACCATAAGTCCGACTGGCATCAGCATCACGAAAAAAGGCCCCGCCCACCGGGTGGCATCACATGGGTGAGCACTCGGGAAAGCAAAAATACAGAGGCCGGCAATCACCGCTGCCGTCCTGCTTCACGAGAGCGGGGGGGCAAAGAAGTTTTGGCGATCCCAAAATCAGTGAGAGTGAGGAGCACACCCCATGAACGCCCCCGTCAATCCGAGCTTGCTGGCCGCACTGGAATCGGTCACGCTCGACGACAAGTACACGCTCGAGCGCGGTCGCGCTTACATGAGCGGCATTCAGGCCCTGGTTCGACTACCGATGCTGCAGCAGGCGCGCGACGCCGCTGCCGGGCTCAATACCGCAGGTTTCATCTCGGGCTATCGCGGCTCGCCACTGGGCGGTCTGGACCTGTCGCTGTGGAAGGCGAAGCAGCATCTCGCCGGTCATAACATCGTTTTCCAGCCTGGCCTGAACGAAGATCTCGCCGCCACGTCGGTCTGGGGTTCGCAGCAGGTCAATCTGTATCCCGCCAAGTTCGATGGCGTGTTCTCCATGTGGTACGGCAAGGGCCCGGGCGTCGACCGCTCGATGGACGTGTTCAAGCACGGCAACTCGGCCGGCTCGTCCAGGCACGGCGGTGTGCTGGTGCTCGCGGGCGACGACCATGCCGCCAAATCCTCCACCCTCGCCCACCAGTCGGAGCACGTTTTCAAGGCCGCCGGCATCCCCGTGCTGTATCCGTCGAATGTGCAGGAGTATCTCGACTACGGCCTGCACGGCTGGGCGATGAGCCGTTACTCCGGCCTGTGGGTTGCCATGAAATGCGTGACGGACGTGGTCGAATCGTCGGCATCGGTGATGATCGATCCGCACAACGTCGACGTGCGACTGCCTGAAGATTTCATCATGCCGCCCGACGGGCTGAACATCCGCTGGCCCGATCCGCCGCTGGTGCAGGAAGCGCGCATGATCGACTACAAGTGGTACGCCGGCCTGGCCTATGTGCGTGCCAACAAGCTCGACCGCGTGATGATCGACTCGCCCAATGCGCGCTTCGGCATCATGACCGGGGGCAAGGCATACCTCGACGTGTGCCAGGCGCTTGCCGACCTCGGGCTCGACGAAGCCACGTGTCAGCGCATCGGCATTCGTCTTTACAAGGTGGGCTGCGTTTGGCCGCTGGAAGCCCAGGGTGCGCGCGCATTCTCCCAGGGGCTGCAGGAAATCCTGGTGGTCGAGGAGAAGCGTCAGATCCTCGAATACCAGATCAAGGAAGAGTTGTACAACTGGCGCGACGACGTGCGCCCGCGCGTGTACGGCAAGTTCGACGAGAAGGACGGTGCCGGCGGCGAATGGTCGGTGCCGATGGCCAACTGGCTGCTGCCCGCGCACTACGAACTCTCGCCCGCGCTGATCGCCAAGGCCATCGCCACGCGTCTGGAGAAGTTCGAACTGCCGAGCGACGTGCGCGAGCGCATCGCCGCGCGTCTGCGCGTGATCGAAGCCAAGGAACAGGCGCTGGCCAAGCCGCGCGTGGCCGTCGAGCGCAAGCCGTGGTTCTGCTCGGGGTGCCCGCACAACACGTCGACCAACGTGCCCGAGGGTTCGCGTGCGATCGCCGGCATCGGCTGTCATTACATGACCGTGTGGATGGACCGCAAGACCGACACCTTCTCGCAGATGGGTGGCGAGGGCGTGCCCTGGATCGGCCAGGCGCCGTTCTCCTGCGACGAGCACATCTTCGCGAACCTGGGTGACGGCACGTACTTCCACTCCGGCCTGCTGGCAATTCGCGCGGCGATCTCGTCGAAGGTCAACATCACCTACAAGATCCTGTATAACGACGCCGTCGCGATGACTGGCGGGCAGCCGGTCGATGGCACGCTCTCCGTGCCGCAGATCGTGGCACAGGTCGATGCCGAGGGCGCCGCGAAGATCGTGATCGTCACCGACGAGCCCGAGAAGTACGAGGGTGTGAAGCTCGTGGGCGACGTGCCGGTCTATCACCGCAGCGAACTCGACCGCGTGCAGCGCGAGCTGCGCCTGGTCAAGGGCACATCCATCCTGATCTACGATCAGACTTGCGCCACCGAGAAGCGCCGCCGTCGCAAGCGCGGCACGTACCCCGATCCGGCCAAGCGCGTGGTCATCAACGAGGCGGTCTGCGAAGGTTGCGGCGACTGCTCGGTGAAGTCGAACTGCCTGTCGGTCGAACCGCTCGAGACCGAGTTCGGCACCAAACGCCAGATCAACCAGTCGACGTGCAACAAGGACTACTCTTGCGTGAACGGCTTCTGCCCGAGCTTCGTGACGGTCGAGGGCGGTCAGTTGCGCAAGCCCAGGACCGCGCAGGTCGACAGCAGCGGCCTGCCGCCGTTGCCGGAACCGGTGCTGCCGACCATTTCGCGCCCGTACGGCATTCTCGTCACGGGCGTGGGCGGCACGGGCGTGGTCACGATCGGCGGGCTGCTCGGCATGGCCGCGCATCTGGAGAACAAGGGCGTCACCACGCTCGATGTGACCGGTCTCGCGCAAAAGGGCGGCGCCGTGACGAGCCACGTGCAGATCGCGCTGCAACCGGAGGACATTCACGCGACGCGCATTGCCATGGGGGACGCGCGCGTGGTGATCGGGTGCGACGCCATCACCACGGCCAGCGACGACACACTCTCGCGCGTGCAGTACGGCGTGACGAACGTCGTCGTGAACAGCGCGCACACCCCGACCGCGGACTTCATCCGCAACCCCAACTGGCGCTTCCCCGGCTCGAGCACCGAGCACGACATTCGCGCCGCGGCCGGCGACGGCGTGGACTTCGTCGACGCCAATCACCTTGCATTGCGACTGCTCGGCGACACGATCTACACAAACCCGTTCGTACTCGGCTACGCGTGGCAGAAGGGCTGGGTACCGCTGTCCTATGCGGCACTCACGCGCGCCATCGAACTGAACGGCGTGGCCATCGAGAAGAACAAGCAGGCGTTCGAGTGGGGCCGTCGCGCCGCGCATGATCTCGCCGCGGTGCGCAAGCTCGCGCAGCAAGGCGAAACGCCGGAATCGTCGGCAGCCGGCGGCAAGCTGATCACGCTGCACACGCCGCGCGCACTCGACATGCTGATCCAGCGTCGCTACGACCAGCTCGTGGCGTATCAGGATCGCGCCTACGCCGAGCGTTTCAAGCAGATGGTGGACCGTGTTCGCGCGGCGGAGACGCCGCTCACACAGGAGGGCGCGCAGATGCCGCTGACCGAAGCCGTGGCGCGCGGGCTCTACAAGCTCATGGCGTACAAGGACGAGTACGAAGTCGCGCGCCTGTACACCGATCCGGCGTTCATGAAGAAGATCAACGAGCAGTTCGAAGGCGACTTCACGTTGCGCTTCCATCTCGCGCCACCGTCGCTCGCGAAGCACGACGACAAGGGGCACCTCATCAAGCAGACGTATGGCGCCTGGATGATGAAGGCGTTCGGCGTGCTCGCCAAGTTCAAGGGCCTGCGCGGCGGCGCATTCGACATCTTCGGCCGCACCGAGGAACGTCGCATGGAGCGTGCATTGATCGGCGAGTACGAAGCGCTGGTCAATGAACTGGTGTCGCGACTGAACGAGCAGAACCTGACGCTGGCCGTGCAGCTCGCCGAGTTGCCGCAGGAGATTCGCGGGTATGGGCACGTCAAGGCGCAAAACCTTGCCGCCACGCGCATCAAGTGGACGAAGTTGCTCGCGCAGTTCCGCGATGGCGATTCGCATCGCGTGGCCGCATGATGACCGGATTGCGCGACCAGATGTCCTGAGAGGCGCCGGACGCGAATCCGGCAGCCCAATGAAAATCCCGCCGGCGCGCGAGCGTCCGGCGGGATTTTTTTCTGGCGACCGGACGGGGCACCGACACCGGCACTCCGCCCGTCACCCGGCGCAACGCACTCAGCGCGTGACGTTCGCCGCGGCCACGGCCGTCATGTTGATGATGCGACGCACCGTGGCGGCGGGCGTCAGGATGTGAACCGGCTTGGCACAGCCGAGCAGGAACGGACCGACCGTCACGCCTTCACCGCCCGTCATCTTGAGCAGGTTGTACGTGATGTTCGCGGCTTCCACGTTCGGCATGACGAGCAGGTTCGCCTCGCCCGCCAGTCGCGACGCCGGGTAGGCGGCGCGACGCACCGCTTCCGACAGCGCGGCGTCGCCGTGCATTTCGCCATCCACTTCCAGTTGCGGGGCGCGCTCGGCGAGCAGCTCGCAGGCGCGCGCCATGCGCTGTGCCGACGCCGACTTCACACTGCCGAAGTTCGAGTTCGAGAGCAGCGCCACCTTCGGCGCGATGCCGAAGCGCTCGATTTCCTTGGCCGCGAGCACGGTCATCTCGGCAAGCTGTTCCGAGGTCGGCACTTCGTTCACGTACGTATCGCTGATGAACAGGTTGCGCTTCTCGAGCATCAAAAGGTTCATGGCGGCGTAGTTCTCCACGCCGGCCGCGCGGCCGAGCACCTGATCGACCACGTCGAGATGACGGTGGTACGTATCGATCATGCCGCAGATCATGCCGTCGGCTTCGCCCAGACGCACGAGGATCGCGCCGATGAGCGTGTTGTCCTTGCGCATGGCGGCCTTGGCGACCTCTGGCGTCACGCCGTGACGCGCGCCAAGGTTGTGATACTCCTGCCAGCAACGCTGATAGCGCGCATCGTCTTCAGGATTCACGATCTCGAAGTCGATGCCCGGCTTGAGCTTCGAGCCGATCTTCTGCAGCCGCATTTCGACCACGGCCGGGCGACCGATGATGATCGGCCGGGCGATGCGTTCGGTCAGCACGAACTGGGCGGCGCGCAGCACGCGCTCGTCCTCGCCCTCGGCGAACACGATACGCGCGGCGTCGTTGCCGAAGCGTGCGCGCGCGGCGGCGAACACCGGACGCATGATGAAGCCGGTGCGGTACACGGTCGTGCCGAGTTGCTCGCGGTAGGCGTCCATGTCCTCGATCGGACGCGTGGCCACGCCCGAGTCCATGGCGGCTTGCGCGACAGCGGGCGCGATCTTGATGATCAGGCGCGGATCGAACGGCTTCGGAATGATGTATTCCGGGCCGAATTCGAGCGACTGGCCTTCATAGGCGCGCGCCACTTCTTCGCTCTGCTCTTCTTCCTGCGCCAGCTCGGCGATGGCCCGCACCGTGGCGAGCTTCATCTCCTCCGTGATGGTGGTCGCGCCGACGTCGAGCGCGCCGCGGAAGATGAACGGGAAGCACAGCACGTTGTTGACCTGGTTCGGGTAGTCCGAACGGCCGGTCGCCACGATGCAGTCCGGACGCGCCGCCTTGGCGATTTCCGGGCGGATTTCCGGTTCGGGGTTCGCGAGCGCGAGAATCAACGGCTTCGGCCCCATGGTCTTGACCATGTCGGCGGTAAGCACACCGGCCGTCGAGCAACCGAGGAAGACGTCGGCGCCATTGCTGGCGTCGGCAAGCGTGCGGGCGTCGGTCGCCACGGCGTAGCGCGCCTTGCTCTCGTCGAGCTTGTCGCGGCCGGTATGAATCACGCCCTTGGAGTCGAGCACCAGGATGTTCTCTTTCTTCAGACCGAGGTTCACCAGCAGGTCCAGACAGGCGATGGCGGCGGCGCCGGCGCCCGAGCAGACCAGCTTCACCTTGCCGATGTCCTTGCCCACGACCTTCAGGCCATTGAGGATGGCGGCCGAGGCGATGATGGCGGTGCCATGCTGGTCGTCGTGGAAGACGGGGATCTTCATGCGCTCGCGCAGCTTCTTCTCGATGTAGAAGCACTCGGGCGCCTTGATGTCTTCGAGGTTGATGCCGCCGAGCGTGGGCTCGAGCATGGCGATGGCCTCGACGAGCTTGTCCGGGTCGTGCTCCGCGAGTTCGATGTCGAACACATCGATGCCGGCGAACTTCTTGAACAGGCAGCCCTTGCCTTCCATCACCGGCTTGGCCGCGAGCGGACCGATGTTGCCCAGGCCGAGCACGGCCGTGCCGTTGGTGATCACGCCCACGAGGTTGCTGCGCGAGGTGTAGCGGTTCGCGGCCAGGGGGTCTTCCGCGATCGCTTCGCACGCGTAGGCCACGCCCGGAGAATAGGCCAGCGACAGGTCGATCTGGTTCGACAGGGGCTTGGTCGGCGTCACCGAGATCTTGCCCGGACGCGGATTCTCGTGGTACGCCAGGGCGCTTTGTTTCAGTTGTTCATCCATATCTCGATACCTAAAGACTTGCGACGGCCGGGCCTGCGCCGCGCATGGGCAGCGTGCGGACACAGCCGTCTTTTGACGGATCACGGCGGGGGAAGAGCCAACCGGAGGGATTCGGCGATTGTGTCGTCGACGGGGTTCTTCACGGCGCGGTGGCGTGATGACCACCACTTCCCCGATCCGGGATGGCGCGCTCGCGCGCGCATCGGACCGTGGGACTTGCGATGCGCCGGACGCATCGCAGGACGCAAAGTGTACACCTTGCGCCTGAAGCTCGATGCTGCACGCGCAGCATGGCGCGCGTGCGGCATTGCCGCCGCCGCGGGCTTACTGCAGGGCTTCGCCGCGACGTTCGGGAATCAGGAACAGCGTGGCGACGATGTCGAGAACGTAGATGGCGGCCAGGAACACGAGCGCGATCTTGAACGAATAAGCTGCCGCCAGGGCGCCCACGGTGAGCGGGCCGAACCCACCGACCGCGCGGCCGATGTTGAACAGCACGTTTTGCGCGGTGGCGCGCGCAGCCGTCGGATACAGCTCCGAGATCAGCGCGCCGTAGCCGCCGATCATGCCATTCACGAACAGGCCCATCACCGCCCCACCGATCAGCAGTGCGAACTGAGACTGCAACTGCGCGTAGACGAATACCATCACCACGGCGCCGATCTGGTAGCCGATGAACGTCGGCCGGCGCCCCACGCGGTCGGCCAGGCGGCCGAACAACCAGATGCCGAACGCCATGCCGAGCACCGTCACGGCGGTCCACATGGCCGACTTGGTCAGCGAATAGCCGAAGGTCTTCGAGAGGTACGACGGCATCCAGATCATCAGGCCGTAGTAGCCGAAGTTCTGCACCGAGCACAGGATCGCCACGCCGAGGCTGGCGCGGGTCGTGGCACCGTCCTTGACCAGCAGCTTGAGCGGTGCGTGCTCACGCGGCTTTTGCTGCTGCGCGAGGAACATCTCCGGCTCGCCGAGCGTGCGACGCATGATGAACGACACGACCGCCGGCAGCAGGCCGACGGCGAACATGCCGCGCCACCCGATGACAGGCAGCAGTATCGGCGTGAGCAGCGCGGCCGCGAGCACGCCCGCCTGCCAGCCCAGCCCCACGAACGAGGACGCCCTGGCGCGGCGCGCCGGCGGGCATGCTTCCGCCGCGAGCGCCATGCCGATGCCGAACTCCCCGCCCAGGCCGATGCCGGCAATCGTGCGATACGCGAGCAGATCCCAGTACCCCTGCGCGAGAGAGCACAGGCCGGTGAACAACGCGAACAGCAGAATCGTCCACGACAACACGCGCACACGGCCATACCGATCGGAGAGCATGCCGAAGACGATGCCGCCGAAGACCGCACCGACCAGCGTCCAAGTGACGAGCGAGCCCGACTGCGCCGTGGAAAGCGCCAGATCGGCGGCAATCGCCGGCAGGATGAAGCCGAGGATCAGCAAGTCGAAACCGTCCATGGCGTAGCCGATGGCGGAGGCCCAGAGGGCGCGGTTGGCGTAAGAGGCGTCTTGCGGCGCGGCGGGCGCGGCAAGCGAGGGCGAGGAATCGTTGGGCATAGTCACGTCCGGTCTGAATTTTCGGCGTGAGTGTATGCCTGTCATAAAGGCTCGGCAACTGTCTCTTTTTTTGGACTCATCTGTCGGGCATCCATTTTCATATGCGCCGTGCGGGCACACTGCGCGTAGACCACCGATGGAAAATATACGCTCAGTGCATAATTGCCCATGCATTTGCTGAAACTTGTGGCATAATTCGCGTTTAAGCGCCGGTCGTTCGCCGCAAGGCCCGACGACCCGCCGCCTCAGACGGCGTCCTGACGCAGCGCCCCGCGCACTGCGTCACCCTGCTGACCCCTCCACGACTCCTGGCTGCACGCCGCACGGCGGGCAGCCACGCTAAGGAACCGCATCATGATTGGCATCGACCGCCAGGCGATTTCCGACATCACCGCCAAGATCCTGCTCGAAGTGGGCGCGGTGCATTTCAACGCCGAGAAGCCGTATATCTTCACCTCGGGCTGGGCCAGCCCGGTCTACACCGACTGCCGCAAGCTGATCTCGTACCCGCGCGTGCGCCGCACGCTGATGGACTTCGCCGAGGCCGTGATCATTCAGGACGTGGGCTGCGAGCAGTTCGACACGGTCGCCGGCGGCGAAACCGCCGGCATTCCGTTTGCCGCCTGGATCGCCGACAAGCTGATGCTGCCGATGCAGTACGTGCGCAAGAAGCCGAAGGGTTTCGGCCGCAATGCGCAGATCGAGGGCGACCTGCCGGAAGGTTCGCGCGTGCTGCTCGTGGAAGACCTCACGACCGACGGCCGCAGCAAGATCAACTTCTGCAAGGCGCTGCGCGAAGCCGGTGCGAAGGTCAATCACGTGTTCGTGATCTTCCACTACGACATCTTCCCGGAGAGCCGTCAGGTGCTCAAGGACATCGATGTGCAACTGCACTCGCTCGCCACCTGGTGGGACGTGCTGCGTGTGGCCAAGCAACAGAATCACTTCGACACGAAGACGCTCGACGAGGTCGAGAAATTCCTGCACGCGCCGGCCGAGTGGTCGGGCGCGCACGGTGGCGCCACGGCGTTCCCGAAGGACTAAGTCGTTCGCGAAGTCGTCCGGTACGTGTAGTATTCGCTTGAGAGGCGAGAGCGGCCGGCCTGAAAAGGCCGGCCGTTTTGTTATCCGCGCGATCCGTCCGCGCGAATTCCGCACGGGGAGTCACCCATGTTTGCTTCGGTCGTCGCCGTGAGCGTCGGCGCAGCCCTCGGCGCACTACTGCGCTGGACGCTGAGCGCACATCTGAACTACCTCCTGCCCACCCTGCCCCTGGGCACCCTCACTGCCAACCTGGGCGGCGGCTATCTCATCGGCGTGGCGGTCGCCTTCTTCAGCCACGTTCCGTCAGTGCCGGTCGAATGGCGCCTGTTCGTCGTGACCGGGTTTCTCGGCGGCCTGACCACCTTCTCCACCTTTTCCGCCGAAGTCACCACGCTATTGCGCGAAGGCGAGATGGGCTGGGCGTCGATGATCGTGCTCGTTCACGTGGGCGGCTCGCTCATCATGACGCTGCTCGGCATGGCCACCGCCACCCTGCTCGTGCAGTGGTTGCGCTCGGGCACCTAAGCCGGTGCGGCATGGCACTCAGGGCAGCAGCATCACCAGCTTGACGTCGTCATGCCCCGATAGCCGGAACGTCACCTGCGCGAAATCGATGTCGCCTCGCAGCGGGTGATGGAAACCGCGCCGGCCGCCCTCGCGCTCGACGACGTCCTGCTGCGACCAGAGCGCGGCGAATCGCGGGCTCTCTCGCTGCAGGGCATCGGTGAGCGCACGCACGGGCGTGTCGTCGAGATAGGCGCTGCACTCGGCGCGAAACTCCGCCACCACCCGCCGCGCGCGTCGCTCCCAGTCCTGAATCAGCGTGGGCGCCGCGTCGTCGAGAAAGATGTAGCGCAGCAGGTTCTTCGTGCCCGGTGCCCCGCTCGTATCGAGCCATCCGCGAAAGATGTCGGCGGCTGCATCGTTCCACGCGAGCACGTCCCAACACCGGTCAAGCGCGTAGGCGGGGGCCGCCACCGCGCCCACGGCAGCCTGTACCTGCGCCGTAGCATGATGTGGCAATGGCTCGGCGCCGCGCTCCGGATCGCGGCGCCCTGCCAGATCGAACAGATACGCCCGCTCGGCGCGCGACAGCCGTAACGCGCCCGCCACGGCGGCCAGTGCCCCCGCCGAGATCGACACTTCGCGCGCCTGCTCGATCCAGGTGTACCAGGTGGCCGACAGCCCGCATAACTGGGCCACCTCCTCGCGCCGCAGGCCCGGCGTGCGGCGGCGTCCCATCGGCGGCAATCCGACCGCGGCAGGCGTGAGGCGCTCGCGATGCGCGCGCAGGAAGTCGCCGAGCGCGCGACGCGCGCGAGCGGCGTCGGCAGGCCGGCTGGACAGCGGCGCCGACGTATCGGACGATGGCAAAGGCGGGGCGGGAGCGAGGGTATTATTTTTCATACCAGGATAAATGGGCAACTTGTACCGGTATCGACGACCCATTATCGTGACACTCATGGCTGTGGCGCAAGCGCTTGCCGCGACAGTCCGCCAGCCCCCACGATCCAGGAGACGCCCATGAGCGAGACCGCCCGCCCAGCCGACACGGCTTCGGCAACGACACACGATTCCCACAACGCCGTGGTGACCGGCCAGTTCGGCCCGCAGGCGAGTGCGTATCTCACGAGCGCCAACCACGCGCAAGGCGCCGATCTCGAACAGCTTGCCGCGATTGCCCGCGCGCATCCGAACGCCCAGGTGCTCGACCTCGGGTGCGGCGCGGGCCACGTGAGCTTCTTCGCCGCCCCGCACGTGGCGCGCGTGGTGGCCTACGACCTGTCGGCCGA
This sequence comes from Pandoraea morbifera, assembly GCF_902459575.1. Taxonomy (NCBI): domain Bacteria; kingdom Pseudomonadati; phylum Pseudomonadota; class Betaproteobacteria; order Burkholderiales; family Burkholderiaceae; genus Pandoraea; species Pandoraea morbifera. The sequence goes on from NZ_CABPSD010000020.1 coordinate 25,288, forward strand.
CATGCTCGGCGTGGTTGCTGCGGAAGCCACAAAGCGCGGCATGACGAACATCGATACGCAACTCGGCGCTGCCGAATCGCTGCCCTTTCCGGACGCCTCGTTCGATCTCGTGTTCAGTCGGTACAGCGCCCATCACTGGGCGGACGTGGGCGCCGCATTGCGCGAGATGCGCCGCGTGCTCAAACCGGGCGGACGTGTGGTGATCTGCGATGTGGCGTCCACGGGCCAACCGTTGCTCGACACCTATCTGCAGGCCGTCGAGGTCCTGCGCGACACCTCGCACGTGCGCGACTACGCCACGAGCGAATGGCTGGCGATGGCCGCTGGCGCCGGCTTCTCGGTAGCATCGCTCACGCCTCGCACGCTTGACCTCGACTTCACGACGTGGACGACGCGCATGCGCACGCCCGCGCCGATGCAAGAGGCCATCCGTGCGCTCCAGGCGGCAATGGCCGACAATGTGCGCCGCCACTTCCGCATTCAGGACGATGGGTCGTTCACGCTCGACACACTCACGCTCGAGCTGATCGTCGGCTGATGCTCGTCCGGCAAGCGCGCGCCGGACGCCATGAGAAAGGGCGCCCCGAATCACCTTCCGGGGCGCCCTTTCGCCTTGACGGCACGCCAACCACGCTATTGCACGCGCATGGGCCCTTCGTCGTCGTTCGCGCCGCTGATCTGCGCGGCGCCCGCGAGCAACGCCACGTAATGGCGCAACGCCCGCGCCCGGGCCTGCTCGTATAGCTGCGCCGCGATGCGATCGGCCACGCGTTCGAACGGCGGCATGCGTCCCTTGATCCGCCGCTCGATACGCAACACATGAAAGCCGTAACGCGTGTTGACGAGTCTCGGCACCACGCCCAATCGATCGCCGCAGAAAAGCACCAGTTCCAACTCGGGAACGCCGCTGCCCCGCGTGAGCATGCCCAGGCTGCCGCCCTCGCGCGCCGACGGACAATCCGACATACGCTGCGCGACCGACGCGAACGAGGCCGGTTCGGCCAGCACTTCATCGAGTGCCGACTGTGCGCGCTCCAGCGTGCGCGAGAGCGGCACGCCCGCCGACATGGCGAAGAGAATGTGACTCGCCTGGACCTTGTCGCCCACGCGGAACTGTCCGGCGTGCGCGTGAAAATAAGCGCGGCACTCCGCTTCGGTCGGACGCCGCACCTGCACGTCGCGCGTGAAAAGCGCGTCGATCACGGCGTCGTCGCTGACATTGGCCCCGTCGGCCGTGTCCAGCAGCCGCAGATCGCGCGCCCGCTGTCGCAACAGTTCCCGGCTCACGAGCGCGTGGCGCGCGGCCAGTTGCGGATCGGCCGCGTCGCGATGCCGATCGATCTCATCGGCGACGCGGCGCGCGTCGATGACAATCCCGTTGACACACAAAGACATGACGGACTCCCACAAAACGTTGTCTGCCGCCGGGTCGCGAGGTCTTCGGCACGCACGCCCAACCGCGCATGCCATCATGTTCGCGGACGGCGCGTTCGTGCGGCGCCTCGTTGCGCCGATGCCGACGCGGCATCGGTGCGAGGGGTGTCACGCCACTTGGCGCGATCTCCGTGCGAATGCGGCCGCCACGGACCCGGATGACACCAGCCGTTCGCGCGTGCGCCGGGCCGCCGGCGGAATTCGTGCGTCTCGCGCGGTGCCTCGTTGCCTGGGAGGGCCTCGTCGGATGCGCCCAGTGGGCGAGCGGGGGAAAGGGAGCACGGCAGGGCGCCGTGACGCGGAATCTCTCGCCGCCGCGAACGGTATATCGAAGTTTTAGGCGATGCGCGGCAGAAAGGCAAATGCGTGCAAGGACGGGGCACGCGGCCGTTGCGCGCCGCACACAACCGGTGTGCGGCGCCGTGAAAGCTCAGTGGAGCGCGCGCGTGGCGGGCGCTTGCACGTCGTTGGCCGTGCCGGTCGGACGGCCGCGCCAGTAGCCCGCGAGAAGCGACCCCGACAGGTTGTGCCAGACCGAGAACAGCGCGCCGGGCAGCGCCGCGAGGGGCGTGAAGTAAAGCTTGCCGAGCGTGGCCGCGAGACCCGAGTTCTGCATGCCCACTTCGATCGCGAGCGTACGGCAGATCGACTCGTCGAAACCGAGCAGACGGCCGCCCCAGTAGCCGCCAAGCAGGCCCAGTCCGTTATGCAGCACGACACCAAGCATCACCAGCGGCCCCACCGTGGCAATGTTGCCCTGGTTTGCCCCCACCACCGCGCCGATGATCAGTACGATGGCAACCATCGAGACGAGCGGCAGATAGCCCTCGACGGCACGTACCACGCGGCCGCAGTAGCGATTGATGATCAAGCCCGCGCCGATCGGCAGCGCCACGATCTGAAGAATCGACAGCAACATGCCCTCGACGTCCACGGCGATCGACGCATCGACATACAAGCGCGTGAGCAGCGGCGTGGCGAACACGCCCACGAGCGTGGACATGGCGCTGATGGTCACCGACAGTGCCACGTCGCCCCGCGCGAGATAGATCATGACGTTCGAGGCCGTGCCGCTCGCCACGCTGCCCACGAGCACCATGCCGGCCGTCAGATCCGGCGGCATGTGCAGCACGCGTGCGATGATCCATGCGGCCAGCGGCATCACGAGGTAGTGCAGCACCACGCCCGCCACGATCGGCGCGGGTCGCGTGAATACGCGCTTGAAATCGTCGAACGTGAGCGTGACGCCCATCGCGAACATCACCACGGTCAGCAATGCCGTGACGTGCGGCGTGACGCCGGAGAAACTGCCCGGCGAGAGGAAAGCGAAAACAGACAGCAACAGAGCCCAAAGCGGGAACAGCCGGGTGACACGGGCGATCATGAGATCCTCGGAGAACGGGAAGGCGGCGCGGGCGTCGACGAAGGTGCGCCGCCGGTGCTTGCCGCCGCGCTCGTCGCTTGCCCGAGCCGCCGGGCGCAAAAGCTTAATATTTTACTTATTTTGCGCCGTCCGCCTTTCCTGTGTCGTTCGGATGCGACGCCTGGACGCCGTATCCGGTTGACGCGTGCGCGCCGAAGGTGCTCAGTCGCGCTTCGGCTTGCCCATCAGCAGCGCACCGCCTGCGCCGTCGCGGCGCGCGGGACGCGGACCGCGCTGGGCGAAATCACCGCGCTCCGCGCCGCCGCCCTGCCCGCGCACTGCGCCCGTCGCGCCGGGCGTGCCCCGGCCGTGCTGCTGCCGGCCGTCCTGACCTTGTCGCGCGGCGCCGGAACCTTGCGCCACGCCACGTTGAGCGTCGCCCTGACGCTTCGGTGCCTGCTGGCGCTGCGGCGTCGCCTGGCCCACATTGCCGACGTTGATGCTGCTGCCACCGCCGCCGTTGCCGCTTCGACCGCCGCGCTCATTGCGTGCGCCGTCACGGCGCGCCTTCGGCTCACCGCCCTGGCGTGCGCCGCGTGGCGCATCCTTCGGCTCGCGAGGCTCGCGCGCCTCACGCTGACCTCGGCCGTCATCGCCATTGCGAGCACCGCGTCCGCCACCGGCGCCACGTCCACCGTTCTGGTTCTTGCGAATCGGCTGCGCCACGGCGTGCGGATCCGGCTCGAAGCCCGGAATCACCTCGCGCTCGATGGTGCGTTTGATGAGACGCTCGATCTGCGTGAGCAGTTGATGTTCGTCCACGCACACGAGAGACACGGCCTCGCCATTCGCCCCTGCGCGACCGGTGCGGCCGATACGGTGCACATAGTCTTCCGCGACTTCCGGCAAGTCGAAGTTCACCACGTGCGGCAACTGGTCGATGTCGATGCCGCGCGCCGCGATGTCGGTGGCGACCAGCACCTGCAGCGTGCCGCTCTTGAATTCGGCCAGCGCGCGCGTGCGGGCGCCTTGGCTCTTGTTGCCGTGAATCGCCAGCGCAGGAATGCCGCCCTTCGTGAGTTGCTCGGCCAGGCGGTTGGCACCGTGCTTGGTGCGCGTGAACACGAGCACCTGGAACCAGTTGTGCTCGCGCACGAGATGCTCGAGCAGTTCGCGCTTGCGATCGCGATCGACCGGGTGGATTTTCTGCGCGACCGTCTCGGCCGTCGTGTTGCGGCGCGCGACCTCGATCAGCGCGGGCGACTTGAGCAGGCCATCCGCCAGTTGCTTGATCTCGTCGGAGAACGTGGCCGAGAAGAGCAGGTTCTGACGTTGGGCTGGCAGCGCCGCCAGCACGCGCCGGATGTCGCGGATGAAACCCATGTCGAGCATGCGGTCGGCTTCGTCGAGCACGAGAATCTCCACGCCCGACAGGTCCACCGTCTTTTGCTGCATGTGGTCGAGCAGACGTCCCGGCGTGGCGACGAGAATGTCGACGCCACGCGCGAGCTGCTTGACCTGCGGCACCATCGACACGCCGCCGAACACGGTCATCGACGTGAGGCGAAGATACTTGCCGTACTGGGTCACGCTCTCTTCGACCTGCGCGGCCAGCTCGCGCGTGGGGGTCAGCACGAGCGCGCGCACCGGGCGCTTGCCGTTGGCCGCCGCCGGGCGCGAGCGCGCCGAGAGCATTTGCAGGATAGGCAAGGTGAAGCCGGCGGTTTTGCCGGTGCCGGTCTGGGCGCCGGCGAGGAGATCGCCGCCTTGCAGGACGGCCGGAATCGCTTGCAGTTGAATCGGAGTCGGGTGGGTATAGCCGAGGTCGGCGACCGCACGCAGGATGTCGGCCGACAGGCCGAGCTTTTCAAAAGACATATATAGACCAATGCGCGGACTCCACGATGTGTGTCCCCGCGCGTATCGATGTTGTTTGTTCTTGATGGAATGCCCGCGTCGGGCGTGCAACGGGCGTCGCGCTCATATGGGCGACGCGCCTGAAGACGCCGGCAAGACGACCCGCCTGGGAATGAGAAACAAGTGGCTTGGCGGGCGAGGCCGTCGCGGGTACGGCCGTGTCTTGAAAGCGCGTAGTTTACCATGCGGCCATCCGCAAGTCAGTGTGCGCCGGAGAAACGCCTGCCCGCCCCCGGACATGCGCGAGCCGCTACACTCACGTCATTGCCCACCCGCCATTGCTCCAACGCCCAATCCGTGCGATTCGACCTGACCGATTTGCGTTTGTGCCTGCTGGTAGCGGATGCCGGCAGTATCACGGGCGGCGCCGAGCGCGCCCATCTCACGCTTGCGTCCGCCAGCGCTCGCATTCGGGGGTTGGAGGAGACGCTGGGCGTGGCGTTGTTCGTGCGTCATCGCCAGGGGGTGATTCCCTCGCCTGCCGGACGTGCCCTGCTCGCCCACGCGCGCCGGGTGCTTGCGCAGATCGAGCAGATGCGCGGCGAGCTGGGCGAATACGCCGCCGGTCTCAAGGGCAACGTTCGCATCGCCTCCAACACGGTCGCCATGTCCGAATTCCTGCCCGACCTGCTCGGGGCCTTTCTCGCCAACCATCCGAACGTGGAAATCTCGCTGCGCGAGCAGACCAGCCCGGCGGTCGTGCAGGCCGTGCTCGAGGGCGCGGCGGACGTCGGCGTGGTCTCCGACTGGATAGAGCTCACCGGCCTCGAGACCGTGCCATTCCGGCAGGACCGGCTGGTCGTCGTCACACCGCCGGGCCACGCGCTGTCCACACGGCAGGCACTCGACTTCATCGACGTGCTCGACGAGGAATTCATCGGCCTGCCGGAGCAAAGTGCGTTGGCCGAGCATCTCGACGGCCATGCGAAGCAGGCCGGACGCCCCTTGCGCTACCGCCTGCGCCTGCGCGACTTCGACAGCGTGTGCCGCGCCGTGGCGGCCGGCGCCGCGCTGGCCATCGTGCCGCTCAACGCCGCGCGCCGCTGCGCCACGCTGGGCATCGGCATCGTGCCGCTGTGCGACCCGTGGGCGCTGCGCACGCTGGTGCTGTGCGTGCGCGAGCGCGACGCCCTGCCCGTCCACGCACGCCAGTTGCTCGACCATCTTCAGGCGCCAGGCTCGGACACCGGCCACCCCTCCGACACGCCTGACACTCACGAAACTCACGAAACTCACGAAACTCGCGAAACACGCGACCCCCATGAAACGCACGGTGTGCGGGATGCGAAAGTCTCCGGCAACCCGAGCATCGCCATCGGCACAAACAAAAACGGCACGACGTAATCGTCGTGCCGTGGGGGCCGCGTCGCGGGTGCCGCCCGTTACATGGCCGCCGGCGTCGACTTGCCGCGTCCGCGAAGCAGCGCGTACAGGATGATGGCGCCGAACGTGGCGCAGCCAATACCGCCGAGCGAGAACGCCCCGAACTTCAGCGTGAAATCGCCGGCGCCGAGCACCAGCGTGACCGCGGCCACGATCAGGTTGCGGTTGTCCGAAAAGTCGACCTTGTTCTGCACCCAGATGCGTGCACCGGCCACGGTGATCAGACCGAACACGACGATCGACACGCCCCCCAGCACCGGGCCCGGGATCGTCTGAATGACCGCACCGAACTTCGGCGAGAAGCCCAGCACCAGGGCGATTACCGCCGCCACCGCGAACACCAGCGTCGAATAGATCTTCGTGACGGCCATCACGCCGATGTTCTCGGCGTACGTGGTCACGCCCGTGCCGCCCACGCTGCCCGAGACGATCGTCGCGAGCCCGTCGCCGAGGAACGCGCGGCCCATGTAGCGGTCGAGGTTCTGGCCGGTCATGGCGCTCACGGCCTTGATGTGCCCGAGGTTCTCGGCCACGAGAATGATGGCGATGGGTGCGAGCAGGACCATCGCCTCGGGTTTGAACACGGGGGCCGCGAAATGCGGCATGCCGAACCACGCGGCGTTGGCCACGATGGAGAAGTCAATCGGCTTGCCGAGGCCCATGCCATTGGTCAGCACGGCGTAGAGCACGTACGCGAGCAGCAGCCCGACCAGAATCAACAGACGCTGCACCATGCCGCGCGCGAACACGGCCACCAGACCGACGCACAGCACCGTCGCGAGCGCCATCCAGGTATCGAAGTTCGTGGCCGAAACGCCCTTGACCGCCACCGGCGCCAGGTTCAGGCCGATCACCGCCACCACGGCCCCCGTGACGACCGGCGGCATGAGCGCCTCGATCCAGCGGGTGCCCACCGCCATCACGACCAGGCCGATGACCGCATACAGCACGCCGCATGCGATGATGCCGCCGAGCGCCACCGGAATATTCATGTTCGGGCCGCTGCCGGCGTAACCCGTCACCGAGATGACCAGGCCGATGAAGGCGAAGCTCGAACCGAGATAGCTGGGCACGCGCCCGCCCACGAGCACGAAGAACAGCAACGTGCCGATACCCGACATGAAGATCGCGAGGTTCGGGTCGAAGCCCATGAGCAGCGGGGCGAGCACCGTCGATCCGAACATGGCGACGACGTGCTGAACGCCCATGGCGATGGTCTGGGGCCAGGGCAGACGCTCGTCGGGGGCGATCACGCGTCCCGACGCCGTGTCCTGTTGCCGCCACTGCGGGAAGTAACCCTCTGCCATATCGATCCTCTCCTGTGATTGTCGTGTCGTTCGGTGCCGTACGTGTGGCTCGCCCGCCCCGCGCGCGGCCGCGCGACAGGGTGACGGAAAACTGGGCGAAGTGTACGGAGCGCCCGCATGGAAGGCAAGGCGCAAAGCCGCGACGCCGGCGCCCGCGTCAGCGGCGCGCGACGCCCTGGAGAATCTTGTCGGCCAGCGCCGTGTAATTGCCGTCGAAATGGTGTCCGCCCGGCATCTTCACGACCTGAACGCGCCGGGGATCGAGTCCCGGGCAGTTGCTGTCGTCCTCGTCGGCGCCATAGATGCACATCGCCATGCCGTCGGGCAGACGTTCGACCTCGGGCCGGATCGGCAGGCCGTTCTGGCTCGACATGACCCAGTTGGTCATGCGGAATTCGAAGTCGGCTTTCTGCCCGAGCCCCATGAGCACGAGCAGCGCCACGCGCTCACGCGCGCCCGCCGGCAGCCGGTTCACCATGAACGGCAGCACGTCGGCACCCTGCGAATATCCCACGAGGATCACGCGCTTCTTGTTCCAGCGGGTTTGATAGAAGCGCATGAGGCGGTCGATGTCCAGCGCCCCGGATGCGGGAGTGCGCGCCGACCAGAAATAGCGCAATGAATCGACGCCCACCACCGGAATGCCGTGCGCCGAGAGCGCGCCCGCCACGTCGCGATCGAGTCCCGCCCAGCCGCCGTCGCCCGACAGGAGAATGGCGAACGTGTCGGCCAGGTTCGCGTCGGGTTTGCCGGTGGCGGGCACTTCGATCACCGGCAGATCCGCCACGGCCGCAGGCGGACGCGCCGTGCCGGCCACGTGATGCGCGTTCAGTCGACGAAAGGCGTTCTTGTATTGCGTCACCCAGTCGGCGAGCACCGGCGTCGGCGTCGTGCCCGAGGTGTCCATCGCGCCAAGGCTGCCGGCCAGACCGCCCACGAGCCAGTTCGCATTTGGCGTGCGCGCGGCGAATGCCTGCGCCACGTTGTCCGGACACCTCGGCGCGCGCGCGTACGGCCCGCCTGCCGGCCCGCCCATGGCCAGCCACGGCGCGCTCATCACCGGAGCGGGCAGCAGCCTCATGGGCGCGCCTCCGGGCGTGTGCGTGACACCGCGTCCGAAATGCACGCCTTCGCCCTGGCACAGCGGCCGCGACATTGGCAGCACCGGGCAGAAGTCGACGGACAGCGCGCCCGAGAACGTGTCATTGCCCGCCTGAGCGAGCATGGCGTAAGCGAATGTGCCGCCCACGCCGTCGCCAACGAGAATCGGCGGCGTGTAGCCCGGCAGCTTCACGGCCGCCTCGACCCAGCGGCCGAAGTTGTCGAGGTCACCCGCGGCATACACGCAGGCAATATCGTCTTTCGTGTAGTTCGCCATCAGGCGTGCGGTGTCGATGCCCGCCACCAACGCCCCGGTTTCCGCGAGCGCGCGGGCCATGCGTTCGGCGCGCGGCGTCCAGCCGTCATCGTCCGAGAAGAACAGCACGGTGGCATTCGGTTCGCCGTCCGGCCGGAAGATCGGCACGTTCTCGAAACGCCCGTGGGTCATGATTTCCGGCGTGGCATTGCCCGCGCCACGGAAAGCCGCAGCCCCGGCGGCGGCGGCCGCGGCCTGCGGCATCACTGGCGACGGCACGCTCGAAGCCGCCGCTGGCGGCTGCGCGACCGGTCCCGCCTGCGGCGCGGGGCGAAGCAGATTGGGGCGATGCTCCGGCGCCAGGGGCGCCGTCTGGGCCCGCGCGGCAACCGGCGCCAGCACTGCCGACCACCCCAGCACGCCCGCCGCGAGATGCCGCGCCAGACGGGCGACTCCCGTCTTCCCGAAACGATGCCGGCCCGCGTACCTGCTGTCTGCGCTGCCATGCGTCGTCATCGTCTTCCCCGTCATTTGGTAATCATCCCTTTCCAGCCGCCGCCCACGAGCGCCGCCACGTCGGCGAGCGTGAGCATCGGTGCGATGCCGCCCGGCGTCATGAGATAGCGCGCCTCCCACTGCGGATCGAATTTGTCCTTGAAACTGCGCAGCCCACGGAAGTTGTAGAAGCGTGCGCCATGCGCAAACATCATGCGCCCGAAGCGATGCCAGCGGGGCGCGAGTTGATGCGTTTCCATGCCGGACATCGGCGCCATGCCCAGTCCGAAGCGCTGATACCCCTGATCCTTGAAATGCAGCATCAGCTTCGCGAACAGGAAGTCCATGGTGCCCGGCGGCGCATCGGGCACCTGGCGCATCAGGTCGATGCTCGCCTCGATGCGCTGCACATCCGGGCACATCAGCGTGGCGAACGCCACGAGGCGCGACTCCCGCCGCACCAGCGCGACCGGCTGGCGCATCACGTACGCGTCGGTGAACGCCCCAAGCGAGAAGCCCTTTTCGCGGGTGTGCTGGCGCGCGAGCCAGGCATCCGACACTCGTCGCATCTCGTCCAGATGCGGCGCCACGGCTTCCGGCGGCACGATCTCGAGCGTGAGACCTTCGCGCTCGCCGCGCGCGACCCCGTGGCGCAGATTCGCCCGGCGCGAGCCCTGCAGGCCGAACTCCGGCAACGAGACGAACGCCTCTTCCCCAAGCTTGTAAGCGCGCAGGCCTGCGTCGATGTACAGCGGCAGCGCCTGCGGACGCGTCTTGTAGAACGCCGCCCGTCCACCGTGCGCATCGGCCAGTTCGATGAAGCGCCAGATCAGCTCGGGCCACTCCTTCTGATCGCCCACCGGGTCCGAGAGCGAAACCCACGAGCGACGATGCTTCGCGTACATGATGAAGGCGTTGCCCGACGGCGAGAACAGGAAGCTCTTGTCACCCATGAGCGCCAGGCAGGCGTCCGCGGCCGGCTGCTTGCGGATGACGGCACGTGCGCGCGCGAGTTCGTCTTCGCTCGCGGGCACGGTGGCACCGGGCGACTGTCGCAGCAACTGCCACAGCGACAGTCCGAGCCCGATCACGGCCACCACCATCAGCGCACGCATCGAGCGAGGCGCGTCGCCACCGAACGTGAACTGCCACCACAGTTGGTTGGCGTAGCCCACGCGCCGGTAAGACATGAACATCAACCAGGTACACGCGCCCAGCACCGAGAGCACCGCGATGATCCACCCCGGCTCGAACGTCTGCGTGAAGAGCGACGAGCGCCGGTCGAACTGCTTGCGCGAGACGAGCAGCAGCGTGGCCAGCACTGCCAGCACGAAGCACTCCGAGAGCGCAATCCCCTTCGGGATGGCCAGCACGGCGGCGATGACCGTCAGCGCGAGCGACCCCCACCAGGCGGCATCGAGCCGGTGCAACAGTCCGCGCGCGAGAAACAGCATGCACAGCCCCGCCACGCTGCCGAGCAGGTGCGACACCTCGACCAGGAACAGCGGCACGTGCCGGCGCAGGAAGTCTTCCGCCTCGCGCGTGGCCGGCGTCACGCCGGAGATCAGCAGCATGACTCCGGCGACGAGCGTCAGTGCCGCCAGCAGGCCGGGAAAGAGCCGCACGGCGGCGCGGCCGATCGGCGCGGCCGGCCCCCGCCGGAGTTCGAACCCGGCAAGCAGGCATGCCGCCAGCATGAGCGGCAGCAGGTAATAGATGCCCCGATAGAGCACCAGCGCCCCCGCCACCTGACTGATCGGCGCATGGCCATTCGTCGCAAGCAGAATCACGGCCTCGAACACCCCCACGCCGCCGGGCACGTGACTGAGCACCCCCAGGGCCATGGCAATCGCGTAGAAGACGACGAAGGTCGGCAGATCGACCACACCTGCCGGGAGCAGACACCACAATGCGGCGGCGGCCATGCCCAGGTCGGCGGCGGAGATCAGTAACTGGCGCAACGCCAGACGCAGCGGCGGCAGCGGGATGGGCCAGCGGCCAAACAGCGAGACGGTGCGATGGCGTGCGCACATCGCGAGAAACGCGGCGGACCCGGCAAGCAGCAGCGCGGCGGCCAGTTGCAGCAACCCTGCGGGAATCGGCACCAGCGCCGACACGCGCGACGCGCCCCATAGCATGCCAAGCGAGCCGAACACCGTCATGCCCAGGCCGAACGCGCCCGCGTTGAACGCCACCGCCTGCGCCACCTTCGAGGTGTCGACTCCGGCGGCCGCGTACATGCGCATGCGCACCGTACCGCCGGTGAGCACGCCCAGGCCCACGGAGTTCCCCAGGGCATAGGCGATGAACGACGTCAGCACCACCGTCGAGCGCCGCACCTTCGCCCCGGCGAAGCGCAGGCCGGAAATGTCGTAACCGGTGAGCGCGGCATAGCTCGCCAGCGTTGCCAACATGGCGAGCACCAGGCGCGTCACAGGGGTGTCGTGGATGGCGGCAACGATGTCGTCGTAATGCACGTGCCGCAACATGTGATGCAGTGCGTCGAAGACGAACAGTCCGAGCAGCGCCACGCCGGCCACGATCAGCCACGGCCGGGCGGTACTCCATGGAAAGCGCCGCATCCAGCGCAGCGGGACGGGCAAGGCAAGCCAGGTGGCTTCTATCGCCCCCGGCGCGGGGGTAAGCGGTTCGGGCAGGCCGTCGACGGCAATATCGGCCGCGCCGGCGACGCCCATCGAATGGGCCTTGGTGGAAGGCGCCTCGGCGGGCTGACTCGGGCGCGCGTGGGAGGGTTCAGTCATCTATTGGTGGATCCTGCGGCCGGTACGACGTCGTCTTCGGGACGCCGCCCCGGGGGCCTGTCTGGACGATAGCTTACACCGCGATGCGTGTCAGGTCTCGTCGTTGCGCTGCCGACAACGCCGGTCGACCTGCCGCCAGGCCCCGTCACGACTGGGCCGGCGGCGGATCCCGGGCGTTTCGGGGGACGTGTCGTGGCGCCCTGTACCCGGTCGCTCCCGCGACACCGACGCCACACGAAGCCGCGCCGCCGCGATTGCGCCCGACTATGGAATATCTTGTTTGATATACGCAACTTAATGTAAAATGCCGTGCTTTTATTAGCTAGTTAGACGAAGTTTTTCCTAAACTTCGAGTACCGATAACGCCGTGAAGCGGCACATGCGCACACCGAACCATTCTGACTCCGAAGAGAGTCGATTCGCGGTTCGAAGCATCGTGCGCGGGGGGTGAAATAATGTACGTCGAACGGCACAGCCGTCCGGCAGGGGCACGTTTGACCACGCAGCGGACATGGCGCGAGAACACGCGTGCCGCGCTGTGCACCAAAGGACTGTCCGCCGCATCCGTACGCGGGGTCGTCCTGCGTGTCCTGCTGGGCGCCGTCGTCCTGTCGAGCGCGACACAGGCGCTCGCGCAAGGCGCCTCGTCCGCCGCTTCCGCCGCTTCCGCCTCGGCGGCAGGTCAGAACAGTGTGGTCGTGGCGTTGCCGGCATCCGGCCCGGCCACGCCCATCAGACCGGCGGTTCCGATCGGGCAGTCGACCCTCGCGCAGGGCGTCTCGCAACTCAAGGAGCGCTTCAACCTGTCGCACGTGTGGTTGCGTACCGAGTCCGATACCGGCGTCGCGCTCGAAGCCGCCACGGCGGGTGACGACGTGGGCGCTCTCCTGCCGGTCGCCAGCCTGTCCAAGTCGGTCACGGCCATCGGCATCGCCCTGCTCGTCCAGGAGGGCAAGCTCTCGCTCGATGCGAAGCTCGGCGATCTGCTCGACGCGTACTCGAAACAGCACGGCAAGCCGCTCGACCCCTCGCTGCGCGAGCTCACGGTGCGTCGCCTGCTCGCGCATCGCGCCGGCCTGCCGACGAACGGCTTCAACGATCCCGTCAACGGTCTGTTTAGCGGACTGGCAATCCGGCGCGTGGGCGGCAGCGCCGACTTTTTCAAGTATCTCGACGCCGGCGAAGCCGGTCACTCCACGGGCAAATCCGACTTCGTCTACTCCAACGTCTCATACCTGTTGCTCGGCATGGTAATCGAAGCCGTCTCCGGGCAAGCGTACAAGGACTTCTGCGAAACGCGCATCTTCGGGCCGCTGGGCATTACCGACGCGCAGTTGCCCGACAACTGGCGTCTGCTCGCGCCGTTCGCGGGATGGCAAATGTCGACGGGGGCACTGCTCAAGGTGTGGCGCGTGTTCGACGTGCGTCGCCCGAGCCTGCTCACGGAGCAGACGCTGCGCACGTTGCTGCTCGACAGGCAGTCCGGGCCGGTGAACGCCGACCGCGACGTGTATTACACGCTCGGCGTGTTCCTGCTGCCTCGCGCCGGAGAGCGCAGCTATCGCATCAGTCACGATGGCATCGCCGACTTCTTCCGCACACAGGCGACGTATTACACGGTGGTTGAGAAGAACGTGCCTGGGGACAGTTGGGCGCTCGTGGTGTCGCCGATTCCCTCGCGCGGTCAGTTCGGAGCGCTCCAGCGCGACGTTCGCCGCATCATTCGGCAGGCGCGTCTGGTGCCATAAGGTCGGCAGGCGCGCTCGCCGGGGAATCGGCTTCCCCGCCGAAGTCGCACGTGAAAGTGCCGGCGATCAGCCCGCGCTTTTGCGACGCGCTCAATTGCTTCACGCGGTGCTCCGCGCGCGAGGCCGCCGACCGATCGGCAAACGTCAACGACATGAGAATGCGCGAGGGCGGATACGCCCGGGTAAAGCGTGCGCCCTTGCCGGACACGTGCGCCGCATAGCGCGCGTCGACGTCGACGGTAATGCCGGTGTAGATGCGTCCGCCGGCGCATTCCAGCAGGTAGAGAAACCAGGGCTTCGGCACTCCGGGGGTGGCCTCGCTCATAACCTCGCGCGCTCCACCCGCGTAAAGTCGCGCGGCGAGACCCCCAGCGCCCGACGGAACATTGCGGAGAACGCCGCGGGGTTCGCATAGCCCAGACGCGATGCGACCGTCGCCACGGGCACACCTCGCGACATCCAGTCGACCGCGCGCGCGATGCGCACCCGCTGGCGCCACACGCCGAAACTCGTGCCCAGTTCCGTGCTGAAAAGTCGCGCAAGGGTACGCTCCGACGCTCCGACGTCTTCAGCCCATTGGGCGAGCGAACGATCGTCCTCGGGACGCTCCATCAGCCCTTCGCACAACGGTCGCAGGCGCCGGTCATCCGGCATGCGCAGGTCGAGCGATGCCGTGGGCGCCACCCGCAGTTCTTCGAGCAACAGCGATGTGACCAGTCCGTGCCGAGGGTCATCCGACGCCATCCCCCCGGCCATGGCTGCCGCCAGATCGCGCAGCAACGGGGAGACTTCGAGCACGAGACACCGGCCTGCGGGCAACGGCGAGACTTCCGACATCATGTACACCGCGTAGAACTGCGCCTCGCCCAGCACGGCGACTTCGTGCGACATGCCGGCCGGCACCCATGCCGCGCGAAAGACGGGCACGATCAGGCTGGTCTCGCCGGCCGTGATGCGCAGGCCGCCACGCTGGGGACAGATCAATTGCCCCCATTCGTGGCGATGCGGTTCGATGAGCGCGTCGGGCGGCGGTGTGCGCAGGTGAGCGACGACGGGCGTCACGGCGCTCGGCGCCGTACGGGGCATGGGCACGAAGTTGGGGCGCGCGACAGGCGCCGTCGCGGTGCGTGGCATGTTCGCGATGGTATTTGTCCTGATGCAGAATCGGTCAACCGCTAGAGTGGGACGTCGGCTGCCACCCGAGTCATCGAGTGACATTCCCGGCCGGCACTTATTGTAGTCCGGCCGCATTCCGACGACGCACCACGCCGCAGAACGACGTTGCGCGCAAAGCCCGTATCATCGGCAGTGCGTCGGCCGTGCCGACATGTGACACTCGCAGCGCGCGCCCGACGCCGTGACGGCGCGCCATTGGCCCATCATCACAACGACAAGCGCCATGACCGACTCCACCACGCCGGCCTCGCCCGATCCGCTGCCACAGGCGTCTCACGCGGCGCAAACGCTGCGCCGCGAGCGCTTGCGTGCCCGCCTGCGCGCGCTCGGCGGTTACGCCGTCTACGCCCTGCTCGCGCTCGCGCTTTGGGCGGCAAGCCACGGCAGTACGACCCTTGGGCTGTCCCCAACGGCGTCGCAAGCCGCGGTACTGGTACTTTTCACGATTGGCGCATGGGCTTTCGGACTGTTCCCGGAACCCATCACCACACTGACGTTTTTCCTGCTCGCTGTGCTGCTGCATGTCGCCAAGCCGGAAGTCATCTTCGCGGGGTTTCACTCGGCGGCGTGGTGGTTGGTCTTCGGCGGTGCGGTGACGGGACTCGCCGTGCGCACCACCGGCCTGGGGTCCCGGATCGCCGCCACGCTGTTCTCGCTCAGGCGGCCGACGTATGCGCGTTACGTCGCCTCGGTGATGGTGGCGTGTGTCGGCCTGGCGTTCGTGATGCCTTCTACGACCGGACGCATTTTGCTGCTCATCCCCATCGTGCTGGCGCTTGCGGACCGGGTCGGGCTGACGGAGGGGCGCCGCGGGCGCACCGGTCTGGTGATGATGGTGGCCGCCGCGAGCTACATGCCGCCGACGACGATCCTGCCGGCAAACATCCCGAACAGCGTGCTGATGGGCGCTGCGGATTCGTTCTACGGCGTGAAGCTGCATTACGCGCCCTACCTGTTGCTGCACTTCCCGGTGCTGGGCGCACTCAAGGCCGTCATTCTCGTATGGGCCATTTGCCGGCTGTTTCCGGACGACGGGCCGCTCACCAACACGTCGTCCGCCGCGCCCGGACCGCTCACAACGGACGCCCGACGCCTGTCGATGCTTCTGGCGCTTGCGCTGGCGGGCTTCGCGACCGACGCGTGGCACGGCATCTCCCCGGCGTGGATATCGGTCGCCGCCGCGATCATCTGCCTGCTGCCCGCGATTCACATCGTCACGCCGAAGACATTCACCGAGCAGATGCACATCACGCCGCTGATCTATGTGGCGGGCTTTCTCGGCGTCGGCGCGGTCGTCGCGGACACCGGACTGGGCGAGAAGGTCGCGCGCCTGTGTCTCGACGCCGTGGGCATGACGCCTGGCACGCCAGCCATCAATGCCGCCTGGCTGATCGCGATCGGCGCCGCGATCGGTCTGGTCGCCACACTGCCCGGCCTGCCCGCCGTGCTCACGCCGCTCGCGGGACAGCTGTCCACCGCCAGCGGATTACCGCTGTATACCGTGTTGATGTTGCAGGTGCCGGTGTTCTCGACGGTGCTGTTGCCGTATCAGAGTCCGCCGATGATGATCGCGATGCATCTGGGCGGTGTCGGCATGCGCGACGGCACACGGCTGACCGTCGTCATGACGCTCATCACGCTCGTGGTGCTGTTCCCCCTGGACTACCTCTGGTGGCGCGTGCTCGGCATGCTTCCCTGAGCCACTTCCGATCGCCCAGCGCGCGAGGTGGCACGCAGCTTGCATGTCGCAAGACTGCGGCCACCGCATATTCCCCCCTCACGACGCCGTCCAAAAGCCGTCGATGCGGTAGTGCCCGCGTTCGTCTCATGCCGGTTCGCCACGGAACCGGCCCCGGCCGGCCCGATTCGCCCTGGCGACCTTCCTCGATTCGCCAGGCACTCAGCCGGCGCCAACGCAGCGCACGTTTGGGAGATCGACCATGGCAGCACCCGAGAGAATTGTCGAGCTGGCACATTCCGTCAAGCATGTCGCCGACGACAAGATCGCGACCATCGAGCACATCACACGCGAAACGAAGTACCTGGCGCTCAATGCGCTCATCGAAGCCGCTCGCGCGGGCGATGCCGGCCGCGGCTTTGCCGTGGTGGCGAACGAGGTCAAGCATGTCTCGGAACGCATCACGGACATCGCGCAGACACTGACGTCGGAACTGGCGGGGTCGCTTGCCGAACTCTCGGCGCTGGGCGACAGCATGATCGGACAGCTCGAGCAGCATCGCGGGCAGCGCCTGACGGATCTGGCGCATCACATGATCGAAATCATCGATCGCAACCTGTACGAGCGCTCCTGCGACGTGCGCTGGTGGGCCACCGACGCCGCCCTCGTCGACGTGCTCGGCGCGCCGTCGCCGCAGGCCGTGCGCCACGCCTGCCAGCGGCTCGGCGTGATTCTCGACAGCTACACCGTCTACCTCGACCTGTGGGTGGCCGACGCGTCGGGGCGCATCGTCGCGAACGGGCGCCCCGACCGCTACCCCGGCGTCATTGGCGCCGACGCTTCGCGTCACCCGTGGTTCCTCGCCGCGATGCGCACGCCCAGCGGTGCCGATTACGCAGCGTTCGATGTGCGGCGCGCCAAGCTGCTTCACAACGCCGAAGTGGCGACCTATGCGACGGCGATTCGTGAGGATGGCGAAACACATGGCCGCCCCATCGGCGCACTGGGTATCTTCTTCGACTGGGCGCCACAGGCCAGGGCCGTGGTGCAGGGCGTGCCGCTGCTGCCCCATGAGCGGGCCGTCACGCGCTGCCTGTTGCTCGACGCCGAACATCGGGTGCTGGCGTCGTCCGACGGCGAAGGCGTATTGCTCGAGCGCTTCGATCTGCGCCGCCAGAGCGGCACGACCGGAGCGAACGCGGCGTCGAGCGGGTTCTACGATGCAGGCGATGACGGGATGATCGGCTACGCGCTGACGCCGGGCTACGAAACGTATGAGGGGCTGGGATGGTATGGCGTGGTGCAACAACGGCCCGAAGGTACCGCATCGGGCACCGCACGCACCAGCGCGGTGCCGTCAGTCGCCCGAGTCGCGACAGCGAATGCCATTGCCGCGTGATCGCGGGCCAGGGGGCCGGTGCGGCTGTGAGCGTTTGCCGGGAAGCATGGCGGGACGCGCGTCACAAAGCGCGCCGGCCGGCGTCAGCGGCAGAACACTAGCCAGCGGTCGCCGTCTTCCTCGCGCCAGAATGCCCCTTCGCGCTCGAGGACCGCACCGAGGCGCAGCCGTATCGTGCGCAGGCGTGCGTCGCTCACGCCGGGGAAGATCATGCCGCGCACG
This sequence comes from Pandoraea morbifera, assembly GCF_902459575.1. NCBI lineage: Bacteria > Pseudomonadati > Pseudomonadota > Betaproteobacteria > Burkholderiales > Burkholderiaceae > Pandoraea > Pandoraea morbifera. The sequence continues at coordinate 43,529 of NZ_CABPSD010000020.1, forward strand.
TAGCAGACGTGCGGCACCGTGCGCAGCAGCGTGCGAATCAATTGGCAGAAGCGGCGTACGGCGTGCTCGCCGGAAGCGGCTCGTTCGTCGAGCCGGAAGTCGGTGATCGTCAGCACGACGCCGGCCGCCACCTTGTCCAGACGGTGACAAAGCGACAGCTCGCCGTTCTCGACGCGGTGCCCGAGCACGATGCGCGTGCGCTCGCAGACCTCCGCGCGCGCCGTGAAACGGTGGGTTCTGAAGAATGCCGCAACGGCGCGCTCGCAGACTGACATGGTGGCAGGAAGAGTGAGGTGGCGTGGGAACCGCGCCAAGGTCACGATCGGGTCGGAACCGGCGTGGCCGACGACAGCCACGCCGGGATCGAAGGCTCGCGGCGAATGCCGAATCAGCGGATGGCTTCGTACAGCTTGCCCAGATGCTGGCCGGCCATACCGAAAAGTTGCCGGGAGACGTCTCGCAACTCGGCGCTTGCCGCCTCGATGCGCTGACGCAGACGGTCGTTGGTACGGCGCGTCTCGTCAGTCAGCGTGGTGGCGAACTCTCCCACCACGTCGTTGTCCCGTCCGCGGTTCGACAGATCGGCCGCGGCGAATTCGAACGCCGGCTTGCCGAACTGCCCCGCGCCGCTCACCACGCTCCCGAAGGCCTGCCCGATTTCCAGCTTGTCGCGCATGCCGTAACGCGCGCCCACCACGCTACCGCCCAACGACAACGCCCCCGAGAACAGCGATCCGCCCGCCGACGTCATGGCCGCGTCGTAGTGCTTTCGGTTGGCGCGGTATTTTTCGTCGCGCGCCGCGACACCGCGCGAGAACGTCAGGACATCGTGGCGCGAGCGGTACGACTGATCGGTGTTGCGCTCGCCCGTGCGGATTTCCATCATCAGTTTCACGAGCCGCATCAGCGTCACCAGACCGTCCGTCGCGTTGCCCCGCAACGCTCCCCCTGCGACCCCCGCGCGCTTCGCGGGCGCCGATGGCGCTCCCACTGCCGCAGTCCATGCATCGGACATGCCAAGCGGATCGCGTGGATCGCGTGGGGCGTGCCAGTCCTGTCGTATCGTCATATCGATCATCTTCCTCTCCCGCGAAGGCGTGACGCGGCGCCGTGCGCGTCACGAATCAAGAAATGCGAACGTCGCATCGCTCAGGCCATCGACGCCGCTATGCGAATGCGCAGCGCGCCGGTGCTCGCGACGGCTTCGTTCGCCGTCTGCGCCACGTCGCCCTGTTGCGCGGACAATGCTTGCATGCGTCGGGCGAGACGTCGCTTGTCGTCGCCGTTCATCTCCATGAGGAACTGGAGCCAGGTCGTCTCGACCTGCAGGTCACGCGCCTCGCGCTGCAACTTCGCGCGCTGGATGCCGATGGCGCCCGCGGTAATGTCGCGTCCGGCCACCATCGCGCCGCGCAGCACCGCCGAAAGCGACCACATGCCGCGCAGGATGGCCCGGCGACCCTGCGACGCTGCCTGACGTCCGAACGCCTTCGTCACGTCGGCAGCCCTTACCGCGACGCCCCTTGCCACCTGCCTGCCCGTCGACCTGACGACGTTGTCGAAGGCGCGCGACACCATCTGCTCGACCATCTGCTGCGTGAACTGCTCGGCCATGCGATTGAAGCCACGCCGCGCCAGGTGCTGCGCGGTGCGTGTGCCACATTGCGCGAGCGACCGACCAACGCGCTTGCCGACTTCCATGCCGACCTGGTACGACACCTCGGAGACGACGCGCGTACGGATTGCGCTCACGACGGCATCGTCGCCGGCCTTGACGGCCTGCGTCAGTGCCTCGCCCGCCCCGCCCTTGAACGCGCGCGTGGCCGCCTTCGTCACGGATCGCGAGGCGAGGAAGCCGCGCACCGACGTCCCGAATCCGACAACCATGCCCAGCGCCTGAAACGCCATCTGCGCATGCCCCCATTTCGCGGCTTCCTGCTCGTAGTATTCCGCGTGCTTCGGATCGATCAATGCCATCGTCTTGCACACGGCCGAGCCAATGCCCGCGATGCCGGCTCCCACGTCGGCGATGCCGCCGGCGATCATCAAAGGATTCATCGTCAATACGCCGGTCACGACCTTGACGACGCCCACGACGAGATCGATCGCTGCCGTGATCCAGTCGAAGATTGCGCCGAACACGCCGCCCTTGCGCGCCTTGTCGGCGTCCGCGGTCATGGCGTCCATCTGTTCGCGAAACTTCTGGATGTCCTCCTGACGCAGCTTCTCCTGACGTTCGGCTAGCAGCGCCAGCGCCGTCTGCGTCGACTTCGCGGTGTCGCCCAGGGCTTGCATGGAGATCATCGACGCGACCATCACGAGCGTCGACGGCTCCAGCGACTCCACGCTCGCCAGGTCGGTCACGCCGAACTGCCCGTCGGGACGAGCGCCGTTGGCCGCCAACACCCCGCTCGCCAGATGCAGGCGTTGCAGCACGCGGGCGAATGCGTCTTCGGCGTCATGCCAGTCGACGCCCGCGGGCGCGTCGGGCAGGAAATCTTCGGGCCCGAGCCAGTCGCCGCGGCCTTGCGGGCGGCGCGAGATCCCGCCGGTATCGGGCATCGAGCCGGGCACCAGGCGGGTCGTCAGGCCGGGCTGCAACGCGGGAGGTGAAGCGCAACCCGGTGTGTCGGCGAGCCATGTCTTTCGGGAGTTCGCGACTGCGGCACCTATCGTGATCATGGGTTTCCTTTGGATGAAGCGTTGGACAGGGCATCGCACCGGGCGCTCGCCGAGCGCGCGAGCTCCCGGTGCTGCGGAAGGTCGCCACACAGACGTTGCGTCGCACGATACGCCCTCAAAGCGAAATCGATATTGCCCGCGCCTTCGTAGCTCACGCCGGCGAGATACGGGGCACGCGGATCGGCGGCACGGATCACGCCGGCCTTGGCGAAGCACGGCAGCGCCTGCTCGTGATGGCCCAGGCGCTGATAGCAGAGGCCGAGGCCGAACCAGTCGTCGAACGACCACTGGTCGAGCGTGGCGAGCAGGAAATACACGCGCTGGGCCGCGGCGATGTGGCCTTGCGAGAAGCGATGGCGCGCATGCGCACGCAAGCGCAACAGATCGGATTCGTCGATGTCGGCGAGCATGCGCAGCGCCCCGCCTCGCGAAAAGAAGCGGGAGAAGATCGCCTCGATCTCGGCGGACAGATGCGTCGACATCCCGGACGCGGTCTGCAAAGGCGTGGCCGACGTTCCCGACTTCGCGCTCATGAACGCATCGATCCGTTGATCTGGTTGAGCTGCTGGCCTCGCGAGCTGATGATCGTGTTGGCGAGCGTGGAAACGCCGTTGTATTCCTGCAGGAACTTGTTGATCTCGATCTGCTCGATCGTGCGGCTGTCAGTCGCCTCCTCGCTGCGACTCTCGGCTGCGGCCTTCAACGCGCGCAGATGGTCGGCACGGTAGTCGCCCGAGGCCCCTGCGGGACCGGCGTAGCCGGCTTCGCCAAACTTCTTCGCACGCGACTCCCAGGCCTGCAACGTCTTCTTGGTGCCGCTGTCGTCCACCGTGATCAACAGATCGTGCGTGTCGAAGAATTCGCGAATGCCGTCGCCGACCTTCGTGGTCTTCGATGTATCGGTGCCGAGCTGGTTGATGAGCGTTTCGATCTGGTTCGCGACGTCCCGCGCCTGACGGCCGTGGGACTGGCGCGAGCGCATGAGGTCGATCTTTTCCTTGGCGTCGCTGCCGCTGGCCTGCATCAGCGTGGCCGCATGCGCGAGCAGCAGGGAATGGATGTCGATGGCTCGGCCGGCGGAGAACGACGGGGTGGCGGACGATGGGAGCGATGCCGCAGCACCGTGAGCTCGACGGGTCGGTTCGATATTGATCATGAGGAAATGCCTGGCGTAAGAAAAATTCGGAATGGGTGATGCATTGCGCTCGCGCACCCCGACACCCGGTGTCAGAGACTGGCGACGATCTTGCTCATGATGTCGCGCAGTTTCGCGATCACGGCGTTGTTCAGTGTCAACGCGTTTTCGTAGCTCGACAGGAACTGCCGGAGCTCGATCTGCTCGACAGTGCTCGATTCGCTCGCACCGGCCACCATGGACGCCAACGAGGTTTTCAGGGAATGCACAGCGGTGGCGTCGAAGGCGCGCGATGCCTGCGACGACGGCAGCAACCCGCGGCGCACGGCGAAATCCCGCAGGGCTTCGGGGAGCGGTTCGACCGCGCCATCGCGAACCAGCCGTCGATGCGTCTGTTCGAGCGTCGCGATCCACTGTCGCGCCTGGCTGGCATCGGCCATGCGGGTACGGTTCGACGCCATCCACTGATCCACCTGGACACGAAGACGCTCCATCTGGTCGCTCGCGCGCGCCATGGTTTGCAGCAACGGGTTGTCGCTTGGGGAGACAGGCGGCGCGAACGCACCGGAGTTGACGCCGCCTGGCGCGGCAGCGGTGCCGACGATGCGATAGATCATGAGCTCGCTCCTCAGGCGCATGCGCGATACCTGGCCGCCGGATGGCCGGGGGCGAGATCCGCGGACGCTTTCACCGACGGCGGCACCTGGGCGCGCAAACGTTCGATGGCATTCGCGAGCGAGGCGGCCATCCGGCCGATCTCGCGCTCCTCGCGTTGGAATGACTCGCTGTCGAGCAAGGCGTCCAGTCGCGCGAGCTTCGCGCGTGCCCGCGGCGAGCCGTCTTGCTCGAGCTCGCGTATCTCGGCGAGCGCGGCCTGATAGTCCTGCATCTGACGTTGCAGACGGCGCCCGGCCATCTGCATCTCGCCGCACAAACGCTCGTACTGGATGCGCAACGCGTCTTGCGCCGACGGGGTCGATGCCCCGGCCGAGGCCGAGGCCGAGGACGAGGGCGAAGACGGGGAAGCTACGAAAGATGCGCTGTCGGAAAGCGGCGACGATGCGGCGGCGGCCTGCCCGCGCATGACGCCAGGGACAACGGCAGGCGAGGAATCGGAGCGCGGCGGGATGCGCGATCCGGCATGGGAGTGCTGCGACGATGCGGACATTGAGGAAACCTCCGTGCGTAACTGTCGTCATTCACGACAGCGGCATCGTACGGAGGCCCCTCACGGGCGCCTTTGCAAAGCCCGTCAATCCTTCCGGGAACCGGCCACGCTTCATCCGTTTCCCATGGCTTCCGGATTTTCCGGCGTCGCCGGGATCGCGCGCATCGCGTTGCACGATGCGCACCATCTACCGCGCTTGCGCCGGCGCGCTCACGCCTCCCCGAAGCCGCCGCCGCCCGGCGTTTCGACGACGAAGATATCGCCGGGCTGCATCTGCGTACGCCCGATGTGCGCCAACGGCTCGCGCGTCCCGTCTACGCGTTCGACGTAGTTCGCACCCAGCGCTCCCACCGCGCCGCCCTGCGCACCGAACGGCGCATGCACCCGGTTGTTCGAGAGAATCGACGCCGTCATCGGTGTGAGGAACCGGATACGGCGTACGGCGCCGTTGCCGCCGTGCCAGCGGCCCTTGCCGCCCGACCCCACCCGAATCCTGTGGCTCTCCAGACGCACGGGATAGCGCCATTCCAGCACCTCCGGGTCCGTCAGTCGCGAATTCGTCATGTGGGTCTGCACGGCGTCGGCGCCGTGGAAGCCGTCACCGGCCCCACTTCCGCCCGCGATGGTTTCGTAATACTGGTATGTCTCGTTGCCGAACGTGAAGTTGTTCATCGTTCCCTGACTCGACGCGACCCGCCCGAGCGCACCGTAGAGTGCGTTGGTGATCGCCGATGACGTTTCCACGTTGCCCGACACCACCGCCGCCGGATAGACGGGATTGAGCATGGACCCCTGCGGCACGATCACCGTCAGTGGCTTCAGGCAACCGGCGTTCAGAGGAATGTCGTCGTCGACCAGCGTGCGGAAGACGTACAGCACGGCGGCCATGCAAACGGCGCGCGGCGCGTTGAAATTGTTCGGCAATTGTGCCGAGGTGCCCGTGAAGTCGATCGTCGCGCTCTGCGTTGCCCGGTCCACGCGAATCGCCACGTGGATCTCGGCGCCGTTGTCGAGCGCATATCGGTATTGCCCGTCGGAGAGCGCACCGATCACGCGTCGCACGGCGGCCTCCGCGTTGTCCTGCACGTGTCCCATGTAGGCAAGCACGACGTCGCGTCCGAACTCGCCCACCATGCGGCGCAGCTCGTCCACGCCCTTCTGGTTGGCCGCCACCTGTGCGCGCAGGTCCGCCATGTTCTGATCGATGTTGCGAGCCGGGTAGCGAGCGCCGGCGAGCAGCGCGCGCGTCTCCCGGTCGCGCAGTTCGCCCGCGGCAACCAGTTGCCAGTTGTCGATCAGCACGCCCTCTTCCTCGACGTGCGTCGAATCGGGTGGCATCGACCCCGGGGTAATGCCGCCGATGTCGGCGTGATGCCCCCGCGAGCCTACGTAGAACAGCGGTTCGGCGGAACCCTGTGCGTCGTCGTTCACGAACACGGGCGTGATCACGGTGACGTCCGGCAGGTGCGTGCCGCCGTGATACGGATCGTTGAGCATGAAGACGTCGCCGTCGCGCATTTTGCCGCGATTGCCTTCGATGACCGTCTTGATGCTCTCGCCCATCGACCCGAGATGGACCGGCATGTGCGGTGCATTGGCGATCAGGTTGCCGTGCCGGTCGAACAGCGCGCACGAGAAGTCCAGGCGCTCCTTGATGTTGACCGAATACGCCGTGTTCTGCAGACGCAGCCCCATCTGCTCGGCGATCGACATGAACAGGTTGTTGAATATCTCGAGACGCACGGGGTCGGCCTGCGTGCCCAGACCCCGTTGCGATGCGCGCGGCACCACGCGCGTGAGCACGAGGTTGCCCTGTGAGGTCATTTGCGCCTGCCAGCCGGGCTCGACCACGGTCGTGCCGCTCTTCTCCGCCACGATGGCGGGCCCGTCGACGATATCGCCCGCCAGCAGCGTGTCGCGGGCATACAGCGCCGCCTCGCGCCACTCGCCGCCCGCATAGAGCCGGACATGATCCACCGGCTGCGGTGCGCCCGACGAACGGGTGTCGAGCGGTGCAATGTCGACAGGGGCGTCCGAGCGTCCGATGGCCTCTACCGAGGCCACTTCGACGATCAGTGCCGCACCGTCCATCAGGAATGAGTAGCGCTGACGATAAGCCGCCTCGAATGCCGAGCGCATCTGCGCAACGCTGCCGAACGGCACGGCAATCGCCGAGTCGGTGCCCGCGTAGCGCACATGCACGCGGCGCACCGTCTCGATACGCGAGGCCGGCACGCCCTGCGAGAGCAACGCGTTCACCGCGTCGTCGGCGAGCGCGCCGAGCGCGTCCTCGAGCGCCGTCATGCCGTCGTCCGAGAGTGGCGCCTCGATCATGCGCTCGCGCATCGCTGTCTGGTCGGCGAGCCCCATGCCATAGGCCGAGAGCACACCGGCGAGCGGGTGCGCGAAAACCTTCGTCATGCCGAGGGCGTCGGCGACGCCGCAGGCGTGCTGACCGCCCGCGCCGCCAAACGTCGTCAGCACGTATCGGCTCACATCGTGACCGCGTTGCACCGAGATTTTCTTGATGGCGTTCGCCATGCTGCCGATCGCGATTTCGAGGAAGCCTTCGGCGAGGGCCTCCGGCGTCTGGCGGCGCCCGGTGGCCTGCTCGATCTCGGCGGCCAGGGCGGTGAACTTCGCCACGACGACGTCGCGATCCAGCGCCTCGTCGGCGCGCGGACCGAACACCTTCGGGAAATGCGCGGGCTGAATCTTGCCGAGCATGACGTTGCAGTCGGTCACCGTGAGCGGACCGCCGCGACGGTAGGCCGCCGGCCCCGGATTCGCTCCGGCCGAGTCGGGCCCCACGCGCAAACGCGTGCCGTCGAACGACAGCACGGAACCGCCGCCCGCGGCCACCGTATGGATGCTCATCATCGGCGCGCGCATGCGCACGCCTGCGACCTGCGTCTCGAAAACACGTTCGAATTCGCCGTTGTAGTGCGAGACATCGGTGGACGTGCCCCCCATGTCGAAGCCGATCACCCGCTCGAACCCGGCCGCGCTCGATGCGCGCACCATGCCGACGATGCCGCCCGCCGGGCCGGACAGGATGGCGTCCTTGCCCTGGAAGTTGTCGGCGCGTGTAAGCCCGCCGCTGCTCTGCATGAACTGGAGGTTCACGCCCGGCATTTCCCGCGCGACCTGTTCCACGTAGCGTCGCAGAATGGGCGAGAGATAGGCATCGACCACTGTCGTGTCGCCGCGCGAGACGAGTTTCATGAGCGGCGACACCTCATGCGAAACGGAGACCTGGGTGAAGCCGATGTCGCGCGCCAGCGCGGCGAGCGCCTTCTCGTGCGCCGTGTAACGGTAGCCGTGCATCAACACGATGGCGAGCGCGCGAATGCCCTGCGCATGCACGCGCTGCAGCGCTACGCGTGCCGATGCGAGATCCAGTTCGCGCACGACCTCGCCATGGGCGCCCACGCGCTCGTCGACCTCCACGACCTCGGCGTATAGCGCCTCGGGCAGTGCGATGTCGAGGTCGAACAGGCGCGGCCGGTTCTGATACGCGATGCGAAGCGCATCACGAAAGCCCTGCGTGGTCACCAGCGCGAGCGGCTCGCCTTTGCGTTCGAGCAGCGCATTGGTCGCCACGGTCGTGCCCATCTTCACCATGTCGACGCGCTCGGGCGTGATCGGCTCGCCGGGGGCCAGGCCCAGCAGATGACGAATGCCCGCGACGGCGGCGTCGCGATACTGCTCGGGGTTTTCCGACAACAGCTTGTGCGTGACGAGCGTGCCGTCCGGGCGCCGGGCCACGATGTCGGTGAAGGTACCGCCCCGATCGATCCAGAACTGCCAGCGCGAGGCGGTTTGATGCGCGGGCGCGCGGTTTTGGGCGGAGGGCGTGAGAACGTTCGTCATGGGGTCACTCGCAATTCAAAACAAAGGGCAACGGTCAATCGAATGCGTGCAGGGCGCACGTCTCCCGGGGCGGGCGGATCCGGCATTGCCGGACGCGGCCGCGCATCCATCACGCGATCGGGAGGTCATGGGTTGAGAGAGGCGCGGCAGCGAAGGCTGCCGCGGTGAATCATGCTCGCTTGCCGGGCGGTGGCCGCGGCATGACGGCATTACAGCTGGCTTGCCTCGACCGATTCGAGTTCGCGTCCACGCGTCTCCGGCAGCGTAAGCGCCGCAAGAATCAGCACACCGTAGGCGACGCCGGCGAAGATGCCGATCGTCGTGCCCAGGCCGTACTGCTTCGAGAGCATGCCGATGAGGAACGGAAACAAGGCGCCGACGGCACGGCCGACGTTGTAGCAGAAGCCTTGGCCGGAGCCGCGCACTCGCGTCGGGAACAGTTCCGTGAGGAATGCGCCCATGCCGCTGAAGATGCCCGAGGCAAAGAAGCCCAACGGGAAGCCTAGCCAGAACATGGCGCTGTCGGTGAGCGGCAGCGACGTGTATGAAAACGCGATCACCATCGAACCCACGGCGAACAGAATGAAGTTCGGCTTGCGCCCCAGTCGGTCGGTCAGATACGAGCTCGCCAGGTAGCCGACCCAGGACCCGAAGATGATCATCGCCAGGTAGCCGCCGGTACCCATGACCGTGAGATGGCGCTCTGTCTTCAGGTACGTGGGCAGCCACGTGGTGATGGCGTAGTAGCCGCCCTGCGCGCCGGTCGTGAGCAATGCGGCGCGGATCGTCGTCGAGAGCAGTGCCGGGCTGAAGATCGCGGCCAGACCGGGGCCGGCATCGGACGCCGACTGCTTGGCCTTCTCCTTCTGGTAGACCTCGGGCTCCTGCACGTAACGACGGATGAAGAGCACGAGCAACGCCGGCAGCAGGCCGATCAGGAACAGCGCGCGCCAGGCGAGTTCCGCGGGCATGAGCGAGAACAACACCGAATAGAGAATGGCCGTCAGGCCCCAGCCGATGGCCCAGCCCGATTGCACCAGCCCCACGGCCTTGCCCCGATCGCGCGCGCGAATGACTTCGCCGATCAGCACGGCGCCCGCCGTCCACTCCCCGCCGAAGCCGAAGCCCATCAATGCGCGGGCGGCGAGCAGCTGGTGGTAGCTCTGCGCGAGACCGCACAGGCCGGTGAACACCGCGAACCACAGCACCGTGAGCTGCAACGTGCGCACGCGGCCGATGCGATCCGACAGAATGCCGGCGACCCAGCCGCCGAGCGCGGACGCGAGCAGCGTGAGCGTACCGATGAAGCCCGCGTCGGCAAGGCTGATGCCCCACGTCGCCACGAGCGTCGGAATCACGAAGCTCAGCATCTGGGTATCCATGCCGTCGAGCATGTAGCCGACCTTGCAACTCCAGAACGCGCGCTTTTCACGCGGCGTGGCGTCGCCATACCAGCCGAACAGGCTGCCGCCCGTTTCCGACGATGTCGCGGGGGCCGCGGAAGCGGGAGGCGCGAGAGGGGTTTTGCTTTCCATGAGATTGAGACTCCGGTGATGTCCTGACTTGCCGTGTGATGCCCTTGGGCCGCGCTTGGGTCGCCTGATGTCCCCCGGTCGCCGTGTCTTGCGGGAGTCGACAGGCGTGCGAGGTCACCGGCGGGCGACGACTCGCCCGCCGCTGGCCGTCGTGGCGCGGTTCTGTTGTGGTGCGTGCTGCGTAATGCGTAATGCGTGCTGCGAAATGCTTGCTGCGAAATGCTTGCTGCGTAATGCGCGATGCTTGTTGCGTGGTGCCTGAAGCCTATGCCCGAGGCCGGGTAACGTTTACGGCATGCCGACGCGCCGGGATCAAGCGACGGTCGCTGCGGCGCACCTGTCGCACCGTGCGGGCGGTCGGGTCAGAAGACCGCCAGCGATGCGTTCGGGATGTCCGTCATCAGCATGTAGCCCGGACGGTGCGCGATCGCGAGCGGCAATTTCGCTCCCATAAGCGCGGTTTGCGGCGTGACGCCGCACGCCCAGTACACGGGCAGCTCGCCGTCGCGAATCGTCACTGCATCGCCGAATTCGGGCTTGTCGAGATCGGCAATGCCCAGCTCGCGTGGGTCGCCGATATGGATCGGCGCCCCGTGCACCGCCGGGAAACGGCTCGTGATCTGCACGGCCCGAATCGCATCCGCGCCCTTCATCGGGCGCATCGACACGACCAGTTCGCCCCCGAACTTCCCGGCGCGCTGATTCGCGATCGTCGTGCGATACATCGGCACGTTGCACCCCTCTTCCACGTGACGCAGCGGTATGCCGGCCTTGGCGAGCATGTCCTCGAACGAGAACGAACACCCGATCGCGAACACCACGAAGTCGCTCTGCCAGTACTCGGCCAGATTGTCGACCTGCTCGGCGAGCTTGCCGTCACGGTAGATGTTGTAGCCCGGCACGTCGGTGCGGATGTCCACTTCGCGTCCCAGCGACGGCACATGCCATTGCCCCGGCTCTCCCACGCCGAGCAGCGGACATGCCTTCGGATTGCTCTGGCAAAAACGCAGGAAATCATGGGCATGCGCCACCGGCAGGATAGCCAGATTGGCTTGCGCGAAGTCGCCGCAGTAACCAGCCGTCGGTCCACGAAACTGGGCGCTGCGCACGGCCTGACGGAATTCGAAAGGTGTGAGGGTTTCGCGTTGCGCAAGAAGGTCGTTCGGCATGGCTGGGTGGTTCATGGCGGTTCCGGCGGGAAGGAAAGACACCGTGACGGCATCGGATGGCTGAAGCATAGAAAGAAAAAAAAGTTGTCGCTAACGAGTTTTTCTACGCGTCGTTGTATAGAATTTCTTAACGAATTCGCGGGTTTTCCCGAGGTTCGTTGCATTTATTTTCATCGTCTCATTGCCGGTTTTGGGCACCCTCCCGGTCGGCCGAGTCTCATGAACACACGATTTCTCGAAACGTTCGTCACGCTGGCCAAACTGCGCAACTTCCGCGCCACGGCCGCGGCGCTGCATGCCACGCCCGCGGCGATATCACAGCGTCTCAAGGCGCTGGAAGAGGAGCTGAAGACAGCGCTCGTCGATCGCGACAGCCGCGAGTTCCGTCTCACGCCGAACGGCGAGTACCTGCTCGGCTATGCGCGGGCCGTGGTCGAAGCGGCGCGGCGCCTGCAGGCGGCGGCGTCCGGCGAGAGTACGTTGCGCGGCCGGCTGAGGCTGGGCGTGATCGAGACGGTCGTCCATAGCTGGCTGCCCAACTACATGCGACGTCTCGCGGCCGACTATCCCGCGCTGGAAGTCGAGCTGACCGTCGACGTCTCGGTGCAATTGCAGCGCCGACTGATCGCCGACGAACTCGATCTCATCATTCGGGTGGAGGGTAGCGACGACAGCAGCGTGGTATGCGACGCCCTGGCCAACTTCCCGGTGCACTGGATCGCGCGCACGGGCATGTTCCCGAATGTACGCAGTGGTCTGGCCAAGCAGGTGTTGCAGCACCCGATCCTGACCTACGGCCGCGGCACCGCGCCGCACCGGGCGCTGGAGGACATCGTGGCGAAACTGGCGGGCGTGCATGGCATCCCGCTCTCCGAGACGCGCATCACCGGCTCGCCGTCGATCGCCGTGATCGTGCAATTGGTGAAGGACGGATTTGGCGTCGCGGCGATTCCGCGGCTATTCGTCGACGACCTGATCACGCGCGGCGAGGTCGTGGAACTGCCCTTGCAGCCGGCGCCGCCCTCCATCGTCGTGTCGATGTCGCGCCGCGCCGACGCGCCGCTGTTCGTGCACGGGGCGGCAACGGCCGCACGCACGGCCTGCGCGGAATACTGCGCCCGCAGCGACCGGCGCCTCGTGGAATTGCTGTGATGCCTAGCGGAAGTGGGCGAGTCGCGTGAGGAACGTGTAGTCGGCCTCCGCCGCCATCAGACTCATCAGCACCAACAGCGCCAGCGGCGGAATGAGGATCGCGTAGATGAGCGCGAGGCGCTCCCAGCGCATGTGCATGAACACCGCCACGATCAGTCCGGCCTTCGCGACCATGAGCGCGAGAATCAGTCCCCAGCGCAGATAGCCTTGCAGATTGGCGTAGTCCACCAGATACGAAAACGTGGAGAGCACGAACAGCAGCCCCCACACCTTGAGATAGATGCCGACCGGGTGTTGCTGCGCGCCGTGATCGCCGGAGGGCGTCGCCGCGTGAGGCGCGGCGGAAGTCGATGTCGCAGAGGTTTGCATCGCTCCTCCTACCAGAGATAGAACAACGCGAAGATGAACACCCAGACCAGATCCACGAAGTGCCAGTAGAGGCCGGCGATCTCGACGAGTTGATAATTGCCGCGGCGCTCCAGTGTGCCGTTGAGCACCTTGCGCATCACGGTGAGCAGGTAGACGACGCCCGCGCTCACGTGCAGCCCGTGAAAGCCCGTGATCATGAAGAAGCATGCGCCGAACTGCGCCGCGCCCATCGCGTTGCCCCAAGGGCGGACGCCTTCATGCACGATCAGGTTCGTCCACTCGAAGGCCTGCATGCCGACGAACGCGACGCCCATGTACGCCGTGGCCAGCATGCAGGCGGCCGTCTTGTCGCGGTCGCGCCGGTACGCGTAATTGACCGCCATCGCCATCGTGCCGCTGCTGGTGATGAGCGTGAAGGTCATGATGGCGATCAGCAGCAGCGGCACGGGGTGGCCGTTCACGTCGAGCGCGAAGATCTCCGCCGGGTTCGGCCATTGGGCGGTGGTCGACATGCGCACCGTCATGTAGCCGATCAGGAAGCTGCTGAACACGAACGTGTCCGAGAGCAGGAAGATCCACATCATCGCCTTGCCCCACGGCACGCGGAACGTCGCGCGATCCGACGACCAGTCGGTAACGACGCCGCGCCAGCCGCCGGGCGGCTCGGCTGCGGAGGATGCGACGGACGATGGCGTGTTCACGATCGGACTCCTTGCCTGTGGACAATTGCGCCGGCGACGACGGATCGGTGCTTCACGGGCTCACGCCCCCGGTGCCGCACAGGCGCTGCGCGATCTCCGGCGTGAGGTTGACCACGGCCGCGAAAAGCGCCACCCACAGCACGAATAGGAAGTGCCAGTACTGCGCCGTCAACGACAGTCGGCGCGCGCGCGTCGCGTGCGCGAGCCGGTGCGGCAGCAGGCACGCCCAGGCCGCCAGCCCCCCCAGCAGGTGCAACGCGTGCAAGCCGGTGAGCAGGAAGAAGAAACTGTTCGCGGGATTGCCCGCCACACCGAGCTGGCGCACGGTCAGGTCGCGCCAGACCCAGAGCTGTCCGGCAACGAACGCGATCGCCAGCACGCCGGCAAGCACCCAGTCGCGCCGCGATCGCCGCAGCTCGCCGTGCCGCGCCTGCGAGGCCGACGACTGCATCACGATGCACGCGGCCGCGAGCACGCCGGTGTTGACCCAGAGCGCATTGACGGGCGGCAGCGGGCGCCAGTCGCCCTGACTCATGCGCATCACGTAGGCCACGAGCATCAGCGAGAACAACATCCCGATGACCCCCATCAATCCCCACAGGGCGATCTGCGACGGCGCACGCCGTCGGGGCTGCATGATAGGCACGCCGCCGGGTGGCAGGGACGGCCAGGAGGGCACGGGTTTCATGGCGTGGCTCCCTTGGGCGACTCGGGTGGTGGCGGCGGTGGCGTCGCCTTGCCACCGTGCAGCGCCGCCGAATCGCCCTGCACCAGCGTGGCGGGGCGGCGCGGGTCCGGGGCGAGATTCTGCGGCACGAAATCGTCGATGTCGCCGGGCACGCTGTACTCGTAAGGCCAGCGATAGACGGTTGGCAGCACGGGCCCCCAGTTGCCGTGTACGGGCGGCATGTCGGGCGTCTGCCATTCGAGCGAGGCGGCCCGCCATGGATTCGCCCCGGCGGGCTTGCCATGCCTCGCGCTCCAGGCGAGGTTGAACAGGAACAACAGTTGCCCGAGCGCGACCACGAACGCCGCGATCGAGATATACGCGTTCATGGTGTGCGCCGAGTCGGGAATGAAGCTGTAGTTCCTGAACTCGTAGTAGCGGCGCGGCATGCCGAGCACGCCCAGATAGTGCATCGGGAAAAAGATGGCGTAAGTGCCGAGGAACGTAATCCAGAAATGCCACTGCCCGAGCCGGTCGTTCAGCCGACGCCCTGTGATGAGCGGATACCAGTGATAAATACCCCCGAAGATCACCAGCAGCGGCGAGACCCCCATCACCATGTGGAAGTGGGCGACCACGAAGTACGTGTTCGACAGCGGCATGTCCACGCTGACGTTGCCGAGGAACAGCCCCGTGAGGCCACCGATCACGAAAGTGCTGATGAAGCCTATGGCGAACAGCATGGGCACCGTGAGATGGATGTCGCCGCGCCATAGCGTGAGCACCCAGTTGTAGACCTTGATGGCCGTCGGAATCGCGATGATGAGCGTGGTGGTCGCAAAGAAGAATCCGAAGTAGGGATTCATGCCGCTGATGAACATGTGGTGGGCCCACACCGCCACCGACAGCACGCCGATGGCGAGAATCGCCCAGACCATCATGCGATAGCCGAAGATGTTCTTGCGCGCGTGCACACTGATCAGGTCCGAGACGATGCCGAAGGCGGGCAGCGCCACGATGTACACCTCCGGATGCCCGAAGAACCAGAACAGATGCTGGAACAGCAGCGGACTGCCGCCGCGATACGCGAGCGGTTGCCCCATCGACACGAGCGCCGGCATGAAGAAACTCGTATGCAGCGTCTTGTCCAGCAACATCATCACCGCCGAGACGAACAACGCCGGAAACGCCAGCAACGCGAGCACCGTCGCCATCACGATGCCCCACACGGTAAGCGGCATGCGCAGCAACGTCATGCCTTCCGTGCGTGCCTGTAACGCCGTGGTGACGTAGTTCAGGCCGCCCATCGTCGCTGCCACGATGAAGATCAGCAGCGAGACGAGCATCAGCACGATGCCCCACTCCGTGCCCGGTGTGCCGGGCAGAATCGCCTGCGGGGGATAGAGCGTCCAACCTGCGCCGGTCGGGCCACCGGGCACGAAGAAGCTCACCATCAGCACGACGACGGCCAGCAGATACACCCAGTAACTGAGCATGTTCAGAAACGGGAAGACCATGTCGCGCGCGCCGACCATCAGCGGAATCAGGTAGTTGCCGAAGCCGCCGAGGAAGAGCGCAGTGAGCAGATAGATCACCATGATCATGCCGTGCATGGTGACGTACTGGTAGTAATGGCTGGCGTCGATGAACGAGAACTTGCCGGGGAAGCCCAGTTGCAGACGCATGAGGTTGGACAGCACGAGTCCAACCAATCCGACGGCAATGGCCGTGCACGCGTACTGCACGGCGATCACCTTGTGGTCCTGGCTCCAGACGTACTTCGTCCAGAAGCTCTGCGGGCCGTCGTGCCCACCATAGCCACCGTAGCCACCATGGGCACCGGCATGGGTGGAACCGTCGGCATTCTCGGCATTGCCAGTCATGACGTTGTCTCCCTTTGTTGCCGGTGCGGCCTGCGCGCGTCTGTGTACGACGCGCGGCGGGCTACGGCGCCGGTCTGATCATCGGCACACTCGGTTGCGCCGGTCCCGGCGATTGCGGACCGGTGGACTGCCGCGGCGGGATTGCCAGCGGCGGGGCGTACGTGTTCGGATCATTCTGTAACGGCAGCCCCGGCGTCCCCCCTTGCCGACGCGCAGGTTGCGACGGTGACTGCGTTCCCTGATTCGTCTGGTTGTCCGGTGCGGACGGCGTCAGCGGTGCGTATTGCACCGGCGGTCGCGGCGACTGGAGCGTGTTCTGCGCGAGTTGTATCGCGGGCGCGTCGGTTCGCGGCGAGGACTGCGCGGGGACGGCGGTGGAAGCCAGAGCAACGGCTGTGATCGGAATCGCGAGATTGGCGAAATGTCGGACAGGTTTGAGCATGGCGGATGGACGAGGTGTGTCGGATGAAGCGGACGGCGTGGGTGCTCCGGGCTGCGCCGCCGGTTGGGCGCCCAGCGTCCGGATATAGGCGATAAGCGCCTTCAGGTCGTCGTCGCTCAGTTCCAGTTTAGGCATGATCGGCGCGAAGCCCTTGGGCACACGTGCCGTCGGGTTGCGGATGAATTCGGTGAGATAGGCGTCGTCGACGTGGGCGGAACTGCCATCCTGGAACGTCTCCGTCTTCCCGTAAAGCCCGTGCCAGGTCGGCCCGACACCCACAGATCCGTCGACCGAATGGCAGCCCGCGCACCCTTTGGCCTGCGCGAGCAACTTGCCCTTGGCGGCGAGCGGGTCCAGTGCCCCTGCCCCGGCATGCTGCGATTGCAGTGCAGCAAAGGTGGGCAGCTTGGCCACCCAGGCGTCGTAGGCGGGTTTATCGTCCACGACCACCACGCCACGCATGTTGGCGTGCCCCACGCCGCAGAGCTGCGCGCAGAGAATGTCGAAGCGGCCTGTACGGGTCGGCGTCAGCCACATCTGCGTGACCATGCCCGGCACCATGTTCATGCGCGTGCGAAACGGCGGGACGTAGAAGTCGTGCAGCACGTCTTTTGCGCGCAGCAGCAATTTCACCGGCTGGCCGACGAGCAGGTGCAGCTCGGGGGCGTCCACGATGCGATTGTCCTGATTCGCAGGATCTTTAGGATTCAGACCCAGCGGGTTGTCGGCGGTGACATAGCTGGGGTCCGACGTGCCGAGTCGACCGTCCGGTCCCGGTAGACGAAATCGCCACTGCCATTGCTGGCCGACGACTTCGACGACGTAGGCGTCCTTCGGCGCTTCGATCAGCTTGGCGTAGACGAACAGTCCCGGCGCGAGCATAGCGACAATGCCGACCGTCGTAATGCCGATCAGCCAGAATTCGAGACGGCGGTTATGCGGTTGATACGCCGCACGATGCCCGTCGCGATGACGGTAGCGAAAAATCGCCCATGCAACGAAAAGATTGATGACGACGAAGGCTACGCCGGTGATCACCAGCGTAAGGGTGAGGGTGTCGTCCATCTGGTGCCAGTTCGACGCCAGCGGGGTCTGCCACCACGGACTCCAGAAATGAAAGGCGAGCGCAGCGACGACTACGACGATCAGGAGAATCGGGAGAGCCATGGTAGCGACCGCGCGACGGCAGCTTAATCTCCAATGCCACGTGTAACCGGCTGCGCCGAGGCGCTCGGGATCTCCGGATGCCTCGAAAACAACCAAAGGACGCCCGCCAGAGGTGGTAGCGCTGTTCAGTAAAGAGTAGGACGGGATAACAGGGTGTCAAGCATCCGCGCATAAAAAAATAGCGCCCAAAGGCGCTATTTTTTCCTCCAGCGTCGTTCGACGCCTGTATCAGTCATCAAGCATGATCTGTCGACGCCGGATAATCCAGCATCCACCGCAGCGTATCGACTAGGTCGAATTGCGGCAGGTCGGGTAACAGCGCGCGCAGTCTATCGGGAACGCCTACCAGCGCTTTCAGTTCATTTGCGCGGACCAGCCGGGGATCTGTCGTAATGCTGATCTTGTGCCCACAGAGCCCTTCGAGCATGGCGACGACATCGCCCAGCGCGTACCCCTTGCCCGAGCAAAGATTGACGGTCATCCCGTCGGCTTGCACGCCAGGATGCAGAAGATCTGCATAAGCTCTCGCCACCATGCGCACATCGTTGAACTCACGGCTGACGTCAAGATTGCCGAGCGATATTTCCGGCTTTCGATCACGGAAATGCGCGACAAGCTTGGGGATCAAAAATTGCTCCGATTGCCCAACCCCCGTGTAGTTGAACGGGCGAACGATCGTCACGTTAAACCGATCCGACCAAGTCCGCACCATGTGCTCCATCGACAGCTTGCTCATCGCGTAATGGTTCACCGGTGCCGGACAAACCGCTTCCGAGACGGCCGACATCGGCGGATTTCCATAGACGTTTGCGCTGCTGGCGATCAAGAACCGAGTGGGCGTGACACCCGCCCGATTCGCCGCTTCAAACAAATTGAGCGTACCGAACAAGTTGACGTCGTAGAACTGCCGGATATCCGCATGTCCCACAAACGCAATCGCGGCGAGATGTACCACGTAGTCGGGCCTGACATCGGCAAACACGCGCGTCAGGGCGCTCAGATCCGAGATATCTGCAGCAATGCCATTGGCGTCACCATCAGACTCCTGCGAGAGTCCATACACCGCATAGCCCGCGGCTTCCAATGCCTTTCGCACATGGTGTCCGGTGAAACCACGTGCTCCAGTCAACAAGACGCGCGACGTTGCCGAGTTGCGATTCATTAGAAGGAAGCTCCGCGTCGATTGCGTTCTAGGTCGGCGTCAACCATCAACTTGCACAGTTGCTCCAGGGTCGTCTCTGCCGTCCATCCCAATTCACGCTGTGCTTTCGCCGGGTCCCCGATCAACAATTCAACTTCCGCGGGTCGATAAAAGGCCGGATTCACGCGTACGAGAACGCGTCCCGTTGCCGGATCTACCCCTTGCTCTGATTCCTGAGCACCACGCCATTCAACGGCCTGTCCCAGCGCCTTGAACGCCATCGTCACAAAGTCGCGCACCGTCTCGGTTCGGTTAGTCGCCAACACGTAGGTGTCGGGCCGATCCGCCTGCAGCATGCGCCACATCCCTTCAACGTATTCCTTGGCAAAACCCCAATCGCGTTTGGCGTCCATATTGCCCAACTCGAGAACATCGAGTTGGCCCAAACTCATTTTGGTGACTGAATCCGTGATCTTGCGGGTCACAAACTCGCGGCCTCGCAGGGGGGACTCGTGGTTGAACAGAATCCCGCTCGTGCCGAAAATATCGTAGGACTCGCGATAGTTGATCGTCATCCAATGCGCGTAAAGTTTGGCGACACCGTACGGACTACGTGGATAAAACGAGGTGGCTTCCGTCTGCGGGACTTCCTGGACTTTGCCGAACATCTCGGACGTCGATGCCTGATAGAAGCGGATCTTCGGATTGACGATACGAATGGCTTCGAGCAAGTGCACCGGACCCAGTCCAGTGATCCCAGCTGTCGTCAACGGTTGATCGAACGACACGCCGACGAAACTTTGCGCGGCGAGATTGTAGACCTCGTCAGGCTGGCATTGCTCCAACAAACGAATGCTTGAGCCAAGGTCCGTCAGGTCGTACTCGACGCGCTTGAGATTCGGATGATCTGCGATACCGACATCTTCCAAACGCCAGAAATTCACAGAGCTGGTACGGCGGAAGGTGCCGTAAACCAAATAGCCTTTTTCAAGCAGCAGTTGCGCCAGATAGGCGCCGTCCTGACCGGTGATACCTGTAATGATGGCTTTTTTCATATTCACTTAGACTCCAAACCTTGCGGCGAAATGTCACGAGGGCATTCCGTCTGCCGCCATTTCGAGAGCTGCGCGGCCACCGCTCCCGATGCACGGATTTACTTCTCGGCGGAATTGGCTCCGACAGAACGCAGCGCCTTCAGATTTCGAGCGCGTCTCGTCTTGTCGAAGATCCATCCCCACTTGTTGAAATACCGAATCGCCGACTGCAAGTGGTATGCGAGTAGCCGCTTATTACGATAAGACCCCTTCGCGTACTCGTGGACCACCTCCGCAGACGGAAGGTAAGCGACACGCCCGAAGTCGTTAAGTCGACGAACCAGATCCACGTCTTCCATATACATGAAGTACCGCTCGTCGAACCCACCGATTTGCAGCAACTGTTGCGAACGCAAAAACAGAAAACATCCGGACAGGGTCGGCACGTCACTCGCAACGTCCTGCCGAAGTGCGTGCAACTCGTAGCGTCGGTCGATCAACTCACGAACCTTGCGCGACGGCACGAATCGGCGCACCAGCAAATCGACGGGTGTCGGGAGCAGCTTGCACAGTCGCTGGAGCGATCCGTCCGGATACACGATTTTCGGCATCGCGACCATCAACGCATCGTCTGCCTCAAACGCTGCAAGCACCGTCTCGATCGAATCACGACTGAAATGAACATCCGGATTGAGCAACAAATGAACATCCGATGACCCACACGCCCGCTTAATAGCGACATTGTGCCCCGCACCAAATCCGACGTTCGCATTATTGAAAATGTAATGAACGAGCGGGTACTCGAAATGGTCGCTCTTCAGCGGCTCAGGCGAGTTGTCGACGATGTACAGCGGCGAGTCATTCGTCGCCTTCAGATAATCACGGATCACCGCCTCGAATAGCTTCGCAGGTGTTCGGTACAGCACCAATGATGCGGAAAGCTTCTTCATGACAGGCTCTTGAGCAGCGCCACCGTCGACTCGATTCCGTCGACGACGCGTGCAGGCGGTGCGAACGGCCTGGCCGGTTCGCGAGCGAAGGCTTCGTTGCCCAAACGCTTCGCGATCCCATCCACATCCGGCGCGAAATCGGCCATGCCATCGAAGAACTCCCGGAATACCGCGCAGTCGAGAAGCAGACAAGGCACGCCACACGCCAGCGCGTGCGCGATCGGCCGCCCAAAACCCTCGCCATCGGTCGCCGAGACAACGACGCTCACACCGCCGACAAACTGATCCATCGACGTCTTGTCGCTTGGCATCAAGATCATCTCGATGTCGGGAAACGCTGTTTGAAGCGACCGGTAATATTCAGTGTCGTGACCGAACACGTGGAAGATGATGCGCCGCTGGATGCCGAGTCGCTGAATCGACGAAAACAGTGCGGCGTAATTCTTCTTGTCCGAGTCCGTTCCCATCAGGCCAACGATGACGCCGCCGTCCGGGACCTCAGGTGCCGATAACCTGGGGCGCTCGGCGGGAAATCGGCTGGGCGCAAAAACCTGTTTCGACGGTGCGATGCCCACCGAGTCGAGAAACGGCTTGGCGGTCAGATTCGTATACCCGGCGAGGCAGCCGGACGTGCGCGTTCCAATCGTAAACAGATTCCGCTTCAGGTTTCCAAGCCGTCCGACAAACGGATAAATGTCATGAAAAATGACCAATTGATTCCGAACAAACGGAATCGGATGCGGGGTCGGCGTAAACACGAAATCTCCGCGCAAACCCGCTTTCACGACTTCCCATGCCATCCCCAAAGCACCGCATGAGCGCACGTCTACGTTCGGGAAAGCCGCCCGTGCCGCCGACACCAGTTGCGGACGAACGAGAATACGTCCAACGCGATCCGCGCAAGGCTCGGCATAGTCAAGACCGTAGTAGTACATCCCGTTGGTCTTGTTGAGATTGTAAAAATTAAGAACGAGCATCGGCACTTTGCGACCCCAGCGGGGCCAAAATTTGCGGGAATGTGGATCTTGCCATCATAGCAGCGGCCATCTTCTGGGCCGGAATACAAGGCTTCAACGCGGTCATTTGGTCTTGCGCCATGTCAGATCGATCGCGAGGTGTGCCAGCACCATCAATCCCAGCGCATACACAAACAAGAAAAACGCGCCGTACCAGCCCGGGATAAGCAGGACAAGCCACGCATACCACACCATATCCATCGCTTCCACGCGTCGGGACATCAGCTTCGCAAAACACACCGACATCGCGCAAAGCAGAATCGCATACAAACAGTTCCACAGCGACCACTCCGGCACCACGGAAAACCATCCAATGAATGTCGGGTTGACGTTCCAATTCACGTCGAGCGACACGGGGTCCAGATACTGCGCGACCGCCTGTCCCAGACTCAATGCAGGTGCATTACCCAGGACCTTGTCGAGGGCGATGCCGTGAATTCCTTCAAGCCACATGGGGTAGACGGAGCCCTGCATCACCTGATCGTGCATTGCCGGTCCGATCAGGTACAACGCGACAGCGCTGGACATCAGTTGGAACCGCTGGAAAACCTGGGTCAAAGCGATGCCAATGATACCGAGGGTCCCGTCTCCGGATATTGCATTCATCATGGTAGAAAACCCGTCGTCGCCGTTCGCGTGAAACGCGAAATATCGAATGTAAAGTTTTCCAAAATACAGGATGGGATACCCGACAAACAACCCGACGAGGGCCAGCACGACATGATGAAATTTGAGTGCCCCTCTGCGAATCAGGCGGCACGATTCAAAGAATATTACTGTCAGAAGCACGCCGGACCAGCCGCGAATGAAATTCGAGATCAGCCAGATGACGACGTTGATTTTAAAATATTTCGTATCCCGATATATTCCGTAATAAACGTAAAAGAGCACGTCAACGGGCAACAGCACCCACAGGTACGACAGCAACGACGAGTCTCTCGTCGACGAACCAGCCACATAGGTCCCCGTCGCCAGGAAAAACACGACGAACAGAACCTGCAGCACGGCAAGCACGCGTCCGATGATGCGACTCGAACGTTCCTCGTCGCTGGCACCCTTGAGCCTCGGCACGCCAATCCGGCTGAACCACCTGAATAGCACGACGTTGAACGCGATATACGAGGCGGCCAGGGACAGGAAAATCCAACCGACCGGAGTTCCGCTCAACAACGGAACGACGTGCGTCTCCCCGTAAAGCAGTTGCGTTTCCGAGATCAACAGGTAGAAGCCCAGGTTGACCAGCAGATAGAAAATTAGCCACACCGCTCGTGGCATTCGTCGCAGCAGCGTATTGAACATTAAATATGTCTACGTCTCGATATTGGCGGTCTTCACACCATCATTGTCACGGTGCACTTGCTCACCGTTATTGTTCTCAGCGTCCGGCAAACCGAACGATGTTGGATTTGCAGTGATTCAGAAAGAACGGCAACGCGATGAGCAGCATTCGATAGTCGTAGATCGCCATGCATACCGCAAATCCCAGGTAAATCGGCACCCGCAGGCGAAACAGGGTCGCATCGTCGAGTCCGATCAGCTTCTTGGCGCCAAGATAGTGGATCAACTTGACCATGATGTGCGGTGCAGCCGCCAGCACATATACCGTAGCCAGGGGCGCTAGCATTGCCAGTCGCACGAGGATCTTTCCAACGTTCAGAACGAGAAATGTCGCGACGCGTCGCTCCGGAACCAGCGCTCGATTGTGCAACTCGAAAGTGATCGCCAACACGACCAGTCCGACCGCGACAGTCACAGTGAGTGTATCCATCTGCTTTGCGCCCCAGAAGGCGAGGATCAAAATCACCGGGATTCGCACAGCCAGAAAAATTGCCAGCCGAAAATCCGAAAATAGCGACCGCACGGTCTTCCCCGCACCTTCGTCTTTCGCGACGATGTCGTTGCGAACATAGCCAATCTCATAGATCGCGTACAACACGAAAAACCCAATCACGACATTGAGCAGCGGAACGTCCAGCAGCAGTGCTACGAGAAAATACGGGACAACCTCCATAAGGAAAAGTCCGATCAGTTTTCCCAGCTCAAGGCCCGACAAATAGCGTCCTACGAAAACACTGCCTGGGACCAAGGCGAATAGTAGTTCTTTCATAGCGTCATCCGAGGGAGAGTTTCCGGTCCGTCACCAGGTAATTTTTGGCGCCAGACCAGAAATCGAGCTCGCTATCCGAGTAGACCCGCTTGATCGGAGCCGTTCGCTCCAGAACACGATACACGCGGGCTTTGCGCGCCAGCAGTGACCTGCCCCCTACAAACAGGGCCAGCCGGAGTCTAGTAAAGTTCGTTTTCGGAGAAGAAGACGAACATGAAG
>NZ_CABPSD010000021.1:0-66111 GCF_902459575.1 Pandoraea morbifera
CTCCTGCCGCTTTCCAGGAGTTGGTTTAAAGGGACTTTGCTAGAAGCCCATTGGCCCTATTGAAGGGGGCAGGTCAGTTTAATCCTATCATTGGATACAATAATTCTGGGAAGTCTAATGTTTTGCGTGCAATTAATTGGCTGCTTAGAAAGTCGGTTTTGACAGAGCACGCTTTCCATAATGCCGAATTGCCCGTCACTGTTGAAGGACTCATATCAAATGTTGATCTGACGTTGCTTCCTGAAAATCAGCGAGCCAGTCTGGGTAGGTACTTGGATAATGGAAGGTTGAGATTTAGGCGGCGTCAAGACACTCCCGTCACTACTGCAGCTCAGATCCGGGTAGATGTCTTCGATGGGGGGGCGGGCGAGTGGGTTGTAAATCCAACTGGCCTTGATAACGCAATCGGTGTTCTTTTTCCCGAACCTTTATACATCGAGGCAATGGACGACGCTGCTGTTGATGTTGGGCGTTTTGCGGCCAGGAATACAATAGGTTTACTACTTAAATTTTGCGTCGATCAAATTCGTGCGAACAATGCTCAGGCTTTGCAGGCGGTGGTCTCTGATATCAACGCACTGAGCGGGCATCTTTCCGGTGGTGGGCGAATTCGCGAGCTAAACACGCTTGAAGCTGATGCAACGAGCGCAGTGGCTGATTTTTTTCCGGGACTTTCGTTGCACCTAAATATTGAGCCTCCGTCGCTCGAGGATCTGGTTAAGTCAGCCACGATCTCGTTATCCGACGATGCTGGGGGGAGTCGTCCATTTGCGTCATTTGGTCACGGTGCACAGCGATCTGTTCAGATGGCACTTATTAAGCTTCTTGCATCACAGATTCATCAGCAGCGGGCAAATGGAGCAACAACGGTTCTTCTTATTGATGAGCCAGAGTTGTATTTGCATCCACAGGCAATTGAAGTTCTTCGAGAATCGCTCAAGGCATTATCGGCTCAAAATTTTCAAGTGATCTTTTCCACTCACTCGCCGTTATTGATTGGTAACGATGTTCTCAGTACAAGCGTGGTTTATAAGGCGCAGCCTGAGGGATCGGTCGTGCGAAACAAGCTAAGCACCGCTGCGCAGGCTATTGCCCAACATCCGCACCAAGCGCAAGTAATATTTGCGCTTCAACATGCCACCTACCTGATGTTCTCGGAGAAGGTGTTGATCGTTGAGGGAAAGACGGAGATGATGGTCATCCCTCCTATGTACAAGGTGGTGTCTAGACGTACGTTGGGCCAGGGGAGAGTTTGCTTGATTGAAGCCAGCGGTAGCGGTTCTGTCGCGCCGATGATCCGCGTTCTCAGGGAGGTGGGGTTCGCTCCCAAAGCTGTGGTTGATCTGGACTACATGTTTAAGACTGCACCACAGTCGGGCTTCATTAGTGATCAGGATCCGGATTTCGTATCTTGCCGAGATTGGTTTGTGGCTAATGCGGTGGCCAACAATTTCACGTTGGGAACCGATAATTTCCCGGCAAAGAGAGATGTTCAAGGGAATTTGTGTGTGGTTACCCCCGAGCACGCGTTCGCAATGCTTGCCCAAGCCAGGTCAGTCGAGATTGCTCGACTTGCACAACAACTTCGGGGTCACAACATATGGGTTTGGGAGATGGGCGCGATCGAGGCTCATCTTGGCCTCGTAGCGAAGAACGACGCAAGGCGTTTGGCGTTTATTTCTATGATGGAGATGAATGCAAACCTCGATCACTCTGCCGACGCCCAGAACCTAACGAACTTCATAAACTGGATCTAGCGACCGGACCCCGCGCGGACGGAGTTGGGAATTTCCGCCCCGTCGGCGTGCAATGGTTGGGCTACCCGGTGTGAAAATCGCGCTTTTTGCGGAGCGCCCCAGAAAAAATTGCGGAGCACTGTCGGCGAAGGTCAGTAACCACTACCGTGAAAACCAAGAAATTCTGGCGGAGGCGGTGAGATTCGAACTCACGGAAGGGTTACCCCTTCGCTGGTTTTCAAGACCAGTCCATTAAACCACTCTGGCACGCCTCCGAGGCGTTGCGCACGACGGGCTGTCGCGGCACAGGCGCCGTCCGACGGGACGGCTGGGGATGCGTGCGGTCCGGGAAGATTCGGCGTCGGGTGCCCAACGCAGACCGGTACCGCACGGCAGCCGGCATTATACCCGCTCATCACGTCGTGTGAAGCTACCTTCTCACCGAAATCACCTCGCACCCCGCTCAAATCCTAGTGTTTCCCCCGGACACCCCTTGTTTTGTCCGCCTCCGGCATGCATCATGCTTGAAGACGTGCGGTGAACGCCCTTCGCGTTCCCGTGCGAGGCCAGACATGACCCGGAGACAGCGCATGGATGCCGACACCTCCCGCGCCCACGCCAAAGAGACGTCGAATGACGCCAGCGGTGAACGCGCGACCGACGGGCAAACTGCCCAGACCGCACAGCCTTTCGCGTGGCAGATTCCCACGCTCTACAACATCGGCGTCGACGTATGCGACAAGTGGGCCGATGGCACGAATCGCCTGGCCCTCATCCACGAAAGCGCCGACGGCTCGCACGTGCGCCTCACGTTCGATACCCTCAGGCAACTCTCGAATCAACTCGCCAACGAATGGCGCGCCAACGGCGTCAAGACCGGTGACCGCATCGGCATCTTCCTGCCACAGTCGCCCGCCACGCTCGTCGCCCACGTTGCCGCCTACAAGCTCGGCGCCATCGCCGTGCCGCTCTTCACGCTTTTCGGTCCCGAAGCGCTGGCCTATCGGCTACAGAACTCCGGCGCAACCGTGCTCGTGACCGACCTCGCGAGCGTCGGCAAGATCGACGACATCCGCGCCGAATTGCCCGATCTGCGCCTGGTCTATGTCGTGCACGACGACCTTCCCGAAGCGCACCATCACGTGACGGACGACCAGGACTGGGGCGTGGCCGAAGACGGCCTGCTCGCGCTCTGGCCGGCCATCGCCTCGCGTGACGCGCAATTCGAACCCGTCCAGACCCGAGCCGACGCGCCGGCGCTGATCATCTACACCTCCGGCACGACCGGCAAGCCCAAGGGCGCACTGCACGCGCATCGGGTCCTGCTCGGCCACCTGCCCGGCGTCGAAACGTCGCACAACGGGTTTCCTCAGGCGGGCGACCTCATCTGGACGCCCGCCGACTGGGCCTGGATCGGCGGACTGCTCGACGTGCTGCTGCCCGCGCTGCACCATGGCGTTCCGGTGCTCTCGCGCCGCTTCGAGAAGTTCGATCCCGTCGCCGCCTTCGACCTCATGGCGCGCCACGGTGTGCGCAACACGTTCCTCCCGCCCACGGCGCTCAAGATGCTGCGCACCGTGGCGTCGCCGCGCGAGCACTGGCCCCTGCAACTGCGCTCGGTCGCCAGCGGCGGCGAGTCGCTCGGCCCTGAACTGCTGGCCTGGGGGCGCGAGCATCTCGGCGTCGAGATCAACGAGTTCTACGGCCAGACGGAATGCAACATGGTGGTGTCGTCGTGCGCAGCGGAATTCCCGGCGCTGCCCGGCGCCATCGGACGCGCAGTCCGCGGCCACGACGTCACCATCGTCGACGACGACGGCAAGCCGCTGCCCGTTGGCGCCGTCGGCAACATCGCGATCGCACGACCCAACCCGGTCATGTTCCTCGGCTACTGGCACAACCCCGACGCCACGATGGAAAAGTATCGCGGCGACTACCTGCTCACAGGCGATTCGGGTTTCGTCGACGAACAGGGATACATCACCTTCACCGGGCGCTCGGACGACGTGATCACCAGCGCCGGATATCGGATCGGCCCAGGGCCGATCGAGGACTGCCTGATCCGGCATCCGTCGGTGCAGTTCGCCGCCGTGATCGGCGAGCCCGACGCGCTTCGCACGGAAATCGTGAAGGCCTTCATCGTGCTGCGCGAAGGCTACGGGCCGTCCGACACGCTCGCCAGGGAAATCCAGGACTTCGTGAAGCACCGCCTCGCGGCGCACGAATACCCGCGCAAGGTCGTCTTCCTGCCGGAGCTGCCGATGACCGTCACCGGCAAGATCATTCGAAAGGCATTGCGGGAGATGAGGACGGCGCCGGGTTGATTCCGGCGCCGACGAGGATCACGCCGGGTCGCGATCGAGGAACATGCCCTGCAGGTCGTTCAGGAAACGCTGTCCGAGCTCGGTCGGCGCGATGCGCTGCGGATCGTCGACGATCAATCCCTTCGCGACCGCCTCGCTCAGCGCCTTCGCGATGCGCGCCATCGGCAGCCCGGTGCGATCGGCGAACAGCTCGCTCTTCACGCCGTCGGTCAGCCGTAACGCGTTGAGCATGAACTCGAAGGGCAGGTCGCGCGCGTCGACCTCCCGTTCTTCCTGAATCGCATTGCCGGCGGCCGCCGCTTCCATGAACCGCTGAGGATGCTTGTGCCGGATCTGGCGCAACACGCGGTGCGGGAACGAGATTTTGCTGTGCGCCCCCGCGCCGATGCCGAGATAATCGCCGAATTCCCAGTAATTCACGTTGTGCTTCGCGCGCCGATGCGCTCGCGCATAGGCCGACACCTCATAGTGCCCGTAGCCGGCCGCGGCCGTGCGCTCGGCGATCCAGTCCTGCATGTCCGCGGCGGTGTCGTCGTCGGGCACGGTCGGCGGATACTTGTGGAATTGTGTATTCGGCTCGAGCGTCAGGTGATAGAGCGACAGATGCGGCGGCGCGAACGAGAGCGCTGTCTCCACATCCTGCCGACACTGCGCCAGCGTCTGGTTCGGCAGCGCGAACATCAGATCGAGGTTGAAGTTCTCGAAGTTCGCCTGCGCGATCTCGATGGCGTGGCGCGCTTCGTCGCCGTCGTGAATGCGCCCGAGCGCCTTCAGATGCTCGCTGTTGAAGCTCTGGATACCGATCGACAGGCGATTGACGCCGCTTGCGCGAAAGCTGCGGAACTTGTCCGCCTCGAACGTGCCGGGATTCGCCTCCATCGTGATTTCGGCGTCGGCGTCGAGCGGGAGCAGGGCGCGCAGGTCCGAGAGCAGCCGGTCGAGGCCGGCGGCCGAGAGCAGGCTCGGTGTGCCCCCGCCGATAAAGACGGTGTGCACCGGACGTCCCCACACCAGCGGCAGCGCCTGCTCCAGATCCTGGCGCAGGGCGTCGAGATAGGCTTGCTCCGGAAACGCCTGCGCACCCCCGTCGCCGCGCCATTCATGCGAGTTGAAATCGCAATACGGACACTTGCGCACGCACCACGGAAAATGCACGTACAACGACATCGGCGGCAATGCCGGAAGACTGATCTGGCCGGGTCGCAGGAAGGTCTGCACGGGCAACGTGGAGTGACTCATACCGCTTACGCCTCCCGGCCCAGCTTCTCGAGCAGCACGCGCAGGGCGCGGGCACGATGGCTATGGGCGTTTTTCACGGCGGGGTCGAGTTCGGCGGCGGTCTGATCCAGCGAGCGAATGAGGAAGTGCGGGTCGTAGCCGAAACCGTGCGCGCCGCGTGGCGTGTCGACAATCTCGCCGTCCCAGCGCCCCTCGGCAATGATCGGCTGCGGGTCGTTCGCGTGACGCACGAGCACCAGTGCAGCGAAGTAATACGCGTCGCGATAGCCGGGCGTGTCCGCGTGCGGGGCGAGTTGCTCGATCAGGTGACGATTGTTCGCGGCGTCGGATTTCTCGCGCCCGGCGCGAGCCGCATAACGCGCGGAATACACGCCGGGCGCACCGCCCAGAATCGGCACGCACAGGCCGGAGTCGTCGGCCAGCGCGGGCAGGCCGGTCGCCGCGGACGCGTGACGAGCCTTCGCGAGCGCGTTTTCGATGAAGGTGACGTGCGGCTCCTCCGCCTCGGAAACGCCGAGCATGCCCTGCGGAATCAGCTCGATACCCAGCGGCTCGAACAACGACGCGAACTCGCGCAGCTTGCCCGGGTTGTTCGACGCCAGCACGATCTTCTGCATCGCCATCGTCAGGCTCCCAGCGCGCGCTTCTGCGCGTCGATCAACTGACGAATGCCGGCGTCGGCCAGATCGAGCAGGGCGTTGCTCTGCGCGCGCGTGAAGGGCTCGCCCTCGGCCGTTCCCTGGATTTCGACGAAGCCGCCTTCGCTCGTCATGATGACGTTCATGTCGGTGTCGCAGGCGGAGTCTTCCGCGTAGTTCAGGTCCAGCACCGGGTGCCCCTGGTACAAACCGACCGACACGGCGGCGACGTGCGCGCGAATGGGCGACGATTCGAGCTTGCCCTCGGCAACGAGTTTCGAGACGGCGTCATGCGCCGCCACGAAGGCGCCGGTGATCGACGCGCAACGTGTGCCGCCGTCGGCCTGGATCACGTCGCAATCGATCTGGAGGGTGCGCGGGCCGAACTTCTCGAGATCGAACACGGCGCGCAGCGAGCGGCCAATCAGGCGCTGGATTTCCTGTGTGCGTCCGCTTTGCTTGCCGCGTGCGGCCTCACGGTCGCCGCGCGTGTGCGTGGCGCGCGGCAACATGCCGTACTCCGCGGTGAGCCAGCCCTGTCCGGAGTCGCGCAGGAATCCCGGCACTTTCTCTTCCACGCTGGCCGTGCAGATGACCTTCGTCTCGCCACATTCGATGAGCACCGAGCCTTCGGCGTAGCGGGTGTATTGGCGGGTGATGCGCACGGGGCGCAATGCGTCGAGCGCACGGCCGTCCGGTCGGGTGATGGGCGTCATGTGTGGGTGTCCTGCGAGGTGAATGGATGCGGCAATACCCGAATGGTATCGCTAAACGCCGCAACCTTGGCGGCACGCGCCGCCGCCGCGCGCCGATTCCTGAGCGAAGGGCCGGAAAATGCGATAATCGCGTTTCATCCATTGCATGCGAATCCGGTCGCCGCCCTGCCCCGTTGAGAATCCCTCGCGCGGCCGTGGCACCGGTCACCCCGATGAAAGACAACAACATCTACAGTATGACCGGCTACGCCAGCGTCACGCGCGACATTGCGCATGCCGATGGAGCCGCAGGCGCGAGCGTGTCGGTCGAATTGCGCACGGTCAACTCGCGCTTTCTCGATCTGGCATTTCGCATGCCCGAGGAAGCGCGTGCGTGCGAGCCCGTGCTGCGCGAATCGCTCACCGCCAAGCTCTCGCGCGGCAAGGTCGACATCCGCATCAACGTGCAGCGTCCCGAGAGCGGCACGAGCGGCGCGCTCAACCTCGACGCCGTGAAGCAACTCGCCGATCTCGAGCAACAGGTGCTCAAGCTTTTCCCGGATGCGGAGCGCATGCGCACCGGCGAAATCCTCCGCTGGCCCGGGGTGCTCGGTGAGGAGTCGGTGACGGCCGAAGCGCTGCGCGACGCCGTAATCGATGCCGGGCGCGCCGCCATCGGCGAGCTCGTCGAAGTGCGCAGGCGCGAAGGCGCCCAGCTCAAGGTCAGCCTGATCGAGCGCATCGAGAAAATGGAGACGATTCTCGTCGACCTCCAGCCGATGGTGCCCGATTTGATCGCGCGTCACCAGCAGAAGATCGTCGATCGCTTGCAGGAAGCGCTGGGCGTCGTGGTGCCGGAAGGATCGGCCGCGCCCGGCAAGGACGAAATCGCCGAGCGCATCCGTCAGGAAGTGACCATGTACGGCGTGCGCATCGACGTCGCGGAAGAACTCACGCGGCTCGACGCTCACCTGAAGGAAACCCGTCATGTTCTCGAGAAGGGGGGACTGGTCGGAAAACGGCTCGACTTCATGATGCAGGAGCTCAATCGCGAAGCGAATACGCTCGGCTCGAAGGCGGCCTCGAAGGAACTCGCCGATGCGTCGATGGAGCTCAAGCTCTACATCGAGCAGATGCGAGAGCAAGTGCAGAATCTGGAGTAACCCGCATGTCCTCGCCATCCCAAGCCCCGCAAACCCCGATGCACGCCGTGTATCCCGGCAACCTGTTCATGGTGGTCGCTCCGTCCGGCGCGGGCAAGTCGACACTCGTAAACGCGCTGCTCGCGCAGGACGGCGAAGTTCGCCTGTCGATCTCGTGCACGACGCGTGCACCGCGTGCGAACGAGGAAGAGGGCGTGCATTACAACTTCATTTCCGTCGAACAGTTTCTCGAACGTCGCAAGCGCGGCGAGTTTCTCGAAAGCGCGGAAGTGCATGGCAATTATTACGGCACGTCGCGCGTGTGGATCGAAGACCAGATGCGCGAAGGCCGCGACGTGCTGCTGGAGATCGATTGGCAGGGCGCGCAGCAGGTGCGCAAGCGCTTCTCGAACGCGGTGGGCATCTTCATTTTGCCGCCGTCGATCGCCGCGCTCGAGGAGCGCCTGAAAAAGCGCGGCACCGACGAGCCCAACGTGATCGCGCGACGCCTGCTCGCCGCCGGCGGCGAGATCGCCCACGCGCCCGAAGCGGACTTCATCATCATCAACGACGACTTCCAGCGCGCGCTCGCACAGTTGCAGTCGGTATTCACTGCGACACGACTGCGTTTCCCGTCGCAATATGCGCGGCATAAGACACTGTTCACCGACCTGGACATCCACGCACCGAACGAGCCCCAGTAACCCCGTCGCAATCACCGGCGGCGCTAGCGTTTTGCGCGGGTGTGCGCCGGCTGCGATAGAATACGGACTATATCTAGAAGGAACCTCCCTATGGCCCGAATTACCGTTGAAGACTGCCTGAAAAAGATCCCGAATCGCTTCGAGCTGGCGCTCGCCGCGACGTACCGCGCCCGCCAACTGGCGCAGGGTCATACGCCCAAGCTCGAGAACAACAAGGACAAGCCGACCGTTGTCGCGCTGCGTGAAATCGCGGCGGGTCAGGTCGGCATCGAGATGCTCAAGAAAGTGCCGGTCTGATCGGGAGACTGCACTGATGCGATGTGACGTTCCGGGCCGCTCGACGATGCAGGTACACGTATGAGTCATGCGAAATCTCCGGCCGCGTCCATCGCTGCGGATGAACCCAAAGCGGGGGAGCCGAAGCCCGAACGCAAGAAAAAGAAGGGCGAAAGCGCCACGCGGCAGTACATCGACGCGCTGCTCGAGCAGTCGTATCGGCACCTTTTTGGTCCGACGGCCACGCCCGAACAGCCGCGCAAGCACGAGGTCGTCTCGATCGCCCGTCTGAAGGGCATGCTTGGGGAATACCTCAAGGAGAGCGACCTCGCGCAGATCAAGGAGGCATTCCAGTTCAGCGATGAAGCCCACCTGGGCCAGTATCGCCAGAGCGGACAGCCTTACATTACCCATCCCGTCGCCGTTGCCGAAATTTGTGCCGAGTGGAAGCTCGATGCGCAATCGATCATGGCAGCGCTGTTGCATGACGTGATGGAAGACCAGGGCGTGACGAAGGCCGAACTCGCCGAGCGATTCGGGCCGAAGGTCGCGGAGCTGGTCGACGGTCTGTCGAAACTCGACAAGATGGAGTTTCGCAGCCGGGAAGAGGCGCAGGCCGAAAGCTTTCGCAAGATGCTGCTGGCGATGTCGCGCGACGTTCGCGTGATCCTCGTCAAGCTCGCCGATCGGCTGCACAACATGCGCACGCTGGGCGTGACCTCGACGGAGAAGCAGCGCCGCGTGGCGCGCGAAACGCTCGACATCTACGCGCCCATCGCCCACCGTCTGGGCCTGAACAATACCTATCGCGAGCTGCAGGACCTTAGCTTCGCGAACTACTACCCGCGTCGCTACGCCGTGCTCGACAAGGCCGTGAAGGCCGCGCGCGGCAACCGGCGCGAGGTCGTGAGCAAGATTCTCGACGCCGTCGAAAAAGCCCTGAAGGACGGCGGCGTGAGCGCCGATGTCTTCGGCCGCGAGAAGACGCTCTTCAGCATCTACAACAAGATGCAGGAAAAGCAGCTGTCTTTCTCGCAGGTGCTGGATGTCTACGGTTTCCGTGTCGTGGTTGAGTCCAACGCGCAGTGTTACCTGGCGCTGGGCGTGTTGCACGCCCTTTACAAGCCTGTGCCGGGCAAGTTCAAGGACTATATCGCCATCCCCAAGGTCAACGGCTACCAGTCGCTGCATACCACGCTGGTCGGCCCGTTCGGAACCCCCATCGAGTTCCAGATTCGCACGCGCCGCATGCACGAGATCGCGGAAGCGGGCGTGGCGGCGCATTGGCTGTACAAGAACGGCGGCGCCGACATGAACGATGTGCAGAAGCACGCGCATCAATGGCTGCAGTCGCTGCTCGACATTCAGAGCGAGACGGGCGATTCCACGGAGTTCCTCGAGCACGTCAAGGTCGACCTGTTCCCTGACGCCGTCTACGTCTTCACGCCCAAGGCGCGCATCATGGCGCTGCCGCGCGGCGCCACGGCACTCGACTTCGCCTACGCCGTGCACAGCGATCTGGGCAACCAGTGCGTGGCCGTGAAGATCAACAACGAGTTGCTGCCGCTGCGCACGGAGCTCAAGAACGGCGATATCGTGGAAGTCATCACGGCGCCCTATTCGAAGCCGAACCCGGTGTGGCTCGGCTTCGTGCGCACCGGAAAGGCGCGCTCGGCCATTCGGCATTACCTCAAGACGATGCGCTTTGCCGAGTCGGTGCAGCTCGGCGAACGCCTGGTCGAGCAGGCGCTCAAGGGGTACGGTCTGACGATGGCCGAGATCAGCGCCGAGATCTGGGACAAGCTCGCGCAGTGGACGGGCAACAAGGATCGACAGGACATCTTTGCCGACATCGGTCTCGGACGCCGTGTGGCCGCCGTGCTCGCCAAG
The DNA here is from genome assembly GCF_902459575.1 of Pandoraea morbifera. Lineage (NCBI taxonomy): Bacteria > Pseudomonadati > Pseudomonadota > Betaproteobacteria > Burkholderiales > Burkholderiaceae > Pandoraea > Pandoraea morbifera. The sequence goes on from NZ_CABPSD010000021.1 coordinate 10,645, forward strand.
CGCCTCGCGGTGCTCTCGTCGGGCAAGGAAAGCGAGAACGACGCGGATAGCCCGGACGATCCGGATTCGCCCCGCAACGGCGAGGAGACCGTCGGGCCGCCGGTGCTTATTACCGGCACGGAAGGGATGTCGGTGCAGTTCTCGTCATGCTGTCGTCCGATTCCGGGCGACGCCATCATGGGCTACATCGGCATCGGGCTGGGCATGGCGATTCATACGACCGAATGCCCGGTGGCGCGCCGCATCCATCGCAAGGACCCCACGCGGTGGATCGACGTCGCCTGGGCGCCTCAGCCTGGCCGCCTGTTCGACGTGGGCATCAAGGTGCTGGTGCGTCACAACCGCGGCGTGTTTTCGCGGGTCGCGGCCGATATCACGGCGTCGGACGCCAACATCGTGCATATCGGAATGGACGAAGTGGTGCCCGACGAATCCGCCACGCTGCGATTCCTCATCCAGGTCAGCGACCGGGTGCATCTGGCCAACGTGATGCGGCGCGTGCGCGTGAACCCGGACGTCATGCGCGTGGCACGCGAGCGGCCGAGCGAGCGTCACCAGGAAGAGGTGCGAGCCAATCACGCCATGCGCATCACGCGCGAGCGCGGCGACTACTGATCGGCGGCGGTCGTCACTCCGACGGCGGCGGATAGCGCACGTCGAGAATCTCGATCTGGTCGAGTCCGGCCGGCGTGCGAAGCGGCACGGTGTCGCCGACCTTCGCCTTGGTGATGGCGCGGGCGATCGGCGAAATCCAACTCACGTGACCCCGTTCGAGATCGACCTCGTCGATGCCGACGATCATGATCGTGTGCTCGTCTCCCTTGCCGTCGGCGTACGTAACTTCCGCGCCGAAGAACACCTGGTCGACATTCTCCTGGCGACGCGTGTCCACCACTTCGGCGTTGTCCAGCCGACGTGTCAGGAAGCGGATGCGCCGGTCGATTTCCCGCAGGCGCCGCTTGCCGTAGATGTAATCGCCATTTTCCGAGCGGTCGCCGTTGGACGCCGCCCAGGACACGATCTTCACCACCTCCGGGCGCTGATTGTCGATGAGGTCGAGCAACTCGTCCTTCAGACGGCGGTAGCCCGTCGGCGTGATGTAGTTCTTGGTGCCCGGTGGAATCGGCGGTGCGCCGGCGTCGAGATCGTCGTCGTCGTCGCCGGTGTCTTCCTTGACGAAGGCCTTGTTCATAAGCGGATGCACGCGTCATGCGTGCGGGTAATGTCATGGGATCCCTGCATTATAGGATCGATGGGCGCGGCGCATGTGCGCAGCATGCGCCGCGTCGCGGCAATCATGCGCAGGTGTCATGGAGCCGGCCCGCAATGTCCTCTACAATCGCTTCACCCAGTCCCCCAAGACCGCAGGAGAAATGCGCCATGACCGATTCCACGAGTCCCTTCCTTGCCGTACTCAAGCCACACCTGAGCGACATCGGCGCCTTCACCGTGCAGCGCAGCCTGCCGAGCCTGCCGTTCAAGACGGTCGGGCCGTTTATCTTTTTCGATCACATGGGGCCGGCCACGCTTGCACCGGGGCAGGGCATGGACGTTCGCCCGCATCCGCACATCGGGCTGGCCACTGTCACGTATCTTTTCGATGGCGAAATCTGGCACCGCGACAGTCTCGGCAGCGATCAACGCATCACACCGGGCGCCGTGAACTGGATGACCGCCGGGCGTGGCATCGTGCATTCCGAGCGCACCCCGGATGACGTGCGCCAGCGCGGTGGCAACGTGCACGGCATCCAGACATGGGTGGCACTGCCGCAAGCCGATGAAGAGGCCGAACCCACGTTCGCGCACCACGAGGCGTCGTCGCTGCCCGACATCTTTCTGCCGGGCGTGCACATGCGTCTGATTCTGGGGACGGCCTTCGGTGAGACGTCGCCGGTGAAGGTGTTTTCGCCGATCTTCTACCTGGCCGTCGACATGGCTCCCTGTGCCGCGTTCGTGCTGCCGCCCGAGTATGCCGAGCGCGCGGTCTATACCGTCGAGGGCGAAGTGACGGTCAACGATGAAGTGCTGCCCGAGCAGCGCATGGGCGTACTCGCGCCCGGTACCGACGCGCGCATCGTGGCTGGCGATCGACCGGCGCGCCTGATGTTGCTCGGCGGTGCGCCCCTCGACGGCGATCGCTTCATCTTCTGGAACTTCGTGTCATCGAGCCGTGAGCGGATCGAACAGGCCAAGGCCGCATGGACGGCCCAGCAGATGGGCAAGGTCCCGGGCGAGACGGAGTGGATTCCGCTGCCCGAGCGCAAGCCTGCGGCATCCTGAGGCTTCCCGAAGCGTCCCGAAGCTGCCTAAGGCTTGCCGCGGGCGCGCATCGAATCGTCCAGGCGTTTTTTCATTGCGGTGCTCGCGCGGCCGGTGCGCACATCACGCACTTAGCACGATCACCGAACAGCGGCGCTCTTCGAGAAGGCGGTGCGAGACGGCGCCGAAGTTCAGGCGATCGCCGAAACGCGGCTGCACGCCGAGCACGAGCAGATTGTGTTTGCCGTGGTGAATCTGGTGCAGCACGGCGTCGTCGACCTTGCCGCCCGCGAGCAGACGCGTGCGCAGTTTCACACCATTTCGCTTAGCGAGCGCGTGCAGATTCTCGAGCATGGCCGCCTCCGCGGCGTCCGGGCGCAACACGCGGGGCCGCCAGCGCCGATGCAGCATGCCCGGCGCCACTCGCGCCGAGACGTGCAGGGCGGTCACCGGTGCGTTGGCGGCCCGCGCCAACGTGATCGCGAGTTCGGCGGCATGCCGCGAGTAGTCCGTGCCCGAGACCGGCACGAGGATGTTGAGCGGCGCATCGGGCTTGCGTGCGTGGTCGCCGTGGGCGAGCACGATGCCGATGGCGCCGTCGAACGCCTTGGTGAGCGGCAGCACGCCCGTGGGCAACGGCAATGGCGGGACATCGGAATCCGACTCTTGTCCCGGCGTGTCGAATCCGGTGATGACGAAGCCGTAACCCTTGGCGATTTCGTCCGAGATGCGCGCGGCCTCGTGGCTGAGGTCCGGCTGTGCCGCCGCCTCCTCGCGCACCGCGTCCGCCGGGTCGCTCGCGACGAATTCACCGGTCTCGCTGGCCTCGCTCACGCGCTTGTCGTCATGCGCTTCACCAACCGGTTCGTGTTTCGGCACGTCTGCCGACTTGCCACGGCGGCTGGCGTCGCCAGCGTTCCCGTCGCCGGCCTGGCCGTCTTCGCTTTCCTTGACGGGGCCGTGGGGCAGGTCCGGCGTCTTCGGCGGGGCCTTGCCGGTGCGCTCACGTAGCACGAGGCGAGCCGCCTCGCGCGACGGATTGGCGCCGGTGTCATCCTTGACGCCGGGGGTCCCCGGTGCGCGGGGGATAGCGATTTGCGCAGCGGCCAATGCGATGTCGTAGGCGTCACGACCGGCGCCTTCCTCGTCGGCACCGATCGCCGACTTGTCCTTCGCCGGTCGCGCGGGCGAGCGCGCCGGTGCGTCGACTTCGCGGTCGGCCTTGGCGCCGTCCGAGGGCGCCGGCGACGGGGCGAGCACAGTGGTGAGCGTGCCGCGCACCCCGGCCGTCAGTCCGGCGAGCCACGCGGCGAAGCGTCCATTGGCGCTGCCGTCGACGGCGGCCAGAATGCGCTCGACATTCGGCAGGAAGTCCTTTTCCTCCGCCGCCTCCTTCTCGAGTCGCGCCTTCTCCTGCGCCGAGAGCGGAATGCGCACCAGCGCGCGTCGCAGCACCGGCGGCATGATGAGCGTGGTGATGAGCGCCATGATGACGATCATCGTGAACAGATCCTTGCTGAGCACGCCAAGCGAGAGGCCGATGCTCGCCACGATGATCTCGGTGGAGCCGCGCGCGTTCATGCCGGTGGCCAACGCGAGTGCTTCGGCCGAGGACATGCCGCCAAGGCGCCCGCCCGCAAAACAGCCGGTGAACTTGCCGATGCTCGCGATCAGAATCAGCCCCGCAACGAGCCCGAGCATGCGCCAGTCGAGCAGAATCGTCAGGTCGACGGAGAGTCCCGCCACGCCGAAGAACACCGGGGCGAACAGAGCGACGATCAGACCGCGCAACTGCGTTTCGATCTGCTCGGAGAGAATCGGGGACTGCCCGATCATCACGCCGGCCATGAACGCGCCGAGCGCGGTGTGCACGCCCAGGCGGTCGGTGGCAAGCGCGAGCACGAAGGTGATCACGAGAATCGCGCTGAGTACCGGCATCTCGATGGTGAAGCGGTCGTTCGTCCAGCGAATCGCCACAGCCACCGCGCGTTTGCCGACGGTGAAACACAGCACGATGAACAACAGCGTGCCGCCCAGGCTGAACGCCAGGTGTCCGAGGTCGATCGTGCCGCTGGCGCCCAGGCCGGCGATAGCTGCAATGATGATCCACCCGGTGGTGTCGTCGAGAATGGCCGCCGCGAGAATGATCTGTCCGATGTTGCGGCGCAGGTAGTCGACCTCGCGGATGACCATCGCCACGACCTTGACGGATGAGATCGACAGCGCGGTGCCGAGGAACAACGACGTGACGAGACGCGCCTCGGGATGTGGCAGCAAACTGTCGGGCAGGTGCCAGCCGAGCGCGAAGCCGCAGGCGAACGGGATCAACATGCCGCCCGCCGAGGCGAAAATCGCCATGCGCTTCATGCGCCGGACCAGCCCCAGATCGGTCTCGAGCCCCGTGGAGAGCAGCAGCAACAGCACGCCCAGCTCGGAGACGGCATCGAGCATCTTCTTCTGGGTGTCGCTGTCAGGAAAGATGGCATGCTGCCACTCGGGCAGCAGCGCGCCGAAGATCGACGGGCCGAGCAATACGCCCGCGAGCAGCTGTCCCATGACCGCCGGCTGGCGCAGGCGCTGCATGAGCTCGCCGAGCAAGCGGCCGACGAGTACGAGCAAAAGCAGTTGGGTGAAAAAAATTGCCGTGCCGTGGCCTGCGTGCATGTGCCTCCTTGCGTGTCGTGAACCCCGCCGGCGACCTGCGGCCGGAGCGGGAACCCGGAGCGCTGAAGCGCGTCCGTAACGATATGCCCAGTTTTGCGATTACCATGCGCTAATCTGACGGCCGTTTGCCATGCGTCTTTTCATGCCTAACGGTTGTCGTTCATGCAATTTACCACGCTCGACAGACCCTATGATCGATACCAATCTCGCCAGTTTCGACGCCGACGTGCTGGCCGTCTCGCATCAGGTGCCCGTGCTGGCCGACTTCTGGGCGCCGTGGTGCGGCCCGTGCAACGTGCTCGGGCCGTTGCTCGAGAAGCTCGAGGCCGAAGCGCAGGGGCGTATCCGTCTTGTGAAGATCAATGCCGACGAGAACGCGCAGCTTTGCGCGGAATACGGCGTGCGTAGCCTGCCGACGGTGGTGGCCTTTGTCGACGGCGAACCCGTCGACCAGTTCGTCGGGGCGCTGCCGGAAGGGCAGCTTCGCGAGTTCATCGACCGCATCGTGCCGAACCCGGCCGACATGGCCCGTCGCGTGGCGCGCGATGCGTTGGCCGAGGGCAGGCCGGAGGTGGCGCGCGATGCATTGCAGGCTGCGCTGGCGCTCGACCCCGCGCACGACGACGTGCGTCTCGATCTGGTCGACGTGCTGCTCCGCATGGGCGACGCGGGGGCCGCGCGCGCCGAGCTCGCGTTGCTTTCGCCGCGTACGGCCGCGAGCGGCGACGCCCGGATCGCGGCACTCGCCACGCGCATCGCGGCAGCCGAGCAGGCCAGCCATCTGCCACCCGCGCCGGCGCTGCTCGCGCGGGTGCAAAGCGAGCCGGACAACCTTCAGGCGCGGCTCGATCTCGCAAATCGCTATCTGGCGGATCGTGCGTACGAGCCGGCGCTGCAGGCGCTGCTCGACCTGGTACAGCGCGATCGCTCGTTCGGTGACGATGCGGCACGCAAGTCGATGTTGGCCATCTTCGATGCGCTCGCCGAGACGGACCCGGCCACCGTGTCGGCATGGCGGCGTAAGCTGAGCGCCGCGCTCAACTGATGCGTCCGGCGTTTCGACGTCCGCCGCTCCCGTGCCTGGCACTTTGTCGTTTCGCGAATTGGGTATACCGATGACAGCACCTTCGCTTATCACTTTCGCTCCCGCCCAGGCGGGGGATGCCATCTTCGATCACCCCGCCGAGGCGCGCCGCGTGCGGGGCAATCCGCAGCGTGTGACGCGGCCGTTCTATACCGACGCGCTCGGCGAATTCGATTGCGGCGAATGGACGTGCGAGCCCGGTGCCTGGCGCATCGCGTTCGGTGCGCATCGCCAGGAATTCTTCTCGGTCATCGAAGGCCGGATTCGTATCAGCGACCTCGACGGCAACGCGGCGGAGTTCGGCCCGGGCGACGCCTGCGTGATTCCGGCCGGCTTCGAGGGCGTGTTCGAGGTGCTCGAGCCGGTACGCAAGCACTTTGTGATGTTCGAGCGCAAGGCGGCCGCATGACTCGCCTCATCTTTTTCTGCGGCCATGCCGGGGCGGGAAAGACCACGCTCGCCAAGCGTCTGATCCGACCGCTCATCGCGCGCAGCGGCGAGGCGTTCTGCCTGCTCGACAAGGATACCCTTTACGGCGCCTACAGCGCCGCGGTCATGGGGGCGCTCACCGGCAATCCGAACGATCGCGACAGCCCGCTCTACCTGGAGACCCTTCGCGAGCCGGAATACGCCGGTTTGCTGGAGACCGCCCGGGAGAACTTGCGACTCGGTGTGAACGTGCTCGTCGTGGGGCCGCTCTCGCGCGAACTGCGCGAAGGACTGCTGTTCGACCGCGGCTGGCTCGGCGTGGACGACGACGTGGGCGTGCACGTGGTGTGGGTCGATCTTGACGAGGCGCGCGCGAAGGCCCGTATCGAAAGCCGGGGAAATCCGAACGACGCCTACAAGCTCGAGCATTGGGAGGAGTATCGTTTGCGGCGCTTTCTGCCCCCGGCGGCGGCATTCCCCGGCCTGGTCCGTTTCGACAACACCGCCCCCACGCCGGAGGACGACGAACAACTGTTGCAGTCGCTGTTGGCGCACACGCGTTGATCGCCGCTGCGCGGCTGATGGCATGCGCAAAGTGAGTTAGTCGGGAATTGTCCGAAAAGTCGCGCGTGGCGGACGGGCGGGTGGGGGGACGTTGCTAAGGTGTGGGCACTTTCCCCTTCAGGTGTCTGCGTCGACCATGTCCCTGCCGCCTTGTCTGCTTTTCCTCTCGCCCTGCCTCTCGCGCTTCCTTCCGCCCGGCTCCGCGTCGTCGAGCGTTTTGCGTCGCGTCGCCCGTATTGCGCGCGTGTCTCGCTTTGGCCTTGCCCGGCGGCGTCTTCTGGCCGCGGGGCTGGCCATGGCCACGCTGGTGGCACACGCCGGTGAACCCACGCTGCCGGGAATGCCGAGGTTGCCCCGTCCGACCGGGGAGATGGCGGCGCGATGGCCCGGGGAGACCTCGATGCCGGACGCCGTCGCCGACAGCCCGACCCTGTCGCGTATTGCCCAGCGCGAACGCATCGTGCTGGGGTATCGCCAGGCGGCGGTGCCTTTCTCGTATGTGGACGCGCAGGACGCTCCGACCGGGCTCGCATGGGCACTTTGCGCACGCATCGTGGTCGCGTTGCAGCGCTCGATGAATCTGCCCGCGTTGCGTATCACGCCGGTACGCGTCATCGAGCAGATGCGTGCACCGATGGTCAAGGGCGAGGCGATCGACATCGACTGTGCACCGTCGACGGTCACGGCCGAGCGTTCTCGGCAGGTGGCGTTCAGCCTGCCGTACTATGCCACCGACGTTCGGCTGCTGGTGCGCCGGGGTAGCGGCATCGACGGCATCGCGCAGCTTCGCGGGCTGCGTCTCGCGGTGGTGCAGGGCACGACCGCCGAACGACTCGTGCGCGCGCGGCATGCCCGGTCCGGGTTCCAACTGTTGATGGCGCGCGATTACGACGACGCATTTCGCATGCTCGACGCGCACCGCGCTCAGGCACTGGCTCTGGATGAGGTGTTGCTCGAAGGCTTGCGCGCGACGAGCAAGACGCCGGATGCGTTCGAGGTCGTCGGGCCGCCGCTCGCGGACCGGCCTGAGCGTTACGCCCTGGTACTTCCGAACGACGATCCCGTGTTCAAGGCCCAGGTCGATGCCGCGCTGGCACAGATGTTCCGCAACGGCGACATGGCGCGTCTGCAAACGACCTGGCTTCAGACCCGCGTACCGCCGCATGGTCACGAGATCCATGTCGACCCGTCGGAGGACGTACTCGCCCTCTGGCAGGAGGGCGGTGATCGCGCCGAGTAATGGCCCGGCAGGCGCGCATAAGCTAATGACAAACGCTTCTTTGTCTCGCATCAGCGATATCTGTAAATTCCTATCGTGCTGTCAATTTGATAGGAATTTGCTGTGAACGGTTTCAACGAAGTCAACAACTGGATGGCTGGGCCCAAACGGCTCGTCGCGGGCTTGTCGCTGTCGATCGCGGCTTTGGGCATCGCTTTGGGGGCGATGTCGGCGGCCTCGGCCGCCACCCCGGCCAACCCCGCCAAAGCGAACGCGTCAGTGGTGCCGCTGCCCTCGGTGAACGGTGAACTGACCGGCACCCTCAAGAAAATTCACGATACCGGCTTGATTACGCTTGGCTATCGTGAAGCGGCGATTCCGTTTGCCTACGTCACTGACAAGGGCAAGCCGGTCGGGTACGCGATGGACCTCTGCCATGCGGTGGTCGATGCGGTGAAGTCGGCGCTCAACATGCCGAATCTGCGTGTGCGCGAGATGTAGATCACGCCGCAGAACCGAATTCCGCTCGTCAAGAACGGCACGGTCGATCTGGACTGCGCACCGAACACCATCACGCCGGAGCGTGCCGAGCAGGTCGGCTTCAGCCATCCCTACTACGTGTCGGAAGTGCGGTTGCTGGTCAATGCGAAAGACAACATCCGTTCGCTGGAAGACCTCAAGGGGCAGAACCTCGTGGCGTCGGCTGGCTCGACTGGCGAGCGTCTGGCGCGCATGCAGGCCGACAAGATCGGCTACCGCGTGATTCCGGCCCGCGACCACGGCGAGTCGATGCTCACGCTCGAGACAGGGCGTGCCAAGGCGTTCGCGCTCGACGACGTGCTCCTAGCGGGGTTCCGCGCCAACGCGCGCGACCCGGGGGCGCTCGCCATCGTGGGGGCGCCGCTGGAGACGGAGCTCAATGCGCTGATTCTGCGTCGCGACGATCCGCAGTTCAAGCGCTTTGTCGACACCACACTGGCGCATCTCTTCAGCTCGGGCGAAATTCGCCGGATTCAGCGAACGTGGTTCCAGCAACCGATCCCGCCGCGCAACGTGAATCTGAATCTTGAACCGAGCAAGGAAGTCCTGGAGGTCTGGCGCAAGGGGGCGCACGTGAGCGAGTAATGTCCGATGGACGTCGGTTCGACGCCGGTTCGATACCGGTGCGACCCTCGCTCGCCACCCATGTCAGTCCGGGCCGAAGCCCGCCGATAGCGATATCGGCGGGCTTTTTCTCGTCTGCCCGTGTTTACGCGCTGTTTACACCCCCTTTATCCCTTTTGTCCCCTTCTTTACGCGCCGATCCGTATCGTTCAGGGCACGGTCGGCATGCGCATGCAAGGGCGCGTCGCGCCCGTGGCGTGCCGGCCGCCACACGAAAGGGAATTGTCATGGACTGGATATATCTCGGCGTCCTGGGGGTGTTCGTCGCCACGACCGTCGGCTTTGTCGCGTTTTGCGCGTCGGTAGGAGGCAAGCAATGACAGCCATGTACTGGCTGAGCGGCGGACTGACGCTCGCGCTGCTCGCTTATCTCATTTACGCGCTGTTCAAGCCGGAGGACCTGGCATGACGCTCAACGCATGGATTCAGCTCGGCGTGTTCCTCGCCGTGCTGCTGGTGCTGGCGGGGCCGCTTGGCCGATTCATGGCCGACGTGCTTGCCGGCGAATCGCGCGTGAACCGCTGGTTCGCGCCGCTGGAGCGCGCGCTCTATCGACTGTGCGGGATCGATCCCGGCAAGGAAATGCACTGGCGGGCCTATGCCGTGGCGCTGCTCGGCTTCAACGCGCTCGGCGCTCTCGCCGTGTACGCGCTGCAGCGATGGCAGGTCTGGTTGCCGCTCAACCCGCAGGGGTTCGGCGCGGTGTCGCCCGACTCGTCGCTGAACACCGCCGTGAGTTTCGTGGCCAACACGAACTGGCAGGGCTACGTCGGCGAGTCGACGATGAGCTACCTCACGCAGATGCTTGGCCTGGCGGTGCAGAACTTCCTGTCGGCGGCCACGGGCATTGCCGTCGTCATCGCCCTGATTCGCGGATTCGCGCGTCATACGGCACAGACCATCGGCAATTTCTGGGTGGACATGACGCGCATCACGCTCTACATCCTGATACCGCTGTGCGTGGTGTTTGCCACCGCGTTGATGAGCCAGGGCGTCATCCAGAACTTCGACGCCTACAAGGATGTCACGACGCTGCAGGTCACTCACTACGACAACCCGGTGCTCGGCGCCGACGGTCAGCCGAAGACCGATGCCGCGGGCAAGCCGGTGACGGTGCCCGCGCTCACGCAGACGCAGACGTTGCCGATGGGCCCGGTGGCTTCGCAGGAAGCGATCAAGATGCTCGGCACCAACGGAGGCGGCTTCTTCAACGCGAACTCGGCGCACCCGTACGAGAACCCGACACCGTTGTCGAATTTCCTCGAAATCCTCGCCATCTTCCTGATTCCCGCGGCGCTGTGCCACACGTTCGGGCGCATGGTCGGCGATCGTCGTCAGGGGCTGGCGATTCTCGCGGCCATGACCATCGCTTTCTCGATCGCGACGGTCGCGACCGTCTCGGCCGAGCAGGCCGGCAATCCGGTGCTCACGCCGCTCGGTGTCGACCAGCAGGCCAGTGCCACCCAGGCGGGCGGCAACATGGAAGGGAAGGAAACGCGCTTCGGCATCGTCGCATCGGGCATTTTCGCCACGGTAACGACGGCTGCGTCGTGCGGCGCGGTCAACGCCATGCACGATTCGCTCACGCCGCTGGGCGGCCTCGTGCCGATGCTGCTGATGCAACTGGGCGAAGTGATCTTCGGCGGGGTGGGCTCGGGCCTGTACGGCATGCTCGTCTTCGCGATGCTCGCGGTCTTCGTGGCCGGCCTCATGATCGGCCGCACCCCGGAGTATCTGGGCAAGAAGATCGAGGCGTTCGAGATGAAGATGGTGGCCGTGGCCGTGCTCATGACGCCACTGCTCGTGCTGCTCGGCACCGCGCTCGCCGTGCTCTTGCCGATGGGGCAGGCCGGCGTGGCAAACCCGGGCACCCACGGCTTCTCCGAAATCCTCTACGCCTACAGCTCCGCCGCGAACAACAACGGCAGCGCGTTCGCGGGGCTGTCGGCCAACACGCCGTTCTACAACACCACGCTCGCCATTGCGATGTGGTTCGGCCGGTTCTGGGTGATCGTGCCGGTCCTGGCAATTGCAGGCGGGCTGGCTCGCAAGAAGCGTATCGCCGCAACGTCGGGCACGCTGCCCACGCATGGGCCGCTGTTCGTCGTGCTGCTACTGGGCACGGTGCTCCTGGTGGGCGCGCTCACCTACGTGCCGGCGCTCGCACTGGGTCCGGTCGCCGAACATCTGGCGATGATCGGTGCGCATTGAATATTGAAGCGAGGCATTCGAGGCACTCATGAATCAAACCTCAGGAAATACCGTCACCCGGCCGGTGGGCGAAGGGCATGCGTCGGCCGTGAAGTCGATGTTCGACCCCGCCATCGTCAAGCCGGCCATCGTCGACTCGTTCCGCAAGCTGCATCCGCTCACGCAGGCCAGGAACCCGGTGATGTTCGTGGTCTACGTCGGCAGCGTGCTTACCACGGTGCTCTTCGGCATGGCCCTGGCGGGCCACGCCGAGACGAGCGCGCCGTTCATCCTTGCGATCGCGCTGTGGCTGTGGTTCACGGTCTTGTTCGCGAACTTCGCCGAAGCGCTGGCCGAAGGGCGCAGCAAGGCACAGGCCGCGTCGCTGCGGCAGGCGAAGAAGAACGTGCCGGCCAAGCAATTGCGCGCCGCGCAACGCGACGCGCAGTGCCTGGTGATCGATAGTGCCAGCCTGCGTCGCGGCGACTTCGTGCTCGTCGAGGCCGGCGACGTGGTGCCTGCCGACGGTGAAGTGATCGAAGGCGTGGCTTCGGTCGACGAATCGGCGATCACCGGCGAATCCGCACCGGTCATCCGCGAATCGGGGGGGGACTTCTCGGCCGTGACCGGTGGCACGCGCGTGCTCTCCGACTGGATTGTCATGAAGGTGACGGTCAATCCCGGCGAGGCGTTTCTCGATCGCATGATCGCGATGGTGGAAGGGGCCAAGCGCAAGAAAACGCCGAACGAAATCGCGCTCACGATCTTGCTTGTCGCGCTCACGCTGGTGCTGCTGCTCGCCACGGCCACGCTGCTGCCTTACTCGATCTACAGCGTACTCGTCACGCACGCGGGACAGCCGGTGACGATCACTGTTCTCGTGGCATTGCTGGTGTGCCTGATCCCGACGACCATCGGCGGATTGCTCTCGGCCATTGGGGTGGCAGGCATGAGCCGCATGATGCAGGCCAACGTCATTGCCACGTCCGGCCGCGCTGTCGAGGCTGCGGGCGACGTGGACGTGCTGTTGCTCGACAAGACCGGCACGATTACGCTCGGCAATCGACAGGCCTCGCAGTTCGTGCCCGCGCCGGGCGTTGACGAGCGCGCGCTGGCCGACGCCGCGCAGCTCGCGTCGCTGGCCGACGAGACGCCGGAAGGCCGCAGCATCGCGGTGCTCGCCAAGCAGCGCTTCAATCTGCGCGAGCGCGAGATGAGTGGCCTCCATGCGTCGTTCATCCCGTTCTCCGCCCAAACGCGCATGAGCGGCGTTGACCTGGCCGATCGGCAGATTCGCAAGGGCGCAGCCGACGCCGTCAAGCGCTATGTGGAAGCGGCCGGCGGCGTGTGGCCCGCGGCGCTCGCCACGGCGGTCGACGACATCGCGCGTCGCGGCAGCACACCCCTGGTGGTGGCCGAACAGGACCCGCAGGGCACGCGTGCCCTCGGTGTGATCGAACTGAAGGACGTGGTCAAGGGCGGAATCAAGGAGCGTTTCGCGGAACTGCGTCAAATGGGCATCACGACCCTCATGGTGACGGGAGACAACCGTCTCACCGCCGCTGCCATCGCGGCTGAAGCCGGTGTCGACGACTTCCTCGCGGAAGCCACGCCGGAAGCGAAGCTCGAGACGATTCGCAAATACCAGGCCGAAGGCAAGCTGGTGGCCATGACAGGCGATGGCACGAACGATGCGCCGGCCCTCGCGCAGGCCGACGTGGCCGTGGCGATGAACTCGGGCACGCAGGCGGCAAAGGAAGCCGGCAACATGGTCGACCTGGATTCGAATCCGACCAAGCTCATTGAGATCGTCGAGATCGGCAAGCAGATGCTCATGACGCGCGGCAGTCTCACCACGTTCTCGATCGCCAACGACGTGGCGAAGTACTTCGCGATCATTCCGGCCGCGTTCGCCACGACGTATCCGCAGCTCGACGCGCTCAACGTGATGCGGCTTGCGAGCCCGTCGTCGGCCATCCTGTCCGCGGTGATCTTCAACGCGCTCATCATCGTGGTGCTGATTCCGCTCGCGCTAAAGGGCGTGAGATACCGCCCGCTTGGCGCCGCAACGCTGCTGCGCCGCAACCTCGTGATCTACGGTCTGGGCGGGATTCTGGTGCCGTTCGTCGGCATCAAGGCGATCGACATGTTCATCGCCGCGATGGGCTGGGCCTGATCTCGCGGCGCCCGGGCACGCGGTGCCCGGGCCACTTGCTCATACTTCAAGGAATCGATGTCATGAAAACCCTCTTGCGACCGATGTTGAGCCTGTTCGTGGTGCTCTCGGTCATCACGGGTCTGGTATATCCGCTCGTCGTCACCGGCATCGGCCGGGCGGCGTTCGCGCACGAAGCAGCCGGCAGCCTCGTCTTCGACGGGAGCGGCAAGGCCGTGGGCTCGTCGCTGATCGGCCAGAATTTCGACGAGCCGAAATACTTCTGGGGACGCCTGTCGGCCACGGCGCCTAACCCGGACAACGGCACGGCGTCCGGCGGGTCGAACTACGGTCCGCTCAATCCCGCCCTCGCCGACGCCGTCAAGGCGCGCATCGCCGCGCTGCGCGACGCCGATCCCGACGCCACATTGCCGGTGCCCGCCGATCTGGTGACGGCGTCGGCAAGCGGGCTCGACCCGGACATCAGCCCGGCCGCCGCCGCATATCAGATCGCGCGCGTGGCCAAGGCCCGTAACATGACGCCGGACGCCGTGCAGGCACTCGTGGCGCGTTGCACGTCGGGCCGCCAGTGGGGAATTTTCGGAGAGCCCCGGGTGAATGTTCTGAGACTCAACATGGCATTGGACGAGTCGGCGCACGGCGGCGTCCGATAAGCAGGCCGACGGCGGCCGCTGACCGGGAATCGCTGGTTTTGCCCGGTCGCCTGCGGTAGATTGGCGGTGCGCCTTTGGCTCGCCGCCTTTCGCGTCATCGGGCGACCGGTGATGTTGTCCGGGCTGCGCGGCACGGGAGGGTGGCGTGGCCGACCCGTGACCCTTCTCTCGTCGCGCGGTTTCGGGGAGGGCAAGCCTCCCGACTCTCTCGATTGGCGTACTTTCACTGGAATGATTCGATGGCAGGCATGGAACGCCCCGATCCCGACGAATTGCTCGACAAGCTGCATCGCGACGAAGCGCGCGAGCAGCGCGGGCGTCTGAAGATTTTCTTCGGTGCGTCGGCTGGCGTCGGCAAGACATATGCGATGTTGCAGGCCGCGCGCAAGCTGCGCGAGGAGGGCACCGACGTCGTGGTCGGCGTGCTCGAGACGCACGGCCGCGAAGAAACGGCGAGTTTGCTCGAAGGCCTCGAAGTGTTGCCGCAGCAGTCGGTCGAGTATCGTGGCCGGGTGCTGCGAGAGTTCGACCTCGACGGCATGCTCGCGCGTAAGCCTGCCGTGGCGCTGATCGACGAACTGGCGCACACGAATGTGCCCGGCGGCCGACACCCGAAGCGCTGGCAGGACGTTCAGGAGTTGCTGGGGGCGGGCATCGACGTGTACACCACGCTCAATGTGCAGCATCTGGAACGGCTCAACGACGTGGTCGGACAAATCACCGGTATTCGCGTCTGGGAGACGGTGCCGGACCGAGTGTTCGATCTGGCCGACGAGGTGAAGCTGGTCGATCTGCCGCCGGACGAGTTGCTCGAGCGAATGCGCGAGGGCAAGGTGTACATGCCGGCGCAGGCGGAGCGGGCCGTACGCAACTTCTTCCGCAAGGGCAATCTGATCGCGTTGCGCGAGCTGGCACTGCGCCGCACCGCAGACCGCGTGGACGCGCAGATGCGCGAGTACCGCGCGGATCAGTCGATCGGACATGTCTGGCAGGCGCGGGAGCGACTGCTTGTCGCGATCGGCCCGGGCCCGGAAGGGGTGACCCTTGTGCGCGCCGCGGCGCGGCTGGCGGCGAGTCTGCGCGCCGACTGGTTGGCCGTGCACGTGGAAACGCCCGCCATTCTGAAGCAGTCGCCCGCGCGTCGCGAAGCGACATACGCGACACTCAAACTCGCCCAGGAACTGGGTGCCGAGACACTGACGCTCGACGGCGCGAACGCGGCGACCACCCTGCTTGCCTACGCGCAGATGCGCAACGTCTCGAAACTGGTGGTCGGCGCGAGCGGCGCGCGGCGCTGGTGGACTGCGCGCACGCCGTTGCACGAGTCATTGGTGCGGCTCGCTCGCGGCGTGGAAGTCGTGCTCATTGCCCCGGCGGTGGGCGACGCCACGGCGGACGGGCGCGTGGTGCGCGGCGACTGGCGCGACTGGGTCGATACGGGGGTGCCGGAACTCGGGATCGTCGGCGGCCCGTGGCGCGCCTACGCGTGGGCCGCTGCCGTGTGCGGCGCGGTGTCGCTCGCTGCCGCTGAGCTCACGTCGCTCCTCGATCTCGCCAACATCGCCATGCTTTATCTGCTCGGCGTGATCGTGGTCGCCATGCGGCTCGGGCGTGGGCCGGGGGTATTGGCGTCGTTCCTGTCGGTGGTGGCGTTCGACTTCTTCTTCGTGCCGCCGAAGATGTCGCTGTCGGTCTCCGATACGCAGTACCTGCTCACGTTTGCCGTCATGCTCACGGTGGCGCTCGTCATCAGTCACCTGACGACGAGTCTGCGATTTCAGGCGCGACTGGCCACCTGGCGCGAGCGACGTACGGGCGCGGTGTATGCGATGGCGCGCGAACTGGCGGCGGCGCTTACGACGCCACAGATTCTGGAGATCGGTGCGCGCCACGTGCGCGAGGTGTTTCAGGCGCGCGTGGCCCTGTTGCTGCCGGACAGTCAGGGCAGCGTGCGTCAGCCCGTGGAGAATGTGCAGGTTGAGACCATGCCGGCGCATATCGACACGGACGTCGCGCAATGGGTCTACGACCGTCAGCAGGCCGCGGGGCGCGGCACCGATACGCTTCCCGCATCGGACGCTTACTACCTGCCGCTGCGTGCCCCGATGCGCACGCGCGGCGTTCTCGTGGTTGCCGCCCAGCCGAACGCCGACGGCGCGCTGGGCTCGCCCGAGCAGCAACGTTTGCTCGACACATTCGCGGCGCAGATCGCACTGGCCCTCGAGCGCGTGCATTACGTGGAGATCGCACAGGACGCGCTGGTGACGATGGAATCGGAGCGGTTGCGCAATTCACTGCTGTCGGCGATCTCGCACGATCTGCGCACGCCGCTGACCTCGATCGTCGGCTTCGCGAGCATGCTCAGTCGCAATGCCCAGACGCCGGGGCCGCTGCGCACCGAGCTCGTCGATGCCATCCACGAGGAGGCGCAGCGCATGACCGGACTGGTGACCAACCTGCTCGATATGGCGAAGTTGCAGGCCGGGGGCGTGCAGCTCAATCGTCAGTGGCAGATGCTTGAGGAAGTGGTCGGCACGTCGTTGCGGGCCTGTCGCAGAGTGCTTGCCGCACACACGGTCACGACGCGTGTGCCGGCCGACCTGCCGTTGCTTCGCTTCGACGCCGTGCTGCTCGAGCGATTGTTCGCGAACCTGCTGGAGAACGCAGCCAAGTATTCGCCGCCCGGTTCGCACATCGAGATCGCCGCGCGCGTGCGGGGCGACATGGTCGAGGTGAGCGTGAGCGACGACGGCCCCGGCCTGCCCTCGGGTACCGAGGGACGTATTTTCGAGAAGTTCATGCGGGGGGAGAAAGAGTCATCGAAGCCCGGCATCGGGCTCGGCCTGGCCATCTGTCGCGCCATCGTCGAGGCGCACGGCGGTAGAATCCACGCTGACAACGTGCCACAGGGGCACGGCGCGCGCTTCACCTTCACGCTGCCCCTCGAAGTCCCGCCCGAGGCTCCCCCTGGCCCCCTTGCCCCACTGGCGCCCATGCGGGGCGATGCGGCGTTCGCCGAGCAGGACGACGACCTTGCAGCGCCGGGTCGGCACGCGCGCCTCGACGAGGACGCCGTTGCCCATCACGACGACGCGAATCCGACACGCGAGCCAGGCACCAACGCGACACGAGAACATGAGTGAACCGACCGTCACCATCGTGGTGATCGAAGACGAAAGACAAATCCGCCGATTTCTGCGCACCTCGCTCGAAGCCGAAGGCATGATCGTTCACGAGGCGGAGGCCGGTAGGCAGGGCATGGTCGAGGCGGCCACGCGCAAGCCCGATCTGCTGATCGTGGATCTGGGCCTGCCGGACATCGACGGCGTGGAAGTCATTCGGGAAGTGCGGAGCTGGACGGACATGCCGATCATCGTGCTGTCCGCACGCAACGAGGAAGCGGAGAAGGTCGTGGCGCTCGATGTCGGCGCCGACGACTATCTGACCAAGCCGTTCGGCGTGTCGGAGCTGCTTGCACGGATTCGCGCGCAGTTGCGGCGTCATCATCGCGGCGGCAATGCCGAAACGCTCGGCGAGGCGTTCTCTTTCGGCGAGATTAGCGTCGACCTGGCACGCCGCAAGGTCACCCGGGCTGGCGAGGCCGTGCACCTCACACCAATCGAATACCGCCTGCTCGTCACGCTCGTGCGCCACGCCGGGCGTGTGCTCACGCACCGCCAACTGCTCAAGGAGGTGTGGGGGCCGTCTCACGTCGAGAGCAATCACTATCTGCGCATTTACATGGGACACCTGCGCCAGAAGCTCGAGGCCGATCCGGCCCAGCCGAAGCACATCCTCACGGAGACCGGCGTAGGCTATCGACTCGAGGTCGACGCGACCTGCTGAGGTCGGGGCGTCTTGGCGTGGACGAAAGCCCCTGCCGGTGACAGGGCGTCTCTCGGGATGTCGTGGCCTTTGATAAAATCGCGCAGTTCCATCCGAAGCGCGCGGTGGTTATCTCGGCCCCGGTTGACGCACTCCAATGCGTTTCGACGCATTTCGACATGCTTCGACGTGTTGCGACGCGTTCCGACGTGTTCCTACGTGTTCCTACGTGTTCCGACGTGTTTCGGCGTAGGCAACGTGTGTCGAAGTCTTGCGCGTGCATTCCGCACGTTCGCCCGAGGCCGGGCCGGACTCCGTGGCATCGCAATGCCGGCCGAGTGCCATTTTCTTCGATATCCGATGGAACCCTTGACGGGACGACCCGGCAAGCGGCCCAATTTTCCGGGGACGACCCCGACCACTACATCGGAGTTCGTCATGGCCTGGATTATTCTTGTTATCGCCGGTTTGCTTGAAGTGGCCTGGGCAGTTGGCCTCAAGTACACCGAAGGTTTTTCCCGCCTCGTCCCTTCCGTTTTTACGATCGCCTCCATGATCGGCAGCGTCTGGCTGCTGGCGCTGGCGGTGCGCTCGTTGCCGTTGGGAACGGCCTACGCGATCTGGACCGGCATCGGCGCGGTCGGCGCTTTCGTGCTCGGTATCGTGTTGTTTGGCGAGTCTGCGTCCGCTGCCCGCATTGCCAGCGTGACCCTGATCCTCGCGGGCCTGGTGGGCCTGAAACTCACTGCGGCCTGAGCACCGGAGCACCGGAGCGCCGGACGTGGTGGTTTCCCCACGTTTTCCGTGGCCGGTGGTGCGTTCACGCCACGCGCGGCATAATGGCGCGGTAACGGTCGGAAAACCCGCTGAGCGCGCGTTTGTCAGGTCGTTTCCGCGTCGGCGGTAGGAGGCGCGTGATCGTGCGACGCCGTCATGCCGGCGGCAGCGAGGTCACCATGCTTGAATCGATTGCGCTGGGCGCAGGGCTGTCTTGGGGCAGTGGTCTGCGGTTGTATCTCACGGTGTTCTGCGCGGGAATGGCTGCGCGTCTGGGTTGGCTGCATCTGCCGCCATCGCTGGAGGTGCTGGCGTCGACGTGGGTGATCGCCACGGCGGGTGTGCTGGCGGCCATCGAGTTCTTTGCCGACAAAATTCCCTTCGTCGACAGCGCCTGGGATGCGATTCACACGTTCATCCGCATCCCGGCGGGAATCGTGCTGGGCGCGGCCGCCCTTGGACAGATGGACCCGACGGTCACGGTGCTGGCCGGTCTCGCCGGCGGCGCGCTTGCCGGCACCGCGCATCTGGCCAAGGCGGGCAGCCGGGCGCTGATCAATACGTCGCCGGAACCATTCTCCAACGTCGCGGCCTCAGCTGGCGAAGATGTCTCCACGGTGGGTGGGCTGGCGCTGGCGTTCTTCCTTCCCGCCGTTTTTCTCGTGATGCTGCTGGTCTTCGTGGTGCTCGCCTGGTGGTGGTTGCCTCGGGTCTGGCGTGGTTGGCGCTCGTTGCTGGCGCGGGTCAAAGGATTGAGGAACGATGGGGTTCACTGAGGTTGCCCGCCAGGCATGGCGGATGTTCCTGCGCGACTGGCGCGCGGGGGAGTTGCATCTGCTTCTCGTGGCGCTGCTGCTGGCGGTGGGGGCGCTTTCCAGTGTGGGATTTCTCTCGGATCGGATGCAGGGCGGGCTCGAACGCGATGCGCGTCAGATGCTCGCCGCCGATCTCGTCGTGCGCAGCGACGCCCCGTTGTCTGCCGAATTCGACCGGCAGGCGAAGGCAGACGGCCTGACCACGGCCGTCGTCGCCAACTTTCCCAGCATGGCCAGCGCGACCGGTGGAAGCGGTGGAGGCGGCCAGGTCAGCGCGAGCCGTTTGTCGTCGCTCAAAGCCGTCAGCGGGGGTTACCCGCTGCGCGGCCGGGTGCGCACCGCCCCCGATGCCGGTGTCGATACGCCGGACGCGCCAGCCGCCGACATTCCCGCCCCCGGTACGGTCTGGGTCGATTCGGCCCTGCTCGACGCCCTGCACGTCAAGCCCGGCGACTCGATCCGCGTCGGCAATCGCACGCTGCGCATCGCGGCCGTCATCACCCGGGAAATGGATCGTGGCTACGGGTTCGGGTCGCTGGCACCGCGCGTGATGATGCGCTTCGACGAATTGCCGTCGACCGGACTGGTGCAGTTCGGCAGCCGGATCACCTACCGCCTGCTGGTCGCGGGGCCCGACGCGCAGGTCGGCAAGTTCGCGGCATGGGCGCGTGCAGCCGCCGAGCGGGCCCGCGGCGTACACATCGAATCACTGGACGACGGTCAGCCGCAGGTGCGCCAGACGCTCGATCGCGCCGAGCGCTTCCTGTCACTGGTGGCGCTGCTTGCCGCGGTGCTCGCCGCCGTGGCGGTCGGTATCGCGTCGCGCCGCTACAGCGAGCGACATCTCGACGCGTGTGCGGTCATGCGGTGCCTCGGGCTGCCGCGTCGCGCCCTGCGCGGCATGGTTACGCTCGAATTCGTCGGCCTTGGCCTCATCGGCGGCATGCTCGGGGTGGGGCTCGGTTATCTCGCGCATTGGGTGCTGATCGCGCAACTCGGCGATGTCATCCCGGCCGGGCTGCCGGCGCCGACATGGCGCCCCGCCGCGTTCGGGCTGGCGAGCGCGATGGTGATGCTGCTGGGCTTTGCGCTGCCGCCGCTGCTGCCGCTGTCGGAGGTCGCGCCGCTGCACGTGTTGCGCCGCGATGTCGTCGGGGGGGCGCGGCGGCAGGGCTGGCTTGCCTACGGCGCGAGTGCGCTGGCCTTCGGGGCACTGCTGCTGTTCGCCGCGCGGGATCTGCGTCTGGGCGCGATGGTCGCCGGCGGTTTTGTGCTCGGGGCGGTCGTCTTCGGCGTGCTTGCCTGGCTGGCGATCCGCGTGCTGGCGGCGTGGGCGCGTGCCCGCGGTGCGGCCGGTGGCGCAATGGGCGGCATTGGATGGCGCTATGCGGTTGCCGGCCTGCGTCGTCGCGGACTCGGCAGTGCGCTTCAGGTGGTGGCGTTGGGCCTCGGCTTGATGGCGCTGCTGCTCCTGGCGGTCACGCGCAATGATCTGGTGGCCGGTTGGCGTCAGTCGAGCCCGCCGGATGCCCCGAACCGTTTTGTCATCGACATTCAACCCGGGCAGGACGCCGCGGTCCTCGCGCAGTTGCGCGCCGCGGGGCTGCCGGACGTGCAGCTCTCGCCAATGATTCGCGCGCGGTTGACCGCCGTGAACGGCAAGCCGGTGACGGGCGAGAGCTACACGGAGGAACGCGCGCGGCGTCTCGCCGAGCGCGAATTCAATCTCTCGTACACAGCAGCATTACCCGATGGCAACCGCATTACGTCCGGGCAGTGGTACGGTAACGCGACGATGCCGCAAGTCTCGATGGAAGAGGGCATTGCGAAGACATTGGGCCTGAAGCTCGGCGACACGTTGCGCTTCGAGGTGACGGGGCAGACCATCGATGCGCCGATCACGAGCCTGCGCAAGCTCGACTGGGGATCGATGCGTGTGAATTTCTTCGTGGTCATGCCGCCGGCCGCGCTGCGCGATTTCCCGACGACCTGGATCACCTCGTTTCATCTCGCGCCGAGTCAGCAGCCGATCGCGGACGCACTGGTGCGTCAGTTTCCGAATGTGACGGTCATCGATACGGGCGCCTTGCTCGCGCAGATCCAGCAGATTCTGGCGCAGGTGATCGACGCCGTGCAGGCACTGTTCCTCTTCACGCTCGCAGCGGGCGTGCTGGTCCTTTACGCGGCGTTGGCCGGCACCCGCGACGAGCGCATGCGCGAGAGCGGCATCCTTCGCGCGCTGGGCGCGTCGTCGCGGCAACTGCGCGACGTGCACCTCGCCGAGCTCGTGACGGTCGGCGCGCTCGCGGGCCTGCTGGCGGCGTTCGGCGCGGGGGCGCTGGGGTGGGCGCTGGCGCGCTACGTTTTCGAATTCGCACTGACCTTCAATCCGTGGCTGCCGGTGCTCGGCGTGGGCGCGGGCGTGCTGTGTGCGCTGATCGGCGGATGGAGCGGCCTGCGCGCGGTGCTGCGTCAATCGGCGCTTCGCACGCTGCGCGACGTTTGATCACCGCTCCGGCGCGGTCCGGAAACAGGCGGGAAGCCGATTGAAAGCCGATTGAAAGCCGACCGGAGGCGGCCCGGATGGCTCGTCCGGGCGCGGCAACCTGCCGCGGCCCGGGGACATGGCAAGCGTGACGGGCCTGGGGCACAATATCGCCCATGACGAACGAAAACACCCCGCAAACTTCCCGGGCGGACGACGATGCGCAGGACACCCCTGCGCAGCCGACCGCCTTTTCCCTGCTCGGCGGCGAAGACCGCGTGCGCGAGCTCGTCGACCGCTTTTACGACCTGATGGATCTGGAGCCGGAGTTCGCGGGTATTCGCAGCCTGCACCCGGAATCGTTGGGCGACTCACGCGACAAGCTGTTCTGGTTCCTGTGCGGCTGGCTGGGTGGTCCGAACCACTACATCGAGCGCTTCGGTCACCCCATGCTGCGCGCCCGCCATCTGCCGTTCCCGATCGCCACGAGCGAGCGTGACCAGTGGCTGCGATGCATGGCCTGGGCGATGCAGGACATCGGCGTGGAAGCGTCGTTGCAGGAACGCCTGATGCAGGCGTTTCACGGCACCGCCGACTGGATGCGCAACCGCAACGGCTAGTCGCCGTCGATCCCTCAACGGAGGAAACACCGCACACGGTCGATCGGTGCGCGATCGGTTCCGCACGCGCGTGGTGGGCGTGGGAGGACGGGTATCGGGTATCCTGAACACCAAGAATTATTCGCTCGACTCGATCGAGCTCGTTCAGGAGACCGCATGCAGACCGCTATCCACCTGCCCGATTCGCGCTATGCCGTATTTCGGCTGATGGTGGCGCTGCTCATCATGACGGTGGGCAGTAGCAGTATGTACATCGTCTCCGTGGTGTTGCCCGCCGTGCAGGCCGAGTTCGGCGTGCCGCGCGCCCAGGCCGCACTGCCTTACACCTTCCTGATGATCGGCTTCGGGCTGGGCGGGATCGCGATGGGACGGATGGCCGATCGCTTCGGCGTGATGCGTCCGCTGCTCGTCGGCGCGCTCTCGCTTGGCATCGGCTTCGCGGCCAGCGGATTCGCCAGCGGCATTCTCGCGTTCACCGTCATCCAGGCGTTGCTCGTTGGCGCGATGGGTAGCGCGACGACGCTCGGTCCGCTCATCGCCGATACCACCCTGTGGTTCGTTCGTCGGCGGGGAATTGCCGTGGCGGTATGCGCCAGTGGCAACTATCTGTCCGGGGCCATCTGGCCGCCCATTGTTCAGGCATTGGTCGAGCGCCACGGATGGCGCCAGACGTATATCGAGCTCGGCGTGTTCTGCGGCGTGACGATGTTCGTGCTGGCATTGTTCATGCGCGCCCGGTCACCCGCGATCCGGCCCGTCGTGTCGGTCACCACGCCGGCGACGGCGGCAGGGGCATCGGCCCATTCGGCTGCGGCCGGTCAACTGGCCTCGTCGCGGCCGTTCGGCCTGAGCGCCGGCATGGCGCAAGCACTGCTGAACGTCGCGGGGGTTGCCTGCTGCGTGGCGATGGCCATGCCGCAGGTGCACATCGTGGCGTATTGCGGCGACCTCGGTTACGGCGTGGCGCGTGGCGCGCAGATGCTGTCGCTGATGTTGGGCTTCGGCATCGTGAGCCGGCTCGTATCGGGGCTGATCTGCGATCGCATCGGCGGGCTGCGCACCCTGCTGCTCGGCAGCGTGCTCCAGTGCGTGGCACTGCTGCTTTTCCTGCCGTTCGACGGGCTGGCGTCGCTCTATGTCATTTCCGCGCTGTTCGGGCTGTTCCAGGGCGGCATCGTGCCGGCTTACGCGATTGTGGTGCGAGAGTATTTCCCCGCATCCGAGGCGGGCGGACGCGTTGGCACCGTGCTGATGGCGACGCTGCTGGGAATGGCGCTGGGTGGGTGGATGTCGGGCAAGGTGTTCGACCTGACCGGCAGCTACCACGCGGCATTCCTGAATGGCATTGCGTGGAATCTGCTGAACATGACGATCGTGATCACGTTGCTGTTCCGTTCGCGCCGCGGCCTGCGTGCGCTGGTGCCGTCGCGCGTCACCGGTTGACGCCGCGCCCGCCGTGGCTGCCGGCGGGCGCTGCCTATTCGACTGATTGTCGCAGTTATCTATTCGGATTTCGCGCGTGACCGGCTGCCGATGACGCTTTTTGTCTTGTACGTCACGCCATGGTGTTCGAGGTATTCGCGAATCAGTTGACGCACCACCTGAGACGGCGTGAGATCCTGGGCGGCGCAGAGCTTTTCGAACGCGTCTTTCTTGACCGGGTCGATCAGAACGGTGAGTCGTGCGCTTTTCGTTTCCATCGCTGATGAGGTTCATTATGTTAATCAAATTATAATACATGATGGATGCCGTTCCGCCAGGCGTCCGTGGCCTGCGCTGTGTGCACAGACGTTAGCGGCTCACGCGCGCGCCCGTGCGCGTTCAGGTGCGCCGATCCCCACGCATCCGCACTCGTGCGATGGCCGCCGGGTCAAGGCGTCGTGCCGCCCTTTGCGTCGTCGCCGGCGTGCCTGGCGGGGAGCGCGCCGCCGTCCCGAAGCTCGACCTGATGCGCCTGCGACGCCGATTCGCTCGTCCCGGCAATCGCGTCGCAGCGCGCGATGGCGTCGGCAAACGTGCTCACATAGTTGGGATCGCCGAGGGTGGCGAGAATGCCCGCCTTGCGCAATTTGCCCCGCACCCGGTCATTGGCTTCGCTGACCACCACCGTCACGCCACGTTTCTGAAGTTTTCCGATGACCTCGTCGAGTACCTGCAACCCAGTCATGTCGATGAACGGCACGCGTCGAAGCCGGATGAGCAGAACACGCGGATCGGAGTGTGTCTGCACCAGCGCGCGCTCGAAGTTCTCCACGGCGCCGAAGAAGAACGGGCCGTCGATCGCGAAGACGAGCACGCTCGGCGGCAGTTTCAAACGGGCCTGAGCGCCCAGCTCGCCCGAGATCTCGTCGCCCGATTGCTGGGTGACTTCGACCGACGATGACATGCGCCGCAAGAATTGCAGTGTTGCGAGAATCACGCCGATGTTGACGGCCACCACCAGATCGGCGAACACGGTCAGCAAGAAGGTGACGAGCAGGATCGCGACGTCGGCCTTCGGCGCCTGACGTGCCATGCGAACGAAGTGGCGCAACTCGCTCATGTTGTAAGCGACGATGAACAGGATTGCGGCGAGCGACGCGAGCGGAATGCGGGTCGCCAGCGGGGCGAGGAACACGACGATCATGGCGAGCGTTGCGGCATGGACGATGCCCGCGATCGGGCTGGTTCCCCCGTTGCGGATATTGGTCGCCGTGCGGGCGATGGCCCCGGTCGCGGCAAAGCCGCCAAACAGCGGCGACAGGATATTGGCCAGCCCCTGTCCCTGCAATTCCTGGTTCGCATTGTGCCGCTGACCGGTCATGCCGTCGGCGACTACCGCCGAGAGCAGCGACTCGATGGCGCCGAGCATCGCGATCGTGAAGGCCGGGCCAATGAGTTCAAGCACGCGCGAGAGTGAGACGGTTGGCATCGAGAAGCTGGGAAGCCCTTGCGCGATGCCGCCGAAAGTGCTCCCGATGGTGGCCACGCCGTCGAAACGAAAGAGGGACTGAAGCGACGTCGCAAGCACCAGCCCGACGAGCGGGCCGGGCACCCGCCGCAGATGGGGAAGGCGCGGCGTCACGACGACCGTGAGCAGCGTGAGCAGGGCAATTGCCGTTGTCGCGAGGTGCAGGCCGGGGAGCGCCTGCAACGTGTGCCAGAATTTTTCGTGAAAGTGCGCGCCCGTGATCCTCGGCAAGCCGAAGAAGTCCGGCCACTGCCCGATCCAGATGATGACGCCGATGCCCGTGGTGAATCCCACGATCACCGGGGCCGGAATGAACTTGATGACGCCGCCCAGACGCGCCTTGCCCATCGCCCACAGCATGACGCCCGCCATGAGCGTGGCCAACTGAAGTCCGTCGATGCCGTACCGGGCCGTAATGCCCGACAAGATGACGATGAACGCGCCCGTCGGCCCGGCGATCTGCACCCGGCTGCCTCCGGTGCACGAGACGACCAGCCCCGCGACGATGGCGGTATAAAGCCCTTGCTCAGGCTTCGCCCCCGACGCGATCGCGAACGCCATGGCCAGCGGCAGCGCGACGACGCCAACGACCAGGCCGGCCACGATATTGGGTAGCCATTGCTGAGGACGCAGCAGACCGGCACGGTAGGCTTCACGCAGGGCGATCATACGTGTTCGCTTCGGAGAGTATGCATTGCATTATAATGATATGCACATGACGTGTGCATATTCTGCAGATCCATCAAACTGCCGTGCACCCGTGACGATCCCTGAAATTCGGAACAAATCCATGTCGAATGTGCCTGCCTGCCCCCAATGCTCCCTGGAGAACACGTATCCCGACGGGGACAACTACGTCTGCGCCGATTGCGCGTACGAATGGCCGATGGCGGCAGTCGCTGCGGAGGATGAGGCGCAGGACGCCGTCGTACGGGACGCGAACGGCAATGTGCTCGCCAATGGCGACGCCGTCGTGCTGATCAAGGACCTGAAGGTCAAGGGCTCCTCGATCACGTTGAAGGTCGGGACCAAGGTCAAGAGCATTCGCCTCGTCGGCGGCGACCACGAAGTCGATTGCAAAATGGAGGCTGGCAACTTCATGCTCAAGGCCGCGTTTCTGCGCAAAGTCTGAGCGTGGCAAGTCGGATGTGCGTGGGTGCGGCGGGCGAAAGTTCGCGAGGGCCTTCGCCGCCGACCCGGCGTTCGCGCCGCCGGGCCGTCAGACGGTCGAGACGACTTACGCCGTCTCGATGCGCGCGATGACGTTACTGGACGCGTCGGAGCACCGGCGCCATCGCGACGGGTCGCGATGGCGAGGTTCTGCCGGGCAGCGAGAACAGCCGCACGGCTTCGTCGAGCACGTTGGCCTGGCCCGACAGCTGTTCCGCGGTGGTGGCGCTTTGCTGGACCAACGCGGCGTTTTGCTGCGTCGAGTCGTCGAGCTGCACCACGGCGCCGTTGATGCCCGCCAGGCCCTTGGCCTGTTCGCTGCTGGCGGTGGCAACCTCGTCCATCACCACCGACACCCGGCTCATGGCGGAATCGATCTTGGCGATCTGAGACGCCATGTTGGCCACCATCTCCCCGCCGCGCTCCGATGTCGTGACAGTCTCGGTGACGATCCGCTTGATCTCCTTGGCGGACGCCGCACACCGCTGTGCCAGACTGCGCACTTCGCCGGCCACCACGGCAAACCCCTTACCGGCCTCGCCCGCGCGTGCCGCCTCGACCGCCGCGTTCAGCGCGAGCACGTTGGTCTGAAACGCGATGCCGTCGATGGCGCCGACAATCGACGTGATCTGGGCCGACGCCTGCGCGATCTCCTTCATTGTGTGCTCGGTGCTCCTCACGGCGTCGACGCCGAGCGCCGTGGCATCGCGTGCCTCGCTGAGCAGCGCGCTCGCCCGTGCGGCCGACTGTGCGTTGTTCGAGACCGTGGCCGTCAGCTGTTCCAGCGACGCCGCTGTCTGCTCGAGCGAAGCGGCCTGATCCTCCGTGCGGGCCGACAGGTCGGTGTTGCCGCCGGCGATCTCGGTAGTCGCGCGCTTCACCCCTTCGATCTGACGCCTCACATCGGACACGATGGCAATCAGGCTGACCTTCAACTGCGTGAGGTTCCGAATCAGGCTGGCGAGCTCCTGGTGCGACGACCGGTCGGTGCTGACGGTCAGATCACCCGCCGCCAATCGTCCGGCGAGATCGCCGACCTGCGCGAGTTGCCGACGTCGCGCACGTTCGAGCCAATACACCGGAACGGAGACGAGCAGGACACTGATGCTCACGACGGCGCACAGCATCCACGCCGAAGGCAGACGCGGCTCGAGCGACCAGCCACCGGCAATGACCGCCGGTCCCGCGAGGGTGGTCAGTGTGGCCCGGTGACTGACCAGTCCGCGCCGCCAGTTGCCTAGCAGCCCCGGCAGGCCCTTTCTCACGAGTTGTCCTGAGGACAGGCGGAACCGGCTCCGGTTGGCGCGCATGTCGGCGTACAGCGCTTCGGCGGCCGCGACTTCATCGCGCCCGGGTTTGGTCCTCACGCTCAGGTAGCCAACCGCCTCACCGTTTTCCACGATCGGGGTCACGTTCGCGCGCACCCAGTAGTGGTCGCCGTCGCGTCGCCGGTTCTTGACCAGCGCGCTCCAGGATCGCCCGGCGCGAATCGTTTTCCACATGTCCGCAAAGGCTTCCGGCGGCATGTCGGGATGCCGGATGACGTTATGCGGCTGCCCGATCAGGTCCTCCTTCTCGAATCCCGAAACCTCGACGAAGGCCGGGTTGCAATATTGAATGACGCTAGACAAGTCGGTCGCGGAGACCAGCATGTCGTGCTCATCGTAGTCGTACTCTCTGCCAGAAACGGCACCGTTATTTCTCATTATTCCCCCGCATGGTGGCCTGAATTTCCCTGTCCTGCCTCGATAAATCCGGGTCGATGCCCCGACCCATGCACCGCTGCTGCAAACCAAGTAATACGTTCCGCGCCGTCGCGTGTGCCCATCGGGGGGGAGGGCACACGCCGTCGAAACGGTTCAAGGGGCCGGGTCAGATCCGCCGGTGCGAGAGCCTCGCGGCCCCGGATGTCTGACGCTCATGTTTGCTCGTCCTGTTTGCCTGCTTTGTGTGCATATTATTAGCATGCAAGATGTATCTGATGTTGATCGTAGAGACATCGAATTTCACTTCTATTCGGACTCACCCTAGTCGAAAAATGTGCATGCGCCGACCGCTTGCCGCGTTCGCCGCGCCGGGCGGCGGGGGCGGCCGTCCGGCGAGCGAGAGGATCGATCCGGGCAAACAGGTTCAAGCGATCGTTTGAATCCCGGGCAGGGGCAGGGTGTCCTCCAACGTGCGGAACCGTTGGGGGTCGACCGGGCCGTCGTTCGAGGACGATCCGAGCGCTTCGGTCAAGTCGTAGCGACGCCGCTTCTGTTTCGCTTCGTCCAGATTGACGCACGTGGTGACAATCGGCGGGACAATCGCGCGCACGGTCGTGCTGGCCAGCGCCGCGGCCAGTTGCGCGCACTCGAGGCGATTGCTGGTCGAGGCTGCGTGGTGTGGCGACGGACCGGCCTCGATGCCATCGCCGTCCGGCGTCAGCGTGGACTGCGCCTCGCTCAGTCCCTCGCGTGTTGCCCACAACGCCCCGGCCGAGCCAACCGCGCCGAACAGTGCGGCGTTGGTGATGCCGTTCTGTATCGTCTTGAAATGGTCCGCGAACGGTCTTAGCGCCTGCGACAGGTTGGCCAGCCACGGCAGCCATTGTGTGTCCTTGATCTGCCGGGCGGTCTTGTCGCGATCGAGAAAGGCTGCAGTCGCCGCGAGACAGTCAAGCGCTGTCGACGCACACAGTACCCCCGTGCCGGTCATTGCGGCACGATGCTCAAGTTTGAGCGTCTTGTGATCGGTGCGTTCGTCGAGCGCCTCGCTCGCGCGCGCGAGCGCGAAGATCGACGTGTGCGCCGCCGCCGTCACGAAGTGCTGGAACAACGCCGAAAGTCGTGCGTGCGTCAGTATCGGCAATCGCGTGTCGATCGTCGCCCGGGCCGGGACGCGCGGAAGTGAACCCTGGGGAAGTGGGCTGTGCGACGAGGTGGACAGTGCGGTCATGGCCTCGTCGAGCATGCCCGCGGCGGCTGGATCGTGAAGGCCGCTGTCGGGCGAAGCGGTGGGCGACGGGCAGGGGATCGCGATGGACTGCGGCGGGAGGCTGGATTTCATCGAAGGGGTCTCCTGTCGTTCATGAGGATGAGAGGGTGTCGAGCAAACGTTGTGCCGAGGCCTGCACACGCGCGTGCCAGGGCGAGCAACGGGCAACGTCGAGGGCGCCGGACGCCATCTCGCGAGCCGCGCGAAGGTCGCCGATGCGCTGTTTGCTCAGCGCGCAGAAGTACAGTGGCGTGGGGTCGGTGCCATCGCAAAGGAATGCAAAGAGCAGGGGCGAGGTCGCCCGATCATGGTCGCCAAGCGCGTGGAGGACGTAACCGAGCGCCTTGAAGGTCTCGAGCCGTTCCGGATACTGCAGGCAAAGACTGCCGAACGCATCGGCCGCGCCGCTCAGGTCATGGGCATCGCGCAGGGCGCAGGCGTGGGAGAAAGCCGCAGGGAAATCGTGGAAGCGCGAGTTGGCTTGTGGTGCGCACGCACGGTGCGTCGGGAGTGGGGGAGGTGTCGATCGCGGCACGGCATTCCAGTGAAGTTGGGGGGAGGGAGCACTGTAAGCGGCCATGCTTGCGGAGACTTTCGGCGCGCGCCAAAGCTTTCGGGGCGTGCCGCTGGCTGCGGGGGGTTTGGGTGCGAGCGTCGCACGCGGCGTCCGCAACGGCGCAAAGTCGCCTCGCTTGGGAGAATTCGAGGGAACCGGCGTGGTGGGCTGAGGGGCAGGGAGACATCGGCGCAGCGAGGCGTCGCGAGGTGGACGGCCCTTTCATCGGAAGCGACCGTACTGGTGCAACGGCCGCGGATTGTCACTTGTCACAGGACCGAAAGTCGCGCGAACATGGTTCGTTCCCAAAGGAGGCCCCATGACGACCGAAGCGTTGTTCCGACAAGACGCGTATCTGCGCCAGTGCGAGGCGCGCATCACCCGTATCGACGAGACCGGCATCATGCTCGACCGAACGGTCTTTTATCCGCTCGGCGGCGGTCAGGCTGGTGACGCCGGTACGTTGGTGCTTGCGGACGGTACTCGCCTGAGCATCGCGGACACGCGCAAATCGAAGCTGGAGGGGGCCACGCCCGACGACGCGGTGCATGTGCCGGCGGAAGGTCAGGCCGACGTCCTGGGCGCATTCTCGGTCGGCGACACCGTGGTGGCCGAGATCGACTGGGAGCGGCGTTTCCGACACATGCGTTTTCACACGGCTTCGCATTTGATGTGCGCGGTGTTGCCGCACCCCGTGGACGGATGCAGCATCACCACCGAGTATGCGCGACTGGATTTCGTCACCAACGAGCCGATCGAGCGCGAGACGGTCGAGGCCGGGCTCGCTGCCCTTGTGGCGGCGTCGCGTCCCGTGGCCATCGACAGCATCAGCGACGAGGAAATGGCCGCCCGTCCCGAACTGGTCCGCACCATGAGTGTAAAACCGCCGGTGGGGTTGGGGCGAGTGCGTCTGGTACGCATCGAGGGCGTCGATTTGCAGCCGTGCGGCGGCACGCACGTGGCGAACACCTCGGAAATCGGTGCGTTGCGCGTGGCCAAGATCGAGAAGAAGACCTCGCGCACGCGCCGGGTGGTGTTGGCATTTGCCTGAGTCTGGCATCATGCAGGCCAACTCTGCATGCATCAGGACAATCGATGGCAACTCCGGCAACTGACATGGCTTCGCAGCTCCCACCCTGGCAGGCGGTACTCGACTTCTGGTTCGGCGCGTCCGACGCACCTGACTTCGGGATGGCGCGCGTCGAATGGTTTCGCAAATCCGACGCGTTCGACGAAGAGATTCGCCGCCGCTTCGGTTCGTTGCATGAGCGGGCGCTCGCCGGTGCGTTGGCCGATTGGGCGGCGACACCGTCGGGCGCCTGCGCACTGATCGTGGTGCTCGATCAATTCTCGCGCAATCTGTACCGTGGCCAGGCGAAAGCGTTTGCCGGGGACGCGCAGGCGCTGGCGGTGGCGCGGTGTCTGGTGGAGGCGGGAGACGATCAGCGTCTGCCTACGCCGCAGCACCGGGTTTTCGTCTATCTGCCGTTCGAGCATGACGAGTCGCTCGACAGTCAGCAACGCTCGCTCGCGCTGTATGAGCGTCTCGCGAAGGCGTCGGGACTGGTCGACAATCTCGACTACGCCCGCAAGCACGCCGTGATCATCGAACGATTCGGCCGATACCCGCACCGCAACGCCGCGCTCGGACGCGTGTCGACGCCCGAGGAGATCGAGTTCCTCAAACAGCCGGGATCGTCGTTTTGACCCCGGGGAGCGTGCCAGGCGGGATCAGCCGCGACGTCGCGATGCCGCCATCGTGATGCCGACGGGCTGGCGGCGCTCCCGCCAGCGAATGGCGAAATAGCCGATGACGTACGCGAGTGCGCCGCCCACGATGGAGCATGCCGTAAGCCCGGCGGCCAGATGCAGTGTCGCGGTGCCAAAGTCGAAGCTCGTCAACTGGCTCCAGACGCTCTCGCCGGCGCGCGCCGCGGCCGCCACAGTCGCCTCGATCTCGGCTTGTGGCGACCACGTCAGCATCCATCGGCCCAGCCGGTGAGCCCCGAGGTAAACGAACGGTGCCGTGAGCGGATTGGTCACCAGCGTGCCGAGGGCCGCCAGAAACAGGTTGCCGCGCAGCAGGGCCGCCGCCAGTATCGCGACGAGCATTTGTCCGAACGGAATCAGAATCCCGAAAAACACCCCACAGGCCAGGCCGATGGCCACGCCGCGCGGCGTGGGTTGCCACAGGCTGCGGCGCAGCAGCAGGCCGGCGTGCGGTCGCAGCCAGCGCGATCGCAGTAGCCGCATGGGGCGAAGCATCTTTAACATGATGGGCAAGTAGCGCGTCGGGGAACGTGGACCCGTCCAGATGTCGGGGCGGTCGTGCGTGCGCGTGTACGCATACAACGGAAGTCTGAGTCGCCCATTCCGCAAGAGTTCAACCCCGGCGTGGAGGGCCCGACAGCGGCTATGGCGTGATGCCCTAGGCCCGGGGCGACGCAGCATCCCCCGCCGACGCGCAACGAGTCCTTGCCCGGCGCAGCGGCGCCATCGATTGGCGAAGGGGATGGTTAAGGCGATGGCGTTGTTGGCGAGACAGCCGACGAGGCAACCGATGGGGATCGACCGGCAGCTCGGGAAATCTCCCGGCCAAGCGCTGGCGAGCGGCCGTGCGGCTGCCGGCCTGTTACTTGCGCTGCGCGGCGATTGGGCCACGCAGCGCGACGATGCGCGTCGAGGGGAGTTGCCGGAGGCTCAGATCTGCGAGCGCTGGTTGGCCCAGCGATCAATTTGCGCTGGCTTGAAATGACGCATCGTATCGAGTAGCGCCTCCGGGGACGTGGCGATCTGCAACTGATCGAGCTGCGGCGCCTTGAGAAACTGTTCCGTCACCATCGACTTGAGGAACGTCATCAGCGGATCGTAATACTGCTCGACATTGAGCAGGCCGATCGGTTTGGCGTGGTAGCCGATCTGCAGCCATGTGAAGACTTCGAACAGCTCTTCGCAGGTGCCGATGCCGCCGGGCATGGCGATGAAGGCGTCCGACAGATCGGCCATCATCTGCTTGCGCTGATGCATGTTCTCGACGACGTGCAGCTCGGTCAGGCCGGTGTGGCCGACTTCCTTCTCCATCAACGCCTTCGGAATGACGCCGATGGCCTGGCCACCGTGGGCGAGCACGGCGTCGGCGATGATGCCCATCAGGCCGACTTTGCCGCCCCCATACACGAGGCGAATGCCTGCCTCGGCCATGCGACGGCCCAGTTCGCGGGCGGCCTCGGCGTAGGCCGGGCGCGCGCCCGTGGCGGCGCCGCAATAGATGCAGATGGATTTGACTTCCGACGACATGCCTTACTGTGCTCCCTTGGCCGATGATTCACGTGCCATCTTCTCGTACAGCTCGCGCGAGCGGCCTTTCAGATAAGGCGCCATCTGCGAGAGGATGTGGTAGCTGGACTGGTGCAGCCCGGCGCCGATTTCTTCGGGATCGTTGTACTTGCGCGGGTTCATCACGAATTGATAGGACAACCAGTACGTGGAGAGCACCACCATGTTGGTGGTGACCACTTCGATCTGCTCGGGCGTGATTTCCATCTCGCCGTCGGCCACGAGCAGGTCGCACATCTCGCGCGCGAAGCGTTTCTTGTGGCCCACGATCTGCTTGAAGTGCGTCTCGAGCGTGCGGTTGCGCGCAAGCAGGTCGTTGAGGTCGCGATAAAGAAACCGGAAGCGCCACAGGAATTCGGACATGTATTGCAAATATGTCCAGACCTCGTCGAGCGTGGGCTTGTGATCGTCGGGCAGCCTCAGGCGCCGTTCGATTTCCTGCTCGAACTGCGCGAAGATGCTGTTGATGATGTCGTCTTTATTGCGGAAATGGTAGTACAGATTGCCCGGGCTGATTTTCATCTCCTCGGCAATCGTGGTGGTCGTGACGTTGGGTTCGCCGATTTCGTTGAAGAGTCGAAGCGACACCTCAAGAATTCGTTCGCGGGTTCGGCGTGGCGGCTTTGCTTCCATGACTGTCGGCCCCGGTGGCTGGCAAGCTCGGCGAAGGAGATTCTCCGCTTGCCATTATGAGTTGAGGAGTATCAGGTATACGGCGACCGATTATACCCGGCAGCCGGGCACTGCCAAGCATGGGCGCGGGGCGACGAGCGATATCAGAAAAACGCTGTACGTACGAGATCGACGATGACGGGACCGGCGAGCGATACCCAGGTGAGCAGGCACAGACCGAGCGCAATGAGCACCGCCGCGCTGCCGAAATCCTTCGCCCGTTTCGACAGCTCGTGGCGCTCCAGCGAAATGCGGTCGATGGCCGCTTCGATGCTGGAGTTGATCAGCTCGATGATGAGCACGAGCAGGATCGAGCCTATGAGCAGCACGCGCTCGACGGCCGTCACCGGCAGGAAGATGGCCGCCGGCAACAGGATGACGGCGAGCGCCAGTTCCTGTCGGAAGGCGCTCTCCTCGAACACGGCAAATTTGAAGCCGGACAGGGAATACTTCAGCGCGCGCCAGGCGCGCATCACGCCCCGGTTGCCCTTGTATGGATTCGGTTGCTCGTCTCGCGGCGGCGGATGATCGATGAACAAGCGTCAGGTTCCTCGCCGCAACGGGCTCTGGAGGGTGGATCAGACCGCGGGCGCGAGCGACGGCTCGGGCTTGCGCGGATGCAGGTGCGCGGCGAACTCTTCGGATGCGGCCTGCCACGAGAATCGCTCGGCCCAGGCTCGCGCGCTCTCGCGCGGGACCTTGAGCGCGTCGAGACAGGCCTCGCGAAGATCCTCGCGCAATGCGCCGCCTTCGCCCTCGGGGCAGCCGTTCAGCACATCGACCGGACCCGTCACGGGGTACGCGGCCACGGGCAGGCCGCACGCCATGGCCTCAAGCAGCACCAGGCCGAAGGTGTCGGTGCGGCTCGGGAAAACGAACACGTCCGCCGATGCATATACCTTCGCCAGCTCGGGTTGCGAGAGCATGCCGAGGTAGTTCACGTCCGGATAGCGCGAACGCAGCTCGGCCAGTTGCGGCCCTTCGCCCGCGACCCATTTCGAGCCGGGCAGGTCGAGCTTCAGGAAGGCTTCGATGTTCTTCTCCACGGCAACGCGCCCCACGTAGAGGAAAATCGGATGTGCCGAATTTAGCACATGTGCGTCCTGGATACGGAAGATGTCCAGGTCGACGCCGCGCGTCCACAACACCACATTGTCGAAGCCGTTCGCTTCGAGATCGTGCTTGACGACGGGCGTCGGCGCCATCACGGCGCGCGAGGGCCTGTGGAACCAGCGCAGGAAGCGGTAGGTCGTGGCAAGCGGCAGGCCGAAGCGCGCCTGAACGTACTCGGGAAAGCGCGTGTGGTAGGCGGTCGTGAACGGAAAGTCGTGGCGCAGCGCCCATTTGCGCGCGGCCATGCCGAGCGGACCTTCGGTGGCGATGTGCAGCGCGTCCGGCCCGAACGCCTCGATGCGGCGCGCGACGCGACCGCCTGCGAAGAACGCGAGGCGGATTTCGGGATAGGTCGGGCAGGGCAGGGTGCGGAATTCCTGGGGCGTGAGCAACTCCACGCGGTGGCCGGCGGCTTCGAGCTGAGCGCGCGTGTTTTTCAACGTGCGGACCACGCCGTTGATTTGCGGGTCCCAGGCGTCGGTGATGATCATGATTTTCATCGGGCGCTCCTTCGCGCACATGGCGCGCTTCGGTGACACGCGCCGGGTGGCGCGTGACGGGCTGCACACGTGCGGCGGGGTCTTGCCGCGCGGTTGCGGGGGTTCATCTGCGGGACGTCAATGGCGATGCGTGGCTCGGGCCGGGCTGGCGGGTCGACGACACGGGCGGTGCTCGCCCTGTGTCGGCGCTCACGCGCTGACCGGCGTGGCTTTCGCGGGCGCGCGGGTCGTGCGCTTGTGCGTCCAGTGGACGATGCGTAACTCGCCCTCGGCCGTCTCGACCAGCGCGGAGAGGCTCTCGACCCAATCGCCGTCGTTGCAATAGAGCAGGCCGTCGATGTCGCGGATCTCGGGCTTGTGGATATGGCCGCACACCACGCCGTCGCAGCCGCGGCGGCGTGCCTCGTCCGCCATCACCTGTTCGAAAGCCGAAATGAAGTTCACGGCATTCTTGACCTGATGTTTCAGGTATTGCGACAGCGACCAGTACGGGAAGCCGAACCGCGTGCGCACGCGGTTGAACCAGCGATTGAGCAGCAGCGTGAGCGTGTAGAGCGAATCGCCGAGATACGCGAGCCACCTGGCGTGCTGGATGACGCCGTCGAACAGGTCGCCGTGCGTGATCCAGAGGCGCTTGCCCGACAGGGTGGTGTGGAACGCCTCGTCGCGAACGGCAATGTCGCCGAACGCCAGTCCGCAGAACTGACGTGCCGCTTCGTCGTGGTTGCCCGGCACGTACACGACCTGAGTGCCTTTGCGCGCGCGGCGCAGCATCTTCTGCACGACGTCGTTGTGTGCCTGCGGCCAGTGCCAGCCCTTGCGCAGATGCCAGCCGTCGATGATGTCGCCGACGAGGTACAGGTAGTCGGACTCGTGATGGCGAAGGAAGTCGAGCAGGTATTCCGCCTGGCAGCCTTGCGTGCCGAGGTGGATGTCCGAGAGCCAGATGGCGCGGTAGCGGGTGATGCCCTCGGGTGGCGGGTCGAGCGGATCGGGCGTGTCCGGCGGGAGATCGATGGTGGTGGGCGGCGTGGCGGGAGGGTTGGCGGGCGGCGCGGTGGGACGGCCCGGCGGGGCGTCCGCGAAGTGACCGGCGCGAGCCGCGGGCGTTGGGATCGGCAGATCGAAGGTCGGGGTCGTCGTCATAGCGGCTCGCACGTCGCGTTGAACATGCGAGCATTGCGCCATGCATTCATGAAGCGACGATGACAGTCACGCGCGTGTCGCGAAAGTGTCTTGATGCGTCGCGGCCGCGCGACAGCGCGCGAATTCCGCTCGCATGCCGCAGTCGGATGAAGCCGTCGCCGTGCTCAGCCGCTGTGGCGCAACCCCTGCGCCACGCGTTCGAGTGTTTCGAGCACCAGGGCCCGCGCGCGGGGGTGCGTGGCGAGCGACACGTGGCCCAGCCGGTCCAGAGCGAGGTTGTGCGCGCCCGGCAGGACCGACGTGCGCACCGGATAGACGACGTTGTCGTGATGGCTGTAGATCGATGTGATGCGCGCGCGTTCGGCGTCGGTTTCGCTGCTGGCCAGCGCCACGAGCCAGTCGCTGCCCAGGCGCATCTGGTGAACGTTCGTCCCCACCCCGTTGCGCGTATGCAGGGTGCCGAAATGCGGCGAGCCGAGGGTGATGGTGTGGGCCACGGGCAACGTGCGGTAGCGCCGCAGGCAGGCGCGCGCGGCCAGACCGCCCATGCTGTGTCCGACGATCACTACCGGCAGCCGCGTGCGTTCGGCCAGTGCCTGCGCGGCCGCCGCGACGTTGGCGGCATAGCCGTCGATGTCGCCGAACATCGGGCCGAGATTGATGGCGTCGCACGCATAGCCTGCCTCGGCGAGATGGCGGGAGAAGCGCAGCCAGAATGCGCGGTTGCAGCCGTAGCCGTGCAACAGCAGGACCGCGACGGGGCGGGCGGGACCGTTCGGCGCGGGAAGCGGCGCGGCGCTCAGCCAGGGCTGATAGACGTCGAGCAACAGTATCGAGGCGGCACATTCGTAGGCCCAGACGGCGAGGTTGGTGCCCGCCGTGGTACGTCGCGCCGGCGCCGGATCACCGCTCGCCGCCATGACGAAACCCGCGGCGAGCCCGAGTGCGTGCGCGACGGGCAGCCAGAGCACGGTCCACAGCAGCGTCGTCCACACGCTGTGCCACGTGGCCCAGGTCACAACGGCGACGACGAGCGACAGGCCGACTTCGACGCCGCCATATATCAGGTGTGCGCGAGATGGGCGAAGCCCGGACGGTGGGGACGTGGGCGGCGGCGCGTTCATTTGCCAAGCACGCTCACCAGGCGCGTGCCGGCGAGCCGGTCGTGGACGAACTGATGGTCAGGCATCACGCGCATGGCGAGCGCCCAGAGCACCATCCAGCCCGCGAGCAGGCCGACGCTGGCCCAACCGGTCAGCCCGAGCGCCCAGTCGATGGCCATGGCCGGCAGGACCCACAGCCACGCGAGCACGTAGCGCGCGACGGCGCGTGCGGGGCGCACGGGCAGGCCGCGCGCATCGACCAGGCGGATTTTCCAGGTCTTCATGGCGAGGGTCTGGCCGCCGTGGGTCCAGAACCAGACGAAGTAGGCGCCGAGCACCAGAAATAGCCAGGCCTGCATCGCGTGACGGTACATCAGGCCGCTGCGTTGCTGGGTCAGGGCGCTGAAGAGGTAACCGGCGAGGAACAGCACGCCGAACAGCAGGAGCGACTCGTAGACCATGGCGAGCACGCGGCGGCGCAGCGTCGGCACTGCATAGGTGCCCGGATCGGCCGCCGGTGCGGCGTCGACCGGTGGGATCCGCGCCGGGGAGGGCTGGCGGGCGGACGACGAAGCAGAGGCCGGGGCGGAGGCGGGCGGGGTGACGGAGTCGGTCATCGCGGCGTGGTTTGAGGTCTTTTTGTCAGAGGCCCGGGCGTGCCGCGTGTGGAACTCCCGCGCCGCACACATTGAGCCATGTGCCGCCCATTATGCGGAAGATTGCGCCCGCGAGCCAGCGCGGCGGCCTCGCGGTGTGGCCCGCCCGGATCGCGGCGCGCGAATGAAAAACGGCCGCCCTTGGGCGACCGTTGGCCATTTTCCGCATTTCCTGCGCGCCGATGCAGCGAGCCGGTCGCGATCAGTTGTGGTGGTAGAGGTCGGAATTGAACACGGCGTCGGCAGTCCTGTCGCTGCCCGAGGAACTCGCGCCGGCAGCGCCGGCACCCGATGCGGCCGAAGCCGGCGCCGACGGCGCCGCCGAGGACGACGCCGGTTGTGCCGCGGCCGGCGCGGAGGCGCCCGTAGGGGCCGGTGCGGGCAACGCCCCGGTCTTGCCGGCGGTGATCGATTCCTTGCGGTGGACGGCGGCGTAGGGGTTCTTCACGCCTGTACGACCCGAGGGTGGGGCGCTCACCACGTTCGGACGATTCGCCTGCTTCCGGTCGACTTCGGCCAGACGCTTCTTCTGCTCTTCGGTCAGTTCCTGGTACTGCTGCCACACCTGTGCCTTTCGTTCGGGCGGCAGAGTCTTCGCGTTCTGATAGCTTTCCCGCGCGAGCTGGCGCTGCTCGGGCGTGAGGCGCACCCAGTCGGCCATGCGGTCATGCAGCCGCTTGCGGCCTTCCGGTGACAGGGCGTGAAAGCGCTTGGCGATCTCTACCCACTTCTCGCGCTGGCGATCGCTCATGCGATTCCAGTCCTGGGCGAGCGGGGCGAGGGCTTCCTGCTGCGCCGGCTTGAGCTTGGCCCAGTATCCGCCCGGGTTGGGAACGGCGGCCGCGGGTGCGCTGCCGGGCGCCGCGGCACTGGCCGTCAGCGCGCCGACCGGGGCGCTGGCGGGGCCGGCGACACCAGGCGCCGAGGCGGAGGAGATCGTAGGCGGCGCATCTGTCACGGGGGCCGGGCCTGGCGAGCGGCGCAGCGTTGCCGTGCCGGCGAGCGCGGCCACGATCAGCGCGGCGACCAGGAAGAGTACGTTGCGTCGCGTCACTGGGCGGTCTTGAGTGGGGGAACTACTGGGCACGCTTCAGATAGGCGTTGAAGCCGTGGTCGGCATAGGCCGACAAAGGCAGTTCGTCGCTCAAAACGGCGGCATCGATGTCCGCCAGGTCCTGAATGTGCTGCTGATGTTCCCAATACGCAATGCCCGCCAGACCGACCACCAGGGCGGCAAGCGGCCAGAGCAGGCCAAGGCGGCCCAGCCTGTCGAACGCGCGGCGCGGACCGCCGGCCTCCGGCGTTTGCACGGTGCCCACGCCCGCGAGCGCCAGCGCCGGCTGCACCACGGCGACCGGTTCCGGCTTCTTGCGGGCGAGCGCCTCCTGGCGAGCGGCGGCCAGCCGGGCCGCGATGTTCGGCGACGGTGCATCGGACGCTTCGTCCAGTGCACGCCGCACGCGATTTGCGAAGCGGATTTCCCTCGTTTCCAGATCGTGACTCATAACCTGATCCCTTTTGCCTTCAACGCCTGCGCCAGCGCGTGCGTGGCGCGGGAGCAATGCGTCTTGACGCTGCCTTCCGAACACCCCATCGTGGCAGCGGTCTCGGCAACGTCCATGTCTTCCCAGTAACGCATGAGGAAGGCTTCTCGTTGACGTGTCGGTAGTTTCTGTATTTCCGTCTCGATGACGGAGAGGATTTCGGCGCGCGAAACGGCGTCCTCGCTGCTCTCCGTCTGCACGGACCCGTCCTCGCCCAGCAAGGTTTCCAGCGGATCGAAATCGTCGCGTTCGTCGTCGCCCGGGCCCGCCAGGTTCGAGAACAGCGTGACCCAGGTGTTGCGCACCTTTTGCCGGCGGAAATAGTCGTGGATCGTGTTCTGGAGGATGCGCGTGAACAGCAGCGGCAGGTCGGCCGGCGGCTTGTCGCCGTACTTCTCGGCCAGACGGATCATCGCATCCTGGACGATGTCTAGGGCGGCCTCGTCGTCGCGTACGGCGTAGACGGCCTGCTTGAACGCGCGCCGCTCGATGCCTGCGAGAAAATCCGCCAGTTCCTTGTCAGATGCCATCCGGTGAGGTGCGCGCAGCGTTGGGCGCTGCGCCTGTGAAATGCCGTGTAAGCGTAAAGTTCGCGTAGTCGGAGCGGATGCTACCAAAAACGCGCCCGGCTGTAACCGCTTTTGCTTCGTGTCGCAGCATGTGAGGCCAGCCCGCGGCCGGCGGATTCCCATGATGTAAAGATTGTGCACCAGCATGGCGCGTCGTGGGGAATTCGGCGCGAAGGCCGCCGGGTGGACTTCGCACTCATGCTGCAAATGCATAAACATGCTTGACCATTTTGCTGCGAACCGGTAAGGTTGCCAGTTCGCAATATCTGTGATTGTCTCAATATCGGCACGCCTATCCGGGGTGCCTATCATTTAGACGCGCAGCTTGAGCCCGGACCACAAGTTCGCGGGGAGAGCACCCGATCAAAATTTTTGCCGAAACTTTGAAAGGTCGACGATGAACATGCCAAGCGCGGAATTCTCCGAGGCGGAAGCTACACGCCACCAAAATACTTCCGAAGACATGATCGGCGCCGAAATTCTCGTGCGCTCGCTTCAGGAAGAAGGGGTCGAACATCTGTGGGGTTATCCCGGCGGTTCGGTTCTCTACATCTACGACGAACTCTACAAGCAGGACAAGATCCAGCACATTCTGGTGCGCCATGAGCAGGCAGCCGTCCACGCGGCCGACGCTTATTCGCGTTCCACCGACAAGGTCGGCGTGTGCCTCGTGACGTCAGGCCCCGGTGTGACCAACGCGGTCACCGGCATTGCCACGGCGTACATGGATTCGATCCCGCTCGTCATCATCACCGGGCAGGTGCCTACGGCCGCGATCGGCCAGGATGCCTTCCAGGAGTGCGACACGGTCGGCATCACCCGTCCGTGCGTGAAGCACAACTTCCTCGTGAAGGACGTGCGCGATCTCGCCGCCACCATCAAGAAGGCCTTCTATATCGCGAAGACGGGCCGTCCGGGACCGGTGCTGGTCGATATTCCGAAGGACGTGTCGAAGGCGCGCTGCCGCTTCGAGTACCCGAAGTCGGTGTCGCTGCGCTCGTACAACCCGGTCACGAAGGGGCACTCGGGGCAGATCCGCAAGGCGATGAGCCTGCTGCTCTCGGCCAAGCGTCCGTATATCTACACCGGCGGCGGCATCATTCTGGCCGACGCGTCGAAGGAACTGAACCAGTTCTGCGACCTGCTCGGCTACCCGGTGACCAATACGCTCATGGGCCTGGGCGGGTATCGCGCGAGCGATCCCAAGTTCCTCGGCATGCTGGGCATGCACGGCACTTACGAAGCCAACATGGCCATGCAGCACTGCGACGTGCTCATCGCCATCGGTGCGCGCTTCGACGACCGCGTGATCGGCAATCCGGAGCACTTTTCCTCGAACGCCCGCAAGATCATTCATGTCGATATCGATCCATCGTCGATTTCCAAGCGTGTGAAGGTCGACATTCCGATCGTCGGCGACGTGAAGGAGGTGCTGCGCGAAATGATCGAGAACCTCCAGACAGCCGAGCACGGCCCGGACGCCGCAGCCCTTGCCGACTGGTGGAAGCAGATCGAGCAATGGCGTTCGCGCGATTGCCTCGCGTTCGATCGCGAGAGCGAGATCATCAAGCCCCAGCACGTGGTCGAGACGTATTGGAAGCTCACCGACGGCGAGGCCTTCGTGTGCTCGGACGTCGGTCAGCACCAGATGTGGGCCGCCCAGTACTATCGCTTCAACAAGCCGCGCCGCTGGATCAATTCCGGCGGTCTGGGAACGATGGGCTTCGGCCTGCCGGCCGCGATGGGCGTCAAGATGGCGCATCCCGATGCCGAAGTTGCGTGCATCACGGGCGAAGGCTCGATCCAGATGTGCATCCAGGAACTCTCGACGTGTCTGCAATACCGCACGCCGATCAAGATCCTCTCGCTCAACAACCGCTACCTGGGCATGGTGCGTCAGTGGCAGCAGATCGAATACAGCAAGCGCTACTCCAGTTCGTACATGGACGCGCTGCCGGACTTCGTGAAGCTCGCCGAGGCGTACGGGCACGTGGGCATGCGCATCGAGAAGTCGTCGGACGTCGAGCCGGCGCTGCGCGAGGCGCTCGCCCTCAAGGACCGTACGGTATTCATGGATTTCCAAACGGATCCCACCGAGAACGTCTGGCCGATGGTCCAGGCGGGCAAGGGCATCAGCGAGATGCTGCTCGGTTCGGAAGATCTGTAAGACGACGAGGCGCGTGCGCGCCGCCAGCGGCTGCCGGCATGTCCGGCGCACGGGCGCGACGTCCCAAACCAGGACAATCCGGGATACACCATGAGGCACATTATTTCTGTTTTGCTCGAGAACGAGCCGGGCGCGCTGTCGCGTGTGGTCGGCCTCTTCTCGGCGCGTGGCTACAATATCGAGACCCTCACCGTGGCGCCGACCGAAGACCGGTCGCTCTCGCGCATGACGGTGGTCACAACGGGCTCCGACGATGTCATCGAGCAGATCACGAAGCACCTGAACCGTCTGATCGAGGTGGTGAAGGTGGTGGATCTGACCGAAGGCGCGCATATCGAACGTGAGCTGATGCTCATCAAGGTTCGCGCCGTGGGCAAGGAGCGGGAAGAGATGAAGCGGATGTCGGATATTTTCCGCGGCCGCATCATTGACGTTACCGAAAAGACCTACACGATCGAACTCACGGGGAATTCGTCGAAACTCGACGCCTTCATCGAGGGACTGGATCGTACGGCGATTCTCGAGACGGTTCGTACCGGCGGCTCGGGCATCGGGCGCGGCGAGCGCATCCTGAAGGTCTGAGCGGCAGCGGCAACGCGGTAAGCGGATTTCGATCCAAATTCTGATTTCAGTTATTTTTTTGGCATTACGGGACAATTCCAAATGAAAGTTTTCTACGACAAAGACGCCGACCTCTCCCTCATCAAGGGCAAGCAAGTCACCATCATCGGTTATGGCTCGCAAGGCCACGCCCACGCGCAGAACCTCAAGGACAGCGGCGTGAACGTGACGGTCGGTCTGCGCAAGAACGGCGCTTCGTGGAACAAG
Organism: Pandoraea morbifera; assembly: GCF_902459575.1. NCBI lineage: Bacteria > Pseudomonadati > Pseudomonadota > Betaproteobacteria > Burkholderiales > Burkholderiaceae > Pandoraea > Pandoraea morbifera. The sequence goes on from NZ_CABPSD010000021.1 coordinate 54,855, forward strand.
GCGGTCAACGCCGGCCTGAACACCAAGGAAGTGGCGGAGGCCGTGAAGTCGGCCGACATCGTCATGATGTTGCTGCCCGACGAGCAGATCGCCGACGTGTACAAGAACGAAGTGCACGCCAACATCAAGGAAGGCGCCGCCCTGGCCTTCGCACACGGCTTCAACGTGCACTACGGCTGCGTGATTCCGCGTGCCGACCTCGACGTCATCATGATCGCCCCGAAGGCCCCGGGCCACACGGTGCGCTCGACGTACTCGCAAGGCGGCGGCGTGCCCCACCTGATCGCCGTGGCGCAAGACAAGTCGGGCGCCGCCCGTGACATCGCGCTGTCGTACGCAGCCGCCAACGGCGGTGGCCGTGCCGGCATCATCGAGACGAACTTCCGCGAAGAGACCGAGACCGACCTGTTCGGCGAACAAGCCGTGCTGTGCGGCGGTACCGTCGAGCTGATCAAGGCCGGCTTCGAAACGCTGGTCGAAGCCGGCTATGCCCCGGAAATGGCCTACTTCGAGTGCCTGCACGAACTCAAGCTGATCGTCGACCTGATCTACGAAGGCGGCATCGCCAACATGAACTACTCGATCTCTAACAACGCCGAGTACGGTGAGTATGTCACCGGCCCGCGCGTGGTGACCGAAGAGACGAAGAAGGCCATGAAGCAATGCCTGACCGACATCCAGACGGGCGAGTACGCCAAGTCGTTCATTCTGGAAAACAAGGCCGGCGCGCCGACCCTGATCTCGCGTCGTCGTATCACGGCCGAGCACCAGATCGAGCAAGTGGGCGGCAAGCTGCGCGCGATGATGCCGTGGATTGCCAAGAACAAGCTGGTCGATCAGTCGAAGAACTGATTTCGACTCGCGCTGCGGTACGTACGCTCCGGTATTGTCGGGCGCGCGTGCCGGCGGCGGGTGCGAAAAGCGCGCTTGCCGCGAGCGTTGTCCAGTAGGGTGGGGCCGTCCGTTTTGACGTAGCCGAGGCTATGGCAAAGCGGGCGGCCTTTTTCATTGTCCGCGCATTGCGCTGAGGGGGCGTCGCCAGGTCACATCGATCCGCTGTCCTGGCGGGTGGCGCTGTCTCGCGCCTCGTCCGGGCGTGCAGCGTTTACGGTGGGGCGCGCAGCATTGTGCCGGCAACCGTCACGTTGACGTCGGCATGGCGCTTGGGGAAAAAGTGTCGCCGCAGCGCGCGCATTGTTACAATGCCGCCACGTCAACGGTTCGACCCAACGTGGGCCGAACTGCTCAGTCACCTGTTTTGCCAAGGACGCGAATTCAATCGCATGCATTATCCACACCCGATCATTGCCCGCGAGGGCTGGCCCTTTCTGGGTGTCGTCGTTGCCATCGCGCTCGTGGTGCATTTCATGTCCGGGGTGTTGTGGGCCGCGCCGTTCTGGGTGATCGCCCTGTTCGTCCTGCAGTTTTTCCGCGACCCGCCGCGCGAGGCGCCGCAGCAGTCAGGTGCCGTGCTCTCACCGGCCGACGGCCGCGTCGTGGCGATAGAAACCACGCAGGACGCCTACGCAGGTCGAGAAGCACTGAAGATCAGCGTATTCATGAACGTCTTCAACGTTCACTCGAATCGTGCCCCGGTTGACGGCACGGTGACCAAGGTGGAATATTTCCCCGGGCGTTTCCTCAATGCCGATCTCGACAAGGCATCGCTTGAAAATGAGCGCAACGCCCTGGTGATCGACGTTGGTGGCCAGATCGTCACGAGCGTTCAGGTGGCAGGACTCATCGCCCGCCGTATTCTTTGCTACGTGAAGGCAGGCGATACGCTCGCGCGTGGTCAGCGATACGGTTTCATCCGTTTCGGTTCGCGCGTCGACGTGTACCTGCCGCTGGGGGCGCGCCCGCGCGTGGCCATCGGCGACAAGGTGTCGGCCACCTCGACGATCCTCGCCGAACTGTAAGCCCGTCACGGAGGTACTGATGCCGGAAAACCATCGCGGCCGCTTGCGCAACAACGTAAGGCACCTCTCGCCGTTCGGCCGCAACAAGCCATCTTCTGAGCCATTGATGAACGAAGACCACGATCCGCATCTGGAGGACGATCTCCCGGTGCGCCCGCGCAGTCGCGGCATTTATCTGTTGCCGAACGCCTTTACCACGGCAGCCCTGTTTTGCGGCTTCTTCGCGATCGTTCAGGCGATGAACGACCGCTTCGAGCAGGCCGCGATCGCGATCTTTTTCGCGATGGTGCTCGACGGCATGGACGGCCGGGTCGCCCGCATGACCAACACGCAGAGCGCTTTTGGCGAACAATACGATTCGCTCTCCGACATGACCTCGTTCGGCGTGGCGCCGGCATTGGTGATGTACGAGTGGATCCTGCACGAGATCGGCAAGTGGGGCTGGCTCGCGGCGTTCGTCTACGTGGCGGGGGCCGCGCTGCGGCTCGCGCGCTTCAATACGAATATCGGTGTGGTCGACAAGCGCTTCTTCCAGGGGCTGGCCAGCCCGGCGGCGGCGGCACTGGTGGCGGGCTTCGTCTGGATCACGATCGACAACAAGCTGCCCGTGAACGTTTTCTGGATGCCCTGGGTGGCCTTTGGCCTCACGATCTACGCCGGCATGTCGATGGTCTCGAATGCGCCGTTCTACAGCGGCAAGGCGCTCGACGTGCGCCAGCGCGTGTCGTTCGGCGTGGTGCTGCTCTTCATGGTCGGCTTCATTCTGGTGTCGTCCGATCCGCCGCTCGTCCTGTTCGGCATGTTCTGCCTGTACAGCATTTCCGGGTATGTCCTCTGGGCATTCCGCTTCCTGAAGGGCCGCCGACAGCGGATCTTCGGTGAAGTTGACGAGTAAAGGCATCGAAGCAAGGGGCGTCTGCGTACGCCCCTTGTCACATCCGCCTGTCAATGTTGTCAGGCGCCGCCGCAAGCAGATGTTGTAGTCTTGAGGCGGGTAGTCGCAGCATCCCCCCCGTGGCCCGGACACGCCGTGGCGACTCTGGCTGAACCGGCGCCGTATCCGCAGTTTGGTAGTTCGACGTGAGCAAGGAGCAATCATGGGCATTCTGGACTTCGTGAAGGAAGCAGGTCAGGCACTCCTGGGCAGCAAGGCGGAAGCCGCCGAGCCGCCCGCACCGGGCCCCGACGCAGATGAGGCGAATCGGAAGGCGGCCGATGCCATTCAGAACTACATCAACACCCAAAACCTGAACATCACCGGCCTGACCGTGACGTTCGACGGGGCGACCCGCACGGTGTCGGTATTCGGTGTGGCCGCGGATCAGGCCGCGAGGGAAAAGGCGTTGCTGTGCGCGGGCAATGTGAAGGGCGTGGAGAAGGTCGACGACAAGATGTCGGTCTCGACGGCCGAACCCGAATCGAGCTATTACACGGTCGTCTCGGGCGACACGCTGTCGGCGATCTCGAAGGCGCAGTACGGCGACGCGAACAAGTACAACGTCATCTTCGAGGCGAACAAGCCCATGCTGAGCAGCCCGGACAAGATTTACCCCGGACAGAAGCTGCGCATTCCGCCGCTCTGACCCCGCCGCAGTACGCCATTCGCCCGCCCGGCCTCGTGCCGGGCGGTTTCGTTTGGAATGCCGTCGCGCGCGCTTGCGCGCCCGTCGATATTGGGCTGGCGGCCCGTTCCCGCGTTGCGAAAACACCCGTTTGGGACTATATTGGCGCTCATGATTTGAGGCGTCATCCCGGCTTCGGGCCTTCCTCTCGCACCGCCAATGCCATGCCGTATTTCCGCCTTCGGGCCGGCCATGCCTGCGCGCGTCGCGCGCTGATCCCCTCCCGGTAGTTGCCTGCGCATTCGACCATTGCGGCGACGTTGCCGCGAGACTGCCGCGATGTCGCGTGGCGCGCGCAGGTCGGCCGTCAGAGGCAGGACGATCGCCGGCCCGCGGATGCGCCGACCTCCCGACATCCCAAACAATCCGAACTTCACAAGATCCCCACAGGAGAGAGTCATGGCCGACAAGCTGATCATTTTCGATACGACCTTGCGCGACGGCGAACAGTCGCCGGGTGCGTCGATGACGCGCGATGAGAAGATCCGTATCGCCCGCCAACTGGAGCGTCTGCGGGTCGACGTTATCGAGGCGGGTTTCGCGGCCAGCTCGAACGGCGATTTCGAGGCCATCCGGGCCATTGCCGGCATCGTGAAGGACAGCACCGTGTGCTCGCTCGCACGCGCCAACGACCGGGATATCGCGCGCGCCGCCGAAGCGCTCAAGGGCGCGAACTCCTCGCGAATCCACACCTTCATCGCCACATCGCCGCTGCACATGGAGAAGAAGCTGCGCATGAGCCCGGAGCAGGTGCTCGAGCAGGCGAAGCTCGCGGTGCGTTATGCGCGTCAATTTACCGACAATATCGAGTTCTCGCCGGAAGACGGCAGCCGCTCCGATCTGGATTTCCTGTGCCGCGTGCTCGAAGCCGTGATCGCCGAGGGAGCGACGACCATCAACGTGGCCGACACCGTCGGCTATGGCGTGCCTGAACTCTACGGCCAGCTGGTGCGCACGCTGCGCGAGCGCGTGCCGAATTCGGACAAGGCGGTGTGGTCGGTGCACTGCCACAATGACCTCGGCATGGCTGTGGCGAACTCGCTGGCAGGCGTGAAACTGGGTGGTGCCCGTCAGATCGAGTGCACCATCAACGGACTGGGCGAGCGCGCGGGCAACACGTCGCTCGAAGAAGTCGTGATGGCGCTCAAGACCCGCAAGGATTACTTCGGCCTGGAGTTGGGCATCGACACCACGCAGATCGTGCCGGCATCGAAGCTCGTCTCGCAGATCACGGGATTCAACGTGCAGCCGAACAAGGCCGTGGTGGGCGCCAATGCGTTCGCGCACGCCTCGGGCATCCACCAGGACGGCGTGCTCAAGGCGCGTGACACCTACGAGATCATGCGCGCGGAAGACGTGGGCTGGACCGCCAACAAGATTGTGCTGGGCAAGCTCTCGGGCCGTAACGCGTTCAAGCAGCGTCTGCAGGAGCTGGGCATCGAGATGGAGTCGGAGCAGGACGTGAATGCCGCGTTCACCCGTTTCAAGGAATTGGCCGACCAGAAGGCGGAGATTTTCGACGAGGACATTCTGGCTATCGTGTCGAACGAAGCGCAGGCGGAAGGCAACGAGCACTTCTACCTCGTGTCGATGGCCCAGCATTCCGAAACGGGCGAACGTCCGAGCGCGCGCGTAGTGTTTACCGCGCAAGGCAAGGAGCTCGTCGGCGAGGCCGAGGGCAACGGGCCCGTCGACGCGGTGCTCAATGCCATCGAATCGCAGGTGCAAAGCGGCGCCGAGCAATTGCTGTACTCGGTCAATGCCATCACGACCGGCACGCAGTCGCAGGGCGAAGTGACGGTGCGGTTGTCGAAGTCGGGTCGGATCGTGAACGGCGTGGGCACCGACCCGGACATCGTCGCGGCGTCGGCCAAGGCCTACCTGTCGGCGCTCAACAAACTCTACTCCAAGGCCGAGAAGCTCAACCCGCAACTCACGCCGTAATGCCCGGGGCCGCGTGTTCGCCGCGATCGCCGCAGTCGGCGCGGGCGCGGTGGCAACACGCTCCGATGCGATCGACGAGTCGGCCTTCGCGCATGTCGCGGTGTCGCGAATGCCGCCTTGGGAGAAACGCCCGCAGCCCGGAGTCCGGTATGCGGGCGTTTCGCATTGGGCGGCGCAGGGTGGGCGCCGTCGTCCGGCAGCGTCAGAAGAGCGTGTTGTCTCGCCGCTCGTGCAGCGGGTCGGGGCTCACCTGCATGGTCCTGAGCACGCCGTCAGGGTCGAAGTAGAAGTTCATCATCGAGAACCAGGCGCCGTCCTGCTTGTAGCGATATGTCCAGACGTCACGATGCATGCGCGGAAACGCGCTGGTCTCGACCGGCTCACCGTAGTGATGGAGCACGTCGGTTTTCGTCCATTTGTCGACCAGGGCCTTGTTGAATTCTTCCGTGGAGAGCACCTGGGCGGTGCCCAGCAGGCGACCCTGGGCGTCGAAGTCGGCGGCAATCGTTTCCTCCCCGAAAGGCTTGGTCGGATACAGCCAGCGGGTCACGCCCGGTGTCAGCGGATAGACTTCCGGCGGTTTGCCGAGTCGTGCCTGCACGTCGGCCTGTGACATGTTGGGCGTGAGTTGCTGCCACGTCGGCGTGATGCACGCGGTGAGCGACGCCGCGAGGGCGCCGGCGGTCAGCCAGCGCATCGCCGTGGTGATCGCGGTGGTGTGCGAGCGGCGCGGCAACGTGCGTGGTTCGGCGACGTCCGCGGGTGCCCGGAGAGGATGCGTCATGGGTGGCCTCGCATGATGAGGGAAGTTCGTGGGAAGCGGAGCGCCGGCGCGCCTTGCCCGGTGTGTCGAGCGCCTTTGGGATGCGGGCATGAGGCCTTGGGCATTGGCGCGCCATGCCGATAGCATACCGCCGTGCGGGCCGTCGCGGGGCGCATCGGCTTGCCGCGTGGGGAGTGGGGCGTTATGATGCGCGCCGAGAGAGTTACTGGGGTCTCGATGAAAGTTCAAGTCTTGCTGGCGCGCTCGTGCGCGGCGCTGTGTGCCGTCGGTCTGCTGGCTGTGTCCGGCCTCGTACAGGCCGCGCCGCCGATCCGCTTCGCGCTGATCGAGGGCATGAGTGGCCCATTCGGCAATGCGGGCGCCATGGTCGAGCGAAATCTGCGCTTCGCCATCGATCGCGTGAATGCGCGCGGTGGCGTGAAATTGCGCGACGGCGCCCATCCGCTCGAATTGACGGTCTTCGACAGCAAGGGCGGCGTGGAAGACAGTCTTGTGCAACTCAAGGCGGCGGGCGATCTCGGCATCCCGTTCGTGTTGCAAGGCAACAGCTCGGCGGTGGCTTCCGCGCTGATCGACGCCATCAACAAGCGCAACGCCCGCGAACCCGGACAGCGCATGCTGTTCTTCAACTATTCGGCGGTCGATACCGCGCTGACCAACGAACAGTGCAGCTTCTGGCACTTCGCGTTCGATGCCAACGCGGCCATGCGCATGCAGGCGCTGACCGAGGCCATCAAGGAAGACGCCAGCATTCAGAAGGTCTACCTGCTCAATCAGGACTACAGCTTCGGCCGGCAGGTTGCGGGACTGGCGCGCGAGATGATCGGCGCGAAGCGCCCGGACGTGCAGATCGTCGGGGAGCAGTTCAGCCCGGTCGGTCGCGTGAAGGACTTTACGCCTTACCTCGCGCGCATTCGCGCGGCCGGAGCCGACACGGTGGTCACGGGAAGCTGGGGCAACGACCTGACGCTGCTGGTCAAGGCCGCGCGCGAGCAGGGCATGGAGCTTAAGTTCTACACGTTCTACGGCAATGCGTTGGGCGCCCCGGCGGCGTTGGGTGACGCCGGGGTAGGGCGGGTGTATGCGGTCGCCGAGTGGCATCCGAACGTGGGAGGCGAAGCGTCGGATGCCTTCTACAAGGCCTTCCGCGCCCGGTATCCCGACGCGCGCGACGATTACGCGTTGCTCCGCATGAGCGTGATGATCGACATGATCTCCGCGGCGCTGGAGCAGGCGGGCACGATCGACGTGACGACGGTGGCGCGCGCACTGGAGAATCGCCGGATCCGCGAGGCGCCGGCCGACGCCTGGATGCGGGCGAACGATCATCAGATGATCGAACCGCTTTACGTATCGGTGATGCGCCGCGCCGGCGAACCGGGGGTGAAATTCGACAACGAGGGTTCCGGCTACGGATTCAGGACCGTCCTGGAGCTGCCAGCGAGCAAGGTCGCGTTGCCGAGCACGTGTCGGATGGCGCGCCAGCGCTGAAGGAGCGGACGTCGGTTTGTTGCGATTTTCGGAGTAATTTGGCGAATTTGACTCGATTGTTCCGGGGATTTGGCGGATTTTGACGTGCCGACAAGCCTCCCGGCCCCGCCGGTCAAGGCAAAGCACGGAAAAATGTGGCGTCGCGACGTTGACTCCCGTATAATCCCACACTTGCAGTTTTGTTTGTGTGCGACCTCGTCGCACATGTTTTTGTAAGTTCACGGCACGGCCATTCTTCCGTGACCGCGTGTATCCAAAGGAAAGACAATGTCGAACGCAGATATCAAGAAGTCGGACGTCGTGGCGCAATTCGCCCGTACCGCCAATGACACCGGCTCCCCCGAAGTTCAGGTTGCGCTGCTCACCACGCGCATCAACGAACTGACCCCGCACTTCAAGGCCCACATGAAGGATCACCACAGCCGCCGCGGTCTGCTGCGCATGGTGAGCCGTCGCCGTAAGCTGCTCGACTACCTCAAGGGCAAGGATGCGGACCGCTACCGCGCCCTGATCGAGAAGCTGGGCCTGCGTAAGTAAGCGATTGCGATTACGACGAGATGCCTGTATCAGCGTGCTGATGCAGGCATTTTGTTTTTGGGCGGTACCGGACACGACGCGAATGACGCGTCTTTCGGACGATCAACCTGGCGAATTGCCGGGTTCCCGGTTTACGGGGCCTCGTCGGCAAGCAGGGCTTGTGTCATTCCAGGGTCGCATCAGACATGCACGGCAGTCGGCCGAGCAACGCTGGAATGGCATAACACTCCCCCCTGTGAGGCGTCGGGATCACCCCGGCAGCGATATCGCGCCGCTGCTGCATTCGCGCGATTCGATATAGGAGTGCAAATGTTCAATAAAGTCGTGAAGTCTTTCCAATGGGGACAAAACACGGTTCGCATGGAGACCGGCGAGATTGCTCGTCAGGCCTCGGGTGCCGTGCTCGTCGACATGGACGATACCGTCGTGCTCGCCACGGTCGTTGGCGCCAAGAATGCCAAGCCGGGCCAGGATTTCTTCCCGCTGACCGTCGACTACCTGGAAAAGACTTACGCCGCCGGCAAGATCCCGGGGGGCTTCTTCAAGCGTGAAGGCCGTCCGTCGGAAAACGAAACGCTGACGTCGCGCCTGATCGACCGTCCGATCCGCCCGCTGTTCCCGGAAGGCTTCTACAACGAAGTCCAGGTCGTGGTGCAGGTCGTCTCGCTGAACCCGGAAGTGCCGGCCGACATCCCGGCCCTGATCGGCGCTTCGGCCGCACTGGCCATCTCGGGTCTGCCGTTCAACGGTCCGGTCGGTGCCGCGCGTGTGGCGTACGTCGACAGCCAGTACGTGCTCAACCCCTCGCGTGAACAGATCGCCAAGTCGAAGCTGGATCTGGTCGTCGCCGGTACGGAGCAAGCCGTGCTGATGGTGGAGTCGGAAGCACAGGAACTGCCGGAAGACGTGATGCTGGGCGCCGTGGTGTTCGGTCACGAACAAATGCAAACGGCCATCAACGCCATTCACGACCTCGTGCGCGATGGCGGCAAGCCCGAGTGGGATTGGGCCCCGGCCGCCAAGAACGAAGCCCTGATCGCCCAGGTGGCCGCGCTGGCCGAAGGCCCGCTGCGCGCCGCTTACCAAACCCGCGAAAAGCAGGCCCGCACGCAACAATTGCGTGCCGTGACCAGCGACGTCATCGCCAAGCTGAGCGAAGCCGCGAGCGCCAGGGGCGAAGCGGCGCCGGACGAAATCGACGTCGGCAACATCCTGTTCGATCTGGAATCGAAGATCGTGCGCAGCCAGATCCTCGCGGGCGAGCCGCGTATCGACGGCCGCGACACGCGCACCGTGCGTCCGATCACGATTCGCACCGGCGTGCTGCCGCGTGCGCACGGCTCGGCCCTGTTCACGCGTGGCGAAACGCAGGCGCTCGTGGTGGCCACGCTGGGGACCAAGAGCGACGAGCAGATTATCGACGCACTGCATGGGGAATATCGCGACCGCTTCATGCTGCACTACAACTTCCCGCCGTTCTCGACGGGCGAGACGGGGCGTGTGGGTTCGCCCAAGCGCCGTGAAATCGGTCACGGTCGTCTGGCCAAGCGCGCACTCGTGGCTTGCTTGCCGAGCGCCGACGATTTCGGCTACACCGTGCGTGTCGTGTCGGAAATCACCGAGTCGAATGGCTCGTCGTCGATGGCTTCGGTGTGCGGCGGCAGCCTCGCCATGATGGACGCGGGTGTGCCGATGACCTCGCCGGTCGCCGGTATCGCCATGGGCCTGATCCTCGAGGGCAACAAGTTTGCCGTGCTCACCGATATTCTCGGCGACGAAGATCACCTGGGCGACATGGACTTCAAGGTGGCCGGCACGTCGAATGGCGTGACCGCACTGCAGATGGACATCAAGATCCAGGGCATCACGAAGGAAATCATGCAGGTCGCGCTGGCGCAAGCCAAGGAAGGCCGTCTGCACATCCTCGCCAAGATGACCGAGGCGCAGTCGGGCGTGCGTACGGAGCTGTCGGAATTCGCGCCGCGCATGGTCACGATCAAGATCAACCCGGAAAAGATCCGCGACGTGATCGGCAAGGGTGGTTCGGTGATCCGCGCGCTGACGGAAGAGACCGGTACCAGCATCGATATTTCGGACGACGGCGTGGTTACCATCGCCAGCCCGAGCGCGGAAGGGATCGCCGAAGCGAAGCGTCGCATCGAGTTGATCACCGTGGAAGTCGAAGTGGGTCAGGTCTACGACGGCACGGTGCTCAAGCTGCTCGAGTTCGGTGCGATCGTGTCGGTTCTGCCGGGCAAGGACGGTCTGCTGCACATCTCCGAAATCGCCAACGAGCGTATCAAGGACATCAACGAGTACCTCAAGGAAGGTCAGGCGGTGCGCGTGAAGGTGATCCAGCAGGACGACAAGGGTCGTCTGCGTCTGTCGCACAAGGCACTCACGGAAGAGGAAAAGCAGGGTGGTCCGGCGCTGGTCAAGCGCGAAGGCGAAGCCCAGTAATTCCGGTTGTTGGAAGGTTTGGGGCGGGGCGCGCCAAGGCGCGTCGCCTCGTAAGGAAGACGGCGGCTCTCGCGAGCCGCCGTTTTTTTATCTTTCGCACGGATTCGCAAAATAATGCGGAAAAAATGCGAGCGAGGTATTTACAGAAAATAGGATTGTCTTTAGAATCTCATTTCTCTGTTCGGGGGGTATAGCTCAGCTGGGAGAGCGCTTGCATGGCATGCAAGAGGTCAGCGGTTCGATCCCGCTTACCTCCACCACGGATTCGGAAGCTTGATTTTGAAGTGCATCGAAACAGCAAGATTCTTGCAAAAACGATGCAAAAAACTTGAAAATAAAGCTTCACAAGCGAAGAAATGTTGTTTAGAATATCGTTCTTCGCGAAATGCAGTAAAGCGGAACAGACAAAGTTTTGACGATTTTGTCCCCTTCGTCTAGAGGCCTAGGACATCACCCTTTCACGGTGAGTACAGGGGTTCGAATCCCCTAGGGGACGCCAG
>NZ_CABPSD010000022.1:0-53659 GCF_902459575.1 Pandoraea morbifera
CGCGCCGCCGGGCCGCGGCGGTGCGCGCGGGCAGCGGCAACGCGCCGGGCGGGGCGGGAACGGCGGGAACGGCCGGGAGTGGTGGCGTGGCAGGTACGTCGACCGGCAGTGCCGCACAACGGAGCGCCTCATGATCGGCAACTTTTCCTGGACGTACTTCCTCTACCTCGTGCAGTCGATCGGCTGGACGCTGGTGCTCTCGCTCATTGCCTTCGTGCTCGGCAGCGCGGGGGGCTTTCTGGTAATGCTCGCGCGCATCTCGCCGCGTCGCTGGCTGCGCCTTCCCTCGCAGGTGTTCATTGAGGCGATTCAGGGCATTCCGCTGCTCATCCTGCTGTTCATCGTCTATTTCGGGTTGTCGGTGTACGGCTTCGAACTGCCCGCGATCGTGGCCGCCGCGCTGGCGCTGATGGTCTACACGAGTGCGTATCTTGGCGACATCTGGCGTGGCTGCGTAGAAGCGATGCCGCGCGCGCAATGGGAGGCGGCCGAGTGCCTGTCGTTCTCACGCTGGCAGACGCTGCGCCTGATCATCATTCCGCAGGCCGTGCGTCTGTCGCTCCCCCCGACCATTGGCTTTCTGGTGCAGATCATCAAGATGACGTCGCTCGCTTCCGTGATCGGCTTCGTCGAGCTGACGCGCGCCGGGCAGATCATCAACAACTCGATTTTCCAGCCCTTCCTCGTGTTCTCGCTCGTGGGAGTGTTTTATTTCGCGCTGTGCTACCCGCTCTCGCGCTGGAGCGCCGCCCTGGAGGACAGGCTCAATGTCGGCAATCGTTAAGGTCAATCAGATTCACAAGCGCTTCGGCGACAACCCGGTCCTCAAGGGGGTGTCGTTCGAAGTGGAGCGCGGCCAGATGGTGGCGATCATCGGTGCGAGCGGCTCGGGCAAGAGCACGGCCTTGCGCTGCATCGACCGGCTCGAGACCATCGACGACGGCTCGATCGAGGTGTGCGGCATCCGCGTGGAAGATCCGAAAGTCGATCTGCACCAGTTGCGGCGCGAGGTCGGCATCGTATTCCAGAGCTACAACCTGTTTCCGCACCTGAGCGTGCGCGAGAACATCATGCTCGCGCTGCGTCACGTCAAGCGCATGACACGCAGCGAGGCCGAGGACGTCGCGCGGCGTGTCCTTGCGCAGGTTGGCCTCTCCGACAAAGCCGAGAGCTATCCCGAGCAACTTTCGGGCGGCCAGCAGCAACGCGTGGCGATCGCGCGTTCGCTCGCCATGTCGCCGAAGGTCATGCTGTTCGACGAAGTGACGTCCGCGCTCGATCCGCAACTCACCGGCGAAGTGCTGCGCGTGATGGAGGACCTCGCTGCCGACGGCATGACGATGTTGCTCGTCACGCACGAAATGGCATTCGCGAAGCGGGTGGCGGACCAGATCATCTACATGCATCAGGGCAAGGTGTGGGAAGTCGGTCCAGGAGAAATGATCGACGACCCGCAAACGCCCGAACTGCGAGCGTTTCTTGCCAACGGCTTGTAATCCTGGGCGCGCCGACGCCCGCAATGCATCACAACACATCCAACGAAGGAGACCCTTGCATGAAGCTCAAGTCGTTCAAGACGTTTGCCACGCAGGCGTGCGCCGCCGTCCTGCTCGGTGCCATGGCGCACGCCGCGCTCGCCGATCAGCTCGACGACATCCGGAAAGCCGGGAAGATCCGGGTGGCGATCGCCATGGGCACACCCCTGTATTCGTTCGCCGACGCGAATCTGCAACCGGCCGGCTCGGACGTCGACACGGCCAAGTTGCTGGCGCAGGATCTGGGCGTGAAGCTCGATATCGTGTCGGTCACCAACGCGGCGCGCGTGCCCACGTTACAGGCGAACCGGGCCGACATCGTGGTGGCCGATCTCTCGATCACGCCCGAGCGCGCCCAGGTGATCGACTTCTCGATTCCCTACGCCGTCATTTCGATCATCGTGGGCGGCCCCAAGAATATCGTCATCAAGGGCTATGACGATCTGAACGGCAAGCGCGTCGGTCTCACGCGCGCGACCGTCAACGACACCCTCACGACGCAGAACGCCAAGGGCGCGCAAATCGTGCGCTACGAGGACGATGCGACGCTGATCACGTCGATGGTCACCGGTCAGGTCGACATCTTCTCGAGCACGCCGTCGAACCTTGGCGAGATGCAAAAGCGTGCGCCGGAGAAGCACCTCGAACTCAAGTTCGCGCAGAAGGAGTTCGATCTGGGCATCGCGCTCAACAAAAACCAGCCGGCACTCAAGGCGTGGATCAACAACTGGGTGAAGACCAACCTGAAGAACGGCAAGCTCAACGCGATCTACAAGAAGTATCACGGCCGCGACCTGCCGGAGAGCGTGATCAAGGGAGCCGCCTGATCGAATGATCCGAGGCCACGCGTTTCCGAGCGCCGCGTCGGAAGCGGACCTCGGTGACACTCAACACGCACCGCCAGCGACGCCTCCCGGGGCGCGCTGGCGTTTTTTCGTGACGGGGGGTATCGATGCGGCCTCTGCGACGATCGGCGGTCGCGACAGGATGTCGCACCGTGCGAATTCAGATTCGCTGGTCGCGCATCCGGGAAAGAGGTAAGTTAGCGGATTGTCTTTCCTGCCGCCTTTTCCGTACCTCACGATGACAGCCCGATCCTCCCTCCCGCCCTTGCGCCTGCGCCTCCGTCCGACGCGTGTTCGCCGTGCTCGCGGCGTGGTGGCTGGCGCGCTCACGGCCATCACGGCCATCACGGCCATCACGGCGCTCACGACTCTCACGGTCATCCCGGTGGCTGCACGAGCGGCGGGCGACGTCGAGGCGGGCAAGGCGCTGTTCGGTGCGCGGTGTGCGTCGTGCCATTCGATCGGACCGATGGCGGCGTCGGGGTTCGGACCGCAACTCAACGGCGTAGTCAACCGGCGCGCCGGCAGTCTGGCGGACTTCGACTACTCGAAGGAGATGAAGCAGTCCGGGATCGTGTGGGATGACAAGACACTCGCCGCGTTCATCGCCAACCCGGGCAAGACCGTGCCTGGCACCAAGATGCGCTTCTGGGGCATCGGCAACGAACGCAAGGTTGCCGACCTGATTGCCTATCTGCGCACGTTCAAGTGATATTTCGCGGGAGCGAGGCCCTGCGACGGCGAAACGCCCTGACGATGCAGGACTTTTCGATTGTGTGGCATGCTGCAGGCTCGGCTTCGCGCTCGCGCGAAGCGCCCACCGCGGTCACCCGCAACGCACACCATGCCACGAACAGCCCCCGCTGCGCGCACTGACTGGGTCAGACGCGCGGAACCCTCGGAAGGTATCGAGCGCATCGAAGCCTGGTTTCAGGGCAACGCGTATGCCATGCACCGCCACGATACCTACGCGATCGGTCGCACGCTCGCGGGCGTTCAGCGCTTCAACTACCGGCGCGGCCGGCGCGACAGTCTGCCCGGCAACACGATCGTGCTGCATCCCGATGAAGCGCACGACGGGCAGGCCGGCACCCGCGAAGGCTTTCGTTACCGCATGATCTATGTGCCACCGGCACTTTTCCAGGACGTGCTCGGCGGCCGTGCCCTGCCATTCATTCCGGGCGGCATCACCACCGACGCGCGAATCGCCTCGGCCACGCAGACCCTGCTCCAGCATGTCGGCGACACGCTCGAGCCGCTCGAGCAAAGCGACGCGCTTGCCGAACTCGCGCATGCCCTGGCCGCCGCGGCAGGCATGCCCCACCAGCATGGAAAGGGAAACACGGGCGACTATCGCGCCGCGCGGCGCGCGCGACTATCTGCAGGCGAATTTCACGCGCGTGGTAACGCTAGACGAGGTGGCCGCGGCGAGTGAACGCGACCGTTGGAGCCTGTCGCACGACTTTCGCCTGTTCTACGGCACCAGCCCGTATCGATATCTGACGATGCGGCGTCTCGATGCGGTGCGTCGCCTGTTGGCTTGCGGCAGTTCGCTCGCGGACGCGGCCGCCGACGCCGGTTTCGCCGACCAGAGTCACATGACGCGCCACTTTCTCAAAACCTTCGGCATCACGCCCGGTCGCTGGCTTCAGGTCGTCGCGCACGCGTCCCGTCGCTGAACACGCCCCATACACGCCTGCCACACGACCCACAATCGTTCAATACCGGTGCGGGCCTGCGCCGTATGCTCGACGTGCACTCAAGCTACGGAGAGAAACATGCCCGAATCCCCCCAACACGCCGCACCGTCGCAGCGCGGTCAATGCGAAGCGATCGATCTGACCGCAAAGATCGGCCTGATAGACGGCTATTGGCAACCACGCGTCGTGGCCGAGATGAACGACTATCAGTTCAAGGTCGTCAAACTCCATGGCGACTTCGTCTGGCACGTGCACAACGATACCGACGAAACCTTCATCGTGCTCGATGGCGAATTGCGTATCGAACTTCGCGGAGGCATGACAGGCGACGGCACCATCACGCTGCGCGCCGGTCAGATGGCCGTCGTACCCAGCGGCGTCGAGCACAAGCCCTGTGCCGCCGGCGAAGTCAAGCTGCTGCTGATCGAACCGCGCGGCGTCGTCAACACCGGAGACGGGGCTGTCGGCGAACGGACGGTGGCAAACGATCAGTGGATCTGACGCCCGATCCGAAGACGGCAGCGTATCGTGGCTTCGGGATATCGGGCCTTCAGGCGACCATGTCGCTACAAGCAAGCCCCATCCCGTTGGTCTTCCGAGCCGTATTAATCGCAGTTTCGACGCATTCGCATCGGCGCGATACTGCATTCAACGGCTCACGCAATCACGCGCAAAGCCGAACTCAAGGAGAATCGCCATGCCGCTGCTGCCCGTTCTCGCCGAAGGCGCCCTGTACGTGCTCGGAGTGCTCTCGGCCGCTTCGCCCATGTTCCGGTAAGCCGGTGACGCAACGCACCGGACCGAAGACAGATGCCCCGGGATGTCGGGGCATTTGCCGTTTAACTCAGTTGGCTTCGTCATGCGCCATCGTGCTTCTTGCGAGCGATATCGCGACACCGGCGACGCGCCGTCAGCGTTGTTGTTCGCTATCGAGTTCGGCCAGAAGCGCGGGGGCGTACCGCCCCCCGGCCGCCGCGCCCTTGGGAATCGCCCGCTCGATGGCGGCAAGATCAGCCGCGTCGAGCGTGAGCCCGACGGCGCCCAGCGCCTCATGGAGACGCTCTCGCGTGCGCGCACCAACGAGTGGCACGATGTCCGCGCCCTGTGCCGCGACCCAACCAATGGCGAGCTGGGCAACCGTTACCCCCTTGCGATCGGCCATCGAGCGAAGCGCGTCGACCAGCGCCAGGTTGTGCGCAACATTCTCGCCCTGAAAGCGCGGGCTGGCGGCACGGAAGTCATTCGGCTTCGCGCCCGCTTGCCAATGACCGCTGATCAGGCCGCGAGAGAGCACGCCGTAAGCCGTGATGCCAACGCCGAGTTCGCGGCATACAGGCAGGATGGCATCTTCGATGCCGCGGGAAATCAGCGAGTATTCGATTTGCAGGTCGCTGATCGGATGCACGCTTGCCGCACGTCGGATCGAATCGGCGCTCAGCTCGGACAAGCCGACGTGGCGCACATATCCCGCCTTGACCAGATCGGCAATCGCCCCCACGGTCTCTTCGATCGGCACCGCCGGGTCCAGTCGTGCCGGACGGTAGATGTCGATATGATCGACACCGAGCCGTTGCAGCGAATAGGCGACGAAATTCCGCACGGCCTGCGGGCGGGCATCATACCCATGCCAGCCGCCCGCGGGATCGCGCAACGCACCGAACTTCACACTGATGACGGCCGTATCCCGGCGTGACGGCGGCAACGTCGACAAGGCATCGCGGATAAGCATTTCGTTGTGCCCCATGCCGTAGAAATCGCCCGTGTCGAGGAGCGTGATGCCGGCTTCGAGCGCGGCGTGGATGGTCGCGATGCTTTCGCGACGGTCGGCCGGCCCGTACAAATCGGACATGCCCATGCAACCCAGCCCGATAGCCGACGTGACAGGACCATTCTGGCCGAGATGTCGAATCTTCATGAGAATTCTCCGTGACGTTTCGTTGGGACCTCGGGTCAGTAAACCCGGGGGCGAAGCAATTCGGACATGCCGACGCGATGCAGCATTTCGGCCCTGAGACGATCGAGTACGGCAAAACCCACATCCGCACCGTCCTGCGCCGGATCGATGTGCACCCGGAACGGACGCTGCCCGAACGGCGTGTCGACCACCTTGGCGATAGCGCTAGCGACGTCGCTTGCGTCGGCCTCGGGCGGCACGATGGCGGCGAACGCGTTCTGAATTCGCTCGCCCCATCCTGCGCAAGGACCGCTTTCGTACTCGTCCAGCACGCCCTGATCGTCGGGGCGACCGGCGTGCGCGAAGTGATTCGTGCCCGAGGTGAATGCGCCCGGCACGACGATCGATGTCTCGACGCCCCACACCCCGAGTTCGCGCGCATATTGAACGGCGAGCGAGTCCATCGCCGCTTTCGCGGCGAAATACGGCGCGAGGTAGGGCGGCGTTCCCCCGGCGGAGCTGCTGCTCGACACCCACAGCAGGAGCCCGCGCTTTTGCGCTCGCATGTGTGGGAGCACCGCCCGATTGACGCGTTGGGCGCCCACGACGTTCGTGTCGTACAGCTGCGCGAACTGCTCCGGCAGGAAGGCTTCGGCCGGCCCGAAGGCCATATGGCCGGCGTTATGGACAACGACGTCGATGCGCCCCGCTTGCTCGACGATTTGCCCGATGCCCTGGTCGACCGAGACTTGCGATGCCACATCGAGCTCGACGGTACGAAGGTCCAAGCCGTGGGTGCCGGCGAATTCCGCCATCGACGCCACGACTGCCGCATTCCGGCCCTCGGTCGCACGCATGCTTGCATACACCGTGTGGCCCGCCTGCGCGAGCGCTTCCGCCGTCAGGCGGCCGAAGCCGCTCGAAGCACCGGTCACTACGATCACTTGCTTCATTTGGATCTCCTTGTTCGTGATTGCCGTGACCGGGTTCAGATGATGCCGCCGTTGACACGAATGGTTTGGCCGTCGATCCAGCTCGCCGCCTTGCTCACGAGGAAGGCGACCACCTCGGAGATGTCTTCCGGCTCGCCGAGGCGCTCCATCGGCGGCGCCTTGGCGATGCGGTCGATCTGCTCCGGCGTCTTGTCCTTGAGGAAGAGTTCCGTGGCCGTCGGGCCCGGCGCCACGGCGTTGACGGCAATGTTCCGGCCGCGCAGCTCCTTGGCGAAGATGTTGGTCATCGTCTCGACAGCGGCCTTCGTTGCCGCATAGACCGAGTAACCGGGCTGCGAGAGGCCGTTCATGCTGCTCGAGAAATTGACGATGCGACCGCCCGGACGCATCTTCCTGGCCGCGGCGCGCAACGTGTTGAAGGTGCCCTTCAGGTTGATGCCGACCAGACGATCGAACAGGGCGTCGTCGGTGTCGACGAGCGCGACCAGCCCGGGCTGCATGATCCCGGCGTTGTTCACAAGAATGTCGACGCCGCCGAACAGCGTGACGGCCGTATCGAACATCGCCGCCACCTGCGCAGGAACCGTCACATCGGCGCGCACGGCCGCCGCACGACCGCCCGCCGCCTGAATCGATTCCACCACGCGCAAGGCATCGGCTTCGCGTCCGGCGTAATTCACGACGACCGCAATGCCGTCCGCCGCGAGGCGCCGCGCAATGGCGGCGCCAATACCGCGGGAGGCGCCCGTGACGATCGCGACCTTGGCAAATTCCGTGTTGTGGGCTTGGGTGTTCATGGCAAATCTCCTTTGAGAAAACATCGTGGGTTGACTGCGATGAGTGAATTCTCGCGGGACACCTGGTTAAACGGTAGCCGCATAATCCAAATATCGGTTATGCTTTTTTCGTATGAGCATCTTCGACAATCTCGACCTTCTTCGCGCCTTTGTCGCCATCGTCGACAGTGGCAGCATTTCTTCGGCCGCCCGTCGGCTTCGGGTGAGCCAGCCCACGCTGAGCCGCCAGTTGCGGGCGCTCGAGACCGCGTCCGGCGCCGAGCTTCTGCGCCGCGACACGCACCGCATGAGTCTGACCGACACGGGTCAGCAAATCCTTGCCGACGCTCGCGCGTTACTCTCGATGGCCGAGGAATTCGAGGCCCGGTTGCGCACGAGTGAGACCACATTGAGCGGACGGATTCGCGTCTTCTCCACCATCGATTTCGGTCAGTCGGTGGTCAGCCGCCTGATCAGCAGCTTCCTTCAGGCCAACCCGGCGGTGCGCATCGAACTGGGGTACACGAACCGGCCCTTGCACATGATCGAAGAGGGATGCGATGCGGGCATTCTTGCCGGCACGTTGACCGACGATCGGGTCGTGGCGCGCTCGCTGGGCGAGATCCGGCGATTCGTCGTCGCGTCACCGTCGCTCCTCAAGGACCATGCAAAGGTGGGCCATCCCGATGCGTTGGTCAGGCTTCCGTGGATCGGGTTGTCAGGGAGTCAGTTCGGGGGGCCAAGGCAGGTCGCGCTGCACTCGGGGTCTGTGAGTCGTACCCTCGAAATGGAGCCATTGTTTGTCACGGAGGGCAGTGCCAGCATTCGCGAAGCGGTGCGAATGGGGCTCGGCGTCGCGGTGCTGCCCGAGTGGCTCGTGGAAGAAGACTTGCAGTCGGGAAGCATCGCGCGGGTGCTGCCCAAATGGCACGCGACGCCGCTCGAAGCGCACATCGTCTATCCCGCACAACGCGCGATGCCGATGCGAGTGAGGGCGTTTGTCGACTTCGCGACGCAGTACATGGCGTCGGTGCTCAAGCCTCGGGGCGCGACTCGGGGCGCGAAATAGCGCAAACGCCGACGTGCCTCGCGTTCGTCGGCACGACGTCGTATCGGTCAAGCCTCCTGCCGGAGTGGCCGAATGGCGGGAAACGCTCCGGGGAAGGCAATCACTTGCGGGGATGATCGCGCGTCACTCGCTGCCGCCCAACAGCTCGACCATCAGAACGTCGGTGTCGCTCAATGCTGTGAGAGACACGTCGTCTTCGTCCGTCGCCAGCGCACCGTCGCGTGCATCGAGCCGTACCCCAGCGAGGTCGATTCCGCCGTGATCGGGCACGAAGTACGCCGCATGAGGCGACGCCAGGGCAACGCGAATCGATGCCCCTTCGCGCAGGGTGGCAATCCTCACGCGCGCGTCGGCGTCGATCGGCAACGCCCCGGCCCGCACATCGGCAGGATCGCCGCTCGCTAGCGTCACGAAGCGTCCGTCGCGCCGCCCCGGGAAGCAGCTCCGCATCGTCCAGCTCGGCGTGCCGCCGGGCGCACGGGGCCGCAGCCAGATTTGAAACATCCGCGCCGGTACCGCCTCCTCATTGCGCTCGGCGTGGTGAATGCCCGTGCCTGCATGCATGGCCTGCACGCTGCCGGCAACCAGACGCGCACGATTGCCCGCATCGTCTTCGTGCGTGATGGCACCCGAGCGCACCCACGTGACGATTTCCATGTCGCGATGCGAATGCAGCCCGAAGCCTGAGCGCGGCGCCACTTCGTCGTCGTTCCACACCAACAACGGCGCCGGGGCGCAATGTGTCGGGTGACCGGGATAGCCCACGCGGAAGTGCAATCGGGCCTTGAGCCAGTCACGCGAGAGCGTGGACAACGTCGCAAACGGGCGATGTTCGATCATGATGCGTCCTCCGGCGCCGCCCGGTTGCGCCACCACGCGTCGTGCGCAGTCGGCAACCGGGCCCGGCGCTCATCCCGTTCAGATCTGTTGTTGACCGCCGTCGACGAACAGCTCCGCGCCGTTGACGAAGCTGGCGTCGTCGGAGGCGAGGAACAGGGCCGCGCTGGCAATTTCCGTGGGCTCGCCCAGGCGCCCCAGCGGGATCTGCGCGGCGAGGTAATCGGCCAGCCCCTGGCGTTGTGCGGCGTCGTCGCCGGCAAGATCCAGCAGGCCGGGCGTGCGGGTCGCCCCCGGGCTGATCGTGTTCACGCGGATGTGACGCGGCTTCAGGTCGAGAATCCAGTTGCGGGCAAATGCGCGCACTGCCGCCTTCGACGCCGAGTACACGCTGAACGCCGCCGTGCCGGAGCTGCCGGCCGTGGAGCCGGTCAGGATCACCGACGCACCGTCCGCCAGCAGCGGCAGCGCCTTCTGCACCGTGAACAGCACGGCCTTCACGTTGCGATCGAACGTTTCGTCGTAATGCGCTTCGGTAATGTCGCCGAAGGCGAGCATCGAGCCGCCGCCGGCATTCGCGAACAGCACGTCGAGACGCCCGTGGGCTTTGCCGATTTGCGCGTAGAGCGCATCGAGTTCGTCGAGTTTCGTCGAATCGATGCGCAGGCCGGTGGCCGCGCCGCCGGCGTCGCGAATCGATGCGACGGCCGCGTCGAGTTCGGCCTGACGGCGACCAGTCAGATAAACGTGCGCGCCTTCGGCGGCAAAGCGCTGAGCGGTGGCGAGACCGATACCGCTGGTGGCGCCGGTGACAAGTGCGATTTTGTTTTCGAGCTTGCGTGCCATGGTGTAACTCCTTCGTTTCGGTGATGTCGGTGGTTGCGCCGGGATTCGGCGTTCGCGGCGAGTTGTTTGCTGCGATGTGTGAAGAATATCGACGGACCCATGTTTTCGAAATAGAATCAATTGAAAACTAACGTTGCAAATTTGAAATGAAGAGTGATTATGTCGAAGCTTCCTGATTTCGAAGGGCTCGCGATGTTCGCCAAGGTGGCGGAGGAAGGCTCGTTCGCGGCTGCGGCACGCGAGATGGGGGTGTCGGTCGCCACGGTGTCGCGCGGCGTTGCACGGCTGGAAGAGCGTTTGGGTGCGCGGTTGCTCAATCGCACATCGCGCCAGCTCGCGTTGACCGAGTTTGGCCGGACGCTATGCGAGAAGGCGGGAGAGATCTATCGGCAGGCCGAGGCTGCCGAGGGTGCGGCACGCGAGTTGTCGGTGCAGCCGCGCGGGCTCGTGCGACTTGCGGTGCCGATGTCGTTCGGGCTGCGCTGGGTCGCGCCGCTGATGCCAGAGTTCTTCCGCCGCTATCCGGACGTGCAGGTCGATCTGCATCTGGCCGACTCGACCGTCGATCTGGTGGCCGACGGGTTCGATGCGGCACTGCGCATCGCCGCTTTACCCGATTCGTCGCTGGTGGCGCGGCGTCTGTGCGCGGTCACGCAATATGTGGTCGCCTCGCCCGGCTATCTCGCCCGCGAGGGACGACCCATGCATCCGCGCGAGCTGGTGGACCGGCCTTGCATGTCTTATGCCTATCGCGCGCGCAGCGATGTATGGCGCTTCGTCAACGACGCCGGCGACGAGGAACCTGTGCTGCCGAACGGCCCGCTGCGCGTGACGAATTCCGATGCCTTGTTACCGATGCTGCTCGAAGGTCTGGCGATTGCCGAGTTGCCGGAATTCATCGCGGCGGAGTATCTGAGCGATGGCCGGCTCGAAGCGATTCTGACCGACTGGTCGTTGACGAAAGGCGGGCTGTATTTCGTCACACCGTCGGCGCGCGCGCGCCCGGCCAAGGTGAGCGCTTTGTCGGACTACTTTGCCGAACACCTGAGCGAACCGACCTGGCGATGGCCGAAGTGATTGCCGGATGCGCCCGAGAGCGATCATTTCAATAACGCAACAATAAATTTCAATCTTTTCTATTTCGAGAATCATGTCAGGTATCTATTCTGGACGCCATGGACTTCACAGTCGTCCTTGAACACGCTTTGATACTTGATCGGATTCATCATGAAAAACGCTACCCAACTGCTTACCGACTACCTCCAGGCCATTCGTGATCCACGTAAGGCCGCTGCGCTGTTCGCCGATGACGGCGTACTGGAGTTGCCATATTTGAAATCGCTCGGCATCGATGCGCATGCCCGGGGTACTGAAGCGATCGAGCGTTTCATCGCGTCGTTGCTTGCGAAGGTGCCCGACTTCCGATTTCACAACGCACGCTTTCTGATCGAGACACCTGAGCAGGTGTTCGCCGAGTACGAAGTCGAAGCTCTGGTTCCGTCGACGGGAAAAATCTACCGCCAGATGTACGCGGGACGACTTGTCGCGCGAGACGGAAAGGTTGCACTGCTTCGCGAAGCGCTCGACACCGTCGCTGCGGCAACGGCGTTCTCGCCCGCCTGAGCGTCGTCTTGCTCGCGCCCGCCCAGCGAAGCCCAACCCGGTCGACTTCATCGGAGCCCAACATGCACCCATCTACCATTCCCGGCGATTACAGCGCGCAGTTTCCCGACCACGGGCGATCGCCGGCGGATCATGACAAGAACGTCTCGACAGGCATTGTCGTCACCGCTTACTACCGCGTGCATCCTTCGGATCGGCAGACCTTCATCGACGCCGTCATTCCGGAAATGACGGCCGCGAGGCGGATGCCGGGATGCGTCTACTACGCATTTGCGGCTGATCTTACGGACCCCAACCTCTTTCATCTGGTCGAGGGCTGGGTCGATCAGGCGGCATACGAGCGGCACGAGCGCGCCGACACCTTCCTCACTGCGTTGGCGTTGGTGGTGAAGCACGTGCGAATACAGGATCGCCAGGGCGTCCGATACGAAATCGCGCAGCAATTCATCGACGATCCGCGTGCAAAGGTGGCTTGAGACGTTTGAAAAATCGGCGCACGTTTGGTGCACCGTTGCGGAAGTGATCACCTTGGGAAATGCTCGTCACGGATGACTGCTTCCGACCCAATGCGGCCCCTCGCATTTCTCAAAATCAGTCATTGGGACAGCGTGTGGTGGGAGAGTTGTACTATCTCTTCTGCCAGAGAACGTAGGCGTTGGTACCCATGGCGTCGACATTGGGCATTTCGCCGACCCGCACATGCTGAAAGAAGCCCAAACAATGACTCCATGGCGATGTGTCGGGATCGGATTCAATCCGACACGAATACCCCAACTGCTTCCACTCTATCGACCTGTCGTTATTGCAGCACGAAAGGACCTCTTGGGCGATTGCCTCGCACCAAATCAAAGCATCTTCTGCTGACTCCGCCGCGATGAAAACTCCGGTCATCGATTCATAATCTTCGATCACTCCGCGCTCGAATAGCTGTCGTGGTTCAGGTTCGTGGTATTGAAAAATGACGAGGTATTCGTGTGCCATGTCGAAGAAGATTTGTTTAACGACATCAAGTCGTGGCCGGTCGTTGCAGATCGCCGAAGAACCCAGCACAGACGTCAATCGTCCGCTTCTGACCGCACTCAGACGAACAACGTCGTCTCGCTCGCTCTGGAACCACCAAAGACACACGTCGATTCATCCCAATCGAAAAACCCTCCCGATCCATTACAGAGATTCAACGATCGTCCCTTGGTGGTAGAGGA
Organism: Pandoraea morbifera; assembly: GCF_902459575.1. Classification (NCBI taxonomy): domain Bacteria; kingdom Pseudomonadati; phylum Pseudomonadota; class Betaproteobacteria; order Burkholderiales; family Burkholderiaceae; genus Pandoraea; species Pandoraea morbifera. The sequence goes on from NZ_CABPSD010000022.1 coordinate 13,281, forward strand.
TCTTCCAGCCTTCGGATGAACGCCTCCAAAGTGTCGCGCGCCGTGTAGTCTTAGCGCCCTGCAGCAGCGTATATGTCAGCAGGTAAGTGTCGGGAGCAATTTCCTGACAGAAAAAGTCCTTCGTCTCCCAATTGTCTTCGACCGGGCTGGCGTATCGCTCCTCCAGCGTGTCGAGCACGTACTGCCGACTATAGAGTCGTCCCGACGCTCCCACCTCCCAAAAACTGGCGTCGGTCATCGATTCGAAAGCCGCACGGTCGGTTCCACGCTCTGGCCGGTGGAAAATCGGTTCTCTCGATGACAATTCGGTTTGCACGGAGAGAAGCGATGGGTCCGTGATTCGAGCGCGTTCCATTGCGTGGATGGCAAGGTGTCGAGATTGGGGACCAATTATCACCGCATCGGGAATCTACGTCGAGCGACCGCTCTTGACCGATTGCGGCCGGTCACGCGAGTCCGTTTTCGACCCAGCCGAGTCACTTGACACACGGCCGGTTGAATGCGGCCACTTCCACGATCGATTACAAGCCAAAAATGAGCGAGCGATGTGCCGCGACGCCCGCTGCAACGCCGGCGGCCGAGGCGAACGTCGCGTTGGACCATGCGCTTGCCGCATCGCCAGCGGCAAACACTCCCGGAACGGTGGTCTGCTTCCAGTCGTCCACGCGGATAACGGGACCTATCGGACCTTCGTCGAACTCGCATCCGAGCTGCTTTGCGAGCGGACTTGCCATCTGGGTGCGCGGCCCCACAAACAGTGCATCGATGTCGATGGCACGGCCATCGGCGAGACGCAAGCCTGTCATGTTGGGTACGTCGCCAAGCACTTCCACGACTGGCGCCCGTTCGATTCGCACATTTCGGGCTTCGAGCAACGCAGTCTCTTCGGGCGACGGCTCGACTATGCCTTGCGTAAACCAGGTTGTCGGCCCCCAATCGGGAACGAGCATCGCCTGATGAATCGATAATGAATGCGTCGCCAGGACGCCGAGCCGTTTGTCCGCGACTTCGTAACCGTGACAATACGGACAATGCAGCGCGCTGATACCCCATCGTTCATCCAGGCCGGGGAGAGAGGGCAGTTCGTCTCGAACACCCGTCGCAAGGATCAATCGATCCGCGCTTGCGATGCTCCCACTGCTTTGCGTGACGATGAAGCCATCGTCAACACGCTCCGCCGTGCGTGCTTCGCCTGTCGCGACGTGCGCCGTCGGATACGCCGAGAGTTGCGCCGTCGCCTCATGGATGATCTCGCCGGGCGCCTTGCCATCCTGCCCGAGAAAACCATGAGCGTGTGATGCGAATCGATTGCGTGGCGTTCTGCTATCGAGCACAAGCACACGCCGTCGCGCGCGCGCCAGCTGCATTGCGGCGGAAAGACCGGCGAAGCTGCCGCCGATCACGATGACATCGTAGTGCTCGTCCATACGTTCCCTCTCCAGATCATCACGCAACATTGCAAGTTGCATGATAGCGCCATGTTAAACTTTTACGCAACTTGAAAAGTTTCTTGAGATGAGTGCCCACGATGAAGACCGATAGCCGCATGTCTCGCGTCTTGCACGCGTTGATTCACATGAAGCATGCGGATGGTCCGCTCACCTCCGAAGCGCTCGGTGAAATGCTGTGCACGAACGCCGTCGTCGTGAGGCGCTTGTTCAGCGGCCTGCGCGATATTGGATACGTCACTTCGGAGAAAGGGCACGGAGGCGGTTGGGTGCTGGCGGAACCCCTCGAAAACATCACGCTACTGGACGTCTACCGTGCGGTCGGCGAACCTTCGCTTTTCTCGCATCTTGTTTCGGAGGATCATCCGGAATGTCTTGTCGAACAAGCTGTGAATGCCCATCTTTCGGCGACGCTTCTCGAAGCCGAGGCTGTCCTGCTGAAAAAGTTCGGGACGGTCACCATTGCGATGCTTGCAGGAGAGGTTGAAACTTCGGCGTTGCGGTCGAAATCGTCTCACGCAGGGAATAAATAGCGGTCGCTGTATGCGGCTCGTCCGGTTCCGCGATGCAGACCTGGGCAATTGGCAGGATTGGGATGCGAACCCGCCGTTTAAATGGCAATTTTTGCGGGACGGGCTAGTGACTGCAACTGGCCGAGATCTGCCTGATGCGGTTAGTCGAGATGAATTCAATGATCAGATGCGCTGGACTTTGTGGCTGCGCTTTATGTCTGTTGCAATCTCCCACGCCTTAGTTCTTAAAGCATCTATCTCATCGTTCAGTTCGAAGTACCCGGATTTCCCGGTGAGCTGCCCCTCTATAGCGCGCTGTGGCGCAACAAAGTCATTGAACGAGCCCATACCTCCGTACGCCTGAAGCAAATATTCAATACCGGAGTAATCCGAATTTTCTAAACGAGCTTTGGCACGAAGCAACCAAGCGCGCCAGTGCTGTCCCCCGTTGATTTCAAGTAGATCGGCGAGTTTGGCCAACACCTCGATCAGCTCTTGCCTTTTGGGTCCCATATTTGCCTCCATCCATCCAACGCCGCTCTTGATAATGTCGAATTGTCGACGATCTGGTCGGGTCACGTCGACTGACCGAAATTGACCGATTGCCGCCGGTCACGAGAGTCCGTTTCCGTCCCGAAAAAGACGTTTGGCTGAACGTCCAGTTGGCGGCAGTCGTAAGTTCCTAGCGGCTAAAGCTTATATGTGCATCGCGTGAAAAATCATGCCCTTTTAGGGCCGGTCGTATTGCCTCAATTAGGCGATTGGCATCCACGCTCTTCATATAAATCGTCGCTTTGCTTCCGTCTATCGCAACTTCATCTCCATCAAGCTTCCCGGAATTTGTTTGCTTTGCTATGACGTCCAGTTCTTCCTCTAGCTGATGTAGTCGAGTCAAGTCAAGACTTCCGTAATCCATGACGATGAAAACTTCGTCGCCACCGGAAAAATTGTCGGCCCATGTCGCACTTGCGAGCACAAGAAGTAGAAGCGAAAAGTAGTGAGATGTTCGCATAAGACGTTTTATGATTTTTCGCAAATTGAATCACGTTTGAACCGAATAGCATCGGCAACGGACATTGATTCTCGACGACTTTGATCTCAAGGTCGAACGACCGATCTTGGCCGACTTCTGCCAGTCGTGCGTGCTAGCGGCACACTTGAACTACGTCCCGCCCTCGCGCAACGCATTCCGGATGCCTGTCGAGATCACCAGAACATCCTTGCGTGCCGGTGCGCCATTCCATACCACGAGCCACCCCACTAGACATACGCCTGCCCCCATACCAGCAGGAATCCGGTGACGGTCAGTGCATTGAGCAGACTGGATGCTTGTGTAACCGCTTGACAGAGGCCACCGAACAGCCCACCGAAGCGCATAACGCCCACCAATACCAAGACTACTGCGGTAATGAAGCGGCCATAACCTGAAGACATAAACGATCCAACAAGTATCGACCCCTCGCCACTCGTCAGTAAGCGCCCTCGGGACCGCGTGCCATTTCCTCGCATGAAGACATGTGAGATGTGCAACTCGACAGTGTCGTTACTCACAGAGCCTATCAAGGAATTTTTGTCAGGACGCCATTCGGTGAGCATTTGCAACTGAGCGAGCGCCTGCGCACAAGGCAAAGGACTTTGAAAGTCGAACGGCTCGCCATCGAACACCTTCAAAAGGAGCCTCGCCGCCCCGTTCGGGACGAGGAGCCTTAGGACTTCCATCTGGCGTCAGACAGTTGAGAATTCGTGAACTTTTTGGTGCAAATTTCGGTGCAAATCTGGTGCACTGACAAGCAAAAATAGCGTTCTTAAGCTTCTTCTGACTACGCTACTGCACAGCGACTGAAACGGAACATCCAACACCAGCCCCTGAAACGATAGGGATTACTGTGTCTGTCTTGATGTGGCGCGAAGCCTTAGTGGTACCGGGGACCGGACTTGAACCGGCAAGCCCGAAGGCGGCGGATTTTAAGTCCGCTATGTTTACCAATTTCATCACCCCGGCAAGGGCACGCATTCTAACATCCCCCACCGCGATACGTCAGTTGGGTATCATGAGGGCATGCACGCTCTGCGCGCGCCATCGGAGATCGACCCATGCTGGAAAATCTCGACCGCATCGCCCTCTCGCTCGACGCCATCGAAGCCGCCGCCCGCGACGTTGCACTGCAATCCCCTCAGAACGCGCAAGCCCTCTACACCGCGCTCATGGAAATCCGCAACGCCATCGCACTCGTCGCCCAGGAAGTCGTCCGGCTCGAACACGAGCTCCATGGCCCCGCCGGTAACGGACAATCGTGAGCACCGATCCCACTGCCACCACCGCGCCCCGCGCTTCCAACTCCCCCAGCGCCACTTCCGACGTCGCCCGTACGCCAACCCCGCCCACCTGCTGGGAACTGGCCCTCGCCTTCGGCACCGTCGGCGCCACGGGTTTCGGGGGAGTGCTGCCCTGGGCCCGCCGGATGATCGTCGATCAGCGCCGCTGGCTCACCGACCGTGAATTCGCGGAACTGCTGCCGCTCGCCCAATTGCTCCCGGGCCCGAACGTCGCCAACATCGCCACCGTACTCGGACGCCGCTTCCGTGGTCCCCGCGGCGCGGCAGCCGCCGTCGCCGGCCTCTACACCTGCCCGACCCTCGTCATCATCCTGGTCGGCTTCGCTTACGCGCGTTGGGGACAAACGCCCACTGTCCAGCACCTGCTCTCCGGCCTGATGCCGGCCGCCACCGGCCTCGTGATCGCCACCGCATTGCGACTGCTCGCCGGGCTGGAACGACACTGGACCACCGCCACGTTCGCCGCCGCCACGTTCGTCGGCAGTTTCGTGCTTGGCCTGCCGCTGTTGCTCGTGCTCGGCGTGCTCGGCCCCTGCGCGATAGTCACGGCTCATCACCTTCGCCGAAAACGCGACGCCGCCTCGTGAATACGCTCCTCGACCTGTTCCTGCATGGCTCGCTCTGGTCGCTGCTCGCCGTTGGCGGCACCAACGTCACGCTCGCCGACATCCATCGCTACGCCGTCGAAACCCGCCACTGGATCACCGACGCGCAGTTCGTCACGTTCTTTTCGCTCGCCCAGGCCGCCCCCGGCCCCAATGGCATGGCCGTCACGCTGATCGGCCTGCAAGCGGCCGGCCTCCCCGGCGCATTCACCGCCACACTCGCCAAATGCGCCCCCAGCTCGCTACTGGCCTATCTCGTCGGCGGCTGGGTCGATCGCCACGAAACGTCGCCGTGGGTGCGCGCCGTTCGCGCGGGCCTCGCGCCCATCACCGTCGGCCTGCTCGCCGCCAGCAGCGCCTTGCTCGCGCGAGAAATCGACATCAATGCGGCACGCGCTCTGGTCACGCTCGTGGCCATCGTCATCACGCTTCGCACTCGCTGGAACCCGTTGTGGCTCATTGCCGGCGGCAGCCTGCTCGGCCTGACCGGCTGGTTGACCTAACGGCCCCTCGCAACCGACGGCCCCGCGCCGTCAACCCCAGTTACGAACCGTCACACGGCGCCGGAACAACCGGTCTACAATAGGCAGCACGTTTCACAGTACGGTGTGTCCCATGACCCTGCCCTGTCGTACGTCGCAAGCCGAGGCGCCCTCCGGCGCCTCCCCCGAAGCTCCCCGATCCCGCACCGCGCGCGACGGCCCGTCGATCCGGGTATTGACGTCCGCCGCGTCGCTGCCGGAACGATTCGATACGGTGCGAGCCGCGTCGGTCGCCTTCGCGCAAGGCCTGTCGGATGCCGATGCCACCGTGCAGTCGATGCCCGATGCGAGCCCCGTCAAGTGGCATCTCGCCCACACCACCTGGTTCTTCGAAACCTTCCTGCTCGGTGAGCCCGCGCACCTCTGCGGGCAGCGCTACCGCCCCTACGATCCGCGCTTTGCCTATCTCTTCAACTCGTATTACGAAGCGGCCGGCCCGCGACATCCGCGTCCGCAGCGCGGGCTGCTCACGCGCCCCACGCTCGACGACGTGCTCGCCTACCGCCGCCATGTCGACGCCGCCATGCGCGCGTTGCTGTTGCACGCCGACCTGCATCCGGATGTCGCCGCCCTCGTGACACTCGGCCTGCATCACGAGGAGCAGCACCAGGAACTGATGCACACCGACTTGCTGCATCTGTTCGCGCAGAATCCGCTGCGCCCCGCTCACTTCGCCTCGCCGCGCCGCATCGAGGCCGCGGGTCCGCTGCAATGGATCGAGCACGACGGCGGACGATACCGCGTCGGCCATGAAGGCGCGACGCACGAGCACTTCGCCTTCGACTGCGAAACCCCCGCGCACGACGTGCTGCTGCGCCCCTTCGCCATCGCCTCGCGCGTGGTGACCAATGGCGAATGGCGAGCGTTCATCGAGGACGGCGGTTACCGCATGGCCGGCCTGTGGCTGTCCGACGGATGGGCTACGGTGCAGCGCGACGGCTGGAGCCATCCGCTTTACTGGGAGTTGCGCGACGGCCAGTGGCAATCGATGACACTCGCGGGCATGCAGCCCGTCGACGATGACGCGCCAGTCCAGCACGTGAGCTACTTCGAAGCCGACGCCTTCGCCCGCTGGGCGGACAAGCGTCTGCCGACAGAACAAGAGTGGGAAGTCGCGGCGAACGCGGCATCAGCCACGTCGCCCGCAATGACGCAATGCTTCGGCCCGGTCTGGCAATGGACCGCCAGTCCATACGTCGCCTATCCGGGTTTCCGAACGGCTGCGGGGGCAGTCGGCGAATACAACGGCAAATTCATGTGCGGACAGTTCGTGCTGCGCGGCGGCTCGGCCGCCACACCGCCCGGCCACACGCGTTCCACGTATCGCAACTTCTTCTACCCGCATCAGCGCTGGCAATTCTGCGGCCTGAGGCTCGCGGAGGACCGCTGATGTCGCAAGCTACCCAAGCCACCGCGTTCGTTTGCCCGTCGTTACCGGAAAACGCCTTTGCCACCGACGTGCTCGACGGTCTCGGCCACACGCCCAAGACCCTGCCCAGCGTCTGGCTGTACGACCGGCGTGGCAGCGAACTCTTCGAGGAAATCACCGGCCTCGACGAGTACTACCAGACACGCACCGAAACCGCGCTGCTCGGCGAATGCGCGGCAGCCATCGCCGACGTGATCGGCCCCGACGCCGTGGTCGTCGAATTCGGCAGCGGCTCGAGCCGCAAGACGCCACTGCTGCTCGATGCCCTCGTCACGCCGCGCGCCTATGTGCCCGTGGACATCGCCGACGACTTCCTCGACGACGCCGTTGCCACGCTCGCCCGCCGCTGCCCCGGCATTCCCATGTTGCCGGTGCGCGCCGACTTCACCCGGCCATTCCGCCTGCCGCCGCAGTTGCAGAACACGCAGGGTCCTCGACTCGGCTTCTTTCCCGGCTCGACGATCGGCAACTTCGCGCCCGGCCAGGCTGCGGCATTCCTCGCCCACGTGGGCAAGATGCTCGGCCCGCGCCGCCGCATGGTCGTGGGCGTCGACGCCTGCAAGGACCCCGCGGTGCTGCTGCCGGCCTACGATGACGCGCGTGGCGTGACGGCACGCTTCGACCTGAATGTGCTCACGCGCATCAACCGGGAGCTGGACGGCGACCTGCCGCTCGACGCCTTCCGTCACGAAGCCCGCTTCAATGCCAGCGCCAGCCGCATCGAAATGCATCTGGTGGCGCAGCGCCCCTTCCAGGCGACGGTGCTCGGCCGCCGCTTCGATTTCGCCGCCGGCGAGTCCATCCACACGGAGAACTCCTACAAGTACGGACAAACGGAGTTCCGGGCATTGGCCGCCTCCGCCGGCTGGGATGTCGAACGCGTCTGGCTCGACGCCCGGTCGCGATTCGCCGTCTACCTGCTGCGCCCGGTCACCGAAGAAAAATGACCGGCCGTCGCTAAAGTTTTCCCACCGATCTGCCGTTGACCCATCCAGACGCCTGCCGTGCGCACCGGAGATCCTGAGTTTTCCGTGGCGCCCGGTCGGCTCGCGGTGACGCACTGGCGGCGCGTACGCCAGAATCGACGCCATATTTGCCATGGGACCCCGCACACCGGGACGCCGGTTCGTGCGCCCATCCGGCCATCTTCACAGCGCTCGGCCACGACCGCAGCGCAACGCTTACGTATCGCTGCAAATGACTTCACGCGCAATGGGGATGCACGTGGCACGAGCTTCGGCGACAGCGCCCGTGGCTTGCCGCACTCGAACAGACGCCGCACCGGCCGGCGCACACGCGCCCGCACGTCGGCGCACAGCGGCCGTGACCGGGAGTCCGTCACGATGAGCCGCATCGCCCTGACCCTCTCCGATACCGCCCTTGCCGATCTGAAGAAGGATTTCGACGCCTTCGTGCGCATCAGCGCCGCCGTCGATCGCCACTTCACCCCGCCGCCGTTCGACGACTTCCTGCGCGCCCGCCTGCTCGACAGCACGGTGCCGCTCACCGAAGCCGCGGTGGCGCAATTGCTCGCCGGCGGCCACTACGCCTGGGCAAAACGCACCTTCGACAAGCAATTCCCCGACGTCGTCTCGATCATCCTGAATCAGGCGCGCCAGCACGGGTTCTATTTCGTCTCTCGCCCCGAGTGGACGCGCGAGGACATGTCGCGCCAGGCGAGCCGCTGGGCCGAAGGCATCGTGCGCGAGGCGAAAGGCGAAGAGCGTATCGTGGAATCGCTCGCCGGTCAGATCGTCAGTTCGGCGCAGGACCTGCGTGCGCTCGAAGCCACCCTGCAAACGCCCGCGTGGCGCACCGCTTCGGTGCTTCGCGAACGCGTTTTCGAAGCCAAGCGCGCCGTCGAGTCGGTGCGCCCGCTGCAAGCCCGCGAGAAGCTCGGCGAATTGCGTGCGCTATTGGATCTGGCGGTGATTTACGGGTCGGTCGGTACTCAGGAAGCCGAACAGATCCTGGAATATCTCCGGGTGCTGCGTCCGGAACTTTTCAACGACGATCCGGGGATCTTCGAGCGTCTGGCCGCATGGCTGCGCCGCCTGCTCACACCTGGCGTCGCTCGACCGAGCATTGCGCCGCCCGTGTCGCCGCCGCAACTCACCGAAGAAGCGCCGCATCAGCCCCGCGACGCATTGCAGTCTCCGATGACGCGCTAGCGCGAGGTGCACCTCGCGCGCTCATCGCGATCCTCGCGCCCGATGTCAACGCCGCGCCGGCGTTCCGAATCGTGACCGCCCGGTCGAGGCGGCTACGCCTCGTGCTGGCGCGTGTCCCTCATCGATTGAAGATCAGCGCCACCCCGGCACTTGCAATCAGCGCCCCCCACCAAGCGCCCGCCGCCGGACGCTGACGCGTGCGAATCCACAGCAGGGGCAGCACCATGACCGGGGTGGTCGCCGAGAGCGTTGCAATGACGCCCGTGTTGCCATGGCCCATGCCGTAGAGCAGCAGCGTCATGCCGACGGCCACGCCGACGAAGCCCGACGCCGCCGTAAGCGCCAGCGTACCGGGCGTGAAATTGGCGAAGACGGCGCGCCCACGCCGTGCCGCGACGATCGTGAGACCCAGCGCCGACACCCCCACTCGAATGGCCGACGCCCCAACCGGGTCCACGCCCGCCGCCATCACCGGCTTGGCGATCAACGTGCCGATGGCGTGGCACAGCGCCGCCGTCAGCCCGATCGCCACCCCTACCCGAACATCGCCGCGCACCGACTCCCAGTGGTGCGCATCGTCCCGGCGGCCACCGAACGCAATGGCCAGCGCCACGCCCGCCGTCACCAGCACCACCCCGGCCACCGCGCGCCATCCGAGCGACTCGCCGAGCCACACATAGCCGAGCACGGCGGTCATCGGTGCGTTCGTCGCGAAGATGATCGAATTGCGGCGCGGCCCGAGCCGGCCAAGCGAGGTGTACAGAATCGTGTCGCCCACGAGAATGCCGATCAGGCCCGACGCCGCGAGCCGCAGCCATTGTTCCAGCGTGAGCGACGGCCAGCCGCGCAGCACCGCGAGCGCAACGAGCAGCATCGCGAAGACCAGCAGCATGCGGGCGTAATTGAAGGGGAACGAGCCGGCCCGGCGAACAGGCGTGATGGCGATCATGCCGCTGCAGGCCCAGCAGAGGGCGGCGCCGAGCGCGGCGAGGTAGGCGAGTTGGGTCGTCATGGTCAGGGGGCGGGCGGCGCGGAGCCGCAACCGCCCCCGCCGTTGGGACGCCATTATACGAGCCGCATGCCCCATCCGGGGGCATGGACGGCGCGCCGGACTCAGATATCTTCGTCGAGACGATGCAGCGCGTCGAACATCCCCCGATAGGCCGCGGCTACGCCGCGTGCCCCGCGCAGCATGCGAAGACGCGACGCCGCATCCGGCTCGCCCGCCTCGGCCACCCATTGCGCGAGCAACGGCACGCTTGCGCTAACGCTCGCGTCATGCTTCGCGTGCGCGCAGACCGCCGCGAATCCGTCGGCCGCCGAGGGGTACCGTTGTGCGAGCGCATCGAACTGAGCCTCGATTTCGCTGATCGCGCGCACGGTCGCCGGCGCCTGGCAGAGCGCACAGCACCCGACATAGGACGCCATGTCCCCCGCCGCCCCGATGATGAAATCGATCAGGGCGTGCGTGGTGTCGAACGCCCCGCTGTCGAGAAATGTTCGTGCCGAGGGCCCGCATCGCAGCAGGCCCGCCGCAAGCATCGTGGCCTGCCCCCGCTGCTCGCGATACTGCCGCAGCAACAGCGGGCGCAACGTCATGTCGGTGCAACGCTCGACCGCAATGCGATTGTGGACGTCCGCGCCCGCGGCGCGATGATAGAGCTGCGCGAGCAATGCCAGCACCTGAATATCACTCGACTCGCCCGCGAGAAAGCGAGTCCAGAACGGCGCGGCGAAGATGCCACGCACCCAGGCGTCGCAGATCTCGCCGAAGGCCGGCACGGTGCCGTCGCGCGTTGCGGGCAGCACCTGCACCAGCGCTTCGTCGACGAGCGTCGCCAGCCAGGTGCCCGGCGCCGGCGCGTGCGTGAGGAGCACGCCGTGCCGAAGGCGATCGAGCCACGTCTTGGTATCGGCGGGCGCACCATGCAGGGTACAGCGCACTTCGTCCGATACGACACTCAACGCCTGAGCGTCGCCGGTGGCAATTGCCCAATGCGCATGGGGTGAAGCGATCATCCACACTGCGTCGCGGCCCGCCGCGCGCGCGTCGCGCCCTGCCAACGACGCACCGGTGTCTGGAACGGCACTCATCGGACGATCGCCCCGAGCAGGGTCAATCCTTCGGATGCCGTACGACGCTCGACCTCCACCCGAAACGCCCGCATGCCGACCTCGTCCAACGCGGGTGGCGGCGTCATGCGCTCGGCGCCATGACGCGCCGCCGCCCGCCCGCCGGCGCCCGAAGCCCGCGCGGGACCGTCGGACGTGGGATCGCGCTGCGCCGCCTTCGCGGGCGATGAAGGGGTGAGCACAACCGGCAGAAAGGGAAAAGGCATCGGCGACGATTTGGACGGCATGGCGGCTCCTGTCGAAACGCGGAAAAACACAGAATGCCCACCTTAGGAAGCGCCGGCAGCTTTCGGAAAGAGCCCAGACTCTAGGATCTTTCACATGCCATGCCGTGACTCGCTACATGCGCGCGCCGCATCCGCCGCCCATCAAGGCTTTCCGCCAGTTCGTGCCACGCAAATCGAGCCGCGCCCAGGTTCCCGCGCAAAATAGAATTTGAGAATTTTCCCAAGCATGTGAGTCGATTTTCGGAAGACGGCACTGTGCCGTCCACACGCGTCGCGTTCGACGCGCCATGTCGCGCGAGTACAATCGTTCGCATGCCATATGCCGCCGCACGGGGAGTGACAGCCATGCATCTTTATCAGCGTTTGCCGATCTTCGTTTTCGAGATCGAGGCTTGCGAGAACCTGAAGTACATCACGATGGCGATCCGCTTCAATCTGGATCGCAACGGCCTGCATCTGTCGTTGGCCGACTGGCAGCGCCTGCCGCAGGAAGCGCGCAATACGCTGGCGTCGTGCGCGCCTGGCGACGATGACTTCGCGGCGCGACTGGCGGAAATCGCCCGCGACCATCTCGGACAGGCGGTCGAGCGCAGCGAGGATGCGGCGTCTACTGCCTGGCAGGACACGAACGCCTTGCCGCCGGGACTGCTGAGGCAATGCGAGATGGCTGACTTGCTGCCACCTGACGTCGGCGATTGGGCCACGCTCACGCCATTTCGTCGCTACGTGCTCACAAAACTGTCGCGCCGCGACACCCTCAATCACTGCTTCGTGCCGGCCATGCTCGAATTCGGACTGGCGCAAACCCAGGCCGAACTCTGACCCCCTACGGCACGCCAGGCCGGTGCGCACCGCGCCGTCTCCGTCCGGTGCGCACCGTCGTGCCGCCTGGTTTCGACCGATGCCGGTTGTCGTTGATGTTGGCTCAACCGAGCATCACTTATGTGTCATCATACATCCGTGATGGCGTGATCGCGTGCGCCACAAGGGTTTCCGCAGCATCAGGGCAAACGCGCATGCTATAAACCCTGTGGTTGTTTGCGGGTTTATCCCACTGCCGTTCGGCAACACCCCCTCTTGTCCGGCGTCATCACATGTTATACGATGACATATAACTAAGCGCCCAGCGCTGGTTGAGCGCCATCTTTCTTCATCGAATCCGGCCTTGTTGCCGACAGGAACTCTTGAAATGACCGCACCTCAAGAACTCAAGCAGATCGTCTCCGACGGCTTGTTGTCTTTCCCCGTGACCGACTTCGACGCCCATGGCGATTTCGATGCCCGCGGCTACGCCGCGCGGCTGGAGTGGCTGTCGCCGTTCGGCGCTACGGCGCTCTTCGCGGCGGGCGGCACGGGCGAATTCTTCTCGCTCACCCCGCAGGACTACAGTGCCGTGATCAAGACGGCGGTCGACACCTGCGCGGGCAAGGTGCCGATCCTGGCCGGTGCGGGCGGACCGACGCGCATGGCGATCGCCTATGCACAGGAAGCCGAGCGTCTCGGCGCCAAGGGGGTGCTGCTCATGCCGCACTACCTCACCGAGGCGAGCCTCGGCGGCATCGCCGCTCACGTCGAACAGGTCTGCCGGTCGGTGAACATCGGCGTGATCGTCTACAACCGTGCGAATTCGAAACTGGGCGCCGACGAACTGGAACGCCTGGCCGACGCCTGCCCCAACCTGATTGGCTTCAAGGACGGTGTGGGCGACATCGAACGCATGGTGCAGATCCGCCGCCGCATGGGCGAGCGCTTCTCGTATCTCGGCGGCCTGCCCACGGCGGAAGTCTATGCCGCGGCCTACCGCGCGCTGGGCGTGCCGGTGTATTCCTCGGCCGTGTTCAACTTCATTCCGAAAACGGCCATGGCGTTCTACCGCGCCGTGTGCGAGAACGATCAGGCCACCATGGGCCGCCTGCTCGACACATTCTTCCTGCCCTACCTGGAAATCCGCAATCGCTGCCCGGGCTACGCGGTGAGTATCGTCAAGGCGGGAGCGAAGCTCGTCGGTCACGACGCCGGTCCGGTGCGTGCCCCGCTGACCGACCTGTTGCCGCAGGAAGTCGAAGCCCTCGACGCGCTCATCAAGCAAGTCGAAGGCTAAGGAGCACAGGCATGCAGATCACTGGAGAGATGTTGATCGGTCGCGCCGACGTGCGCGGCAGTGCAGGCACGCTCGAAGCGTTCGACCCGTCGCGCGGCGAACGACTCGCCCCGCCGTTCGGCGCGGGAACCGTGCAGGACGTCGAGCGCGCGTGCGACCTGGCCCGCGAAGCGTTCGACCCGTTCCGCACCCTGCCGCTCGAGCGACGCGCACAATTTCTCGAGGCCGTGGCGCAGGCGATTCTCGATCTGGGCGACACCCTCATCGAACGCGCTCATGCCGAGACGGGTCTGCCTGTTGCACGCCTGCAAGGCGAGCGTGGCCGCACCGTCGGTCAGTTGCGACTGTTTGCGCGCGTGGTGCGCGACGGCCACTTCCTCGATGCCACCGTCGATCCCGCCCAACCGGCTCGCGAGCCGATGCCGCGCAGCGACCTGCGGCTGGCGAAGATCGGCCTCGGCCCCGTCGCGGTTTTCGGTGCAAGCAACTTCCCGCTCGCGTTTTCCGTGGCCGGCGGCGATACGGCATCGGCCTTCGCGGCAGGCTGCCCCGTCGTGGTCAAGGCGCACTCGGCCCACCTCGGCACGTCGGAACTCGTGGCGCGCGCCGTACGCTCGGCTGTGCAGCAGCTCGATCTTCCGGAGGGCGTGTTCTCGCTGCTCGTCGGCGAAAGGGCCGTGGGCGAGGCGTTGGTCGCGCACCCGGCGATCGCGGCCGTGGGGTTCACCGGATCGCGCACGGGCGGGCTCGCACTGCAACGCATCGCGCAAGCGCGTGCGGTGCCGATTCCCGTTTATGCCGAGATGAGCAGCATCAATCCCGTTTACTTGCTTCCGGAAGCCCTGGCCGCGCGCACGGACGCCATCGCCCGGGGCTTCGTCGACTCGCTCACGATGGGCGTCGGGCAGTTCTGCACCAATCCCGGATTGGTGCTGGCGATGTCGGGCGCCTCGCTCGAGCGATTTTGCGCCGTCGCGACCGAGGCCCTCGGCGAGAAGGCCGCCGGCACCATGCTCACGCCGGGCATTCACCGTGCGTACGACACCGGCGTCGCACGGCTGTCCGGCGAATCGGACGTGACGTTGGTCGCAAGGGGCCAGACGGGCGGCGCGTGCCAGGGACAGGCCGCCCTGTTCCGCACCACGGCGGCGGCGTTTCTCGCGACGCCCGCGCTGCACGACGAAGTCTTCGGGCCGGCCTCGGTGATCATCGCCTGCGACACCGTCGACGACATGATCGCCATCACGGAGCGTCTGGAAGGCCAACTTACCGCCACGCTGCAACTCGATGCCGGCGACACCGCCACCGCGCGCCGCCTGTTGCCGGTGTTGGAGCGTCGCGCCGGACGCATTCTCGCCAACGGCTTCCCCACGGGCGTGGAAGTCTGTCATGCAATGGTGCACGGCGGACCATTCCCCGCGACGTCGAATGCGATGTTCACCTCGGTCGGCGCATCGGCCATCGACCGTTTTCTTCGTCCGGTGTGCTATCAGGACCTGCCGGACGCCCTGCTGCCGGATGCCCTCAAGGAAGGTAATCCGCTCGGCTTGTGGCGACTTCGCGACGGCTTACGCTCGCAGTCCTGACCATCCGGCCCCGACAGGGAGCCGGCGGCGCAGCACCGGCCGCAGCGCAAAACGCCCTCGATTCGAGGGCGTTTTGCATCAAGTGGCGCGGTTTGACGCCGTGGGCGAGTCCCGTGCACCGACAACTCGCATCGCGCTCGCGCGCTGAGCGCCCCCTTGGCGTCAGCCAATGGATTCGCGCGTCGGCAGCGGTCATGGATACCGCTTACGAGGACGCCTGCGGGCGGGTCCCGATGGTTCCATCGGGTGGCATCACCAGACCATACAACGGCACCACGGCCCCCTCGGCAAGCGCCTTGGCCACCGTCTTCAGATCGACCGAACTACCCGGCGCGCCGATGAGCGCGTAACCGAGCTTGCCCTTGCGCCAGGTCACCACGCCCATGCCGTCGATCGTCTGCTCGGCCACGCCCTGATCCGCACGCCCGTCACGCACCACGCACAGGGCGATCGGATCGCCGACGTGCGGCAGATAGACCATCTGCACCAGCGCCCGATCCTGCCAGCGAAGGCGCTGCACGCGCCTGAACGAGAGCCCCTGCGCCGTCAGGTCAGGCACGCGGATGTCGAGGCTGTCGCGCCGACGAATCTCTCGCATTGTCTGCTCGACATCGCGCGCCTCCACCGGCAAGTCGGCAACGGTGTCGCGCACGTATAGCTGCTGGTAGTCGGCCGCCGCGCGCACCCATGTCACGCCCTGCGGCGATTTCGGCGGTGCGTCAACGGACGCCGTGGTCATCGGGCCGGCACCGGCATTTTCGCCAGGTCGCGACAGCATGCCGGAGACGATCGGCAACGCGACCACGGTGGCCGCCACGCCGGCCGCAAACGCAGCACCCAACCACCACGCGCGTACACGCCGGCCCCCTCGAGGCTCGTTGGCCGCAGGCGTTTGGCGCGTGTCATCGTGCTTTCCGCTCGCGGGCGGCTCGCTCGCCGCCTCCGTCCGGGCCGCGGACGTCTGGCGCTGCGCATGCTCACGCAACAACGCGTCGAGCCCGGCGCTCAGCCGCTCCGGCACCGGCGGCATCACTTGCGCCGCGAACGTCTCCCGATATGGCAGGCGCGACGCGCGCAGCGACGCCACCACGTCAGCGAGCACCGGCGACGCCGCGATGGCCGCCTCCACGTCGGCACGCGCTTCGGCGGACAGCGCTTCGTCGACGTACGCGAGCAGGCGGATATCGTCTTCGTTCATCACGCGTCCTCCTCTCGTGCACCGAATGTCGGGCCGGAACTGCGGGAACTGCCGGAAGCGCCGGCATCCGGGGCACGGCGGCCAGGTTCCCCGGGTTGGCGGAACTGCTCGCCGATGGTGCGGCGTGCGCGAGAGAGCCGGCTCATCACGGTGCCGACGGGCACGTCGAGCACCAGCGCCGCCTCGTGGTAGGTCAGGCCTTCCACGGCAACGAGCAACATCACGAGCCGCTGCGCCTCCGGCAGCCTGTCGACGGCGCCGAACACCTGGCGATAGCTCGCGAGGTCCTCGGGCGTGGAAGCGTGCAGATCGGGGACGGTCTCGACGTCGGCGTCCTCCCAGGCGAGACTGCCGCGCGAGCGCACACGGCGAGCGCGGATCTCGTTGATCCATGTGGTGTGCACGATGCGATACATCCAGCTCAGGGCCGAGGTGCCCGGCTGCCATTGATGCGTGCGCTCGAGCGCATGGACGCAGGCGCGCTGCACGAGATCCTCCGCATCGTGGCGGTCGCCCGAAATGCGCAGGGCGAACGCCCAGAGGCGTGGCAGCAAATCCGGGAGCAGACTCGGCAAATCCTGGGCGGTCATCGGCGAATGTCCTGGCGGAGGGGGCGTGGCGGCAAGCCGACGCGAAGCATCGTCAGCGCGCATCGCCAACGCCTGCCGCGAAATTATATCGAGCCGGCGCGGCGCTGCACTGCGCCGCACGGCATCGATGGCCGCCCACACCGCCCTCACGTTCCCGCTCCACGCCGCACGGGCGCCATGCGCCCGCTCGCTCACGCCTCAGGGCTTGACGACGTGCCACACGTCCTTGAAGCCGTCGCCCTTCATCTCGCCGGGCGCGGTGTCCTTGCTGAACAGGTAGACGGGCTTGCCCTTGTAGGCCCACTGCTTCGTGCCGTCGTCGCGTGTGACGATCGTGTAGTCGCCCTCGGCCTTCGCGCCGGCGGGTGCCATCACCGGCGGCCAGGCTTCGGCGCACGGGCCGTTGCAGGCGCTCTTGCCACTGCCGGCGACATCCTTGTCGAAGGTGTAGACGGTGCGGTTCTTGCCGTCGACCAGCATGCCGCTCATTGCCTTGAGCGGGGCCTCGGCGTGGGCCGCGACGGCCCCGAGAAGGCCGGCGGCGGCCACAAGCGCGGACAGGACGGCGGACATCGATTGACGTTGGTTCATGGCATTGGCTCCTTGAATGAATGTCGGTGACGACACTCTCAAAACGCCTGCCCCACGCGTGTTATTCCCTGCGCCAGTCGATATTTTCTTGCTGCAACGCAACATACCGGGCGACGACGATGCCATTGTCCGGGCATCACTGCCCGGACATGCCGCGCTCACTCGCCCTTGGGCGCCTCCTTGACGCGGCTAACGAGCTGCGTCGGGCTCACGAACTGCAACGCGATCAGCACCCAAAGCAGCGTGATGGCCATATAGATCATCGCCATGGCGTCGATGGACTGTGGCGCACGCACCCCGGTCGAGAACACCGCGTAGTACAGCGCGACCACGAGCGTCTGCGTGTCCGGCCCCGCGGTGAAGAACGTGAGTTCGAACATGCCGATCGTGCGCACGAGCACCAGCAGTCCGGCCGCGAGAATGCCGGGCACCAGCAACGGCAACAGCACGTGACGGAAATACTTGAAGGTGTTGGCGCCGAAGATGCGCGCGGCAGCTTCGAGATTCGGGTCGATCTGCTCGATGAACGGCGTCATCACGAGAATCACGAATGGCAGCGATGGCACGAGGTTCGCCAGGATCACACCGGTCAGCGTGCCGCCCAGCCCGACCTTGTAGAGCACCGTCGCCATCGGAATGCCGTATGTGACCGGCGGGACCATCAGCGGCAACAGGAAGACCAGCATCGCGAGCTTCTTGCCGGGGAACTGCGCACGCGCGAGCGCGTACGCCGCAGGCACGCCCAGTGCGATCGACAACAGCACCACGGCACCCACAACCTCGACGGTCACCCACAGCACATCCGCCAACTGGAAGTCGCGCCACGCCTGCGCGTACCAATGCAGCGTGAAACCCTCGGGCAGCGGCGTGCCGAACCAGCGTGTGGCGACCGAGTTCATCGTCACGGTCGCGATCATCAGCCCCACGTTGACCAGGAAGAAGATCATTGCGCCCCACACGAACATGCGCCACAGACGCGATCCCGGCCCCTCGCGGCGCATCTTGCGCCGCGACGCGGGCGCCGCGGCTGCCGGGCTCACGGAAGAAGGGGTCGTCATGAAGTCTCCATTCTGCGCGGCCAGCGTACCGGCCAAAGGCTTTTTCGTCGCGTTCATCCCTTGCCTCCCGTGGTCGGACCGCTGTAGAACGCCCGGCGCGCGCCGAGCATGCCTGCCACGATCAGCAACTGCACGAAGCCCATCACGATTGCCACGCACGACGCGAGCGAATAGTCATAACTTTCGAACGCCGCCTCGTAGGCTGCGATCGACACCACGCGCGTGGCGCCGGCGGGCACCCCGAGCAGCACGGCCGACGGGAACACCGAAAACGCCTGCACGAACGACAGGCATGCCGCCATCGTCAGCCCCGGCACGAGCAACGGCAGATAGATCAGGCGGAACTGCTGCCAGGGTCCGGCGCCGAGCGTGCCGGCCGCGCGCGCGAGCGTGGGGTCGATGCCCGTCACGTACGACAGGATCAGCAGGAATGCAAACGGAAATCCCGAAATCACCAGCGAAATCAGCACACCCCAGTAGTTGTGCGTGAGACGAACCTCGTCGTGGTACAGGCCCAGGGCGTGCAACGCCTGAGGGAACCAGCCATTGGGCCCGTAATAAGTCAGCATGCCGTCGGCGATGAGCACAGTGCCGAGCGTGACCGGCACCACCAGCAACATCGTCACGAACTTCGACGCTCGCGTGCTCTTGCGAAGCGCGAAGGCCGCCGGCACGGACGCGCCCACGTTGATCAACGTTGCGGGCACCGCGAGCTTGAGCGTGATGAGCACCGTCGGCCACAGCGTGGACTCGCTGAAGAACTTCAGATAGTTCGCGAACACCCCGCCACCGTCCATCGGCTGGAACGACAGGAACAGGCCGTAGGCGAACGGGTACACGAACATCGCCACCAGGCATACGAGCGCGGGCGCGACCAGCCAGCCACGGCCGTCGAAGCGTGGGGCCGGCGTCATCGAGACGCCGGCAGAGGGTGCCACGGTACTCATGCGCGTTCCCCTGCGTAGACGAGCGTGCGCTCGGCCGGCACACACAGCGGTACGCGCTCACCGACCGCGTAGTCGCCGGGCAGGCGCGCGTAGAGCTGGCCGAACGGCGACGCCACGCGCAACAGCGAATCGCGACCGCCGTACTCGACCGTCTCGACCACCGCCTCGAAGGCGTTGTCGTTGGCCGCCGGTGCGCGCTCGAAGTCGTCGGGACGGATCGCCACGCTGACCTTGCCGCCGGTGCCCGGCGGTTCCATGAGCACGCCCTCGAACGACGCATCGCCGCACGACACGCGGGCGTGATCGCCCTGCGCCGAGGTGATCGACACGTCGAGCACGTTGCGATAGCCCATGAAGCGCGCCACATGCAGATTGCGCGGGCGCGCGTACACATCGCGCGGCGCGCCGATCTGCTGGACCACGCCTTCCTTCATCACGACGATACGGTCGGCCATCGACAGCGCTTCGTCCTGATCGTGCGTGACGTAGATCGTGGCCCGATCCAGCTTGCCGTGAATGCGGCGAATCTCGGCGCGCATCTCGATGCGCAGCTTGGCGTCGAGGTTCGAGAGCGGCTCGTCCATCAGCACCACCGGTGGCTCGATCACGATGGCGCGGGCGATGGCCACGCGCTGCTGTTGTCCGCCCGAGAGCTGGCCGGGCAACTTGCGCTCATGGCCGACGAGCTGCACGAGCTGCAAGGCTTCGCGCGAGCGCGCTTCGATCTCGGCGCGCGGCACGCCTCGCATGCGCAGGCCGAAGCCGACGTTATCGAGCACGCTCATGTGCGGAAACAGCGCGTAGTTCTGAAAGACCATGCCGAAGCCGCGCTTCTCGCTGGGCAACACGTCGATACGCTCGTCGTCGAGCCAGATCGCGCCGCCCGTGAGCGGCGTCAATCCGGCAATGCAGTTGAGCGCGGTGGACTTGCCGCAGCCCGACGGCCCGAGCAACGCGATGAACTCGCCGCGCTCGATGGTCAGGTCCAGGCCGTTCAGGGCCGCCACGGACTGCCCCTCGGCATTGGTGAAACTGCGCGCGACGCTATCGAGACGCAGATGTTGAAAATTGTGCTTCATTGACGACTCCGATCGCTCCGATCACTTCGATTTCAGCGCGCCGATCTCGGCATCCCACTTCTGGAATGCCGCCACCATCGCCGTCGCGTCGAGCGGCACGGCGTGCGGGAAGTCGGCAATGAGCTTCGCGTACTCCGGACGGCCATACTTCGCGATCACTTCCTGGCTCTTCGCCGGGGCGGCTGAGAGCGGCACGTCCTTCACGGCAGGTCCCGGATAGAAATAGCCATCGTCATACGTCAGCGCCTGCTGGGCCGGTTCGAGCATGAAGTTGATGAGCTTGAGAATTACCTCCATCTTCTCTTTCGAAACGCCCTTCGGAACCACCATGTAGTGCGCGTCGTTGACCCACGTGAGCTTGTCGAATGCCTGCACCCGGAAGCTCGCCGGCACGATGCCCAGCGCGCGCGGATTGATGTCCCAGCCCGTGACGGTCAGCGTCATGTCGCGGCTGCCCTCGCCCAACTCCTTCATCACCGCCGAGGTGCCGCCCGGGTAGTACGGAATGCACGAATCAAGCTCCTTCAGGAACGCCCAGGTCTTGTCCCAGCCCTTGATCGGATCGTGCGGATCCTTGTCGCCGAGCAGATACGGCAGCCCCATCAGGAACGTGCGCCCCGGACCCGAATTGGCCGGGCGCGCGTATATCAGCTTGCCCGGGTTCGCCTTGCACCAGGCAAGCAGTTCCGCTGGCGTCTTCGGCGGCTGCGTCACCTTCGCCGGGTTGTACTCCACGAGCGGACCGGCGGGCATGAATGTCACCGTCAATCCATACCCCTTCGAGAGATCCTGCATCGCGCGCACATTAGGCGGGTACTTGTCGAGCACGCCGGGCAGCTTCGCGCTGTAGTCGGGCAGCAGGCGCTGCCAGAGGTTCTGCTGTATCCCGGCGGCCAGCGCATCGGTGCCCGTGAGCACGATGTCGATGTCAGCACGACCGGCCGCCTGCATGGCCTTGATCTTGCCCGGCAACTGCGGTGCAGGCGCATTCGTGAACGTGATCCTGGATACGAGATCGGGGTATTTGTCCCGGAACGCCTCGAAGCCCTTTTGCGTGAGCGCGAGATTGCCCGCCACGTCCACGATGTTCAGCGCGACCGGCGCGGCGCTCGCGATTCCCGCCATGCTCCCCAATGCTGCGGCACATGCCAGTGCGCCAAGCGTGCGTTGCCAAAATCCCCTGCGACTGAAGGCCATGCTGTCTCCTCTTTGCGTTGAATTTCTCGTAAGTCATCATATGACTGAGGTTGCGAATTTGCAATCGGAAGACATGCCGAAACGCCTCAGAGATTTCCCTAACAAGGCCGTACAACCCTGATAATTCAGGCGATTACCCGCGATTTCAATACGATGCCACGCCATTGATCAGGGATATTACTGATAGAGAAATGGTCGGGGGCTCACCTAAATTACGCCCAGTCATACGATGACGTAAAAGCTACATCGCAACCCCCAACGACGCCTCACCGCGGCCTCGCGCCTGGTGGGGTCTGAGGACACGCCGCAGTGAAAATCCAACGCATCACGATCACCCCGATCGCCTTTCGCGATCCGCCGCTGCTCAACGCGGCGGGCATTCACGAGCCGTACGCGCTTCGCTCCATCATTGAGATCGAGACTGACAACGGGCATGTCGGATTGGGCGAAACCTATGGCGACGCACCGATGCTGGCGCTGCTCGAGAACGCTCGCGAGAGCCTGATCGGCATGGATCCGTTCAACACCAACGGCTTGCGTGAGCGGGTGGCGGCAGTGGTCCGCCAGGGTGTGCGCGGCGAGCGCGTGGAGTACGAACTCGCACCGGGCACCGATCCGCGCAAGGACGCCGAGAAGCTCTACTCCGCCTTCGAAGTCCCCTTTCTCGATTTGCAGGCACGTCACCTCGGTGTTCCGCTGGTCGAACTGCTCGGCGGCGCCGTGCGCGACGAGGTGCAATACAGCGCTTATCTCTTCTTCAAGTACGCGCAGCACATCGACGCGCCCTACGCGGCCGATCCATGGGGCGAGACGCTGAACGCCGAACAACTCGTCGCGCAGGCACGGACGATGATCGACACCTACGGCTTCGGCAGCATCAAGCTCAAGGCCGGCGTACTCGAACCCGCCGAGGAAGTGAAATGCCTCAAGGCGCTCAAGCGCGCCTTCCCCGACAAACCGTTGCGCATCGATCCGAACGGCAACTGGTCGCTCGCTACCGCGATCGCGATGGGGCGTGAACTCGCGGGCGACCTCGAGTATTACGAAGACCCGACGCCGACGCTCGAAGGCATGGCGCAGCTGCATCGCGAGACCGGCATGCCGCTCGCCACGAACATGGTCGTGACCGATCTGCGCCAGTTCCGCGAGAACGTCCGCCTGAACGGCGCGCAGATCATTCTCTCCGACCACCACTACTGGGGCGGTCTGCGCGACACGCAGACGCTGGCGCGGATGTGCGAGACGTTCGACCTCGGCCTGTCGATGCACTCCAACTCGCATCTAGGCATCAGCTTGATGGCCATGACCCATCTGGCGGCGAGCGTGCCGCGCCTGTCCTACGCCTGCGACACCCACTACCCGTGGCAGGCGCCGGACGAGGAGGTCGTGCGTGGCGGAAAGATCGCCATTCGCAACGGCGCGGTCGCCCTCACGCAGGCGCCCGGGCTTGGCCTGGAGATCGACCCGGATCAGTTGGCCAGGCTGCACGAGCAGTACCTGCGCTGCGGCTTGCGCACGCGCAACGACGCGGTCCAGATGCGCAAGTACCGCCCCGACTGGAGCGGCAAGGCACCCCGTTTTTAGTACCGGTAGCACGCATCAGCGGTTCACAGGAAGTCAACGAAAACACATCAGAAGAGGAGAAGTCGTGAGACATTCGAAACGGTTTGCCGGGCTGGTATGGGCCGGTCTCGCTGTCGGCGCCATGCCGGCATTCGCGCAGTCGAACGTGACGCTCTACGGGATCGTCGACGACGCATTGACGTACAGCAGCAACCAGAACGGCAGTTCCAACACGTATCTGCGCAACGGCAACCTCGCCGGCAGCCGCTGGGGGTTGCGTGGCACGGAAGACCTCGGTGGGGGCACCAAGGCGCTGTTCCAGCTGGAAAACGGGTTCGACGTCAATAACGGCACAATGAGTTCGTCGGGCGTGATGTTCAACCGCCAGGCGTTTGTCGGCCTGAAGAACGACCGGGTCGGCACGGTGACGATCGGCCGTCAGTATTCGCCGTACTACCTGATGGTCGGCACCATTGGCCCGACGTCTTACGTGACGGGCGCGACCGGTGCCCACCCGGGCGATATCGACGGTCTGGACACGACGATTCGCATCAATAACTCCGTCACGTACACCTCGCCGTTGCTCTGGGGGGTGACCGCGAGCGTGCAATACGGCTTCGGCGGCCAGGCCGGCGCCATGAGCAAGGGCAACACATTCTCCGGCGCGCTGCGTTACGACGGCGGCCCGCTGTCGCTGGCAGCCGGGTATCTGCGTCTGAACAACATCGGTGGCGGCACCACGTGGAACAGCGCGTCGACGGGCGTGCCGGGCACGTCGGCCGTCAACCAGGGCTACGTCACCGCCGACTCGTTGCAACACATCGCGGTGGCCGGCATCTACACGATCGGCAGCGTGACGCTGGGCGCCAGCTACAGCAACGTGCAGTACAAGCCGGGGGCGGCGTCGCTCTTCCACGACACGGCGATCTTCAACACCGCGGGCGTGCATGCGTCGTGGACGGCGTCGCCGCAGTGGCGCCTGGCGGCGGCGTACAGCTACACGGCCGCGTCCAAGGCAAACGGCATCACCGATTCGGCCACCTATCACCAGATCTCGCTCGCACAGGTCTATTCGCTCTCGAAGCGCACGTCGCTGTATGCGCTCGAGGCGTGGCAACACGCGAACGGCAAGTCGCTCGCGGCAAACGCCACGAGCATCATCAACGCCGGGCCGGTGGTCGGCGATTCGCAGAACAGCACGCCGTCGGCAACGAGTTCGCAGTTCGTCGGCATGCTGGGGGTACGCGTCGATTTCTGACGCGCCAGGGTGTTCGCAATACGATTCGGGCGGCGCCGTGCGCGTGCCTCCCGGATCGATCCGAAGGGTCGCGAGAAGTCGCACGATGCAGCATTTTCGACCGCCGACGCCTGATGTGGACTGGGCCGTGGCGTTGGCGGTCGATTCTTATCGGTTGTCGTATGTATGCGACGGTCGATGAGGTAAACTGGGAGCGTTTTTTCACGCTCTCCACATTCGAACCGACGCCATGTCCATGTCCAGCTCGTTGCCCGCTCGTCCTCGCCGCAAGTCCCGCAGCCTCACCGAAGAGGTCGTGAGCGCCTTGTCCGAGCAGATTCGCAGCGGCACGTTCCGCCCGGGCGACAAGCTGCCGACCGAGTCGGCCATCATGGAAAGTCTGGGCGTGAGCCGCACCGTGGTACGCGAGGCCATCTCGCGACTGCAGGCGGCGCAACTGGTCGAGACGCGTCACGGCATCGGCACCTTCGTGCTCGAGGCGCCGCGCGAGAACGCGCTTCAGGTCGATACCAACAGCATTCTCACCATGCTCGACGTGATGGCGATCCTGGAGCTGCGCATCTCGCTCGAGACGGAGGCCGCCGGGCTGGCCGCCAATCGTCGCACGGACACGCAACTCAAGCTGATGCGCCAGGCGCTCGACGACTTCGAGATGCACGTGCGCCAGCGCACGGGCAATGCCGTGACGGCCGACGTGGCATTCCACCTGCAAGTCGCCAACGCCACCGGCAACCGCTACTTCCACGACATTCTGGAGCAGCTCGGCAACACGATCATTCCGCGCACGCGGGTGAATTCCGCCGCGCTGGCCGACGACGACCAGGTGTCGTACCTGAATCGCGTGAACCGTGAGCACGAAGACATCTACAACGCCATTGCGCGACGCGACCCGGAAGCGGCGCGCGCGGCAATGCGCACGCACCTCACCAACAGCCGCGAGCGTCTGCGTCGCGCCCAGGAATCCGCGGGCTCACCGGGCTGAGCCCGCATGGCGCGAACGCGGCGAGTCAGGACAGATCGCCGCGAATCGCGCGGTGGTACCCTGCATCCATCTCAGCCGCTCCGGCCATGTCGATGCCGGCCATCGACGTCTTCATTTCGCCCAGCGACGGCACCGCCACGCGATTCGGGCCGATCAGGCCGTCATCTTCGATGTCCGCTGCGACACGCGCCGAGGGTCGCGATCAGGGCGTCAGACGACTGGCCTCGTCGAGCAACCATCTGGCGAACGCCTGCATCGGTGACGCGCTCAATTCGATGGGGTCGGGCAGCACCAGACAAAATCGCTTGGTGACCGCGCGGCTGTCCGGCCATGGCGTGATCAGGCGGCCCTGCGCCACTTCCGCGGCAATATACAGACGTGGCACCAGCGCCACGCCCAGACCCGCAATGGCGGCTTCGATCAGCATGGAGTGAAGATCGAACCGCGCGCCCACCGCCGGGTTGGACAGGGCGATGCCGAACTCCTGCGCGTAGCGTTGCCACGCATCCGGATTCTGACGCCGGTGCAGGCGGGGCAGCGCGTTGAGCGCGGGACGCTTGCCGGCGCCGGCGAGTAGCGCCGGACTGCACACCGGCACCAACACTTCTTCCATCAACGCATGGACGTGCATGCCCGCCCATGCCGGGTGCTCGAAATGGATCGCCGCGTCGAAGCCGCTTCCCGCCAGAAGAAATGGTTCGATGCGCTCGGCGATATGCACCGTGATGTTCGGATGCTTGTCCTGAAAGTGCTTCAACCGGGGAATCAGCCAGCGGATCGCGAACGTCGGGCTTGCCGCCACGTCGAGGCTGGCGCCTTCGCTGGGCTGCCCCATCAGGTAAAGACTGTCGCGCTCGAGCCGATCGAGAATCTCGCGCACCTGCCCGGCGTAGCGGGCGCCATTGGGCGCGAGCCGAACACGGTTGCCGATACGCTCGAACAGCATGACGCCCAGGAACGCTTCCAGCCGCCCGATCTGGCGGCTGACCGCCCCCTCCGTCCGCGAGAGCTCCTCCGCCGCGCGCGCGAAACTGCCATGCCGGGCCGCTGCCTCGAAGGCCTGAAGCGCGGAATTGCTCGGAATCTTGCGGCTCATGGATGTCTCGTTGGTGCAGGGTGGGTCGCCTTCAGCTTGAGCAAATGTCACTGAAGCCTGAACTTTATTCGATTTATTGACGGAAATCTGGAGCTTAGCATTACGTTACCGCAATGAACACGCGTTATCCGCGCCAACCGTTCGATGATCTACACCGTGGAATGCAGCTTCGCCGACCCCGCTTGCGAAGCCGAATGGAACGACTTCTACAGTCTCGAGAAACTGCCGGCGCTCATTGCCGTGTCGGGATTCCACACTTCGCAGCGCTTCAAGGCGATCAGTGACGGATGCCCGACTTATCTCGCGCTTCACACCGTGCACGGAATCGACGTGCTGCACGGCGAGGAGTATCGACGCAAAGGCGGCGGCAATTTCGCGAAGTGGCAGCCGCACATCACCGATTGGCACCGCAATCTGTACGGCGGTATCGGGCCGGCGCCGGCCGTGCAAGTCGACGAATGCCTCGCGCTCGACGCGCGCGGCCCCGAGCACCTGCATGCCGTGGGATTGGAACCATTGGCCATGCGCGCCGTGGCACTCGAGAAATCTCCGGCGCTACGTTGGCTCGCCGTACTGCCACGGACAATGGCGCAATCACTGCAGCGCGCCGGTCGGATCGCGAATGGCGTCTGTCTTTATGCACCGATGACGAAGCAGCTCACACACGCCGACGCGCTTGCGCGTCGCCAACGATGAACGGATCCGATATGTCGAATAGCGCCATCTTCCCCACACAACACGTCGGGGACTTCACGATCACGGCCATCAGCGACGGCTATCTCACCGCGAGTCTCGATCTCCTGTCGAACATCGACGCGCAAGATGCGTCCAGAATGCAGCGCGCCGCGGGACAGACGGAACCCGGCGCGATCCACATCAATGGCTACGTCGTGCGCGGCGCAGGCCGTACGCTGCTCATCGATACGGGAGCCGGCGGCATCCGGCAATGGGGCGGGCGCCTGGCGGCGAATCTTACGCGCGCCGGTGTCGAGCCCGACAGCATCGATACTGTGCTGCTCACGCACGCCCATCCGGACCATGTCGGCGGACTGGTGGACAGCGAAGGGCACGCGGCCTTCGGGAACGCGTCGCTCGTGGTGCATCGCAAGGAACTCGCGTTCTGGCAGGACGACGCGAATCTTAGCCGGGCCAACGCGCGCGCACGCGGGAATTTTCTGATCGCACGCACGGCGTTCGACGTGTATCGCGACAGGCTTTGCCTCTTCGACGACGGCGAGGTGGCGCCCGGAATCCGTGCGATGCCATTGCCGGGACATACCGACGGGCACACGGGCTACGTGGTCGAATCGGGCGATGAGGGCCTGCTGGTCTGGGGCGACGTGGTGCACTTCCCGCACATTCAGATTCAGCGCCCCGAGGTTTCCATCGCCTTCGATCAGGACGCGTCGCTGGCCGCCACCACCCGCTCACGTCTGCTGGACCGGGTGAGCGCCGAACGCCTGCGCATCGCCGGGATGCATCTGGGCGAACTCGGATTCGCGCGGATTGGTCGGGTCAATGGGGGATTCGATTTGCAGTACGAAGCATAGCCGTGCCCTCGGGGCGACGTTCGCGAGACCGTCGCAGGTCCTGAGGCGTCATGGCTTTGTGGCTTCCTGGATTTGACGAGCCGGACCGGCCTCCGGTTTCGCCATCTCTTTCATCCATTGCTCGAACGCCGACACGGCGGCGTCATCGACGCGGTCGGGGTTCGTCACCAGCATGTAGTCGTCGGCACGCCATGCCGGCGATGCGATGGGACACACGAGGCGCCCTTCGGCGAGATCGCGCGCGATCAGCGGCTGCGATGCCAGCGCCACGCCCAGTCCCTCGATGGCCGCGCCAAGCTGAAGATTCACGTGATCGAATTCGACATGACGCGCGGCTCGCAGATCGGGAGCACCCGCCGCCTTCAACCAGTGCGACCAGGCGGCGCGCGTTGTCGCGGAGTGGAGCAGCGTATGTTGACGCAGGTCGGCCACGTGCTGAATCGGATGCCGGCGCAGCAGCGCAGGACTGCAGGCCGGGATACGCAGGTCGGGCATCAACGGCCGCGACACGACCCCCGCGCCATGCTCAGGACCGGAACGAACCCCGATATCGAACGCGTCGGCGACGTAGCGCAGCTTGCGCGATGTGGTCGACACCCTGACGTCGATGTCCGGGTATCGCGAGTGGAAATCGGCCAATCGCGGCAGCAACCAGCAGAACGCAAAACTCATCGGTACGTTCACCCGCACGACCCCGGATATCCGCTGCCTGGCCGTGTTGTGACGCAACCGCACCACCGCGGTACCGAGGGACTCGAACGCACTACTCACGTCGCTCAGCAACGCGGCGCCCTCGTCGGTCAACACGACACCTCGCGGGCGGCGGTCGAACAGCGGCAGGCCGAACCAGTCCTCCAGCAATCGGATCTGCTTTCCAATGGCCCAGTGCGTCACATGCAGTTCCGCTGCCGCGCCCGCGAAACTGCCATGCCTCGCAACCGCATCGAAGGCGCGCAGCGCGTTGAGCGGGGGTAACTCGGTGCGGGACTTCGAAGCGCCTGGGTTCGCACTCATGACGTGACTTTTTCTCTCCGTTGACGCGATTTTAGCTCAATTGAACGATCGGGCATCCTGGCCATAGAATTTTGCTGTCGAGCCAGAAAGTGCGGGCACGAGCGGCTCTTGATGCCCTTCTGGCCCCGCTCGCACGGAGAGAATGACGATGCGCCTGCCGGTTTTTTCCCCTCCGCTTGTTCGGGAGGCCACATCATCACGACCACGCGTGCTGTGGCTGTCGTGCGTTGCGCATGCCATGCACGATGGCTACACCGACATGATCTATGCGCTGCTCCCGGTGTGGCAGTCGGAATTCGGGCTCGACTTTGCGGCCCTGGCGATCCTGCGAGGCATTTACGCAGGCGCGATGGCGGCACTGCAGTTGCCCGCCGGGTGGCTGGCACAGCGACTGGGCAGTCGCGTCACGCTTGCTATCGGTACGCTCCTGGCAGCGCTCGGCTACGCCATCGCAGGCATGTCCGGCGGCCTCATCGGTTTGTGCGTGGCGCTGGCGATCTCGGGCAGCGGATCCAGCACGCAGCACCCCATCGCATCGGGCGCCGTCTCGCGCACCTTCGGACGCGATGCGAGAGGTCCGCTCAGTCTTTACAACTTCTCCGGCGACCTCGGAAAGTCGATCCTCCCGGCGGCCATTTCGGTGCTTGTGACGATGATGTCGTGGCGACACGCGCTATGGATCGTCGCCGCCATGGGCGTCATCGTTGCCGCCGTCCTGTTGGTCATGTTTCCCGCCGTACCCCGCAGCGCCGCGACAGGCGTGGAAACGGAAGCGCCGCCCGCCCCAAACAGAGGTAGCAGTGGTAGCGGAAAGCGCGGATTCTCCACCCTGTTTTCCATCGGCGTGCTGGACACGGCGGTTCGCATGGGTCTGCTTACCTTCCTGCCCTTCCTGCTCGAGGCGAAGGGCATCTCGCCTAAACTCCTTGGAACGTCGCTCGCGCTGGTCTTCATAGGCGGCGCGGCGGGCAAGTTCATTTGTGGCTGGCTGGGGGCGCGTTTGGGAGTGGTGCGTACAGTGTTGCTCACCGAGGGCGGCACCGCCGTGGGCATTGTCGCGCTGACTTACCTGCCGCTGCCGCTTGCCATGGTGCTGCTGCCGATACTCGGCATGATGCTCAATGGCACGTCGTCGGTGTTGTACGGTACCGTTCCGGAGTTGACCGCCCCCGACGCCGCCGAGCGCGCATTCGCGATTTTCTACACCGGCACGATCGCGTCTGGTGCGATATCCCCCGTCCTTTACGGCTTCCTGGGCGACGGCGTCGGCGTCCAGGCCGCCACTTACGCGACCGCGCTCACCGCTCTGGCGATCATTCCGCTGGCCCTGGCGCTGCGCCCGCGTCTTGCCAACGATCGAACCGAACGAACCCTATGACCCCGCGAAACCCTCCCTCCGTCGCCCTCGTCGGTCCAGGCGCCATCGGAACGACCGTGGCGGCATCCCTGCACGAAGCGGGACGCACGCCTGTCATCTGTGGCCGCTCGGCGCTCGAGCGGCTGGTGCTGCGCCATGATGACGGCGAGATCGTCGTGCCCGGACCGGTCGTGACCGATCCTCGGGCGATCAAGGACAAAGTCGATCTTGTGTTCGTCGCGGTGAAGGCGACGCAGGTGGCGAGCACGGCGCCATGGATCGCCGCACTGTGCAATGCGAGGTCGATCATCTGCGTGTTGCAGAACGGCGTCGAGCAGAAGCCCGCCTTTGCGCCGTATGCGTCCGGCGCGGCTGTTCTGCCATCGGTCGTCTGGTTCCCCGCGCAGCGCGAATCCGATGCGTCGGTGTGGCTGCGCGCCAGCCCCCGAATCACGCTACCCGACGTGCCGGAAAGCCACAGGGTGGTCTCGGCACTGGGCGGCACGCGATGCTCGGTGGAAGTGGCGGAGGATTTCGTGACGCTCGCGTGGCGAAAGCTCATGCAGAACGCGGTGGCGGGCCTCATGGTGCTGACGGGGCGTCGCGCGGGCATGTTCTCGAGAAGCGACATCACCGCATTGTCGCTCGCTTACCTGCGGGAATGTCTCGAAGTCGCACGCGCCGAGGGTGCGAAGCTGGACGATGATGTGCCGCATGCGATCGTCGACGGGTTCCATCGGGCGCCGCCCGATCTCGGGACATCGATTCTTGCCGACCGGCAGGGAAATCGCCCGCTCGAGTGGGATTGCCGCAATGGCGTCGTGCAACGATACGGACGCGCTCATGGAATTCCAACGCCGATCAGCGATCTGGTCGTTCCGCTTCTCGCGGCGGCCAGCGATGGGCCCGGTTAGGCAAGGGCAGGCCGTCTCCTTGCCGATGTACGCACGCACTGCCCCCGCACGCGGCGAACGACGTTGCGTTCGCGACGTCGCGGGGGGCGCGCCCATCAGGCCCGCGCCAACCGACGGCGGCGCAGCCCGATGAACGTCAGCTCGGCGAACACCAGGACGGTGGCGATGTGCACCCCGATAAAGGCCACGCCAAGCCCGTTGGGTGCGATCCAGCCCGACCAAAGCAAGACGATGCACTCGAGCGCCCAGATCGCGTTGACGGCGATAGCGGCCCACGCCGCCGCAGCAGGTATCGCCGTGCGCCGTACCAGCCAGACGAGCGCGGCTCCGTAGGCAAGCAGGACGAGACCCGTGACACGCAGTCCGACGGCGGGCAGGTCGAGCAGCGCCGCCAGTGGGGCAGCGGCGAGGACCTGCAACAGTCCGACCGCGGCGCTGATCAGCGCGTCGGCCAGCATCACGCGGGCGAGCATCGAAGTCTGGGACGAAGCATGCGGGGCGTCGGGGCGCGACGCCTCGAGCGAAGACTGACGGGATGACATCATGGTGACCTCCATCGAAGTGAGACCGATCCGGACATAGCGCCCGTGGCGGCGTTGCTGAGGATGGCGAGATATCTTGTCTCGCTGGCTATAATCTTCCCGACCGCACGACACGCCGTCGATTACCTGCGAGGTAATGGCTGCCCAACGATCCATCGCTCCCCGCCCCATGACGACATCTGCTATCGGAACTCTGTTGCGCGACTGGCGTCAGCGCCGACGCATGAGCCAACTCGATCTGGCGCTGGAAGCCGAGATTTCCACGCGCCATTTGAGCTTCGTGGAAACGGGCCGCGCACAACCCAGCCGCGACATGCTGCTGCATCTCGCGCAGGCACTCGACGTTCCGCTGCGTGAGCGCAACGCACTGCTCGTGGCGGCGGGCTTCGCGCCCAGCTTCGAGGCCCGGGCGTTCGATGCCCCGGACATGGTCGTCGCCCGCCAAGCCGTCCAGCGGGTACTCGACGGTCACGAGCCGTATCCGGCACTGGCCGTCGACCGGCATTGGACGCTGCTGGCGGCGAACCGCGCGGTGATGCCGCTGCTCGCCGGCGTCGACCCTTCGTTGCTGGGCGGTGCCGTGAATGTGCTGCGCCTGTCGCTGCACCCCGACGGACTCGCGCCGCGCATCGCCAATCTGCCGGAGTGGCGGGCGCATCTGCTGCATCGCCTGCGTCAGCAAATTCATGCGAGCGGCGACGCCACGCTGGGCGAGCTGTATGAAGAGTTGAAGGCGTTTCCCGTGGCGCAGCATGGGCCGGCACCGACGGTGCCGCCAACGACGGGCATTTTTGTGCCGATGCAGTTGCACACGAAGGATGGGCTGCTGTCGTTCTTCAGTACGACGACGGTATTCGGCACGCCCGTGGATGTGACGCTCTCCGAACTCGCGCTCGAAGCGTTCTACCCGGCCGACGAGGCGACCGGCCGAATCATGCGCGCCATGGTGTCGTGACGCCACTTCCGCCGCAATGGGCCTCGACGGGCGCTGCGAATGATCCCAACGATGCCGCCGCAACGACGCGATAGCACACGAGCCGGGATCCGTCAGGGCTTTTGAATGCTGGCGGCGTCGGGCGGTTCGCGCGGCGATCGACAGTTCACGCGATCCTGAAGCTTCCGTCCTCGAGGTCATTGGATGATTCCCCTTGGCGGTTCCCGATGAACCGCGTCGTGTCGATCCTTACCCCTCGAAAGCCAAGTCCACAATATGCGAACCGCAGCCATGGGCGGCCCCACCGCCGTGCTTGATTCGATCCTGCTCCTGACACTTTCGACGCTGTGGGGCGCGTCGTACACCCTGATCAAAATCGGCGTCGACACGATTCCCCCGCTGACGCTCATCGCAGCGAGAACGTTGATCGCCGGGTCGGCATTGCTGCTCTGGATGCGTGTCCGACATATCCCGATGCCGTGCGATCTCGCCGTCTGGCGTCGCTTTTTCGTGCAGGCCCTGTTGAACAGTGTCGTGCCGTTCATGCTCATCGCGTGGGCGGAACGTTCCGTTGACGCTGGGTTGGCGACCATCCTCAACGCTGCCTCCCCTGTCTTCGTGTTTCTCGGAACCTGGGGCGTGACGCGCCATGAACCCATCACCCTTCGCAAGTTGTTCGGCGTCATCGTCGGGCTGGTCGGTATCTGCCTGATCGTTGGCGTTACCGCTTTCGAAGGGCTCGGGCACCAGCTCGTTCCGCAATTGGCCATCGTGGTGGCGACGGTCTGCTACGCGGGAGCGGCGATCTATGGTCGGTCGTTCAACGGACTTTCGCCGGTGGCCCCCGCAGCAGGCTCTCTCATCGTTGGGGCGGTCGTGCTGACGCCGGTGAGTCTGGTCGTCGACCGCCCGTGGACGCTGAATCCGTCGATGCCATCGATCATGGCCCTTGCGGCGCTCGCGCTCTTCTCGACGGCAATGGCATTTGTCATTTACTTTCGCCTCGTGCGAACGCTCGGTTCGGTTGGCACGACGGCGCAAGCGTATCTGCGAGTTCCCATCGGCGTGGCGACGAGCATCGTGTTCCTCGGAGAATCGCTATCGGCATCGGCCTGGCTGGGGCTGGCATGCGTCATCGCCGGGGTAGCGGCAATGACGGTTCCGCAATGAGGAACGATGCCCGCAACGCGGCGGCGAGATTATTCGGCCCTGTTTGAAGATGATTCAACGCACGCACCCTATATCCGCAACATCAAAGGCCGCCAGAATGCTGGAAGCTAAACTTTCCGCCGCCGGGCCCCTGCTCTCGTGTACCTCGACCACGTCACTCTCGTCGCCGACGACCTCGAATCCATCCGCGCATTCTTTGTCGATATCGCCGGCCTCAGGATGGGGCCGCGTCCTCCGTTTGGCGTTGAAGGCTATTGGCTGTATCTCGACGGCCGTCCGATCGTTCACTTGGTCCGGCGGTCCTCGCCTGCGAACCGCGTTACCCGAATGTCCACTTCCCGCATCGACCATCTGGCGTTTCGCTTGTGCGACCCGGCGGCTTGGCACGCGCTCATCGCTCGGCTAACGGCGAGTCGTCTTCCCTATCAAATCGCCGACGTGCCGCTATCCGGCGAACGACAGGCCTTCGTTCAGCTTGGGCCTGCAGTGACTGTCGAATTCATCACACCGATGTCGCGCGATTAAAACGGTCTGCGCTTCAGGCGGCGAATTGCGCCATTGAGTGCGTTCCTTTCCATGAGCCCCACCGAGCCGCACGCGCCGTGTCTCGCGCCTGCTCGCCGTCCGTTCGCACCGCGCGACCCCGCGCTTCCCGACTTTTCCGTTTTCTTTGAAAGTCATTTAACGGTCGGCCCCTTTTTCTACAGCGCCTGACAAAAGCAGAATGCCTGTCATCCGCAGCACTGCACGCATCGACATACTGCCCTGGGTCGCCGCAATCGTGACGCTCGCCGCGCTTGGCAACCCGTTTCTCGCTCTGCGTCTCGATGTATGCGTGGCCGCTTCAGGCGTCGCGGCAATTGCGTCGCCACGCTGGGTCGCTCTTACCTTAATCATCCATCCGGAGAACGTCATGTCCCACACTAAGCGCTTTGCGTCGCGCATTAGCGCCATTTCCACCATTTCCACCGCTTCCGCCTTCCTCGGCATGGCATTGCTGGCCGTCGCAGGAGCGGCGAAGCCGGCCAGCGCAGCGACGATTCCGGCTGAAGACGGACTCGTGCAGCCACAGACATTGATCGTCGATCGCAGCCTTCCCAAGAAGCAGGCGGAAGCGCAGATTCGCGCCGCGCGCACCTACGACACGTTCTGGACCACGGGTGACGAAGCACAGGCCCGCGCCGCGCTCGCCGATACCTTCACCGATCGCACGCTACCGCATGGCCGCCCGCAGGGCATCGCCGGCCCCCTGGCGGCTTCGAAAGGATTTCATGCAGCCGTTCCCGACGTGCATGCGTCGGTCGAGCAGATGATCGTGGCAGGCGATCGTGTCATTGCGCATCTGCGCTTCACGGGTCATTTCACCGGCACGTTCAACGGCGTACAGGGCAAGGGCCAGCCAGTCGATTTCATCGCGACGGATATCTATCGCATTCGCGACGGCAAGATCACCGACAACTGGCATCTCGAGGACAACCTGACATTCCTTCAGCAACTCGGCATCGTTGCCAATTGAGCCGCCCCTCTCCCGGGCCTCGAGGAGAGACTCGATGACAATGCGCGCGACACGCGTGACGAAATCGCGGCGCGGCGTTTGCCAGCACACCGTGTCGGGCGCCTTGAGGACATGACACGCGCGGTGCTGTATCTTGCGTCCATAGGCTACGCAACCGGCTCGACAGTTCTGGTCGACGGCGGCGGCGCGATTGCGTGATTGACATGCGCGCGCGTTTCATCGACAAGGAGCGGCAACACGTGGATAACCTCGGTGACATCCGGCTGTTCGTGGAAGCCGCAGCGCTGGGCAGTCTCTCGGCGGCTGGACGCAAACTCGATCTGTCGCCAGCTGCGGCAAGCGCGCGGCTGGTCAGACTGGAAGCCGCGCTCGGCGTGCAACTGTTCGAGCGCACCACGCGCAGCCTGCGCCTGACGGATGAAGGCCGCACCTACCTGGCGCATAGCCAACATGCGTTGCAGACACTCGACGACGCCCACGCTGCGCTGCATGCAGGCCGCGAAATCGTCAGCGGCAAGCTGCGCGTGTCAGCAACGTCCGACTTCGGACGCAACGTGATCAGAAGGTGGCTCGATGCGTTCAACGTGCAGCATCCGGACGTGAGCATTGCCCTCGTGCTGTCCGATTCGCTTTCCCATTTGTTGCAGGACGACATCGACCTCGCAATCCGCTTCGGCGTGCCGGCGGACAGCACGATGATCGCCAAGCGAATGGCGCCGAATCACCGTGTGTTGTGCGCATCGCCGACTTATCTCGACGCACACGGCATTCCCGAAGATATTGCTTCGCTAGCGCAGCATCGCTTCGTGCTGTTGTCCTCCGCCGCCGGGGTCGCTAACGAATGGCACTTCCGACGCGATGCGGAAATCATGACCTTCTCCGCGCCTGTCGCGCAATCGCGCGAAACCAATGACGGTGCAGTGGCCCGCGAATGGACCCTGGAGGGTCACGGCATTGCGATGAAATCGATCTGGGATATCGGCCCCGATCTCAAGGCAGGACGACTAGCGCTGGTGCTCCCGGAGTGGCGCGGTCCGGATGCGCCGGTTCACGCCCTCTTCCAACGACGGCAGTTCATGGCGCCGCGAGTGCGGGCCTTGCTGGACTTTCTGGCGGTTCGGTTCGCAGATGACGCCAAGGAATTCGAGCCTTATTTCTGCAATTGATCTCGCGAACGCGGCGATTGGGGTAGGAAAATCGGTCGCGCGATCGCGGTCCCTTCGCCGCTTCCCGGAGTCCTTCGGTCATCCGGCGGCCGATCTTTTGGGGCGGGCATCGGCCAACGCGGTTAGTAGCTCCGCAAGCATCCCCATGTACTCGTGATCGAATCCTGACGCTATGAATTTGAAGGCAGTTCGGCGTCGATTCCCGTCAGTTGAACCGATACGTCCCACAGTCGTCTCGCGAGTTCTGGGTTCCGAGCGTCACGAGACGGACTACATTCACCGGAGGGGCCTCGCAATTCGGAGGTTTTCGTCGGCCCATAATAGCCGCCGGGCTTTATCTCTCCGGTCGCCGCTTGCAATGCACCCCACGCGCCCTGAACGGGCGTATTGAAGAGCAGGCCGATCAACGACATCGCGATGTTTCCCCACCAGCTATCACGCGCCAGGTTGGTTCCGGCAAGGCCCGGATGGCAGGCCACTGCCGTAACAGGTATGCCCGCCGCCCGCAGCCGCCGATCCAACTCAAACATGAAGAGCAGATTCGCGAGCTTGCTGGCTGCATAGCGCGGCATCCACCTGTAACGCTTCTCCGCATTGAGATCGTCCCACTCGATCGTCGCGTCCTTGTGCAGGCCGCTGCTCGTGACCACGATGCGCGCCCCGGAGGTCTCCATGAGCTTGGGCAACATGAGCGCGGTGAATGCAAAGCAACCAAGATGATTGACGCCGAATGTCCGCTCGAAGCCTTGCAGCGTGTGCTCAAGCTTCGGCCCTTGCACGCCCGCATTGTTGACGAGCGCGTCGATGCGCGGTTCCTTTTCGGCCAGTTTTGCCGCGTTGCGCACGCGCGTCAGATCAGCGAGGTCAAGCGGCAGGAATGCAAGATTCGCTTCAGATGTCTTCAGGCAAATCCGTCGGATCGCTGCTTCCGCTTTACGCTCGTCGCGGCATGCGAGCAGCACCCTGGCTCTTCGCGCCGCCAACGTACTCGCTATTTCAAAGCCTATGCCGGTGTTGGCGCCGGTGACGATAAAGGTCTTTCCCGATTGATCGGGTACATCGGCATGGGTGAATCCGCTCATGGGGTGAACCTTGTCGAGACGTTATGGCGTCAGTGGTCAGCGATGCCTGGCGCGGCGCGCACGAACTGCTTGTCGGTCACTTGTGCAACCAGGAACTTCGCGAGATTGCCTCTGGAGAGCGACGTGCTGAGTTTGGTCTTTCCATACCAGCCCACATCCACGCTGCCATCGGCGTGGCGATCCTTGAGGTTGGGAATGCGCACCAGTGTCCAGTCCAGGTCCGAATTGGCGACCAATTCGCCAGTCGCCTTGATGTCCTCATACCCCTTACGCGCGATAACCCTGAACAACAGCGCGAACGCATGGGTTTTGAAGTCGGTGCCGTCTCTGGGATCACGGTAGGCCGCCGTGGAAATCTGGATAAGGCGGCGCACGCCTGCGTGCTTCATCGCGGCGATGATGTGGGTCAAGCCGTGCATGATCGGCTTATCGCCTTGCACCTTGAGACTGTTGGGGCCAAGGGCGCTGATGACGGCATCGGCACCTTGGACGCACTTCGCAATCGCGCTCGGGTCTTGCAGGTCACCGACAACAATCTCGACCCTTCCCGCGAACGAGGCGAGTTTCTTTGAGTCGCGCGTATAGACTGACAGGCGGTAGCCCTGCTTCAAGGCTTCCTCGATGATGTGCTTTCCGGTTGGCCCCGTCGCGCCGAACAGCGCGATGTTTTTCTCCCTGGCCATGACGTCAGGCAGCCTTCGCGATCAAGGCTTTGACGGCCGTTTCGGCGTCGGCGGTCGCCGCCTTCGCCGCATCGGGGCCGAAAGCCGTGCCTTCGACACGTACCACTTCAACGTCGGTCAGGCCGATGAAACCAAGCAGATGCAGCAAGTAGTTAGTCTGAAAGTCGAACGGCGCCCAGGCGCCTTCCGAGAACACGCCGCCGGAAGCGGTAACGAGATAGACCTTCTTGCCGTCCAGCAGCCCTTTCGGCCCGGCGTCGCCGTAGCTGAAAGTGACTCCCGGCCAAGTGACGTGATCGAACCACGCCTTGAGCTGCGAAGGCAAACCGAAGTTGATCATGCCCGAACCGAGCACGATCACATCGGCAACCTTCAACTCGTCCACGAACGCTTGCGCGGGCTCCACCGCCTCGCGCTGTTCCGGCGTGCGAGCTTCGGGCAACGTGACTCGGCCCTGGATGTAGGCCTGCGTGATGTGCGGCGGCGGATTCGCGGCGAGGTCGCGAACCGTCAGCGGGCCGCCCGAGCGAGCCTGGATGCCATCGGCGATTTCGGTGGCAAAGCGGGCGGAAAGGCTGTCAGCCCCGCGCGGGCTGGAAGTGACAAGCAGGGTGTGGCTCACGGCAGCTCCAAGGTATAAAAAAAGAACTAAGTAAGAAATTCATGCTTACTTACCAATTCATACAAAGGATGGTATGGTTCCTGTCGATTCCCCACAAGAAGGCACACGCATGTCACTTAGTCACCCCGAGCTGCCTGCCGATATGCCCGCACCCGACGCTGGCGGCTACCTGGCAACGCGCGAAATCCTGGATCGCATCGGCGACAAGTGGAGCCTCTACATCGTTGCGATGCTGGCCAACGGCCCGCGGCGCTTCAACGAATTGAAGCGCGGCATCGAGGGCATTTCGCAGCGCATGCTGACACTGACCTTGCGAGGACTGGAACGCGACGGACTGGTCACGCGAACGATGTATCCGACAATTCCTCCTCGCGTCGATTACGAGCTCACCGACATGGGAAGAACGTTGTTGAAACCTGTCATGGCGTTGGTCGACTGGGCGAGCGAAAATCAAGTCGCCATCGCCGAGGCGCATAAACGTTTTGACGAAGCGCCGGAGCCCGATCAGGTCTCGGTTCAGGGCGTTGTCTACCAGCGTCGATAGACGAGTCCCGGCCGGCGGCTTGTGCCGGCACGGCGGGAAATCCGACTGCCAGCTCGCGTTGTGATCTGGTCGGACGCAGACTTCTAGCGGGTACGCAGGCGCTGAATCTTCCGATCTGGGCAACCAACAGTCGGCCCGGGCCGATCGAAAAAGTCACATGGCACGACTGGCTATCCGTACGCCGAACCACCCTGGGTTCCTAAACGTCTCGCCGTTCACGCAAACCAATGACGCTTCATGGCCAATCGCAGTCGTTCGCATACTCGACATTGCACGCCATCAATGCACAGATGAGTTCGCCGATTAGCGCCGAAGCACCGTAGCAACGACACAAAAAGAAAAAGCCCTGACAAGTCAGGGCTTTTGAATTTTGGAGGCGGGAGTCGGAATCGAACCGGCGTACACGGCTTTGCAGGCCGCTGCATGACCACTCTGCCATCCCGCCATCGGGATATGCCGCATTGTAACCACTCGCTGTCGCCATCGAGGGCGCCCGTCGGATCGATCGCCGTGGGCTCTTCGGCAAA
This sequence comes from Pandoraea morbifera, assembly GCF_902459575.1. Classification (NCBI taxonomy): domain Bacteria; kingdom Pseudomonadati; phylum Pseudomonadota; class Betaproteobacteria; order Burkholderiales; family Burkholderiaceae; genus Pandoraea; species Pandoraea morbifera. The sequence goes on from NZ_CABPSD010000022.1 coordinate 53,552, forward strand.
TAAAAAGGGAAGCCAGGCTTCCCTCTGGATTTGGAGCGGGAGACGAGTCTCGAACTCGCGACCTCAACCTTGGCAAGGTTGCGCTCTACCAACTGAGCTACTCCCGCA
>NZ_CABPSD010000023.1:0-52290 GCF_902459575.1 Pandoraea morbifera
CTGAAACGGCTGAAACGGCTGAAACGGCTGAAACGGCTGAAACGGCTGAAACGGCTGAAACGGCTGAAACGGCTGAAGCGTCTGATATTGATCACGAGCACGTGGTTGCCGACGGCGCCGACGCCGGGGAACCGTCGGCGGACGGCGCCGACGAGCAGGACATTGATTGGGATGCCGCTTTTGCGGAGCAAGCCGGCGAGGTGGAGCCGACCGTCACCGTGGGCGATGCGCCTGCCGCACATCCCGATCCGATGGCGGCGAGCCTCGCATCGCTCGAAGCCCTGAACGCGGCTGCGGCTGCGGGCAGTGTGGCTGCCGAACCGGCATCCGAGCTCGAGGCCGCGCCCGCGTCGGAGAGCGCGCGCGAACCGGCGTCCGGGACGACCGAGGAACGGCAGGCCGAACTGTCGACGCAAGCGGTGCCAAAGGGCGGCGTCGCGGGCATGCTTGGCGATCTGGATCTTGGCATTCCGGGCCAGCCGGCGCATGTGGGGACGATTTCCAGCGGCGCCTTGCCGTCGCTCTCGCAGGGCATCGGTTCGGTCCAGTTCACGATGGCGCCGCCGGGGCATCCGTTGCATGAGCAGGCGGCTGCGCAGCACGGCGCCGACGCATCGACCGGCGACGCGAACACCGACGCGGAGGCAGAACCGGGCGACGACCTCAGCGACGAGGATTTCGACGCGGCGATGCAGCAGGCCTCCAGCACCGCGCAAGCGCCGCGCAGCTACACCGACGCCGCGCACGAGGCACCGTCGCTCAAGCCGCTGTCGTTCGACCTGTCCGATTTCAGTCTCGACCTGAAGGGCGACGAGGCTTCTTCGGCGCCCGCATCGGCGAGCGTGCCGGTATTGCCCGAGCCAACGGGTACCGAGGCGCTCGTGGCGCATGAGGCGCACGAGCCGTTCCCGGCGACCGCGCCTGCGACGTCCTATGCCGGTGAGCCAGCGGCGCCGCAGGTCCAGGACGTGTCACCCGCGCCGATTGTCCCGCGTGCGACAGAGGCGGACGTTCCCGACGAGTTCCATACGAAGCTCGAACTGGCAGCCGCGTACCAGACCATCGGCGACGACGATGGCGCGCGCGAGCTACTCGAGGAGGTGATCGCCGGCGGCGACGCCGCACAACAGTCGGTCGCGCGTGCGCGGCTGGCCGAGCTTGGCAAGTGACGCGGCGACACACCGGCGAACACACCACAGATTGACCGTAGTTTGGGGCGCCCGAAGCTTGGGCGCCCATTTTTCATTTTCATATGCGAATCGCACTGGGCATCCATTACGACGGCACGGCGTTCTCCGGCTGGCAATCGCAGCCGCACGGCAATACCGTGCAGCAGGCGCTCGAAGCCGCGTTGCGGGAGTTTGGCGGCGTGGCGTTGCCCACGACGGTCGCGGGCCGCACGGACACCGGCGTGCACGGCATCGGTCAGGTCGTTCACTTCGACACGGAACTGGACCGGGCGATGTTCTCGTGGGTGCGCGGCGTCAACGCATTCCTGCCGAAAACGGTCGCCGTGCAATGGGCGCAGGCGATGCCGGACGATTTTCACGCACGTTTCGCGGCGTTCGAGCGCACCTACTTCTATGTGCTGTACGTGCATCCGGTACGCTCCCCGCTGCTCGACGGTCGCTGTGGCTGGCTGCACACGCCGCTCGATCTCGACGCCATGCGCACCGCCAGCCAGGCACTCGTGGGCGAGCACGACTTCTCAGCGTTCCGGTCGTCCGAATGCCAGGCGAAAACGCCGGTCAAGCATCTCTACGGCATCGACATCGAACAGCAGGGGCACTTCTTCGTGTTCCGCTTTCGCGCAAGCGCCTTCCTGCACCACATGGTGCGCAACATCATGGGGTGCCTGGTGGCGGTCGGCCGTGGGCGCCAGCCGGCGAGCTGGATGACTCACGTTCTCGCGAGTCTGGATCGCCGTCAGGCCGCACCGACGTTCATGCCCGATGGCCTGTATCTGGCGCGCGTGGGGTATCCTGAGCGTTTCGCCGTGCCCGAGCCCAACTGGGCTGCGTGGCCGTTTCCGATGCCGTGGGCCCGTTCATGAATTCCCCCAACTCCCGTACGCGAATCAAGATCTGCGGCCTGACTCAGGCGGCTGACATCGACCACGCGGTGGCGCTTGGCGTCGACGCGATCGGCCTCGTTTTCTATCCGCCCAGTCCCCGCTATGTGGGGCTGGCGCGTGCGGCCGAACTGGCCCGGCGCGTGCCGCCGTACGTCAGTCTGGTCGGCCTTTTCGTCAACGCGACGGCCGATGACATCGCCCGAACTGTCGAGGCCGTGCCGCTCACGAGCCTCCAGTTCCATGGAGACGAAACGCCCGAGCAATGCGCGGCGTTGTCTGTCGCGGCCGGGAACCGTCCCTACCTGCGCGCCATGCGTATCGGCCCGGAGACGAAAGACAGCGGCGATTTGCTACAATTCGCTCAGGCATACACCGCCGCGCAAGGCATCTTGCTCGACGCCCTGGTCGAGGGCTATGGCGGTGGAGGAAAGGTTTTCGATTGGTCACTTATTCCAAAAGACATCGCGCGTCGGGCCGTTTTGAGTGGTGGCTTGAACGCACACAACGTTGCTGAAGCCATCGGCCGGGTGGCGCCGTACGCCGTCGACGTGTCGAGCGGTGTGGAGGCGTCGCGGGGCGTGAAGGATCCCGCCCGCATGACGGCGTTCGTGCACGCAGTGCGTGCCGCCGACGCCGAATAGCAACCCGCCGGGGCGGCCGCAAGGGCCGCGCACCGGTACTGCGAAGAGTGACGACCATGTACGATTTGCCTGACGCCCGGGGCCATTTCGGCCCGTACGGCGGTATCTTTGTGGCCGAGACGCTGATTCACGCGCTCGACGAACTGCGCGAGGCGTATGCCCGGTATCAGCACGATCCGGCTTTCCTCGAAGAATTCCACTACGAACTGAAGCATTATGTCGGCCGTCCGTCGCCGATCTATCACGCCAAGCGCTGGAGCCAGGAACTGGGCGGCGCGCAGGTGTACCTCAAGCGCGAAGACCTGAATCACACCGGCGCACACAAGGTCAACAACGTGATCGGACAGGCGCTGCTTGCACGCCGCATGGGCAAGCGCCGTGTGATCGCCGAGACCGGGGCGGGTCAGCACGGCGTGGCCACCGCGACCATCGCCGCGCGTTTCGGCATGGAGTGCGTGGTCTACATGGGCGCGGAAGACGTGAAGCGCCAGGCCGCCAATGTGTACCGCATGCAACTGCTCGGTGCGACCGTGATTCCGGTGGAATCCGGCTCGAAGACGCTCAAGGATGCGCTCAATGAAGCGATGCGCGACTGGGTGACGAACGTCGAGAGCACTTTCTACATCATCGGCACCGTGGCCGGACCGCACCCGTACCCGATGCTCGTGCGCGATTTCCAGAGCGTGATCGGCGAGGAGTGCAAGGTGCAGATGCCCGAGCTGGCCGGTCGTCAACCGGATTATGTGCTCGCGTGCGTGGGCGGCGGCTCCAACGCCATGGGCATCTTCTACCCGTATATCGACGTGCCCGACGTGAAGCTCGTGGGCGTGGAAGCGGCGGGCGAGGGCATCGGGACCGGTCGCCACGCGGCCTCGATCCTCGGCGGCACGCCGGGCGTGCTGCATGGCAACCGCACGTATCTGCTGCAGGATTCGCACGGTCAGATCACCGAAACGCACTCGATCTCGGCCGGCCTCGACTACCCGGGTGTGGGCCCCGAGCATGCGTGGCTGCACGATATCAAGCGTGCCGAGTACGTGGGCGTCACCGACACCGAGGCGCTGCGGGCATTTCACGACTGCTGCCGTATCGAGGGCATCATCCCGGCACTGGAGTCGAGTCATGCACTCGCTTACGCGTGCAAGCTTGCGCCAACGCTGCCGAGCGATCAGATCGTGCTGGTCAATCTCTCGGGGCGCGGCGACAAGGACATGCACACCGTGATGGCACTGGCCAAGCCGGGGCACCCGGGCGCGTAAGCACCGTCGTATCGCCCCGCATTGCCGCGTTGCAGCGGGATGCCACGGATTCCCTGATCCTTCCTGACACCAACCGAACCAGCATGACCGATCTGACTGATCGCAAGGCACAGAATGACGCCCTCGGGACCGAGCGTCCCATGGACGCCACTGAAGCCGCCGCCGCACGTCTCGAGGCCCTCGAGGCTGCCGGCGAGCTGCGGGCGCAATGGGCGCCGGGCGACATCGATTTGCGTCACGCTGATTTTCTGCATCACGTGCATGAACTGGAAGACGGCAGCGTCGACCTGATTCTGGCCGATCCACCCTACGGGCTCGGCAAGGATTACGGCAACGACTCGGACAAGCGCTCCGGCGAGGACTTTCTCGGCTGGACGTATGGCTGGCTGGAGGCGGCCATTCCGAAGCTCGCACCGCGCGGCTCGCTCTACCTGTTCTGCACGTGGCAGTACGCCCCCGAGCTCTTCGTGTTCCTGAAGCAGCGCATGCTGATGATCAACGAGATCATCTGGGATCGCCGCGTGCCCAGCATGGGCGGCAGTACCCGGCGATTCTCGTCCGTGCACGACAACATCGGTTTTTTCGCAGTGTCGAAGGACTACTATTTCGACCTCGATGCCGTGCGCGTGCCGTATGACGCCGCGACGAAGAAGGCGCGCTCGCGCCGCATCTTCGAGGGCAGCAAGTGGCTGGAACTGGGTTACAACCCCAAGGATCTGTGGTCGATCTCGCGATTGCACCGGCAAGACCCCGAACGCGTCGATCATCCGACGCAGAAACCGCTGCATATCATCGAGCGCATGGTGCTGGCCAGTTGCCCGCCCGGCGGACTCGTGCTCGACCCGTTCATGGGCAGCGGCACGACGGCCGTGGCGTGCGCGCTGCACGGCCGGCGTTTCGTCGGCTTCGAGCTCAATGCGCACTATCACGCGCTCGCCAACCAACGACTTCAGAGACTTTCCGATCATGTCCCGCATCCAAGCGACGTTCCAAGCCTTGCAAGCGCAGGGTAAGAAGGGCCTCATTCCGTTCATCACCGCCGGCGATCCCGAGCCGGGGTGGTCCGTCAGGCTGATGCATGCGCTTGCCGACAACGGGGCCGATGTCATCGAGCTCGGCGTGCCGTTTTCCGACCCGATGGCCGACGGCCCCGTGATTCAGCGCGCCTCGGAGCGCGCGCTGGCGCGCGGCGTGAGTCTGGCCGAGGTGCTCGGCTACGTGGCCGTGTTCCGTCAGACCAACGACCGCACGCCGGTCGTGCTCATGGGCTACGCCAACCCGATCGAGGCGATGGGGCTGGAGGCCTTCGCCGAGCGCGCCGCCAAGGCAGGCGTGGACGGCGTGCTGGTGGTCGATTACCCCCCCGAGGAGGCCGAAGCCTATGCGGGCGCCATGCGCGCACACGGCATCGATCCGATCTTCCTGCTCTCGCCCACGTCGACCGATGCGCGTATCGCCGCCGTGGCACGTCAGGCGAGCGGCTACCTGTACTACGTTTCGCTCAAGGGCGTGACGGGCGCGGCAAGCCTGGATCTGGCGAGCGTGGCCGCCAAGATTCCCCAGATCAAGGCGGCCGCGGCGCTGCCGGTCGGCGTGGGTTTCGGGATTCGCGACGCCGAAACGGCCCGCGCGATCGCAAGCGTGGCCGACGCCGTGGTCATCGGCAGCGCCATCGTGCAGCGTCTGGAAAACACGCCGCGTGATCTGGAAGGCCAGAACGCGGTAAAATCGCTGGCTGAATTCATCGGCGGTATCCGTCAGGCGCTCGACGAGGGCGCCAAATCGGCGTAAATTCCGGCGTAAATTCGCGGCGTCCGGAGCAGGGACGACCCGCGGGGCGCCCGACCCGCCCGGTGAAACGCTGAATTGAAACGACCGTGTCACATGGTCGCCAGAAACGCCCGCCCCCTTTGGAGCGGGCGTTTGCCAAGGAGAAACTATGAGCTGGCTCGATAAGCTGCTGCCCCCGAAGATCAAGCAAACCGATCCGACGCAGCGCAACAAGAGCATCCCGGAAGGGCTGTGGATCAAGTGCCCGTCGTGCGAAGCGGTGTTGTATCGCAACGACGTGGAAGCGAATCTGCACGTTTGCCCGAAGTGCGACCATCACATGCGCATCGGCGCGCGCGCGCGTCTGGACGCGTTGCTCGATCCGGAAGGTCGTTACGAACTCGGACAGGAGATCGTGCCGGTCGACGCGCTGAAGTTCAAGGACAGCCGCAAGTATCCGGATCGCATCAAGGAAGCGATGGACGACAGCGGCGAGACCGACGCGATGGTCGTCATGGGTGGTGCGATCCACACGCTGCCGGTCGTGGTGGCCTGCTTCGAGTTTTCGTTCATGGCCGGTTCCATGGGCTCGGTGGTGGGCGAGCGCTTCGTGCGCGGCGCGCAGAATGCCCTCGAGCAGGGCGTGCCGTTCATCTGCGTGACCGCTTCGGGCGGCGCGCGCATGCAGGAAAGCCTGCTCTCGCTCATGCAGATGGCCAAGACCACGGCCATGCTCACGAAGCTGTCCGACGCCAAGCTGCCGTTCATCTCCGTGCTGACCGATCCGACGATGGGGGGGGGGTCCGCGAGTTTCGCCTTCCTGGGCGACGTCGTGATGGCCGAGCCCAAGGCGCTCATCGGCTTCGCCGGCCCGCGCGTGATCGAGCAGACCGTGCGCGAGAAGCTGCCCGAAGGTTTCCAGCGCTCGGAATTCCTGCTGCAAAAGGGTGCGATCGACATGATCGTCGATCGTCGCAACATGCGCGAGGAGATCGCTCGCCTGATCGCGCTGATGCAGTGCCAGCCGGCCGACGCGGTCGCCTGAGGCCCGCGCCACTCGCCGCAAGGTGAAGCGGCGTGCGCCGTCGCGGTGCCCCAAAGGGCGGTGCAACGGCGTAGAATGACGCAACGCCACGCGGGCGCCGCGCCAGCAGCGCCTGATTGCATCGTTTGCATCATTCGCCTTATTTCGCAGCAAACAGCGCGGACGTTACATGACGTCCGCGTTTTTGTTTTCTGCCCCCGTATATTCATGCCGACATATTCCACTCTCGACGCCTGGCTGGCACATCTCGAAACCGCCCACCCCGTGGGCATCGACATGGGTCTCACACGCATTGGCCGCGTGAAGGACGCGCTCGGGCTCAAATTTCCGTGCCCCGTCTTCACGGTCGGCGGCACCAACGGCAAGGGTTCGACCTGCGCGCTCATCGAGGCCATTCTTCTCTCGGCCGGTTACCGGGTCGGCTGCCACACGTCGCCGCATCTGATCTCGTTCAACGAGCGCGCACGCGTGAACGGCGAAGTCGTGGACGATGCCACGCTGCTGCCGCACTTCGAGGCGGTCGAACGGGCGCGCACGAGCTTCGAGACGCCGGTCTCGCTCACGTATTTCGAGTTCACCACGCTTGCGATCATGCATCTGTTCGCCACCGCCGGGCTCGACGCCGTGATTCTCGAGGTGGGGCTCGGCGGGCGCCTGGACGCGGTGAACATCGTCGATACCGATTGCGCGGTCGTTACGAGCATCGACATCGACCACGCGAGCTATCTGGGCAACACGCGCGAGGCGATCGCCATCGAGAAAGCCGGCATCTTCCGTGCGGGCAAGCCGGCCATTTGCGGCGATCCGATGCCGCCCGCCACGCTCGTCTCCGAGGCCGAGCGCATCGGCGCCGACCTGTGGCTTTTCGGCCGCGATTTCAACTATCAGGGCGACAAGCAGCAGTGGAGCTACGGCGGGCGCCAGATGCGCCGTCCTGCGCTGGCATACCCGGCGCTGCGCGGGGCGAACCAGTTGCTCAACGCATCGGCGGCGCTCGCGGCGCTCGAATCGATGCGCAGCGTGCTGCCGGTCTCCGCACAGGACATTCGTCTGGGACTCGCCTCGGTGGAACTGCCGGGACGCTTTCAGGTGCTGCCGGGGCGCCCCGCGGTGGTGCTCGATGTGGCGCACAACCCGCACGCCGCGGCGGCGCTTGGCCACAACCTCGACGGCATGGGCTATTTTCCGTACACGTATGCGGTGTTCGGCGCCATGGCCGACAAGGATATCGAGGGCGTGCTGCGCCACCTGGTCGACAAGGTCGATCACTGGCGCCTGTGCGCACTGCCGACCGAGCGCGCGGCAGGGCCGGCGGTGCTCGAGGAGAAGCTGCGGACCGTCGGGTTCAAGCCGGATGCCGATCATTCCGTCGAAACCTTCGAATCCCCCGAGAAAGCCTATGCGGCCGCGCTCGAGCAGTGCGGGGAGAATGATAGAATTGTGGTTTTTGGATCGTTCTTTACGGTGGCGGGTGTGATGTCGCACCGCAAATTGCAACGCCACTGAGGCGTGTGGGTGCCTTTGCCGTGACATTTGCTTACGAGAAATGTCATGCGCGTGCCGCACCAGATGCGCGATGATCAGTCCAACGACGCGAGTTTCGACCAGAGCCAAGGGCCTATGGGATTGTTTTCCTTCCGCAAGAAAGACGCCGAAGCCGTTCCCCCGAAGCGCGGTAGCCGCAGGAGCGGCCGAACCGGCACCCGTGCGGCGGGAGGGGGGGAGTACAGCGAGCATGAGCAACTCGATCCGCTGCTGCCCGAGAAGCAACGCGCGCGTCGCCGTCTGGTCGGCGCGTTGGCGTTGGTGCTCGCCGCCGTCATTATTCTGCCGATGATCCTCGCGCCGGAGCCGAAGCCGGCGGCCGACGACATCGCGATCCAGATTCCCGGCAAGGATGCCGGCTCGCCCCCCGTGCGCGTGAAGCCGCAGGCCGCCGCGACGCCGCCGTCCGACGCCTCGCTCGACAAGGGCGAGGAGGCCGTCGACAGCAGCACACTGGCCAACGCGGCCAAGCCGGCGCCCGCCCCGGCGCCGACGGCCGTGCCGCCCGCCGCAGCCGTGGCCCCCGCGCCGACCGCGGTCCCGGAGCCGCAGGTCGCGCAGGTGAAGCCGGAAGTCAAGCCGGAAGCGCACAAACCCGACGCGAAAAAGCCCGAGCAGCACGCCGATGCGAAGCCGGCGGCCAAGCCGGACACGCACGACACCGCGCGCGCCCAGGCCAAGCCCCAGTCCGGGAATACCGCTGACCCGATCGCTCAGTTCGCCCAGAACAACGCGACCGTCAAGCCCGCCAAGCCGGCCGACAACCGCGACGCGGCACAAAAGCCGGGTGCGTCGGGGGGCAAATACCTCGTGCGCATTGGGGCGTTCTCCACCCAGGATCGTGCCCAGGCGTGGCTCGTGAAGCTTAAGCTCGTGAACGTGCCGAGCTACATGGTGAAGAGCTCGGTCGACGGCCGTGAGCTCTACCTGCTGCGCGCGGGCCCGTTCCCCGATCGCGCGAGCGCGGAAGCGGCGGGCAAGAAGATTCGCGATGCCGGACTGACGGCGCAGGTCGCCGAGGCAGGCTGATTTGGGCGATTCGATGCATGGTGGCCTCCTGACCGTGGTGGATTACGCGGCCATCGCGATCCTGTTGGGTTCGATGTTGCTGGGCATGCTGCGCGGTCTGGTGCGCGAGCTGTTCAATCTCGTCGGCTGGGTGGTCGCGTTCTTCGTGGCGCGCGCTTTCGGCCCGACAGTGGCGCACTGGCTGCCGGCGGATCTGCCGGGCGGCGAGATGACACAGGGCGCACTGGGCTTCCTGCTGGTGCTCGTTGCCGTGGTGTTCGGTGCGGGGATCGTGAGCGCGCTGGTGGGGCGCATGACCGATTTGATCGGCCTGCGACCGGCCGATCGCGGATTAGGCATGTTGTTCGGTATCGTTCGCGGTGTTTTGCTCTTGATGGTGCTGATGGTCGCCGCCAAGTTAACGGCATTGCCCAAGGAGCCAGTGTGGCAAAACTCGCTTGTGAGGCCCTGGGTGGAAGCAGGGCTCGACCGCCTGATGCCTTACCTGCCCGAACCGGTGCAGCACTATCTGCACAAGCCCGACGCGGCGATTCCGAGCGCGAATCCGCTGGGGACGTCGATTCCCTTGCCGCAGTTGGAACCTTACCGCGGCATGACGTCGCCGGGCGGGCAGACCGGGCCGGAGGTGATCGAGGGCGGTCGTGGGCGCGGCAAGCCGGGCGACACGGGGGCGGCCGGTGCGATGAATGACATGGGCCAAACGGGCGGCGCGATATCGAGCCGATTGTCGAACCTGATGGGCGGCGCGACGAATGCCGTAAACGGTGCGGCGAACGCGCTGGCCGGGCAGGGTACCGGATTTTCGGGCGGGAGCGGCCTGAGCGTGCAGGGCGGCGGCGATGCGTCGCCGGGCTGGGGCATGCGCAGCGGCGGGGTGAGCGGATCGTCCACGCCGTCGACCGGCCTGCACAAGGTTTCCGAATGACGGATAATACTGTCCGTTTGATGCAGATTTCGATGTTTTTTGAAGGATTCATGCCATGTGTGGCATCGTCGGTGTAGTCTCCAAATCCCCGGTCAACCAATTCATCTACGATAGTCTGCTGCTCCTGCAGCACCGCGGCCAGGACGCCGCGGGTATCGCGACGACGGATGGCCAGTCCTTCTACATGCACAAGGGCAACGGCATGGTGCGGGACGTGTTCCGCACGCGCAACATGCGCGACTTGCCGGGCAGCGTCGGCATTGGCCAGGTGCGTTACCCGACGGCGGGATCGTCGAGTGCCGCCCAGGCCCAGCCGTTCTACGTGAACGCGCCGTATGGCATCGTGCTCGCCCACAACGGCAACCTGACGAACTGGGAACAGCTCAAGGACGAGATGTTCCGGGTCGACCGTCGCCACATCAACACCACCTCCGATTCCGAAGTGCTGCTCAACGTGCTCGCGCATGAACTCGAGCGCAGTTCGCGTGACGGCCTGACCGTGGCATCGCTGTTCGAGGCGGTCGGCAAGGTGCACGGGCGGCTGCGCGGATCGTACGCGATTGTCTCGATCATCTCGGGCTTCGGCCTGCTCGCGTTTCGCGATCCGAACGGCATTCGTCCCCTCTGTATCGGCCGCTTCGACGGCCCGAACGGCACGGAGTGGATGGTGGCGTCGGAATCGGTGGCGCTCGAAGGCATGGGCTTCGCGTTCGAGCGCGACGTCAAGCCGGGCGAAGCGGTCTTCATCAGCAACGACGGTGAGCTGACCTCGCAGCAATGCTCGACCGCGGCGTCGATGCATCCCTGCATTTTCGAACTCGTGTACCTGGCGCGTCCGGATTCGGTGCTCGACGGCGTGCCGGTCTACGATGCCCGCCTGCGCATGGGCGACTATCTCGCCGAGAAGATCCGCCGCGAACTCGACTACCAGGACATCGACGTGGTCATGCCGATTCCGGACTCGAGCCGTCCGGCTGCCATGCAGGTCGCCAAGCGCCTGGGCCTGAACTACCGCGAAGGTTTCTTCAAGAACCGCTACGTCGGCCGTACCTTCATCATGCCGGGCCAGGCCATGCGCAAGAAGTCGGTACGCCAGAAGCTCAACGCCATGCGTGTCGAGTTCAAGGACAAGAACGTCCTCATCGTCGACGATTCGATCGTGCGTGGCACGACCAGCCAGGAAATCGTGCAGATGGCGCGCGACGCCGGCGCACGCAAGGTGATCTTTGCCTCGGCCGCGCCGCCGGTGAAATTCCCGAACGTGTACGGCATCGACATGCCCACGCGCAGCGAACTGGTCGCTCATGACCGCAGCGACGAGGAAGTGGCGCGGATCATCGGCGCGGACGAACTGATCTACCAGGACGTCGAGGACATGAAGGCCGCCGTGCGCGACATCAACCCGGCGCTGACCGACTTCGATGCTTCTTGCTTCGACGGCAACTACATCACCGGCGACGTCACGCCGGAATACCTCAATCGCCTGGAGCAGCAGCGCAAGGCGCCGAAAGCGCCTGTCGCGGAAGCGAACGAGGGCGATGACAATGAGCCGCGCGGGGCTCAGCTTGGCCTCTGACAGACGCGTCGCCGGGCCTGCCATGGCGGGAAGCTTCGGCAATCCGAGGCGGACCGCCGGGCTGGACGGGCTGCGGGCCGGGTGCGAGGCGCGGAAGTTTCTGCGTCGCCGGCAACGTGCTACACTGCTTCTCACGTCGATTTGATTTCAGCTTGCGGACGTGGGGGAATCTCCCCGAAACAGCTAAAGCGAGGCCTAGACAGATGGATTTCGAGCCCGTTTTGCTGACCAGCGAAACGGGCTTTTCTTTTTTTGGCCGACGGGCGGGCCGATCCAATGACGAGATATACGATGGATTCCTTCGATTTCGACACCCTGGCGGTGCGCGCGGGCACGCAGCGTTCCGAGTTTGGTGAGCATTCCGAGGCGCTGTACCTGACCTCGAGCTTCGTATTCAAGAGCGCGGCCGAAGCTGCCGAGCGTTTTGCGCATTCGGAGGAGGGTTTCACCTACTCGCGCTTCACCAATCCGACCGTATCGATGTTCCAGGATCGTCTGGCCGCGCTCGAAGGCGCCGAGGCGTGCATGGCGACCGCCTCGGGCATGAGCGCGATCGTCTCGGTCGTGATGTCGGCGCTGTCGGCCGGCGACCACCTGGTGAGTTCGCGCAGCATTTTCGGCTCCACGCTCAACGTCTTCTCCACGATCTTCAATCGCTTCGGTGTCGAGACCACGTTCGTCGATCCCACGGATCTCGACGCCTGGCGCGCGGCGATCCGTCCGAACACGAAGATGTTCTTTCTGGAAACGCCGTCGAACCCGCTCACCGATATCGCCGACATTGCCGCCATCGGCAAGATCGCGAAGGAAGCGGGCGCGCTGTTCGTCGTCGACAACTGCTTCTGCACCCCGGCATTGCAGCGCCCGATCGAGTATGGCGCCGACGTCGTCGTGCACTCCGCCACCAAGTATCTGGATGGTCAGGGCCGCGTGTTGGGCGGCGCGATCGTCGGTACGAAGGAGTTCATCATGGGCAAGGTCTTCCCGTTCGTGCGCAGCGCGGGCCCCACGCTCTCGGCGTTCAACGCATGGGTGCTGCTCAAGGGCATGGAGACGCTGTCGCTGCGTGTGGAAAAGCAATCGGCGAACGCGTTGATCATTGCGCAATGGCTCGAGAAGCAGCCGCAGGTCGCGCGCGTGTACTACCCCGGGCTGCCGTCGCACCCGCAATACGCCCTGGCCCAGCGCCAGCAGAAGGCGGGCGGCGCGATCGTGGCCTTCGAGCTCAAGGGGGCAACGCCGGCCGAGCAACGCGAGAACGCATGGCGCGTGATCGATAGCTCGCAGGTGTGCTCGATCACGGGCAACCTCGGCGATACGCGCACGACGATCACGCATCCGGCGAGTACCACGCACGGTCGCATCACGCCCGAGGCTCGCGCGGCCGCCGGCATCACGGAGGGGCTGATTCGCCTGGCCGTGGGGCTGGAGTCGCCTGCCGACATCCAGGCGGATCTGGCGCGCGGTTTCGCGAAGTGAGCGGAGCCGACGTCATGAGCCGATTCTGGAGTGCGGGCGTCGCCGACCTGACGCCATATGTCCCCGGTGAGCAGCCGCAAATGCAGCGGCTCATCAAACTCAATACCAACGAGAATCCGTACGGGCCGTCGCCGCGAGTGCTTGCCGCGATTCGCGAGGCGCTCGGCAGCGATGCCGACGCGCTCAAGCTTTATCCCGACCCCGACGCGCGTCGCTTCAAGCAGGCCATTGCCGGGCGCTTCGGCCTGGAAGTGGCGAATGTGCACGTGGGCAACGGGTCGGACGAGGTGTTGGCAAACGTGTTTCAAGGGTTGCTCAAGCACGACAAGCCGATTCTCTACCCGGACATCACCTACAGCTTCTACCCGGTGTACTGCGGGTTGTATGGCGTGGCGTTCGAGAACGTGCCGCTCACCGAGACGTTCGAAATCCGGGTCGACGATTACCTGAAGCCCAACGGCGGCATCATCTTCCCCAACCCCAATGCCCCCACGGGGCGCGTGCTCGCCTCGGGGGAGATCGAACGGCTGCTGGCGGGCAATCCGGATTCGGTGGTCGTGATCGACGAGGCGTACATCGATTTCGGTGGCGAGAGCGCCGCGAAGCTGATCGGCAGATATCTGAATCTTCTGGTCGTGCAAACGTTGTCGAAGTCACGCTCGCTCGCAGGACTGCGCCTGGGTTTCGCCCTGGGTCATCCCGATCTGATCGAGGCGCTCGAGCGCGTGAAGAACAGCTTCAACTCATATCCGCTCGATCGGTTGGCGCAAGCGGCCGGTGTGGCGGCCATCGAGGACGAAACGTATTTCGACGAGACGCGGCGCGCGGTGATCGCCAGTCGCGAGGCGCTGGTGGCACGGCTGACGACGCTGGGCTTCGAGGTGCTGCCGTCTGCGGCGAACTTCGTGTTCGCGCGTCACCCGTCGCACGACGCGGCGCAACTGTCCGCCGCACTGCGCGAGCGCTCGATCATCGTGCGTCACTTCAAGCAGGCGCGTATTGCGCAGTTCCTGCGCATTACGGTGGGGACGGAAGCGGAGTGCCAGGCGCTCACCGATGCACTTCGCGAGGTCCTGCGCGCGCGGTAACCGCGGCCTGGCAGCGGTGCCGCTGCCAGCGATGCCGGGGCGATGTGTCGCGACCATCGCGTCTCGTACCGCGATGACGATCGGGCGGTTTGTGCACCTCAGCCCGGGCGGTGGGCATGCACCGCTGCCTCGCGGTGAACGGCAAGCTCAGCCATGCTGCGCGGCTTCGAGCGACGCAAGGCGTGCCGAGGGCGAGCGGGCGATGATCGCGAGTTGCACGCCGAAGCCGATGGCCATGGCGAAGAGGCAGGCTTTTGCGCCGTACCCGGATGCGATTGCGGCTCCCAGAAACGCGCCCAGCGGTCGCGCGCCGAACGTCGCCGTCATCGTGACGGCGGACACGCGCGCGACCATGCCGCCGGGCGTGACGATCTGGCGCAGTGATGTCGTGGAGATCGTCCACACGATCGGGCCGAAGCCAAACAGGAAGAAGGCCGCGAAGACGATGCCGTAGGCGCCGGGACCGCCTGGCACTGCGGTGGTGGTGCCCATCAGCAATGCCGCGAGCGCGGCGCAGATCGGGCCGAGGAGGATCTGCCGCCCGAAGCGCAGGCGTTTGGCCACGCGCGCATAACCCATCGCCCCGCACACCATCCCGAATCCGTAGGTGCCCAGCGCGGCGCCGACCGCCTGCGGCGAGAACTCCAACGTGTCGATGGCGAAGAACGCGAAGACGGACAACAACAGATACCACGCGGTGTTGAAGACGAACGCCGTCGCCACGATGGGGCGCAGATAGCCGTTGTGGACGATGAAGCGCACGCCTTCACCGAGTTCATGAACGAAGTGCCTTCGCGCACCGGCGCGCGCGGCCTCCTCTGGCAGCCGCGACAGCCAGAATGCGCTGGCGAGCGACAGCGCGAAGGCGGTCGCGAAGGCGAGCAATCCGGAGGCGACGCCCGCGAGCACGCCGCCAATGGCCGGACCCGCGGTGAATGCAACGCTGCGGGCCGTCTCCAGTCGCCGGTTCGCGGCAAGCAGATGCGCGGGGCCAACGAGCGCGGCCACAAGCGACGGTGCCGCCGCGCCGAAGACCACGGTCCCCGTCGCCATCGCGAAACCCAGCGTGCCCAGCGAAGCGAGTGCAAGCCAGTGCATCCGGAACAGGACGAAGAGCACGAGGAGCGCCGCGGCACGCAGCAGCTCCGCCGCGATCATGAGCGGCTTACGGCGATAGCGGTCCGCAAGCACGCCGGCAGGCAGCGAGAGCAGCAGAAACGGCAACGTGGTGGCCGCCTGCAACGAGGCGGTCTGCTCGGCCGAGGCGTGCAACGCGATGACGGCCACGATCGGGATGACGGCCAGCGTCATCTGTTCGCTGAATTGCGCGGCGAGGTTCGCGCGCGAGAGCGACGCGACGAGCCGGTGCATCGATTCGGCGGTACGCGGCGCGGCGATCGCATCGGACTGCGAATCGACGTGTGCACCGGATGGCGAACCGGCGCGCGGATCAGTGGGCAGCGGGCAGTGTGGCAGGGGTGGGCGCGCGTCTGGCATCGGCATCTCTTCGAGGCGGGGATCTCGAAGGGAGTCTAGTCAGATGGCCGCGATCGAACGCTCCGTTTCTTGCGATTGAATTCGACGCCGTGCCGACTCAACCGGCGTGGCGGCTAAGGGCGTCATCGGCGGGACCTTTGGCGTTGCGCGCATTTCCACCACTTCCACCGCCTTCGACGCCTTCGGCACTCTCGACGCGTCGTGCAGGCGCCGCGCCGGACGCCGCGTCGGACACCGCCGCCGAAGGCCGGTAGGCCATGCCGTTGATGCGGCGTGGCGCCGGAACGAATGCGCCGCTCAGCACATCGTGCGATGCGTCGTAGTAGGGCGTGTCGATGTCGAGAAGCCCGAGCATCGTGTGCTCGAGCTGATCGGTCTGGTACGGCCGCGATTCCAGCGAGGCGCGGCGTTGCGCGTCGATGGTCTTGCGCGTCCAGACGATCATCGGAATCTCGTAACCCGACGCATCGGCCACCGACTGTCCGGTGTGGTTTCGGGTGTGCCCCACTTCCTGCGCGTGATCCGAGCTGAACAGCAGGCTCGCGTCGGCGGAGGCATCGGACGCCATCGTCTTGCGGATCAGACTGGCGACGACGAAATCGTTGTAAGCGATGGCGTTGTCGTACTCGTTGCGCAGGCGCCGCACCCAGAGCGAGCGCCCCTGGGCCTCGAGCGCCGCTGTCACGGTGTCTTCCGTGTCGTCGAAGCGCGCGAAGCTCTCGGGATAACGCATGTCATAGGTCGGATGCGCCCCCAGCAGATGCACGACGATGAGCTTTCGGGGGGCATCGTTCGCGAGGGCATTCTCGAATGCCGGCAGAAGATTGCCGTCGAAGTTGTTCTCGCCCCGACCGAACCCCTTGTTGATGAAGACGCGTTCGTCCGCGCGATTGGCGACGAGGCCTAGCCAGCCGTCATTGGGTACCTGATTCGAGAGCCAGTAGGTGCGGAAGCCGGCCTCCCTGGCCAGCATGATCAAGTCCGGTTGGCGTGTCCACGCGTCGGGATCGTCGAGGCTTGCCGGGGTGAGCATCTTCATGAGCGATGCCATCGTCGCCGGCTCGGAGGACACCACGTCGCGAAACACTGTGAGGTCGTCGCGCAGCGTGCCGAGCATCGGTGTCGTGTCGCGCGCGTAGCCGTAGAGCGACATGTTGTTGCGGTTCAGGCTCTCGCCGATCACCCAGACCACCGTCTTGCGCGCCGGGCCGTGGTATTGCACCCGCCAGTCGCTGCGCTGCGCCATGCTTTGCTCGAGCTCGCGCTGGAGCTTTTCGGCGTGCGCAAGTTGCCCCTTGTAATCGAGATAGCGCAGCGGCCAGTAGAGCAGCGGGTTCTCCTTGGCCATCGTCGGGTTCAGGTGCAATGCCAGAAAGCCCGTAAACAGGGTGGCGACCGCGATCTGGCCGCCTCGGCGCAGCGGCGGTCGCCCGCCGACGGCCTCGCGGCGCGACAGACGGCGCTCCAGCACCACTGCCATCGCGAAGAGTCCGGCGAAGGCGGCGCTCGCCTCGGCCACGTCGCGCCAGTTGTGACGGAAGAATTCACCGGTCTCCGACGCATTGGTGTTGAACACCGCCTGAAGCACCAGCAGATGATTCGGTCGCAAACCGAAGTAATCGCGCAGAAAACCTTTCGTCGCGGCGTCGAGAAAGAAGATGGCGATCACGCCGAGCGTGGTCGCGCTGAACCATGCGGGCCGCGCCCGCAGCAACAGGCACAGACCCGCCAGGCCGGGCAGCGCCGTGGTCATGAGCGCGGCGCTCTTGCCCAGCTCGTTGGCGCTGAGCATGCCCAGCGCCCAGAAGACACAAAGCCCGAGCAATCCAAGCCCAAGGCGATACAGAAGCGGTTTCAAGCCATCATCCCCCAATACCCCATGGCACGTCGCGGCGCGCCCGTCGATCCTTGCCGGCGCCATCGTTGCGCGCCAGGCAGCGACGCTATTTGACACGGAATTCGACGTTCAGTGCCGTCACCCTGTCATTTTCGGGACGAATTTCGTTCGGACGTCGGAACTTTCCGGGGCCGCGCGCCGGGAGAGGGACGGCGGTCAGTGGAGGCGGGCTCCATTGGGCACGGGACGTTCGACCCCGGCGAGGACGATCGCGCCGCCGGTGTCCGCGAAACCCGTCACGAGCACCTCCGAGGCGATGCCGGCGATCCGCTTCGGTGGAAAATTGCACACGCAGAGCACCTGCCGCCCGACGAGCGATGCCGGCGTGTAGTGCACCGTGATCTGCGCGCTGGACGTTTTCACACCCAGTTCCCCGAGATCGACCTCCAGCACGTAGGCCGGCTTCTTTGCCTTCTCGTTGACGCGTGCGGTCACAATCGTCCCCACACGAAGTTCCACTTTCTCGAAATCCTGCCACTCGATGGTCTCGGCCATGGGCTGCTCCCGGTTCCGTTGCGATGTCTGAAATCCCGTGAGCCTATCGCGGGCGCGGGGCGACGGCTTGTGAAATTCTGCAGACGCGGCGCCGATTCGCCTCAGTGGGACGCGCGGCTTGCACCCTGTTCGCGACGCCATGCCGCGGGCGTGAGGCCGTAATGCTGGCGAAACGCGTGGGTCAGGGCGCTCTGGTCGTTGAATCCGACGGCAAGGGCGATGTCCGCGAGCGCGGTATCGTTGGCCAGGAGCAGTGCCGCCGCACGGGCGAGTCGCAGCCGCATGAGGTGACGGTGCGGCGTTTCGCCGGTCATGGCAACGAAACAGTCGTGGAAGTGGCGCACGCTCATGCCGGCCTCGCGCGCCAGGGTCGTGGTGTCCGGCGGCGCGGCCAGGTCGGCATGCAGCCGGGCGTCGATGTCGGCCAGATTCAACCGGATCGTGCGAGACGCGTGGCGCGCCGGCGCCAGGCGCGACGTCAGCGCCGTGAGCCACTCGCGCACGACGGGGTCGTGTTCGTTGAGCAGCTGGCCGCCAACGAGGTTCGCACTCACACGTTGCGCGAGCGCCAGCAGTCGGGCATCGAGTGCGAAGAATGCCTCGTGCGCAAACGCGCGCGCGGTGCCGGTGATCTCGGCCACGCGCGCCGGAACGTCGAGCACGACCTGGCGATTCGGGCCGTCGCCGCGATAGTCGTGGCGCACGCCGGCGGGAATCACCACGCCGTTGCGAGCCCCCACGCGTCCGAACTGTGCCGTCTCGCCGTCGAGCGACAACGCCATGCGTCCCGACAGCCCGATCACGACTTGATGAAAGTCGTGGATGTCGGTGCTGTGCGTTGTGCGGTATTCGCGCAGTTCGAGAATAGGGGCGGACATGACGGAAAGCCGTTCGGATGGCGCGTGACGGAGGCTCACGACGCTCGGGTATGGCGCATTATCGCCCACGTGCGGCGTTGGTGCGCGCTACAGCGGACCGTTGCCGCCGAGGTCATGCGAAGCGGGCGGGCGATGTCCGAGGGGCAAGGCGGGCAATTCCGATGTCGCACTAGGACTGTGCCGCGAATGCACGCACTCGGCTGATATAATGTTGGCTTCCCAATGTTGGCGACCCGCCTGCGCGTGACCTTCCGCCGCGGGCGTTTTTGTTTGTTGCCGACGCGATGCACCGAAGCCAAACCATGACCACTGTCCGCACCCGCTTTGCGCCTAGCCCGACCGGATTCATCCATCTGGGCAACATCCGTTCCGCTCTCTACCCGTGGGCGTTCGCGCGTCACAACCACGGCGCGTTCGTGCTGCGCATCGAAGACACCGATCTCGAGCGCTCGACCCCGGAAGCCGTACAGGTCATTCTCGAGGGCATGGCCTGGCTCGGGCTCGACTATGACGAGGGCCCGTTCTACCAGATGCAGCGCATGGATCGCTATCGCGAGGTGCTCGCGCAATTGAAGGCTGCCGGTCACGTCTACCCGTGCTACATGAGCATGGAGGAACTCGACGAATTGCGCGAGCAGCAGCGCGCGCGCGGCGAGAAGCCGCGTTACGACGGCCGCTGGCGTCCGGAGCCGGGCAAGGTGCTGCCCGAGCCGCCCGCAGGCGTGCAGCCGGTGCTGCGCTTCAAGAACCCGCTCACGGGCAGCGTGGTGTGGGAGGACGCCGTCAAGGGGCGGATCGAGATCTCCAACGAGGAACTCGACGATCTCGTGATCGCGCGCCCGGATGGGACGCCTACGTATAACTTCTGCGTGGTCGTGGACGACATCGACATGGACATCACGCATGTGATTCGTGGCGACGACCATGTGAACAACACGCCGCGTCAGATCAACATCTTCGAAGCGCTCGGCAAGCAGCCGCCGGTCTACGCACACCTGCCCACCGTGCTCAATGACCAGGGCGAGAAGATGTCCAAGCGCAACGGTGCCATGAGCGTGGTGCAGTACCGGGAAGAAGGCTTCCTGCCCGAGGCCGTGGTGAACTATCTGGCACGACTCGGCTGGGCGCACGGCGACGCGGAAGTTTTCACACGCGACCAGTTCGTCGCATGGTTCGACCTCGAGCATCTGGGCAAGTCGCCGGCGCAGCACAATCCCGAAAAGCTGCTGTGGTTGAACAACCAGTATCTGAAGCAGGCCGACAATGAGCGTCTGGCCGGGCTGACCGAGCCGTTCCTGCAGAAGGCGGGGGTGTCGATCGAGGGAGGCCCGTCGCTCGCCGGCGTGGTGGGCCTGTTCAAGGACCGTGCGAATACCGTCAAGGACATCGCGCAGAGCGCGGAAATGTTCTACCGGAAGCCCGCGCCGTCGGAGGCCGACGTTGCGCAACACATGACGGATGCCGCACGCGCCGCGGTGAAGGATCTCGCCACGGCGCTCGCGGCACTGTCCGAGTGGAAGAAGGAGGCGATCTCGCCAGTGTTCAAGGCGACGCTCGCACAGCATGGCATGAAGATGCCGCAGCTCGCGATGCCGGTGCGTCTGCTGGTGGTCGGCACCACGCACACGCCGTCGATTGACGCCGTGCTCGAGTTGCTCGGCCGCGATACGGTGCTGGCGCGTCTTGGCAACTGACGCGCGCCGACGTCGCGATCCGCGCGACCGGCGCCGCCGGCGCGGCTGAAGCGGTCGCCGCCGCGCTCGATGCGTCGGCCGGCGCGGCGACGCACCATGAAAAAACCCCGGGATGCGCGAGCATCGCCGGGGTTTTTTCACGCAGACCGCGAGGGTGCGGTGCGACCGCTCGCTATCGGTTCGTGCGGGTTCGTGCGGGTTCGTGCGCGGCGGCGTATCGATTACGCTTGCGCGCCGTCTTCCTGTGCGGCCGAGGCGGCGGCGCGCTTCTTCGGCGCCGGACGTTGGGTGCGCGAGTAGCCTTCGAGCAGGTTGACCATTTGCGCGTAGATCTTCGGATTGCCCGCGAGAATTTCGCCTTCGAAAAGGAAGTTCGATTCGCCGGTGTAGTTGCCCACCAGGCCGCCCGCTTCGGTAATCAGCAGGCTGCCGGCGGCCATGTCCCAGGCGTTCAGACCCTGTTCGAAGAAGCCGTCCATCCGTCCCGCGGCCACGTTCGCCAGATCGAGTGCGGCGGCGCCGGGGCGACGGATGCCGGCGCAATGCTCGGTCATCGTGCCGAACATCTTGAGGTAGTTCTCCACGCCCTGCAGATCGCGGAATGGGAATCCCGTGCCGATCAGGCCGTCGGCCAGGCGATCGCGCCGCGACACCCGGATGCGCTTGCCGTCGAGGAAT
Source organism: Pandoraea morbifera (assembly GCF_902459575.1). Lineage (NCBI taxonomy): Bacteria > Pseudomonadati > Pseudomonadota > Betaproteobacteria > Burkholderiales > Burkholderiaceae > Pandoraea > Pandoraea morbifera. The sequence continues at coordinate 21,571 of NZ_CABPSD010000023.1, forward strand.
GCACCGCGACCGCGCGAGGCGGTGAAGAGTTCGTTGCGCGTCGGGTCGTAGATCACGGCTTGCGAGACGATACCCTTGTGTGCGAGCGCGATCGAAGTGCAGTAATAGGGCAGGCCATGAATGAAGTTGGTCGTGCCGTCGAGCGGATCGATGATCCACTGGTATTCCGAATCGCCATTGCCATGTTCCTCGCCGGTTTCTTCGGCAAGGATCGCGTGGTCGGGGTAAGCCTGGAGGAGGGTTTCGATGATCGCCAGCTCAGCCGCCTTGTCCACTTCCGTCACGAAGTCATTGTGCTGCTTCTTGCTGACCTTGACGGTATCGATGTCGAGGGAGGCACGGCTGATGATGTTGCCGGCGCGGCGCGCGGCCTTCACCGCGATATTGAGCATGGGATGCTGCATGACAGATTCCTGTTAAGGCCACGGCCCACGATACGCGCAACCCATTCTCTGGGCGGGCCGATAGGCATGGCAGACAAAGCGAACAAATTGAGCAAGAGCGATGCCCGACAAGTGCGACCCCGAAGGTGTCGGCGCAGAGTGCCGGGCGAAAACGCGCATTTTAACAAAAATACGGCCAACGCGCTGGACTGTCTGTCGTATCCGACCCTTTTTCGCGTTTTGCCGAGGGGGCAGCCTTCCTTTGAGCACGTGCCGTGGAAGTCGGCCCGCAGCGCACGCATTTCAGGGCAAAATAGCGACGTTTGCCGCCGGGCCGCCCGAGGACGGGCGCCGGATCGCCGGCAAGATTCTTGCCTTCCACCGTATCGCGTTTTCTCGTCACCACCGCCGTCTCATGCCTTTGTCCGCTCCCGCTCATTCGTCGCCACTGTTCGATCAAGTGCGTTTCGTGCTCAACGAGACCAGCCACCCGGGGAACGTCGGCTCGGCGGCCCGGGCGATCAAGACGATGGGATTCGGGTGTCTGGTGCTGGCCGCGCCGCGTGCCGGGGCCGAAGTCCTGCGCGATCCGGAAGCGGTGGCGCTTGCGAGCGGCGCCGACGACGTGCTTGCCCACGCGCGGGTCGTGGCCGACCTCGACGCCGCATTGGAGGGGGTGAGCTGGGCCGTGGCGCTCTCCGCGCGTTCGCGCGAATATGGGCCGCCCAACGCACCGCCGCGCGAGAGCGCGGCGATGGCAGTGCAGCATGCGGGGCAGGGTGAGACCGTTGCGTTCGTTTTCGGCAGCGAGCGCACCGGACTCTCGAATGCCGACGTGGAGCGCTGCAACGCGCTGGTTCACATCCCCGCCAACCCGATGTACAGCTCGCTGAATCTCTCGCAGGCGGTGCAACTGATCGCCTACGAAGCGCGCCTCGCGTGTCTGGCGCTCGAACTGGGCGAGCCGCTGCACGCGGCGAACGTGGCGCCGGCGGTCATCGATGCGCCAGGGCGCGAGGCGCTCGCCACGCGCGACGACGTCGAAGGCATGCTCGCTCACCTGGAGCGTGCGCTCGTCGACCTCGATTTTCTTGATCCCGATAATCCGAAGAAGCTCATGACGCGCCTGCGCCGGCTCTTCGCCAAGAGTCATCTGGAGCGCGAGGAAGTCAACATCCTGCGGGGTATCGCGAAGCACATACTCGAGCGCAAGGTGCGCCGCTGAGACGGCGGTGCCACGCGCGCCTGCAAATTTCGCGAAAACGCCATACAATTTCCCGACACAAGCTCATCAGCCTTCGCGGATATGAACCGTTTGCGCCAGCGTTGCGCCGCCTCCCTGCCTTATCACGTGCACTGTTAGCCCTGTGCCGACCCGCGTGACCTGCGCCGCCGCGTGCGCCGCGGTCATGTCACACCGCACTGCAACGCCCGCCGTCCACGGCCGGCGCCCTTGCTCCAGAAATCACCCTTCGCGCCGGTCCGCTCGATCCGCTGCTCCTCTGCCGGGTCGACGGGACGCGCTTCACAGGATCGAATCAGGCCCATGTTCACTCGTCTTCGCGAAGATATCGCCGCCATCCGGCAAAAGGACCCCGCCGCCCGAAGCAACTGGGAAGTCCTCACGTGCTACCCCGGCCTGCATGCCGTGATGCTGCACCGCGTGGCGCACGCGTGCTGGACGGCGGGCTTCAAGTGGCTCGGTCGTTGCATCTCTCAATACGCCCGCTTTCTCACCGGAATCGAAATCCATCCGGGGGCCACGTTGGGCCGCCGTGTTTTCATCGATCACGGGATGGGGGTGGTAATCGGCGAGACGGCCGTCATCGGCGACGATTGCACGATCTACCAGGGCGTCACGCTGGGAGGGACGTCGCTGGCGCGCGGCGCCAAGCGCCACCCGACGCTGGAGGCGGGTGTCATCGTCGGCGCGGGCGCCAAGGTGCTGGGGGGCTTCACGGTCGGCGAAGGGGCGAAGATCGGCTCGAACGCCGTCGTCGTCAAGGCTGTGCCCGCGGGCGGCACCGCCGTGGGGAATCCGGCGCGCGTCATTCGCCCGCACGCGCCGAAAGACGATGCGCAGGCAAAGCAGGACGCTCAGGGACGCAAGACGGAATTCTCGGCGTACGGCATCGCGCCGAACGCCGACGATCCCGTATCGCTGGCCATCCACGGATTGATAGAGAACGCGACCGATCAGGCGCACAAGATCGATGCGATGGTGGCTGCACTCAATCAGCTCGGCGCACACCTCGAAGCGCTGGGCGCGAGCAAGATCGATACCGCCGAGCTGCGCAAGCTCGGCAAGGAAATCCAGGACATGTGAGGGACGTGCGCCGTCAGGCGCGCTGGGGGGGAACGGAAGGCGAGAGGTCAACCGCGCGCAACCCATGCGCATCCCATTGCAGATAGCCGCCGCGCGGGGGCGCCACGTCGAATTCCCAATCGGGCAGCACCCAGCGCGCGCGGCGCCCGTGGGCATGCCGTGCGGGCCGGTGCGTATGGCCGTGCACGAGCGTGCGCTCGCCGGACGCGTCGAGCAGTGCGTCGATGGCTTGGGCGTTGGCGTCCGCGTACCCCATGCGGTGCGCCCCCTTGGCGGCGCTGCGACGTCGGATACGCTCCGCGATCGCCATGCGCAGGCGCAGCGGCAGGCTCAGGAAAAAACGCTTGCCGAGCGGCGAGTGGGCAATCCGGCGAAAGCGCTGGTACCCCACGTCATCGGTACATAACTGGTCGCCGTGACTGAGCACGAGCGCCTGACCCAGAAACGAAAAGACGCACGGATCGTCGAGCATCACCGCACCGGCGGCGCGGGCGAACCGCTCGCCGAGCAGGAAATCGCGGTTGCCGCGCATCACGGCGATGGGAACACCGCTTGCGGACAATTCCGCCATGGCCGCCGTCATGCGCCGGGCGAACGCACCCAGGGGTTCGGGGCCGGACAGGTCAGGGTCGCCGGGGGCGGGGCTGGGCGGCACGTCGGCGCCGAGCATGTCGTCGCCGATCCAGTATTCGAACAGATCCCCGAGAATGAAAAGCACGGACGCTTCGCGCGCGGGGCCGCGCAGGAAGTCCTCGAAGACTTGCACCGTACGCGGCAACGCCGGCGAGAGGTGAAGGTCTGAAATGAAAAGCGCGGGCCCGTCGCCCCGAGGTGTCACGGGGCATTGCGGGCACCGCGCAGTCGATACCGGCATCGATTGTCGCAGTCGTCGGGTGGCTTACGCGACGATCACGGCCTTCTCGATGATGACGTCCTCGACCGGCACGTCCTGGTGAAAGCCCTTCGAGCCGGTCTGCACGACCTTGATCTGGTCGACGATCTCCTGGCCTTCGATGACCTTGCCGAACACGGCGTAGCCCCAGCCTTGCGGCGTGGGCGAGCTGTGATTCAGGAAGTCGTTGTCGTTCACGTTGATGAAGAACTGCGCCGTGGCCGAGTGCGGATCGTTCGTGCGGGCCATGGCCAGCGTGTACTTGTCGTTCTTCAGGCCGTTGTTGGCTTCGTTCTCGATCGGCGCGTCGGTCTGCTTTTGCTTCATGCCCGGCTCGAAGCCGCCGCCCTGGATCATGAAGCCGTTGATCACGCGGTGGAACACCGTGTTGTCGTAGAAGCCCTTCTTGACGTAGTTCAGGAAGTTCTCGACCGTCTTCGGCGCCTTGGCGGCGTCGAGCTCGATGCGAATGACGCCGTGATTCGTTTGCAGTTCAACCATGATGCTTTCCTTCTGAAGAAATGGTCCCTGTGGGCCGGAGGATTTCAGCGTTTGACGACGCTGGCCGATTCGATCACGACCGGCGTGGCCGGCACGTCTGCGTACATGCCCTTGCGGGTCGTGGCAACACCCTTGATTTTCTCGACGGTATCCATGCCGGACACCACCTTGCCGAATACGGTATAGCCATATCCGTCGGGGTTCGGGTAATCCAGTGACGCATTATCCTTCACATTGATGAAGAATTGCGCGGTCGCGGAATTCGGATCGGACGTGCGCGCCATGGCGATGGTGCCCGTCAGATTCTTCAGACCGTTCTTCGATTCGATCGGCACGGGGTCGCGCGTGGGCTTTTGCTGCATGTCGGGCGTGAAGCCGCCGCCCTGGATCATGAAGTTGTTGATCACGCGGTGAAAGATCGTGCCGTTGTAGAAGCCGCTGTTGACGTATTGCAGGAAGTTGTCGACGGTCTTCGGGGCGGCCTTCGGATTGACTTCGACCACGAAATTGCCGGCAGATGTCTTGAACAGTACCTGCGGCTGCACATTCTGTGCCATCACGCTCACGCTCACACTCGACAGGGCGGCGGCGGCGATGAAGGTGCCGGCGCTGCCGAGCAGCGCGCGACGCAGGCGATTCGGAAAGGACATGAGAGTCTCCGTTGCGAGGAAAGGGCGATCGGGTTCGGTTCGATTCGCCGGCGGGCGCCGGGTTCTCAATTTCCCGACTTGCCGATGTTTTTGAGTGCGCCGGCCTCGCCCGATTTCGCCGGCGCGGGGGCCTGGCTGACCGGTTTGGCACGTTGCGGCGCAAGCATATCGGAGAGCAGCTTCTCGCGGCTCGACACGCGCGCCGTGGGCGCGAGCTTGAGCGATTTCTGATAAGCCTGTTGCGCGAGCTTGGCGTAGATGTCGCCCAGGTTGGCGTAGGCCACGGCGAAGCTCGGATTGTTGCGGATCGCGTTCTCCAGCGCGGCGCGCGCCTTGTCGTACTCGCCTGCCTGCGCATACAGCGCCGCGAGGTTGTTATACGGCTCGGGAAGTTCCGGGAAGTCCTGGGTGAGGGCGGTGAAGTCGTCGATGGCTTCCGCGTTACGGCCCATTTCCATGAGCACGCGGCCGCGCGTGAAGCGCACCTGCGCGTCGCGCGGGTACTGCTTCAGATGCTCGTCGATCTTGGTCAGGGCGTCGTTGAACTTGCCGGCGTCGACCAGCTTGTTGATGGCCGACTCGCTGGCCTGCTGCGGGGTTTGCAGCGGCGCGGGCGGCGGCGGATCGATGATGGCCTGCGCACCGGCGGGCAGCGCGAACAACACGCCCGCCAGACCCAGGGCGGCGCCCGCGAGCGTCAGGGCATGGGCGCTTCGCGCGGTCGTCGCGGCCGGGCGAAGGCGGGAGAGAAGGCGCGTTGCGGGGGGCAAAAGTGACCGGCTTCGTTGCGTCATAGTGGGTGCTTGGGATACCTGAGAGGTGCGCAAGAGATGCTATACTCGGCCGCATTCTAACAAAACACCTGCGCTCGTCCCGCGCCATTTCTCCCAGTCTTTCCGGAAGTGGCGGCGGATTCGGTTCGCAGGTTCGTTTTTTCTACCGCACGGCGCGCAGCCCGCCTCGCGATGTCGCTCCCGTCACGGCATGTGGCGATGCGCCCGACATCGTCGCAGCGTCCGGCGCTGCTGGCGCCCGCCGCGACGATGGTCAAGCGCTTATCTATGGATTCACTCCGCGTCTACAACTCGCTCGCGCGAGACAAACAGCCGTTCGTACCTCTTGTTCCCGGCGAAGTCCGCATGTATGTCTGCGGCATGACGGTGTACGACTACTGTCACGTTGGTCATGCGCGCGTGATGGTGGTGTTCGACATGGTGCAGCGCTGGCTGCGCACGCTCGGGTATCGGGTGACCTATGTGCGCAACATCACCGACATCGACGACAAGATCATCAAGCGTGCCGTCGAGAACGGCGAGACGCTGCGCGAACTCACCACGCGGTTCATCGCCGCCATGCATGAAGACGCCGACGCGCTCGGTGTGCAGCGCCCCGATCACGAGCCGCGCGCGACCGACTTCATTCCCCAGATGGTGGACATGATCGGCGCGCTGCAGCGCAACGGGTACGCCTATCAGGCCGACGACGGCGACGTGAACTATGCGGTTCGCAAGTTCGCCGGCTACGGGCAACTGTCCGGCAAGTCGATCGAGGACCTGCGTGCGGGCGAGCGCGTGGCGGCCAATGCGTCTAAGCAGGATCCGCTCGATTTCGTGCTGTGGAAGCGCGCGAAGGATAGCGAGCCCGAGGAGTCCAAGTGGGCATCGCCGTGGGGCGCGGGCCGTCCCGGCTGGCACATCGAATGCTCGGCGATGAGCTGCCAGCTGCTGGGCCATCACTTTGACATTCACGGCGGCGGCGCCGATCTCCAGTTCCCGCACCATGAGAATGAAATCGCGCAGAGCGAAGGTGCGACGGGCGAGACGTTCGTGAATTACTGGCTGCACAACGGCTTCGTGCGCGTGGACAACGAGAAGATGTCCAAGTCGCTCGGCAATTTCTTCACGATCCGTGAGGTGCTTGAGAAGTTCGATGCCGAAGTCGTGCGCTTCTTCATTCTTCGCGCCCAGTATCGCAGCCCGCTCAACTACAGCGACGCGCACCTCGACGACGCGCGCGGCGGGCTCACGCGGTTGTACACGGCGCTCAAGGATGCCGTGAGCGACGGCGCACCGCTGGATTGGAACGAGGCGTTCGCAAAGCGTTTCGCCGCGGCCATGAACGACGACTTCAATACACCGGTGGCCATCGCCGTCCTGTTCGACCTCGCCGGCGAAATCAACAGGCAGCGCGATCCGGTGCTGGTGCGTCAGCTTCAGGGGCTGGCGGCCACGCTGGGACTGCTGGGGCGCGATCCGCAGTCGTTCCTGCAAGGCGCGACGGGGGCGGATTCGGCCGGTGGCGGCGATGCGCTGCGGGCGTCCGTCGAGGCGCGCATCGAAGCACGCGCGCAAGCCAAGCGCGATCGCAATTTCGCCGAGGCCGATCGTATTCGTGCGGAGCTGTTGTCCGAAGGTATCGTGCTGGAAGATCGTCCCGGAGGCGCCACCGAATGGCGTCGTGCCTGAGCGCGGCGCATCGAGACAAAACTCATGGTGACTCGTAAATCCGTGGCCGCGAAGACCGCGACCCAATCTCCCGCAAGGGGCGCAACGAAGCCCGCCAGGGCGGCGTCGGCGCGACCTGCTCCCGCCAGGGGCGTGACCAAGGCCGACGGCAAGACGGCCGTGGCCAAGGCCGGAGGGAAGACTGCCACGGCGGCCAAGGCCGGCAACGTGCGCAAGGCGGCGCCGCAAGTCGCACCGAAGGTCGCGCGCAAGGACGCTCGGAAGGCCGAGCCGAAGCCGGCTGCGAAGGTGCCTGCCAAGGCGCCTGTCAGGACGCCTGCGAAGGCGTCGGCAAGCGAGTCAGTCAAGGCCCCGACGAAGACGGGCGTGAAGACGCCCCGGAAGGTTGCGTCGAAAGTGGCGTCGAAGACGTCCCGCGCGGCGCCTGCGGCATCCGGTGCCCCGGGCGCGGCGAGCGGTGCGGGTACCACGCGCCGGGTTATCGCCAAGCGCGACGGCGAAACGCGCATCGTCACGCCGGAAATCGAACGCATCGAGCACGATGTCGTCGAGGAGGCGGTGACCGGCGTGGTGCCGCTGCCCGTCGCGCCGGGCGCGACGCGTCCCGACTTCTGGGATCAGGCGTGCGCCGATCTGATGCGGCGCGACCGCATTCTCAAGAAGTTGATTCCGCAGTTCGGCCCCGCGCATCTGACCGGGCGGGGCGAGCCGTTCGTCACGCTGGCCCGTTCCATCGTCGGTCAGCAGATTTCCGTGAAGGCCGCGCAGTCCGTGTGGGATCGCGTGGTGGCGGTCTGTCCGAAGCTCACCCCGGCACAGTTCATGAAAGCCGGGCATGACGCCCTTGCCGGGTGCGGGCTGTCGCGCCGCAAAGCCGAATACATCCTCGACCTGGCCACGCACTTCAAATCGGGCGCGCTGCACGTCGACGCCTGGGCGAGCATGGACGACGAGGCCGTCATCGCCGAATTGACCGGCATTCGCGGCATCGGCCGCTGGACGGCGGAGATGTTTCTGATGTTCAACCTCATGCGCCCTGATGTGCTTCCGCTCGACGACGTGGGGCTCATCAACGCCATCAGCGTCAACTATTTCAGCGGCGAACCCGTCACGCGCAGCGAAGCGCGTGAAGTGGCCGCCAACTGGGAGCCGTGGCGCTCCGTCGCTACGTGGTACATGTGGCGAAGTCTCGAGCCGGTGCCGGTCGAATACTGATTGTTTCGCTCAGGACGTATAATCCGCGTCCATTCCGCTCCATCCAGTTATTATTGGCGTCTATTACGGATCGCGGGTCGATGAAAGTTGTCTATGTCGACCGGGTAGACGTTGCCGGCGGTACAATACGCTGCCGCATTTCCGGGGAAACCTGATGAAGAACACCTTTTTGGATTTTGAACAGCCGATCGCCGAGCTCGAAGCGAAGATTGAAGAGCTGCGCTTCGTGCAAGACGACTCCGCCGTCGATATTTCCGAAGAGATCGAGCGCCTCTCCAAGAAGAGCCAGCAGCTCACCAAAGACATCTACACGAACCTGTCGCCGTGGCAGGTTTCGCAAATTTCGCGTCACCCGCAGCGTCCGTACACGCTTGACTACATTCGCGACATCTTTACCGACTTCCACGAACTGCATGGCGACCGGGCGTTCTCGGACGATCACGCGATCGTGGGCGGCATGGCGCGTTTCAATGGCCAGGCTTGCATGGTGATCGGTCACCAGAAGGGGCGCGACACGAAAGAGCGCGCCATGCGCAATTTCGGCATGCCGCGTCCGGAGGGCTATCGCAAGGCCATGCGCCTGATGAAGCTCGCCGAGAAGTTCGGCCTGCCGATCTTCACGTTCGTCGATACACCGGGGGCCTATCCGGGCATCGACGCCGAAGAGCGTGGTCAGTCGGAAGCCATCGGTCGCAACCTGTATGTGATGACCGAACTCAAGACGCCGATCATCACCACGATCATCGGCGAGGGCGGTTCGGGCGGCGCGCTGGCGGTGGCCGTTGCCGATACGGTCATGATGTTGCAGTTCTCGACGTACTCGGTCATCTCGCCCGAAGGTTGCGCTTCCATTCTGTGGAAGAGTGCCGCCAAGGCCCCCGAGGCTGCGGAAGCGCTGGGCCTGACGGCGCATCGCCTGAAGGCGCTTGGCCTGATCGACAAGATCGTCAACGAGCCGCTCGGCGGCGCGCATCGCGATCCGCTCGGCATGGCCGGCATGCTCAAGCGCGCACTGGCCGACTCGCTGCGTCAGTTCCAGGGTATGAGCCACAAGGAGTTGCTCGAGCGCCGCTTCGAGCGCTTGATGACCTATGGCAAATTCAAGGAAGCCGGCGCGAAGTAATTCGATGGCCGATGCGTCGTCGCCTGTGGTGGCGATGACGCCGAATCCAATGCCGCATCACGATTCATCCACTGCCGCGTTCGCATCCTCCCGATGCGACGCGGCAGTGGCGCATGTGGACGTCGCGTTGCGTATTGCGCTCGCCACGCTCGGCGCGCCGCGTCTCGCGCTGGCCCTGAGCGGCGGGCTCGACTCGATGGTGTTGCTCGATGCGCTCGCCCGCTGGATCCACGCGCGACGTCAGGCCGACGGCGCGGTGACGCAGCCGCTGGCCATCCACATCCATCACGGATTATCTCCCCACGCCGACGACTGGCTCGCGACATGCGAGCGCGAGGCGCGTTTGCGCGGCTTCGCTTTCGTGTCGCATCGGGTCGATGTGCCGCGCGACGCCCGTCAGGGCACCGAAGGCGCGGCACGCGCCGTGCGTTACGAAGCGCTTGCGGCGACTTGCCGCGAGCACGACATCGACGCGCTGCTCACGGCGCACCACGCGAACGATCAGGCGGAAACGGTCCTGTTGCAGATGCTTCGCGGCGCCGGCTTGCCGGGGGTGGCGGCGATGGCGGCGGAAGGGGCGTTGCCGGGCGCCGCACGCGAGGCGACCCGCACGCGGTTGCTGCGTCCTTTGCTCGATGTCTCGCGCGAGACGATGCACGCGTACGCGAGGGCACGCTCACTGTCCTGGGTCGAGGATCCGTCGAATGAGGATCGCCAGTATCTGCGCAACGCGTTGCGCCACGATGTCGTGCCCCCCATTGCCCGGCATGTGCCCGCGTATCGCGAGACGCTCGCGCGATTCGCTCGCCATGCCGCACAAGCGCAGACACTGCTCGACCAACTGGCGCAACTCGACTTCGACATGGCTTGCGTGCCGTGCGATGCGCATGGCGAAGGACCGGAACGATTGCAGCGCAGCCGGCTGCGCACGCTCGATGCCGCCAGGCTCGCCAACCTGTTGCGGTTCTGGGCGGCGCGCCGTGGTCTGGCGACGCCCCCGGAGGCGCGGCTCGACGAGTGGGTACGCCAGATTCGCGACGCGCACGCCGACGCGTCGCTCGAATTGCCGCACGGCGACGCCGTATTGCGTCTGTATCGCGATGCGTTGCAGTGGACGGCCATCTACGACGCCGCCAATCGCGACGTCATTGCGCCGGACGTGACGTTGCGCTGGGCGGGGGAGCGCGAGTGGCGCCTGCCCGCGTGGAAAGGAAGCGTCGTCTTCACGCCGGTTGCCCGGAATTCGCAGATTTCGCCCGCGACCCCGGGTGCCGTCGCCGGCGGAACCGTCGACGAGCATGTGCTGCGTGCCTCGCCGCTGGTCGCGCGGGCGAGGTCGGGCGGCGAGCGGTGGCGCGAGCATGCGCGGGGGCACTCGCGTTCGCTGAAGCACTGGTATCAGAGTCGTGGCATCGCCGCGTGGTTGCGCAACGTGCCGATCGTCTGGCAGGGCGACGCGATCCTTTTCGTGCCTCGCCTCGGTATCGATGGCGGATCGCAGGGCGAGCAGGGCGGTGCTCGCTGGCAAATGACGTGGCGCGACGAGGCGTGAGCGCCGCAGTTGCGGGAGCATCACATTCCGCAACGTCTGCGAAATTCAGCACAATATGCCGCCATGTGCGGTTGTCAGCGGTGTGCGCAGTGCAATCTGCGCCAAACTGCCTCAGGCGCGATACATTCGTGCGATAATCAAAAGTTCGCGAATCGAAACGTCATCGATACTCCGGCGAGGGTATCCGCGCAGGATTCATAAACGGTTTTAAATCAATGTGTTAGCAATGTTATGGCTCTGATCGTACACAAATACGGCGGCACGTCGATGGGCTCGGTGGAGCGCATCAAGAACGTCGCCAAGCGCGTGGCCAAGTGGCACAAGGCCGGTCACAAGATGGTGGTGGTGCCGTCGGCGATGTCCGGCGAGACCAATCGTCTGCTGGGTCTGGCCAAGGAGATTTCGGCCCAACCCGACCCGCGCGAGCTCGACGCCATTGCCGCCACCGGCGAGCAGGTGAGCGTTGGCCTACTGGCGATTGCCCTCAAGGAAGCAGGCGTCGATGCCGTGAGCTACGCCGGCTGGCAAGTACCGATCAAGACCGACAGCGCTTTCACGAAGGCCCGCATTTCGGAAATCGACGACAAGCGCGTGATGGCCGATCTCGACGCCGGACGGGTGGTGGTCATCACCGGCTTCCAGGGGATCGATCCGAACGGCAACGTGACCACGCTCGGTCGCGGCGGCTCCGATACATCGGCCGTGGCCGTGGCGGCCGCGCTCAAGGCCGACGAATGCCTGATCTATACCGACGTCGACGGCGTGTACACGACCGATCCGCGCGTGGTGGACGAAGCGCGCCGCCTGGACAAGGTCACTTTCGAAGAGATGCTGGAAATGGCCAGCCTCGGCTCGAAGGTGCTGCAGATCCGCTCGGTGGAGTTTGCCGGCAAGTACCAGGTCAAGACTCGTGTGCTCTCGAGCCTGACCGATCCGATGATCGCGCTCGACGAAGAAGCGCGCTCGGGCACGCTGATTACTTTTGAGGAAGACGAACAAATGGAAAAGGCCATCATCTCGGGTATCGCATTCCAGCGCGACGAGGCCAAGATCACCGTGCGTGGCGTGCCGGATCGCCCGGGCATCGCCTATCAGATCCTCGGCCCGATCGCCGACGCGAACATCGATGTCGACATGATCATCCAGAACCTGAGCGTCGAGGGGAAGACCGACTTCACGTTCACGGTGCCGCGCGGCGATTATCAGCGCGCCATGGCATTGCTGCAGAACGACGTGCAGGGTCACATCGGTGCGGCAGAAGTGGTGGGTGACCCGAAGGTCTCGAAGGTCTCGATCGTTGGCGTGGGCATGCGCTCGCACGTCGGTATCGCCAGCAAGGCGTTCCGCACGCTGTCGGAAGAGGGCATCAACATCCAGTTGATCTCGACGTCGGAAATCAAGATCTCGGTGCTGATCGACGAGAAGTACATGGAGCTGGCCGTGCGCGCGCTGCACAAGGCGTTCGAGCTCGATCAGGCATAAGCGATCGGGCGTTGTGACGGCGAGTGCCGCATCACTGTGTGAGGTGTGCGGCACGAAGCGCGAAATGCGCGCCGCGGTGGCGGGTGATGCGCGGAAAAATCCCCGAACGTGTCGAGTGCATGACACGTACGCAAAAAAAGTTGGATTTCGATGCGCATAATGTTTGACGACACCGCGAACAGTAGGTAATATCACGCCTTCGTTACATCACCTCCCTGATGTGACGACAAGTTTGGGAGACGTGGCCGAGAGGTCGAAGGCACTCCCCTGCTAAGGGAGCATCTGGGCCAAAACCTGGATCGAGGGTTCGAATCCCTCCGTCTCCGCCAAGTCGCCTTGGCGGAACACCCCCGGCTCTTCGCGGAGAGCCGGGGGTTTTTTCTTTCCCGAGTTCGCGCGTTGGCGATATCTCGCGCGTCGGTATCATCTCATCATCCGCCTTTCGAGCGAGGATCAACATGTCGACCATCACCACCTCTTCCGGCCTGGAATACGACGACCTGCAAGTGGGCGAAGGCGCCGAAGCCGTCGCAGGCAAGACTGTCTCCGTGCACTACACGGGATGGCTCACCGACGGCACGAAATTCGACTCCAGCAAGGACCGTAACCAACCGTTCGACTTCGTGCTCGGCGGCGGCATGGTCATTCGCGGCTGGGATGAAGGCGTTCAGGGCATGAAGGTCGGCGGCAAGCGCAAGCTGGTCATTCCGCCGCAACTCGGTTACGGCGCCCGCGGCGCCGGCGGTGTGATTCCGCCCAATGCCACGCTGGTCTTCGAGGTTGAACTGTTGGACGTCTGAACCATCGAAAGCCGTACGAATACGGCATAGTCGATGCAACAGACACCCCCGGTGCCTCGCAGGCGCCGGGGGTGTTGTCTTTTTACGTGCGCCATTGTCACGCGCCGTGGCCGCACAAAGGAGCCTTAACGAGGTGTCTCACTTCGCAAAGCCTGTCTCACGATTCTGGTTTCCCCTGTCGCTGGTGCTCTTCGAGTTCGCCGTCTACGTCTCGAACGACATGATCATGCCGGGCATGCCGCTGGTCACGCGGGAGTTCGGTGCGACGGCAGACATGATTACGCTGGCCCTGACGGCCGCCATGCTCGGCAACGCCAGCCTGCAGTGGTTGCTGGGTCCGCTGGCCGATCGCTTCGGGCGGCGTCGAGTGCTGCTCTCGGGGTTGGTCATGTTCATCGCGGCCTGTGTGGCGATGCATTACGTGCAGACCATGTCCCAGTTCATTCTGCTGCGCTTCCTCCAGGGCATGGGCTGCTGTTTCGTGCTGACGGTGGGTTATCCGACCGTCCATGAGGCGTTCGAAGAGAAGACCGCCGTGCGGGTCATGGCGCTCATGGCGAACGTCTCGCTGCTCTCGCCGATGTTCGGCCCGCTCGCAGGCGCCGCCGTGGTGTCGTACCTGTCGTGGCGCAGCATCTTCTGGCTGATCGCGCTGGTCGCCGTGGTGTCGTTCGTCGGCTTGTACCGCACGATGCCGGAACTCTCGCGACACGATCGCAGCGCGCTCAACGCCCGCTCGTTGTGGCAGGGTTACAAGCTGCCGCTCTCGAGCACGCGCTTTTGGCGCGGTGCGGTGCTCACGGGGTTGGCGGTGACGCCGCTGCTCACGTGGATTGCGCTCGGTCCGGTGTTCCTGATCGAGCGTGCGGGAATGTCGCAGATGCAATACGCACTGCTGCAGTTGCCGGTGTTTGCGGCCTTGATTCTCGGTAATCTGCTCCTCTCGCGTCAGGTCGGCCGCTGGTCGAACGCTCGCGTGCTGGCCACCGGCGTGGCGGCGATGCTCATCGGCGCGGCTGTCTCGCTCATTGGCACCGCGATTCTCGCACCGGGCTATCCGGCGCTGCTCGTGGGCACGACACTGCACGCGTTCGGCATGGGCATGTGCTACGGCGTGGTGTATCGCCAGTCGCTGTTCGCGGTGGACAGCCCCAACCGCGCCACGGTCGCCGGCATGCTCAGCATGATCACCATCGTCGTGGCCGTCGCGGTAATCGAATCGATGAAGTTGGCGTACCTGCACTTCGGCGATGCGGCGCTGGGCATCGGCGCGATGATGGCGGCGGCGCTGGTGGCCGTGCTCGCCGCGAATTTCGTGCCACCGCCCGCGCACGATCCGCTTGCGCATCCGGCGCGCCAGCCGTAAGGGGAGCGCCGAGCGGAAAGCGAAAAACGCCAGAGATGCTTTGAACTGTCCAGTTTCCGGGGGCACGTCACTCAGCCCCTGACGGCACAACCTTCCCGTCCAACGTTATCGGGTCACTTCAGTTTCGCTGGCGTTTTTGGTGGGCCGATGCTCAGTGGTGGGCCCGCTCATCCGACGCCGACGCGGCACGATGCGCATTGCCCGCATCGGGAGGTGCCGCCGGCGCGCTGACATGCCCGTCGGGGTCCGCGGTGGCAGAGGTGGGCGCCGAGTAATAATCCCGCTCCCACTTCTCGTGATTCGCCTTGGCTTGCTGAAGCTCGGGCGTGAGCGGGGCGAACGCGAGGAGCAGCCGGTTGAGCCAGGAAATGGGCGGCTTGCAGGGACGCTCGAAATCGACGAACAGCACGACGCGCGTTTCGTCGGTGTCGTTGTGCACCTGATGCGGGTAGGCATCGTCGAAGACGACGGCGCGATTGGCCTGCCATACATAGCGCTGGCCGTCGACCTCGATCCAGCACTGCTCCCGATCGCGCGGCACCTTCAGCGCCAGATGCAGCCGCAACACGCCGTTGTAGGGGCCGCGATGCAGCGGAATCTGTTTGCCCGGCGAGAGAATGGAGAAGAAAGCGGTGCGCAGGCCCGGAATGCCGTCGAGCGCTGCGGCGGTGGCGGGGCAGCGCGCGAGGTTGCGCTCGGCGCGCATGCCATAGCCGAGAAACACGAAGGTCTGCCACTGATGGTCCTGCGTGATGGTGGCAACATCGGGCGAGATTTCGTGGAACGCAGGCAGACGGCCCGGTGTGGCGAGCACTGCTTCGAGTTCGCGGGCGATGGCCGGCGCCTGCGCTTCTATCGCTTCGACCCACGGGAACTGCGCATTGTCGAAGATAGGTTTGTCGCCGACCAGCGAACCCCGGGCAATCAGGCGCTGCGCCGCTTCGACACACTGGAAGAAGAATTTCGCGAGCCAGCGGGGCAGGGTACGGTTGGGGTTTTGCACGGGGGATCGTGTTGCTGGCAACGTCGGCCTCCAGGGCGCGGATGGGGGAACCGGTCCGGCGCGCATGTGTCTTTCAGTGCGGCGACCGCCGGGCTTTTGGGTACAATTGTCGCGCGGTCTGGTCGTGACGCCAAGTCTCATGCGGCAAAGCTGCGCGAGCCCGGGGCGCGAGCGATTTCGACCGGCGAAAGGGGAGGGGCTGGATGCGTCCGCGCCCCGGCAGGCGGGGGCTCGCCGACAAACACAGGAGACGCATGAACGCGCGCACCACACGGCATCCACACTCGACGCAGGCCGCATTCGCCGCCTCGCGTTTTGTCAGGCGAATGGTGGCGATCCGCACCGCCGTCGCGTCACGCGTTCAGACCTTCGCATGCGCTGCGTTCACCGCGTCCGGTGTCCGCGTCCCCCCCCGCTTTGCCGGGACCGTCGTCGGCGTCGTCGCGTTGGCGATCCTGTGGTTTGCGCCGGCGGCACACGCCAAGTACGCCATCGCGCAATACGGCGAGCCGAAATACCCGAAAGGGTTCACGCACTTTGATTACGTCAATCCGGATGCGCCGCGCGGCGGCACGCTCACGCTGGCCAATCCGGACCGGCGCACGAGCTTCGACAAATTCAATCCGTTCACGCTGCGTGGCACGTCGCCGCCCGGCGTGTCGGGCCTGATGTTCGAGACGCTCGGCATTGGCAGCGCCGACGAGCCGGCAACCGTCTATGGTCTGCTGGCCGACGATATCGCGGTGGCGCCCGACGGGGCGTCGGTCACGTTCCACATCAATCGGGCGGCGCACTTCAACAACGGCGACCCGGTGACCGCCCAGGACGTCAAATACTCGTTCGACACCCTCATGAGCCCGCAGGCAGCGCCGGGTTACAAGGTGATGCTTGCCGATGTGAAGGGTGTGACCGTGATCGACAATCGGCGGGTGCGCTTCGACTTTCGGCGCGTGAGTCCCGACCTGCCGCTGCTCGCGGCGTCGGTGCCGGTGTTCTCGCCGAAGTGGGGCGTGGGAACCGACGGCAAGCGCAAGGCTTTCGACGCCATCACGTTCGAGACGCCGATCGCGAGCGGTCCATATCTGATCGAGTCGTACGAAGGCGGCCGTCGCATTGCGTTCCGCCGCGACCCGAACTACTGGGGCAACGACCTTCCGGTGCGTCGCGGGACCTACAACTTCGAGCGCATCGTCTACAAGATGTATGCCGACGATATCGTGCGGCTCGAAGGCTTCAAGGCGGGCGAATTTGACGCCACGACCGAATATCGCGCGCGCAGTTGGGTACGCAGCTACGTGGGCAAGCGCTTTCGCGACGGCGAACTGGTCAAGCGCGAGTTCGCCCATCACAATGCGGCCGGCATGCAGGGCTTCATCCTGAACACGCGTCGCGACAAGTTCCGCGACGTGCGTGTGCGCCGCGCGCTGGATCTTGCACTGGACTTCCAGTGGCTGAACCGTCAACTCTTCTACAACCAGTACCAGCGCATCTACAGCTATTTCACCAACAGCGATCTTGCGGCACGCGGCATGCCGGGCGAGGCCGAACGCAAGCTGCTCGAACCGTTGCGCAAGTCGCTCGATCCGGCCGTGTTCGGGCCGATGGTCGTGCAGCCGACGACCGCACCGCCCGCGAGCCTGCGCGAAAACCTGCGCCAGGCGCGCGAGCTGCTGGCGCAGGCGGGCTGGACCTATCGCGACGGCGCGCTGCGCAACGCGAAAGGCGAGCCGTTCGTGTTCGAATTCCTCGACGACGGCGGGGCGATGGGGCCGGTCGCCTCGGCCTACGCGCGCAACCTGGCGAAGCTCGGCATCACGCTGAACTTTCGGACGAGCGATTTCGCGCTGTACCAGAAGCGCCTCGAGGCGTTCGACTTCGACATGATTTCGCTGCGTTATCCGGACTCGCAGATTCCGGGTACCGAACTGCTCGACCGTTTCGGCAGCCGTTCGGCCGATGTGGAGGGGTCCGACAACGTCATCGGGCTCAAGGATCCGGCCGTCGACACGCTGCTCGGCGAACTCGTGCGTGCGCGCACCTACGACGATCTGGTCGCCGCCGCGCGCGCGCTCGATCGCGTGCTCATGCATGGCTACTACGTCGTGCCGCACTGGTTCTCTTCCACGCATCGCATGGCCTACAAGCAGTATCTGCGCTTCCCGGACAAGTTGCCGCTGTACTTCACCGCCGAAGGCTGGCTGGTGTCGATGTGGTGGGACTCGCGTCTGGAGCGTGGCCACGCTTCGGCGTCCGGCACGCCACCCTCGACGGATCGACCGCGGCGGGTGGCACCGCCTGCCGCCGCGTCCGGCACCGCCCAATAGCGTTCGTCGCGCTTCAGACACCGATAGGAGCCGTCCCCCAGTCATGTGGTCTTACATCCTCAAACGATTGCTGATCATGATTCCGACGCTGCTCGGCGTGATCACGCTGACCTTCGTGGTCATTCAATTCGTGCCGGGCGGGCCGGTCGAGCAGGTCATGCTCGAGCTTAAGGGGCGCGCCGGCGGCGGCGGGGAAGCGAGCGGCGGGGGCGGCAGCGAGTATCGCGGACGTCGCGGCATCGACCCGCAGCAACTCGCGCAGATCAAGGCCCTGTACGGCTTCGACAAGACGCCGGCGCAGCGTTACTGGCTGATGCTGAAGCGCTTCGCCAGATTCGATCTCGGACAGAGCTACTTTCACCACCAGAGCGTGTGGTCGCTGATCGTCTCCAAGCTGCCGGTGTCGATTTCGCTCGGGCTGTGGACGTTTTTCCTGACTTATCTGATATCGGTGCCGTTGGGCATCGCCAAGGCGGTGCGCAACGGGTCCCGCTTCGATACGCTCACCAGCATGGTCGTGCTCGTGGGCTACGCCATTCCTGGTTTCGTGCTCGGCGTGCTGCTGCTGGTGCTCTTCGGCGGCGGTACGTTCTGGCAGTTGTTCCCGCTGCGAGAGCTGGTGTCCGACAACTGGAGCGACTTGTCGTGGCCCGCGAAGATCACCGATTACCTCTGGCATATCACGCTGCCGGTGACGGCGTCGGTCGTGGGCAGTTTCGCGGTGATCACGATGCTCACGAAGAACGCGTTTCTCGACGAGATCCGCCGTCAATACGTACTCACTGCGCGCGCGAAGGGGCTCTCCGAGCGCAAGGTGCTGTTCAAGCATGTGTTTCGCAATGCCCTGATTCCGCTCATCACCGGATTCCCGGCCGCGTTCATCGGGGCGTTCTTCGCGGGCAGTCTGCTCATCGAAACCCTGTTCTCGCTCGACGGCCTGGGCCGTCTGTCCTACGAATCGGTGCAGCGCCGCGATTATCCGGTCGTACTCGGCTCGCTGTATCTCTTCACGCTCATCGGTCTGGTGACCAAGCTCATTTCCGACCTGTGCTACGTGATGGTCGACCCGCGTATTCAATTCGATCGACTGGAGCACTGACGTGACCCGATCCACCACGCCAACGCCTCGTTCGTCGTCCTTTGCCTCGCCGTCCACATCGCCTTCGCGCTCGCCGCGATGGCGCGTGTGGCGACGCTTTCGCCAGCAGCGTCTGGGCTACTGGAGCCTGGTCGCCTTCGTCGTACTGTTCGGCATCAGCCTCTTTGCCGAGGTCATCGCCAACGACCGGCCTTGGGTCGTGCGCTACGAAGGAAACTGGTATTTCCCACTGGTGAAGACTTATCCCGAGTCGACCTTCGGCGGTGACTTCCCGACGCCGACCGACTATCTCGATCCGTTCATCGAATCGCGCATTCGCGCGGGCGACAACTTCGCGATCTATCCGCCCGTGCGCTACAGCTACGACACCATCAACTACTTCGCGAAGGTACCGAACCCGGCGCCGCCGTCGGCCGAGAACTGGCTGGGCACGGACGACCGCGGTCGCGACGTCTTCGCTCGCCTGCTGTACGGCTTTCGCCTGTCGGTGATCTTCGCCCTGGCGCTGACGATCTCCGGCACGCTGCTCGGCATGCTGGCCGGCGCCGTGCAGGGGTTTTACGGGGGGCGCATCGACCTGACGTTGCAGCGACTGATCGAGATCTGGGGTTCGCTGCCGGAGCTGTATCTGCTCATCATTTTTGCGTCGATCTTCGAGCCGCATCTGTGGCTGTTGTTCGTGCTGCTCTCGCTGTTCGGCTGGATCGGGCTGTCGGACTATGTGCGTGCCGAGTTCCTGCGCAATCGTCAGCTCGATTACGTGCGCGCGGCGCGCGCCATGGGCCTCTCGAACTGGCAGATCATCCGGCGTCACGTGCTGCCCAACAGCATGACGCCCGTCATCACATTCCTGCCGTTCCGCATGAGCGGGGCGATTCTCTCGCTCACCAGTCTCGACTTTCTTGGACTTGGCGTGCCGCCGCCGACGCCCAGCCTGGGCGAATTGCTCAATCAGGGCAAGGCGAATCTCGACGCGTGGTGGATTTCGCTCGCGACCTTCGTCGTGCTGGTGCTCACGTTGTTGTTGCTCACGTTCATGGGCGACGCCCTGCGCAATGCGCTCGACACGCGCATGGCCGACAAGCAGGCCGCGGCCGGGAGGGCGATGTGACCACACCACTGCTCAGTATCGAAAATCTGTCGGTGCGCTTTGGCGACACCGAGGCGGTCAAGGACGTGAGCCTGGCGATTGCGCGCGGCGAGCGTGTGGCATTGGTCGGCGAGTCGGGATCGGGCAAGAGCGTGACCGCGCTGGCGATCCTGCGTCTGCTTCAGGACGCGCAGGTTCAGGGGCGCATACAGCTCGACGGCGTGGACCTGGCGTCGGTAAGTGAGCGTGCGATGCGCGGCATGCGTGGCAACGATATCGCCATGATTTTCCAGGAGCCGATGACTGCGCTCAATCCGCTCTATCCGATCGGGGAGCAGATCGCGGAAGCGCTCGAACTGCACGAAGGGCTGTCGCCGAAGGAAGCGAAGGCGCGCGCCATCGAACTGCTGCGGCGCACGGGCATTCCCGAGCCGGAGCGTCGCGTGTCGCACTTCCCGCACGAACTCTCGGGCGGGCAGCGCCAGCGTGCGATGATCGCCATGGCGCTCGCCTGCCGTCCGAAGCTGCTGCTGGCCGACGAACCGACCACCGCGCTCGACGTCACCATTCGTGCCCAGATCATCGAATTGCTGCTGGAGCTCCAGCGCGATGCGGCGCAGAAGCGCGGCATGGCCGTACTGCTGATCACGCACGATCTCAATCTCGTGCGACGCTTCGCGCAACGCGTGGCCGTGATGGAGAAGGGCGTGCTCGTGGAATGTGCCGACACCGAGACGCTTTTCACCCATCCGCAGCATCCCTACACCCGCAAGCTGATCGACAGCCGTCCGCAGCGCGAGATTCATCCGGTGCTGCCGATCGCGCCGGTATTGCTCGAAGCGAAGGGCGTCGCCGTGGATTACGCCACGTCGCAGCCCGGTCTGCGCGGCTGGTTCCGGCGCGGACGCTTTCGCGCCGTTCACCCTGTCGATCTCGCGTTGCGTCAGGGCGAGACGCTGGGCGTGGTTGGCGAGTCCGGCTCCGGCAAGTCGACGCTCGCCATGGCGCTGCTCGGCCTGCAGCGCGCGAGCGAAGGGGAGATCGTGTTTCACGGCGAGCCGCTGTCGTCGTATCGCGGGGCCGCGCAGCGCAAGTTGCGCTCCCAGATGCAAATCGTGTTTCAGGACCCGTTCGGTTCGCTCTCGCCGCGCATGACGATCGAGGAAATCGTCGGCGAAGGGCTGGCGTTGCATCGTCCGCAATTGACGGAAGACGAGCGGCGCGCGCGCGTCGCCGACGTGCTGCGCGAGGTGGGCATCGACGCGCGAGCGATGTCACGCTATCCGCACGAGTTTTCCGGCGGGCAGCGGCAACGGATCGCGATTGCGCGGGCGCTCGTGGTCGACCCGCAGATTCTCGTGCTCGACGAGCCGACCAGCGCGCTCGATGTGTCGATCCAGCAGCAAGTGCTTCATTTGCTCGCGCAACTGCAGATCAAGTACAACCTGAGCTACCTTTTCATCAGTCACGATCTGGCGGTCATGCGCGCGATGGCGCACCGCGTTCTGGTGTTCCGCGATGGCCGTCTGGTGGAGCAGGGGGATACGGAATCGGTATTTTTTGATCCGCGCAACGATTACACCCGGGAACTGGTGGCGGCGGCCATGCTGTAGGTTCATGACGCCGGCATGAAAGACCACGTAACGTCGCGGAACATCGGCTAAATCACAAGGGCTTGATTGGTAATGAAAATTTTCCGATTGTGCTGATTGTTTTTTTCTATTACCTTTTGACATCATGTGACGTTCACATTACTATCGCGTACCAATTAAGTTGAATATTCAACGAGTTAACAAGGTCATTGCAGGCGACAGGTTCGGCGGTAAAGCTGCCGGGCGTAACTCGAAGGGTTTCAACACGACAGTTTCCTGTTGTCTCTGACGAGCTACTCATCGGCCATCCGACTCAACCAACCCGGCGACCAATGCAGACGATTCCCAAGCGCACCCGCAAGACTCTCCTTCTCGCGTTCACTGCTGCCGGCCTCGTCACCGCCTCGTTGACGGCGAAGGCAGACGACTACAACAACGGTCCCTCACCCGCCGCACGCGCTGCCGCCGAAGCCATTCAGGCGGCCAAGGCCGCAAAGTCCGGCAATAGCGCAGGCATCGCAACTTCCCAGAATGCTTCGACCAACATCGCCACGGCGGTGTCCGATGCCCCGCAGGCGGTCGTCGAGGAGTCGCGTGTGCAACGGGCGCAGAAGCTGCTCTCGAACGTGACCGACAAGGCGTCGGAAGTCGTGCTCGGCGCGTTGAACTACATCGGCGTTCGTTACAAGTACGGCGGCAACACGCCCGACAGCGGTCTGGATTGCAGTGGCTTTGTGCGTTACGTGTTTCAGGACACGCTCAACTTCATGCTGCCGCGCCGCTCAGAAGAAATGAGTCAGGTCGGCGAGCGTATCGCCAAGACCGACCTGAAGCCGGGCGATCTGGTGTTCTTCAATACGATGCGTCGCAGCTTCTCGCACGTCGGCATCTACATTGGCGGCGACAAGTTCGTGCATGCCCCGGCTACCGGCGGCAAGATTCGTGTGGAAGATCTGCGCGAGTCGTACTGGTCGGCACGCTACAACGGTGCGCGTCGCGTCGAAACGCTCAAGGCCAGCGCCGAACTGACGCGCGTCGAGCAGCTGTTCAAGAACGATCACCCGATGTAAGTTTTCCGGCGTTTGCCGCAGACATGAAGAATGCCGCCCTTGGGCGGCATTCTTCATTGGGACGTCCCTGATTGCGTCTGGATCTTGCGCGGGACCGCCCGCGCATCGCAACCCCGAGTCGAAACGCTCAACGAGAGGCCTGCGGCATGCCGCGCGTCGCGTCCGACTGCGCTTCGGCGAGCTTGCGCTGGATTTGCGGCCACTGCTTCGCAACGGCTTCCTCGCCCGCCAGAATCGCGCGGTTGCGGCCCTGGAAGTCCGATGCGCCCATTTTTGCGAGCGATGGACGAATCACGATGTCGGCATTCTTTTCCAGCTCGTACTGCTTGATCGACTGTCCCATGATCGTAAACGTTTGCATCAGGATGTCGAACTGCCCCTGTGTCGCCTGCGCCGTCGGATTTGCCGAGATGTCGACGGCGATCACGAAGTCGGCGCCCATCTGGCGCGCATATTCCGCCGGAACAGGAGCGACGAGGCCCCCATCGACATAGTCGCGCGTGCCGATGTGCACCGGCTCGAACACGCCGGGCACGCTGCTCGACGCCCGCACTGCCTGGCCGGTATTGCCGCGACGGAACAGAATCGGTGCGCCGCTTTGCAGATCGGTCGCCACGATGCCCAACTGGCGCGGCATCTGCTCGATCGGGCGATCCTTGAGAACCTTGTTGACGTATGACTGCAGCGCTTCGCCGCGCAGCATGCCGCGCGAACGGAACGGCATCGTCCAGTCGCTGATCGACGCTTCGTCCATGGTCGATGCGAGTCGGTTGAGCTGGAAGCCGTTCAGGCCCGACGCATACATGGCGCCGACCACGCTGCCGGCACTGGTGCCGACGACGATGTCCGCGTGGATGCCGCGCGCTTCGAGGGCCTTGATGACGCCGACATGCGCGAAGCCGCGTGCGGCGCCTCCGCCAAGCGCCAGTCCGATCTTGAGCGGGCGGACGACTTTGGGCGGCGTCGCCGGGGTCGTCGGCGACGTGGGCACTTGCGCCACCTGCGGCGTGCCAGGCGCGTTGCCCTGCGAGTCGACCGACGGCGCGCTTGCACAGCCCGCCAGCATGGCGGCCATGGCCAGGGCGCTCAGGGCGGCACGCGGGGACGGAGCGGCGATGGATGTGCGACGCAGGGCTTGCGGCGATGCCGATCCCTGGAACGAGGGCACGACGCGGGCGCCGTCGGCTGTCGGCGTGACAGTGCGGCGCAGGATGCTAATCAACGACAACAAGGAGACACTCCGGCAGGGCAGGACAAACGCGTGGCGCCCCCCGAATCGCCCGGGAGGATGGGGGCGGTGCGTCGACGCGCAATTTTACGGCGATTGGAGCCGCCCGGGCATAAATCAGTTCACTTTTGGAGGGTGTCATCGACGAGCGGTAACGTGTTGTGGAACCTTAGCGGGGCCGACTCGTCTGAATTGCCGCACCTTCCTGGCGTCGATGACTCGATCGCCGTCGTCACGGGCTCCCCCATTCCCGGAGGATTGCCTGCCCCTACACGCTCGACCGATTTTGGCGGGATGCCGGATATCCTGGCTAACAATAATGGGAATCATTTGCGTTTGTTGAAGTTTTTCATTATGCTGTTCCTCTCTACGAAACCACGACTGCGGGGAATGGCCCATGAAGGCGAAGACGATCGGCAAACTGGCGCGACTGACGGTGCTTGGCGCCGCAGCATGTACTGCGTTCACCGTGCAAGCGGAAACGAAGGTGTTGAACCTCTACTCGGCGCGCCATTACCAGACCGATGAGCAGCTCTACGGCACGTTCACCAAGCAGACTGGCATCAAGATCAACCGCATCGAGGCAGACGACGCTGCGCTGCTCGAGCGTTTGAAGAGCGAAGGCGCCAAGAGCCCGGCCGACGTGATCCTGATGGTCGACGCGGCGCGTCTGGCCAAGGCGGACGAAGCGGGTCTGTTCCAGCCGACGAAGTCGGCAACGCTCGATGCTCGCATTCCGGCCAAGCTGCATGCCGCGACGTCGAAGGCTGGCACCGACTGGTATGGCTTTTCGACCCGGGCGCGTGTGATCGTCTACAACAAGGACAAGGTAGACCCGAAGACGGTCCAGACGTACGCCTCGCTGGCCGATCCGTCGCACAAGGGGCAGGTTTGCACGCGCTCGGGCTCGCACCCTTACATGCTGTCGCTCGTCGGCGCGCTCATCGCACGCGACGGTGCGCAGGCCACGCAAAAGTGGGCGGAGGGCATGGTGGCGAATTTCGCGCGCGCGCCGAGGGGGGGCGATACGGATCAAATCAAGGCAGTGGCCACCGGTGAGTGCGGTGTGGCGCTCGCGAACTCGTATTACTACGTGCGCATGGCGCGTTCGGACAAGCCCGAGGACAAGGCGCTGATGTCGAAGGTCGGCTTCATCTGGCCGGACCAGGCCGGCAAGGGTACGCACGTGAACGTGGCGGGGGCGGGCATTGCCAAGCACGCGCCGAATCACGCGAACGCCGTCAAATTCCTCGAGTATCTCGCCAGCGACGAGGCGCAGCAGTATTTCGCCAACGGCAACAACGAGTGGCCCGCCGTGCCGACGACCAAGCTCGACAACCCGGCGCTCGCGGCGCTGGGCGAGTTCAAGGCGGAAGACGTGTCCATCGGCACCATCGCCAGGAACTTGCCCGAAGCGCAGCGTATCCTCGATCGCGCGGGCTACAAGTAAACAGCGCGGCGCACCGGGCGCGAGGGCGTTGGCGTCCCCGGACGTCCCCGGCATGCCGATGGCGGGATGCCGGCATCGAAACGAAGCGGGCACCGGAGATGATCCGGTGCCCGCTTGGCATTTGTGTCCCGCGCGCGTTATCGTCGTCCGGCGGCGCGTCCGTCATCGGTCAGTCGATATCGTCGCCAGGCTGGTACATGTGGTAGTCGCCCGTGGCGTAGACACCTTTGTACGGCGTGGGCGCTTCCGGATCGTGCTCGATAGGGTGCGTTTCCACCACGCGCAGCGATGCGCGCACCTGCGGCGGCTCACACTCGGCGATCAGGCGACGCGCCTCGGCCTCGTCGTCGGCAACGACGTCGTACGTGGTCACGAACGACGGCGGCGGGCCGTCGGGGTCCTCGTCCTCGAGCGGCTCGAACCACTCGCCTTCGACGATCAGATGCATCATGTGCGCGGTGTCCGATTGCGCCTCGCGTGCCGCGCGCAGCGCCCACAGGGCGGTCTCGCTCCATTTGTACAACTGCACGGCCTCGAGCGCATGGGCGAGCGCCTTCGCATTGTCGCCCGACTGCTTGTAAGCCAGCGACAATTCGGCCAGCACGTCGGCCATCGACACGTTGCTGCCTTCCTCGTCATGCTCCTGCTTGTGCAGGGCTTCGTAGGTCGCGATGGCGGCCTTCGGCTCGCCTTGCGCATTGAACAAATGCATGCGCAATGTCATGGCGTTTTCGATGAATGCCCGCCCCGCCTGAGCGAGATGCGGACTCTCCAGCACCCGATCGAGACGTTTCTGTGCGGCGGGCAGGTCGCCGTGTCGTGCCAGCGCGTTGGCGTGATTGAAGTCGACGATCACGAGGTCTTCGTCGGGGGCGCAGTTGGCGGCGGCCTCGTAGGCCTCGATCGCTTCGGGGAAACGCCCCAGGTCGGAGCGATAGTTGCCAAGCAGTTGCCACAGCAGCCAGACGCCCGGCGCATGGGCGACGCCGGCTTCAAGCACCGCAACCGCCTGCTCCATTTCGTCCATGTCGGCATAGGCCATCGCCTGCACCTCGTAGGCGCCCGAGTACCGCATCGACTCGAGCTTCTTGCCGATCTCCAGCGCCGACTCCGGGTCGCCAGCTTCGAGGTGGGCAAAGGCTTCCGTCATCAAATCGTCTTGCTCGGACATTGCATTTCTCCTTCGGGAACGGCAGGGGGAGGCGTGCCGGCGGCCTGCGCACGGTACGTCCCATCATATAACAGTCATCGTGACAGCCCGAACCGCGCAGTGTGTGAAGGGCGGGGGGGGGCGGCCGACACGATACGTGTGGGCGGCGGTTGGCGCCGCCGGTAGGGGGGGCGGCGCAATGAAAAAGCCGCGACAGGGTCGCGGCTTTCTCTCTTGATGCTTCGGGGCGTTGTCGTCAGGATCAGCCGCCGCGGCGCATCAGGTCGAAGAACTCGGCGTTGTTCTTCGTCTGCTTGATCTTGCCAAGCAGGAATTCCATTGCCTCGGCCTCGTCCATGTCGTAGATGAGCTTGCGCAGCACCCAGATCTTCTGGAGGATCTCGGGCTTGATCAGCAACTCTTCGCGACGCGTGCCCGACTTGTTCAGGTTGATTGCCGGGTAGACGCGCTTTTCCGCGAGGCGGCGCTCGAGGTGCACTTCCATGTTGCCGGTGCCCTTGAATTCTTCATAGATCACGTCGTCCATGCGGCTGCCGGTTTCGATCAGGGCCGTGGCGATGATCGTGAGCGAACCGCCTTCCTCGACGTTGCGCGCCGCGCCGAAGAAGCGCTTCGGGCGCTGCAGGGCGTTGGCGTCCACGCCACCGGTGAGCACCTTGCCCGATGCCGGGATCACGGTGTTGTAGGCGCGGGCCAGACGCGTGATCGAGTCGAGCAGAATCACCACGTCTTCCTTCATTTCGATCAGGCGCTTGGCCTTCTCGATCACCATTTCGGCGACTTGCACGTGACGCGTGGCGGGTTCGTCGAACGTCGACGCGATCACTTCCCCGCGCACCGAGCGCTGCATTTCCGTCACTTCTTCCGGGCGCTCGTCGATGAGCAGCACGAAGAGCTTGGCTTCCGGATGATTGGCGGTGATGGCGTGGGCGATGTGCTGCAGCATGACCGTCTTGCCCGACTTCGGCGAGGCGACCAGCAGGCCGCGCTGGCCCTTGCCGATCGGGGCGATCATGTCGATGATGCGGCCCGTGACGTTTTCCTCGCCGCGAATGTCGCGCTCGAGCAGCAGCGGCTTGTTCGGATGCAGCGGCGTGAGGTTCTCGAACATGATCTTATGTTTCGAGGCCTCGGGCGGGTGGCCGTTGACTTTGTCGACCTTTACCAGCGCGAAATAACGCTCGCCGTCCTTGGGCGTGCGCACTTCACCTTCGATCGTGTCTCCGGTATGCAGGTTGAAGCGACGAATCTGCGACGGGCTGATATAGATATCGTCCGTGCTCGCGAGATACGACGTTTCGGGCGAACGCAGGAAACCGAAGCCGTCCGGCAGCACCTCGAGCGTACCGTCGCCAAAGATGGTTTCGCCGGACTTTGCGCGCTTCTTCAGAATGGCGAACATCAGCTCCTGCTTGCGAAGGCGGTTCGCGTTCTCGATCTCGAGACCGTTCGCCATTTCAAGCAGCTCGGAGACGTGCTGGGACTTTAGTTCGGATAAATGCATACGGAGGTGCCGTCCGTCGGACGACAAGTGAAGGATCAGGGAAAAGTGAGCGAACGCTCGAAGAACTTTGAGATGCTTTTCGCCGGATTATATAGCAAGCAGCGCGGCGCGCAAGCACTGTCCTGCCTGCGCGCCGCCGGGGTGTCGCACTGTGGCGACAAAGGCCCCGGCGTGTACTGCCACCGGCGGCGGATTACAGATTGCCGTCGAGGAACGCGGTCAGTTGCGACTTCGACAGGGCGCCGACCTTCTGAGCGGCGACGGCGCCATTCTTGAACAGGATCAGCGTGGGAATGCCGCGGATGCCGAACTTGGCCGGCGTGGCCTGGTTGTCGTCGACGTTCATCTTGGCGATCTGAACCTTGTCGCCGTATTCCTTCGTGACCTCTTCCAGGATCGGGGCGATCATCTTGCACGGGCCGCACCACTCTGCCCAGAAGTCGAGAAGCACCGGCTTGTCGGAATTCAGAACCTCCGCGTCGAAGCTGGCGTCGGAGATGTGTTTGATGGCTTCGCTCATGAGTATTGTTGCCTCGTCTGACTATTCGGAAACGTGCGGCGAAAGCCCCTCGCTCTCGCCGACGCTGGAGATGTCACCCGACCTTCCGGGCGTGCATTCCCCATATGGAGGCTGCAGTCGCGGGCTTCAATAGCGCCCGCCAATGCAGTTTGTGCTCATCTTAGCGGAAATCGCAAACGCTTGCGCGCGTCCGCCCACGGCCCCCGCCCGGAGTAGGGCGGCGTACGGGCGCACCTTCTGGCGGAATGGGGCTTCTGTTGGCGCGTCGACTCTGGTAGAATCTTTCTCTGACGGGCCTCCTCGCATGGTGGCGCGGCCAATCTGGTCAGGTCGGGAACGAAGCAGCCACAGCCGTTTTCTACCAGTGCCGAGGGTCAGGCTCGTCACCTACCTCCTTGTTTTGTCGATGTTATCAGCGCGTTCTGCGCACGCTTCCCCCTCCGATACCTTGGCTTGAATTCGCTGCTGTCATCCCGCTATCGGGCATGCGGACGGTGCGCCTCGCTGCCCGCACGGGCCGGAGGCACGCGCGCGACGATGGGCGTCCGCCGACGTGTCGCGTACCCGGGACGCCCTTGGTAGAATCGCGCAACATTTTTTTCTATCGCACCGATAGCGGTTGCCTTGGGGCGGGGGCCGGACGACCGGCTGAGGCAGGATATCGGTGCGGGTGCTCAACGCCGAACTGTTACAATTTGGCATGACCTATCAAGTACTCGCGCGCAAATGGCGCCCCAAAGGCTTCTCGACCCTGGTGGGCCAGGAGCATGTCGTGCGTGCGTTGACGCACGCGCTCGAGCAACAGCGTCTGCATCACGCCTATTTGTTTACCGGCACGCGCGGCGTCGGCAAGACGACGCTCTCGCGTATTCTGGCCAAGGCGCTCAATTGCGAGACGGGGATCACGGCCGAGCCGTGTGGCGTGTGCAAGGCCTGCCGCGCGATCGACGAGGGTCGTTTCGTCGATTACGTCGAAATGGATGCGGCATCGAACCGTGGCGTCGATGAAATGACGTCGCTGCTCGAAAAAGCGGTCTACGCGCCCGCGGATGCCCGCTTCAAGGTCTACATGATCGACGAAGTGCACATGCTCACGGGGCACGCATTCAACGCGATGCTCAAGACGCTCGAGGAACCGCCCGCCCACGTCAAGTTCATCCTGGCGACGACCGATCCGCAAAAGATCCCGGTCACCGTGCTCTCGCGCTGTCTGCAATTCAACCTGAAGCAGATGCCTGCCGGGCATATCGTGTCGCACCTCACGAATATCCTGGGCGAAGAAGGCATCGAGAGCGAGCCGCAGGCGCTGCGCCTGCTCGCCAAGGCGGCGGGCGGCAGCATGCGCGACGCGCTCTCGCTCACCGATCAGGCCATCGCCTATGCGGCGGGGCCGCTGACCGAGACCGCGGTACGCGGCATGCTTGGCGCCATCGATCAGAGTGTGCTCGTGCGGCTGCTCGACGCGCTCAAGGATGAATCGCGTACCGACTTGCTGGCGATCGCCGACGAAATGGCCGAGCGCAGTTTCTCGTTCGCCGCCGGCCTTCAGGACCTCGGCAGTCTTCTGCACAAAATTGCGCTGGCTCAGTACGCACCCCAGGCCGTCTCCGACGACTGGCCGGAAGCGGCGGACGTACGGCGTCTGGCCGAGGCATTGTCGCCCGAGGCCGTGCAACTCTATTACCAGATTGCCACGCGCGCACGCGGCGAACTGGGGCTCGCGCCCGACGAATACACCGGTTTCTCGATGGCGCTGCTGCGCATGGCGGCATTCACGCCGTTGCTCGCGGGCGGCACGCTGGCCGAACCGCCCATGCCCCAGGCCGCGGGGGCCGCCGGTGCAGCCCTTGCCGCGGCGCCCGTGACCGGCGCGCCGGCACGCACGTCGATGGGCGAGCCGGGCCGCGCCGCGTC
>NZ_CABPSD010000024.1:0-26256 GCF_902459575.1 Pandoraea morbifera
CTGGGCGATCATTGCGTTGGCGCAGCCGGGCGAGATCGCGAAGATCGAAGTGGACACCGCGCACTTCAAGGGCAACTACCCCGACCGGTGTTCGATACAGGCGGCGTATGTGACTGGAGGCACCGAGCAGTCGTTGATCACGCAGTCCATGTTCTGGCCGGTGTTGTTGCCCGAGCAGAAATTGGCGATGGACAAGCAGTTCCACTTCGAGGAGCCGGTGCAGAAGCTCGGTGCGATCACGCACATCCGGTTCAACATCATTCCGGACGGGGGCGTATCGCGCCTGCGCTTGTGGGGGCGATTGAGCGACAGGAAGGCGTAGGCCGGCGCAGCAAAAAGGGGGGTGTCGCGAGCGGCACCGGGCCCACTCGTCGCGCGGGCATGACGCGCATGACGGGCGCGATGAGGGGTTCAGAAGCATGGTGTCCTTGCTGCGAGCCGATGGTTCGCGGGACGGGATGGCAAATGCGTGGAAAAGGGGGCGTGACATGGCGGGTGCGGCGTTGAAGATCGAGCGGTTGACGCGAGAGGCGTTTGCGGAGTTTGGCGACGTGATCGAGTTGGAGGGGGCGAAGCATTTCGCGATCAATGGGGGGACGACCGAGCGATATCACGATCTGGCGGCGGTGGATCTGGGGCCGGAGGGTGGGCGACCGTTGGTGAACGTGTTCCGGGGTCAGCCGAGGCAGTTGCCGTACGAGGTGAGGATGTTGGAGCGTCACCCGCTGGGCAGCCAGGCGTTCATACCGTTGAAAACGACGCCGTATCTGGTGGTGGTGGCGCCGGCGGGCGAGTTGGACGTGAGTCGTATGCGGGCGTTCGTCTCGGATGGATGGCAGGGCGTGAATTATGCGAGGGGGGTATGGCATCACCCGTTGTTGGCGTTGGAAGAAGTGAGTGACTTCGTGGTGGTGGATCGGGGTGGCGAGGGGCACAACTGTGACGAGCAGGATTTGCCGGGCGCGTATCTGCTGACGCAGGCGGCGTTGGATGTGGTGCAGAAGGCGCGAAAGGCTGCTTAAGACTGCGTGTGTTTGTGAGGCAGGCGAGACATTGGAAGCAAGCGGCAAGAGAGAACGCCGGGGAGAGATCCTCGGCGTTTTGCGTTGTGGGGGGAGGAAAGGAAGGTGGGAGGGACAACGGGGGAATGAGGCGGCGGCGCGGCCGGCCTGCGCAGTTGCGGAGCATGCGGAGCACGTGCTGGGCGGGTGCGGCGTCGCGTTCGCGCTGGATGCGGGCGGTGTCGACGGGGCGATGGGGGGTGAGAGGAGAGAGGGGGGGTGGGATAGCGGGGGGTGTTGGTGGAAGGACTGGGGGCATGGAGGGGGACGGACCGGGGCGCCTTTTCGCGGCGAGTTGGGTCTATGTCTGAGCGGCGGAAAGGGGCTCCGGTCCGTCTGGGGGGAGGTTTTGTCAACCAATTCGCGACAAACTTACAAACTCCACCATCTTGATGCATCAAATCAGGACACTAAAATTGCCACATGTTTTCGCGAATCACGCGAAACACCGACATGAAAAGGCGAATAAAAATGCGTTACTTCTCGCTCGAAGCGAACAAAGATGGGGTGCTGTTGGCGGCACGGGTATTGCTGATGGTGTTATTTGTGATGTTTGGTTTTCAGAAGCTGGTGGGATTCGAGGGGACTGTTGGATACATGGTGGCGACAGGTGCGCCGATGCCGGCGGTGTCGGCGGTGATTGCGGTGGTGGTGGAGTTGATCGTTGGGTTGATGATTGTCGTGGGTTTCTATACGAGGCCGTTGGCGTTGGTGCTTGCGGCGTACACCGTGGCGACGGCGTTGATTGGGCATCGTTACTGGGGATTAAGCGGAATGGAGCAGTTCATGGCGATGATCAACTTCTACAAGAATGTGAGTATTGCGGGTGGGTTGGTGTTGTTGGCGGTCACGGGACCTGGCAAGTACTCATTCGATCGGAAGTGAGGGTGACGGAGGGCCATCTGAGGGCCAAACGAGGAAGCGGGATTGCGTCCTCGTTTGGCTGTTTGGGGCGTATTGTTCAGGGGTGCACGGCGTCCGAATAGTCCTCGGGCCGGGTCTCATCCGAGTGCGGATGCATCCCGAGCATCTTGACCAGGGCGGTGACCAGCACGGCGACGGCGAGATTGACGAACAGAGAATAGAGCGCCGCGTATCCTGGCATCGTCAGCGATCCGATGTGCAAAGCGAAGATGGATGACTTGAAGCCGGTGGAGGCGGCCATCCAGGTGCCAAGCACGATGCCGGCGAGCCATCCGATCAGCAGTCCCCTGTGGTCCAGCCAGCGCGTGTAGAGACCCAGCACAATGGCGGGGAGGGTTTGAATGATCCAGATACCGCCGAGCAACTGGAGTTGAATCGCGTATTGCAGGGGTAGAAACAGCACAAAGAAAAGCGCGCCCAGTTTCACCACAAGCGACACGCGCTTTGCGATCAGCGTCTCCTGAGCGGCGGAGACGCGCTTGTTCACGAAAGCCTTGTGCACGTTACGCGTATAAAGATTCGCTGCGGCAATCGACATGATGGCGGCGGGCACCAGCGCACCGATTGCGATTCCGGCAAATGCCACACCGACGAACCACGATGGGAAGGCGTAGAGAAACAGGGCGGGCACGGCGAAATTCGTGCCATATTGCGCGAAATACGGTGCGAACTGCGGCATCGACTTCACGCCCGAGGCCAGTGCCATGTAGCCGAGCAACGCGATCAGGCCGAGCAAAAGCGTATAGGCCGGCAGCAACGCCATATTGCGGCGAATCGTATTGCCGTTCCTGGCGCTGAGCAGCGCCGTGATCGAATGCGGATACAGGAACAACGCCAGCGCGGAGCCCAGCGCCAACGTCGCATATGCGCTGTAGCCGCCGAGCGAATCGCCCGCGGGCGGCTTCAACAACAGGTGGTCCACAGGCACTGCCGAGAAGATATGCGACATGCCGCCCAGACGAATGGGGATGACCACCAGAGCCGCGATGATCGTCACATAAATCAGCGTGTCCTTCACGATCGCGATCATCGCCGGTGCACGCAAACCGCTCGTGTACGTGTAGGCGGCCAGAATCACGAACGCAATGATCAGCGGCAAATCTCCCAGCCATCCGCTTGCGTGAAAGCCCAGTGCGCCGATCACCACCTCGATCCCGACCAATTGCAATGCGATGTACGGCATGGTTGCCAAAATGCCCGTGATCGCGATTGCCAGCCCCAATCCTCCGCTGCCATAGCGAGCAGTCACAAAATCCGCGGCCGTCACATATCCGTGCTTGCGCGCGACCTGCCAGAGCTTTGGAAACACCACGAATGCAAACGGGAAAATCAGAATCGTGTACGGAAGCGCGAAAAATCCTAGCGCGCCCGCGCCGAACACCAGCGCCGGGACCGCAATGAATGTGTAGGCCGTATATAAATCGCCGCCCAGCAGAAACCAGCTCACCAGCGTGCCGAAACGACGCCCGGCCAGGCCCCACTCATCCAATTGCGCCAGATCCCCACGCCGCCAATGCGCGGCCACGAATCCCATCACCGTGACCAACACGAAAAACGCGACGAAAACCACCGTAGCCGTCCAGTTCATGATCGGCCTCCCGCAGCCTCATCCCGCGGCGCGGTACGCAGATACACCCATGCCGTGAGCAGCGCGGTCACAATCACCCACGCAAACTGATACCAGTAGAAAAACGGGAATCCGAAAAGCGACGGTTCGAGGCGGTTATAGAACGGCACCCAGAGCACGCCGAAAAACGGCAGCAGCAACAGCCACAACCAGACCCTGCCGCGGGATCGCGACGCGTTCTTATTCATGATTGCGCACCTTCCGGCGGGATCACCGCCGATCGCCGACGCAACGTATGCCTGATACGACTATATGCCGCGAAATGCAAAACGGCTTACGGACAAACCCCAACCTTGCCGGAGCCGCCCGTAAGCCGTCTTTCAAGCCAATTTCAAAGAGAAAAACCGACGAAACCCGCCGTCGCCAGCGCCCCCCAGTCATCACTCACGGCGCCATCGTCAGGCCGCCGGCACCACCGCCGTCACCTCGATTTCCACCTTCGCTTCGTCCTCCACCAGATCGGCCACCTCAACCGCCGTCATCGCAGGAAAATGACGTCCGATCACCGCGCGGTAATGCTCGCCGATCGCCGGATAGCTGGCGACATACTCCTCCTTGTTCTTCACGTACCACGTCATGCGCACAATATGCTCGGGCTTCGCGTTGCCCTCCGCCAGAATCGCCACGATGTTCTCCAGCGTCTGACGCACCTGAAGCGCAAAATCATCCGTCTCGAAACGTTGCTGCCCGTTCCAGCCGATCTGACCGCCGACAAACACGATGCGGCTGCCGGCCGTCATCTCGAACGCCATGCCATTCGCATAGCCGCGCGGTTTCGCCCACTCGGGCGGTTGCAGAACTTGCAGCATCACGACACTCCTTCAATCACAGAATCAGGTGCGGCAAAGCGCACAATCGCTTCACGCTGGGCCTCGGGAACCGCAATCGGGGCAGGTCTGCCACCCTCGCCTTTCGCGACCCAGACCAACACCAGCGTGGCCAGCAGACGCGTCTCGTCGTCAGGTCCCGCGAAACGGATGCGCAACGTCATCGACGAACGCCCCAGACGCACCACCTCCAACGAACGCGAGAGCGTCTCGCCCAGAAAACTCGGCGCACTGAAACGGCACTCCAGATTCGCCGTCGGTACGCCCATCCCATTGCGCAAATGCATCTCGCCGAACGACAGGCCGAGCCCCTCGGCACACCAGTCCTCGACCAGATCGTTGATCATCTCGAAATAGCGCGGATAAAACACGATGCCCGCCGCATCACAGTGCTTGAACCGCACCAGCACCGGCTTCACAAAGGCATTCGCCGCCACTTCACTGCCAGCCATCCTCTCTCTCCTCATCTTCCCGCGCCCCCACTGCATCAAGCCGCATCACGCCCAATCACAGCGCCCCCCATCGCACCACACCGCACCACACCGCATCGCGACGCCGAGCCCGCACGTGAGTGAGCGCCCACCGGAGCGCTCCGGCCTCACCTCACTGCGTCATCTGCCGCAGCTTGAAGCGCTGAAGCTTACCCGTCTCCGTGCGCGGCAGCGTGTCGACGAACTCGATGGCACGCGGATACTTGTACGGTGCGATGTTAGCCTTCACATACTCCTGAAGCGCCTTGACCATCGCGGCGTCGCGCGGCTCGCCCGCCTTGAGCACCACATAAGCCTTCACGATCTGGCCGCGCGCCTCATCGTTCGCGCCCACCACCCCGCATTCCGCCACCGACGGATGCTTCAGCAACGCCGACTCCACCTCCGGCCCTGCGATGTTGTAGCCCGCCGAGACAATCATGTCGTCCGAGCGCGCCTGATAGTAATAATTGCCCGCTTCATCGCACATGAACGTGTCGCCCGGCAGATTCCAGCCGTTCTTCACATAATTCGTCTGACGCGAATCCGCGAGATACCGACAGCCCGTGGGTCCCTTCACCGCCAGCTTGCCCACCTTCCCCGGCGGCAGCGGCTGCATGTTCTCGTCCACGATCATCGCCACATACCCCGGCACCGGCTTGCCGATCGCGCCCGGCACCACATCCCCGTTCGCCGCCGAGATGAAAATATGGATCATCTCCGTGCCGCCAATGCCATCGATCATCTCGATGCCCGTGGCCTGCTTCCACAGCTGACGCGTCGCGTCCGGCAACGCCTCGCCCGCCGACACCGTTTTCCTCAGACTCGACAGATCGTACTTGCCCACCAGCGCCGCCATCTGACGATAGAACGTCGGCGCCGTAAAGCAGATCGTCGCGCGATACTGCTCGATCGCCTGCAACAGACTGTCCGGCGTGAGCTTCTCGAGCAACACCGTCGATGCACCGACGCGCAGCGGGAAGGTCAGCAAGCCGCCCGTGCCGAAAGTGAACGCTAACGGGGGAGTGCCACAGAAAATATCGTCCTGCCCCGGCTTCAGCACATGGCGCGGGAACAGATCGCACATCGCCAGCACGTCACGATGAAAATGCATCGTGCCCTTCGGCTGCCCTGTCGTGCCGCTCGTGAACGCGATCAGGCAGACATCGTCCACCGCCGTGTCGCAAGCCTCGAAGCTCGCCGGCTGACGCGCCATGCGAGCCTCCAGTGAGTCCTCACCCTCGTCGTGGAAATACACCGCCTGCGTGAGCGTGGGACAGAAATACTCATGCCCTGCCTGGCGGTTGAACTCCAGCTCCTCCTTCAGACGGCCGTCGCACAATGCCGCGCCGATCTCCGCCTTGTCGACGATTTGCTTGAGCTCCTTCGCACGCAGCAGCGGCATCGTCGGCACGCCGACCAGCCCTGCCTTGATCACCGCCAGCCATGCCGCCGCCATGAACAGATTGTTCGGACCCCGTAGCAGAACGCGATTGCCCGGCACCAGCGACATATCGTTTCGAAGCACATGCGCGATGCGATCCACCATCTCGCGCAGGCCGAGATACGTCGTGACCGTCGGCGTGCCGTTCTCCACCGAATAAATCGCGGGTGCGTCGCCGCGGCCCTGCGCAATCGTGCGATCCAGCAATTCGGCGGCGCAGTTGATGCGCGCCGGGTACGCCACGTCCGGATTGTCCAGCAGAAACTCGGGCCACTGGTCCGCAGGCGGCAGATTGTCGCGTGCGAAAGTGTCGAGATGTCCAGATCGTTCCATGTGCTTCTCCTTGCCCCCGGTAATCCAGCATGACGCCGGCCGCGCCGGCCGAACGTCGATCAAGTGCTTCCAAGTGTCATTGCAAGACGCCATGCCGTCCCTGTCTCCCGGGGGCACCGCGCACATCACCCACCTTATCCCGCCATGCCCGGCGCTTCGGACACCCAGGCTCAATCGTCCTTGAGCAGTTCGCGCGCGATGATCAGCTTTTGCACCTCCGTTGCGCCCTCGTAAATGCGCAACGAACGAATCTCCCGATACAGACGCTCCACAATCGCGCCCGACACCACCCCCGCGCCCCCGAACATCTGCAACGCCCGGTCGATCACCTGCTGCGCCGATTCCGTCGCGAACATCTTTGCCATCGCAGCTTCGCGCGTCGTGCGCTGCCCCTGTACGTCACGCTGCCAGGCGGCGCGATACGTCAGCAACGCGGCCGCATCCACCGACGTGGCCATGTCGCCCAACGCCGCCTGCGTGATCTGGAAGTCCGCCAGCGTCTGCCCGAACATCTCGCGCGACTTCGTGCGCGCCAGACCCTCGTCGAGCGCGCGACGCGCGAAACCCAACGACGCCGCGGCCACCGACGCACGGAAAATATCCAGCGTCATCATCGCCACCTTGAAACCCTGCCCCGCCTCACCCAGGCGCTGCGAGGCCGGTACGCGGCAGTTCTCGAACTTCAGCCGGGCCAACGGATGCGGGGCGCTCACATCGATGCGCTCCGCGATCGTCAGTCCCGGCGTATCGGCATCCACCACAAAGGCGCTGATGCCGCGCGCACCCGGCGCCTCGCCAGTGCGCACGAAGACACAATAGAAATCCGCGATACCGCCGTTCGAGATCCAGGTCTTCTCGCCGCTGAGTACGTAATGGTCACCGTCAGGCGTGGCCGAACAGGCCATCGCCGCCACATCCGACCCGGCGTTCGGCTCGGAAAGCGCGAAAGCCGCGATCGCCTCGCCCGACGCCACGCGCGGCAGATAACGCCGACGCAGCGCGTCGCTGCCGGCAAGCGTGATCGCCCCACTGCCCAGGCCCTGCATCGCGAAGGCGAAATCGGCCAGGCCGTCGTGGCGCGCCAACGTCTCGCGCAGCACGCACAGCGCCCGCGAATCGAGCTTGTCCATCGCGCCGCCATGGCTGGCCGGCACGCAATACTTCAACCAGCCCGCGCGGCCCAACTGCCGGACCAGCGAAATGCAGGTGGCATCAGTGTCGGCGTGATGATCGACGTGCAGCTCACGCGTGCACCAATCGTCCAGTTCCGCACCAAGGCGGCGGTGCGCGTCGTCGAAAAACGGCCACGCCAGAAAATCGGCGTTGCGCGCGTGGTGAGGTGTTTGGGAAGTCATGTTGCCTGTCGTCTCGCGTCAGTCACCCTGAAATACCGGCTTTTGCCTCGCGACAAAAGCGTCGTATGCGCGGCGGAAGTCCTTCGTCTGCATGCAGATGGCCTGCGCTTCGGCCTCGGCCTCGATTGCCTCGTCCACCCCCATGTTCCACTCCTGGTGCAGGAGCTTCTTCGTCACACCATGTGCGAATGTCGGCCCGCATGCAATCTGGCCGGCCAGCGTTTGCGCGGCGCTCAGCACCGCGCCGCTGTCATGCAGCGCGTTGAAAAACCCCCATTGCAAACCTTCCTCGGCCGTCATCACGCGCCCCGTGTACAGAAGCTCCGACGCCCGGCCCTGCCCGATCATGCGCGGCAGCAGGGTGCAGGCGCCCATGTCGGCCCCCGCAAGTCCCACGCGCACGAACAGGAAGGCCGTCTTCGTCTGCGGCGTGCCCAGGCGCATGTCCGAGGCCAGCGCCACCATGGCGCCCGCACCGGCGCAAATGCCATCGATCGCGCTGACGATCGGCTGCGGACAGGCGCGCATCGCCTTGACCAGATCGCCCGTCATACGCGTGAAATCCAGCAGTTCCGGCATGCTCATCTGCGTGAGCGGGCCGATGATCTCGTGGACGTCGCCGCCCGAGCAGAAATTGCCGCCCGCGCCAGTCACCACCACCGTCCTGATATCCGTCGCGTACACCAGCCCGCGGAACAGATCGCGCAGCTCGGCATACGAATCGAACGTGAGCGGGTTCTTCTTGTCGGGTCGGTTCAGCGTGATCGTGCCAATGCTCGGACGCCCTTGCGCGTCATTCGACACCGACCACAGAAAATGCCTGGCTTCGTAGTTCGCGAAAGGGCGCTTGTGGTGCGCCATCGTCAGTTTCACGTCGCTCATTGGCCAATCTCCTTGAATGGGTTATGCGTTCGCGCCGTGGCGCGGATCCGGGCGCTCGGCGCTCAGCCGACGGTCACCTCGCCGCCCGCCACCGCGAGCGACTGACCCGTCATCGCGCTCGCAGCGGGCTGACACAGCCACAGCACCGCGTCGGCCACCTCCTGCGGCTGCACCAGTCGTGCCTGCGGATTGCGACCGGCCAACTCCGCGCGGGCCTCGTCCTCGCTGCGCCCCGTCTTCGCGACGATGTTCGCCACGGCGTCGCGCACGATATCCGTCTCCGTGTAGCCCGGACATACCGCGTTGACCGTCACGCCCTTTTTCGCCACTTCCAGCGCGAGCGCGCGCGTGAGGCCGACCACGCCGTGCTTGGCCGCGCAATAGGCCGTCACGTACGGGTAGCCGATCAGGCCCGCCGTGCTGGCCACATTCACGATGCGTCCCCAGCCAGCGGCGAGCATGGCCGGCAGTGCGGCGCGAATGCAGTGGAACGTGCCCGTCAGGTTGACGTCGATCATCTGCTGCCACAGTGCGGCGTCCGTCTTGCCGAACGGGGCGCTGAGCGCCTGCCCGGCGTTGTTGACCAGCACCTGCACCGGCCCGAAGCGCTCGGCAGCGAGGGCGAACGCCGCCTCGACGGCCGCGGCGTCCGAAATGTCCGCGCTCACCCAAGCCACGTCGCCGTGAGCGGCCAATGCCCGCGCGCCGGCGGCGAGCGTGGTCTCGTTGCGCCCGAGCAGGGTCACGCGCGCGCCTTGCGAAAGCAACGCGCGCGCCACCGCCTCGCCAATGCCGCGCGCGCCGCCCGTCACAAGGGCGTGCGCCCCGTGCAGCGATGTCGGCGCCGCGGTGGCCGGAGTTGTCGTAGCCGTCATGAACTGTCCTTATTTACCGATCTGTTGAGCGTAGGCGGCAGCACGCTCCAGATTGGTCTCGTACTGCCGTTTGCCGGCATAGTACTGCGTCGGCCACGGCAGATCCTTGTAGCCGATCTTCGCGGCTTCGTGCAGCGTCCAGAACGGATCGGCCAGATGCGGACGCGCCAGCGCGCACAGGTCGGCGCGGCCAGACGCAATAATGCTGTTCACATGGTCCGCCTCGAAGATCGCGCCAACGGCAATCGTCGGAATGCCCGCTTCATTGCGCACGCGATCGGCGAACGGCGTCTGGAACATGCGACCGTAGACCGGCTTCTCGGCCTTGCTCACCTGCCCCGACGAACAGTCGATGAGATCGGCGCCGGCCGCTTTGAACGCGCGGGCGATCTCCACCGCATCGTCCGGTGTAATGCCGCCTTCGACCCAGTCGTGCGCCGAAATCCGCACCGACATCGGCCTGGCGTCCGGCCAGACGGCCCGTACCGCGCGGAAAACCTCCAGCGGATAGCGCAGGCGGTTCTCCAGCGAGCCGCCGTATTCGTCGGTGCGCCGATTCGTGAGTGGCGAAATGAAGCTCGAGAGCAGATAGCCGTGGGCGCAGTGCAGTTCGAGCCAGTCGAAACCGGCTTCTGCCGCACGCCGCGCCGCCTGCACGAAGTCGTCCTTCACGCGATCCATGTCGGCGCGCGTCATCTCGCGCGGCGTCTGCGACACGCCGTCGATGTACGGCAGCGGCGACGCCGAGATAAGCGGCCAGTTGCCCTCATCGAGCGGCAGATCGATGCCGTCCCAGGCCAGTCGCGTCGAACCCTTGCGACCGGCGTGACCGATCTGCATGGCGATCTTCGCGTCGCTTCCCGCGTGCACGAAGTCGACGATGCGCTTCCACGCGTCGCGCTGCGTATCGTTCCAGAGTCCCGGGCAGCCCGGGGTGATGCGCGCGTCGGGCGACACGCACGTCATCTCCGCGACGATCATGCCGGCGCCGCCCAGCGCACGGCTGCCCAGGTGCACGAGATGGAAGTCCCCCGGCACGCCGTCCACGGCCGAATACATCGCCATCGGCGACATCACGATGCGATTCTTGAGCGTGAGCTCACGCGCGCGATACGGCGTAAACATCGGCGGGATCGCGTGCTGACCGGCGGCGCGTTTCACCCCGGCGCGCTCGGCGAGCCAGTCCTCGTAGCCCTCGACGTAACCGGCATCGCGCACACGCAGGTTCTCGTGCGAGATGCGCTGCGAGCGCGTGAGCAGCGAATAGGCGAACTGCTCCGGCGCGAAACGCGCGTAACGATCGACCGTCTCGAACCATTCCGTGGAGTTGCGCGCGGCATTCTGAATCTTCAGCACCTCCACGCTGCGGGCGGCTTCATAGTCCTGCAAAACGCGCGGCAGGGCGTCGACATTCTGCGTGACCAGGCCGTCGGCCAGTGCGATCGCGTCTTCGAGTGCGAGCTTCGTTCCCGAGCCGATGGAGAAGTGCGCAGTATGGGCGGCGTCGCCCATGAGCACGACCGGCACGCGTTTGCCGTCGACGTCGTTCCAGTGCACCCAGTGCTCGCAGATCACGCGCGGGAAGCGAATCCAGATCGCCGAGCCGCGAAGGTGCTTGGCGTTGCTCATCAGCTCGTGGCCGCCGAGGTATTTGGCGAAGAGCTTCTCGCAAAACTTCACGCCCTCTTCCTGGCTCATCTGATCGATGCCGTGCGCGCGCCAGACTTCCTCGGGCGT
Source organism: Pandoraea morbifera (assembly GCF_902459575.1). Lineage (NCBI taxonomy): Bacteria > Pseudomonadati > Pseudomonadota > Betaproteobacteria > Burkholderiales > Burkholderiaceae > Pandoraea > Pandoraea morbifera. Next base: position 11,536 of record NZ_CABPSD010000024.1, read on the forward strand.
CTCCACGATGAAGGTCGACGTGTCGGCGTCGAACTGGTAGGCGTGCGCCTGGAACCAGCCATGCTCGGTCTTTTCGAAGGCGAACGTGAAGGCGTCGAAGCGCTGATGCGTGCCGAGCCAGACGAAGCGGTTCTGGCGCGTATCGATGTCCGGGCGGTAGGTGTCGGCGTAGCGGGTGCGGATGCGGCTATTCAGGCCGTCCGAGGCGATGACCAGATCGGCCTGATAGCGGCGCACGATCTCCTGATCGTCGCCCACTTCCGTCTCGAAAACGAGCTCGACGCCAAGCGCCTCGCATCGCGCCTGAAGAATGTTGAGCAGCTTCTTGCGGCCGATGCCGATGAAGCCGTGGCCGCCGGACGTGATGGTGCGGCCCTCGAAATGGATGTCGATGTCGTCCCAGTGATTGAAGGCCGCGTTGATTTCCGCGGCGCTCACCGGATCGGCGTCCTGGAGGTTATCCATGGTGGCGTCCGAGAACACCACGCCCCAGCCGAAGGTGTCGTACGGACGATTGCGCTCGACCACGACCACCCGGTGCGACGGCTCGCGCAACTTCATCAACAGCCCGAAATACAGGCCCGCGGGACCGCCACCGATACAGACGATATTCATCTCCAGCCTCCGGATTCACTGATCGCGCCGCACTCGCCGGCGCCCCGATCTTTGTTAAATCGTAAATAGTTTATGCCTAAAATACTAGCGAAAAAAATTCCCGCCAGCAAGGTCGGTTTGCCCTGCTGGCGGGAAGCTCGGGAAAGCCCTTAGGCGACCGGTGCCGCAGCGTGCGCGTTTGTGCGCATTTGTGCGCTTCAGCGCGCGCCCATGCGCGTTCGCGCGATGGCCAGCGTCGTCAGGCTGACGACCGCCCCGACCATCAGATAGAGCCCCGGGGCAAGTTTGTTGCCGGTCGATGCAATCAGCCACGCCACCGCCAACGGCGTGAAGCCGCCGAAGATCGTCGTGCCGAGGTTGTACCCCACCGCCATGCCCGTTGCGCGCGTGCGCGTCGGGAACAGCGACGACATCAGGGCCGGAATCGGCGCAAAGTACACCGCCTTCAACGTGCCGACCCACAACATCACCACCATCATCGTCGCCAGCGACGGATGCGCGTTCATGAACGCGAACGCCGGATACACGGTGCACAGGAACAGCACACCGGCCACGAACATGATGCGAATGCGCCCGACCTTGTCCGACCAGTGGCCCACGAACGGCGTGAGCGTCATGATCACGAAGCCGGTGACCAGCGTGGCAATGAAGCCCTGCGCCGGCGGCAGGCCCAGTTGCTTCGTGGCATACGTCGGCATGTACAGGATCATGTAGTTTGCCGTCGTCGTCAGGATAAGCGCGCCGATGGACACCAACAGACGCGACTTCTGCGTGGCGAGTACCTCCCATACCGGCGACGCCTTGCCTGCCGATTCGGTCTTGCGGGCCGTCTCGAAGGCGGGGGTCTCATCCATGTACTTGCGAATATAGAGTCCGATCGGACCGACCAGCATCCCGAACAGGAAGGGAATGCGCCACCCCCACGATTCGAGCTGCGGCTGGGTCAGCGCGCCGGTGAGCACCGCACCGAACGCCGAGGCCAGCAACGTGCTCGCCCCCTGACTCGCAAACTGCCAGCTTGACATGAAGCCTGGCCGGTTCGGCACGTGCTCCACGAGAAACGCCGTGGAACTGCCGAACTCCCCGCCCGCCGAGAACCCCTGCATCAGTCGCGACACAAAGATGCCGATGGGGGCCCAGACACCGATTGCGGCGTACGTCGGCATGAAGGCAATGAGACCGGTGCCGAGCGTCATCATGGCGATTGAGAGCATGAGCGACGCGCGACGCCCGTGCCGATCGGCATACGCCCCCAGCACGAACGCACCGAGCGGGCGTGCGAGATACGACAACGCAAACGTCCCCAGCGCCATGAGCAACGACACGGTTTCGTCGTGGGCGGGAAAGAACAGCTTGGAAATCGTCACGGCGAAATAGCCGTAGACGATCAGGTCGTACCATTCGAGCGCATTGCCGATGGACGTCGCAACGATCAGCTTGTAGACCGGCACCTCGGCGCGTGCCCCCTCCTTGCCCGCGCTCGACGCGCCCTTCGCCGGGTCCGCCCCGGCGGCGGCGGCAGAACTGTTCATCGCGGCTTCCCCTCTTTCAGATTTACATCCCCAAGATCCCAGAACAGCCCCGCCATGATCTGCAGCGCTTCACGCGCGACCGAGCCGAGCAGGTGCTCGTCGGGCGCGTGCTGCGAGCACGCCGGGTACGAGTGCGGCACCCACAGCGTGGGCAGCCCGAGTACGTCGGCAAACACGTCGTTCGGCAACGTACCGCCGAGGTTCGGCAGCAGCACCGGCGGCTTGCCCGTCGTCTCGCGCATCGATCCGAGCGCCCACAGCACCCACGGATCCTCCGGGTCGAGGCGCGTCGCCATCACGCCGCGTTCCACCTCGACCTCCACCATCGGGAATCCATGCGCGTCGAGGTGCGCGCGCAGAATCTCGCCAAGTCGTTCCCAGTCCGTGCCGACCACGAAGCGGATCTGCATATGGGCATACGCATACGGCGGAATGGCATTGACCGGCTTTTCGGGATTGCCGGTCTTGAATGCGAGGACCTCGATGTTGTTCCAGCCGATGACGCGCTCGGTCGGCGTGAGCCCCGGCTCGCCGTAGTCGACGTCGACCTCGGGATCGTTCGGTCCGCCCCCGACTTCCAGCCCTGCCAGTGCACGCCGCACCGAATCGGGCAGCTCGGGCGGGCGCAGCCCCTCGACGAGGATCTTGCCGTTGCCGTCGACGATCGAAGCGATGGCGTTCGCCAGCACCACGCCCGGATTGCGCAGCAAACCACCCCAGTTGCCGGAATGATGGCCGCCATCGCGAAGATTCAGACTCAGCTTGAAATTGACGAGGCCGCGCGAGCCGAGGAAAACCGTCGGACGCTCGGCACTCAAACGCGGGCCGTCGGAGGCAATCAGCACGTCAGCACGCAACTCGTCGCGCAGTTGCTCGCAAATCGCATGCAGGCCCGGCGAGCCCATTTCCTCGCCCATCTCCACGATCATCTTCACGTTGTAGCCGAGCTTGCCGCCGCGCAAGGCCAGCACCTGGGCCAACGCCTCGAGGTTGATGGTGTGCTGGCCCTTGTTGTCGGCCGTGCCGCGCCCATACCAGCGATCGCCCTCCACGACGATCTCCCACGGCTTCAGTCCGTGGCGCCATTGGGCGTCGTAGCCGCGCACCACATCGCCGTGCCCGTAGGTGAGCACGGTCGGCGCGTCGTCGCTTTCATGACGCTGCGCGATGAGGAACGGGCCGCCGCCCGGCACCGGATTCGGCACGATGCGCGACGTGAAGCCGAGCGCCGCCAGCGAGGGCGTCATCTCGTCGGAAAGATAGGCATGGAGCACCGCGCCGCTATCCGCCTCCTGACTCTCGGTCTTGTAGGCGACACGACGGCTGAGTGTGTCCAGGAACGCGCCCGAATCGTATTGGGCGGTCGCTTTTGCAATGGCTGCGCTACGGGTCACTGCTTGTCTCCAGATGGCTTTTGAGGGGACGGCTGCCGTCTCGCACATCGCGCGAAGCGTGTCGCAAGCACGCTGCGGTTCAACCGTTCAGGCCATTCTAGGAGCGGGTATTTTTGACAACAATGATAATATTTCGAAGGTTTTGTTGCCGTTTCGGCAAAGCAAAGCTCCGCCGGCGGGCGTCTGCCGGCGAACCTGTCATTGGCTGGAATGGCTCATGCAAACACACGCGCTTCGCTATTTTCTCGAGGTCGCCCGCACCGGCTCGCTCAGCCGCGCGTCCGAGCGCCTGCACGTGGCCGTATCGGCGCTGAGCCGTCAGATCGCCAAGCTGGAGGAAGACCTCGGCACCCCGCTATTCGAGCGTCGCCCGCGCGGCATGGTGCTGAGCGAGGCAGGCGCATTGCTCGCGGATCATGCGCGTCGAGTGCTGCTCGACACCGAGCGCGTGACGTCGGAAATCCGCGGGCTGACGGAGGTGGGGCGCGCCACGATTCGCGTGGCGAGCGCCGAAGGGGTTGCGCGAGACTTTCTGCCGCAGGTCTTCGCGCGCTTTCGCGAAGCCTATCCCGGCGCGCACTTCCTGCTCGATGTCGTCTCGCCCTTCGTCGCCACCGAGCGCGTGCGCGATGGCGAGGCCGACATCGCGGTGTGTTTCAGCGTTGCGCCGGAGAAAGGCGTGCAGGTCGTGCACACCCAACCCGCCCCCATCTTCGCCCTGATGGCGGGGCACCACCCGCTGGCCGGCCGCCGCGACGTCGCCCTCGCCGACCTGCTGCCCTACCCGATGGCGCTGTCCAATGCCGGCGTGACGATCCGCCAGATGTTCGACCTGTGCTGCACGCTCGAAGGCCTGCTGTTCGAACCGGTGTTCGTGAGCAACTACCACGCCGCGCTGCACAGTTTCGTGCGCTCGGGCAACGCCGTTACGCTCACTGGCCTGCTCACCGTGCGCAGCCGGCTGGCGCCGGAGGGGCTCGTCGCGATACCGATTCGCAATCCCGCCCTGCACCAGCGCTCGCTCCAGGTGCAGACCATGGCCGGCCGAACCCTCCCCGCGCCCGTCGAGGCGTTCCTCGGCCTGCTGATCGACGCGATCCGCGCACCGGAAATTCTCGATCAGCCGTTTGCCTGAGCGGCTGGCGCCGCGTCGGAACGCCAGGCGCCGCCGCTAGTGCGCCGGCGGCGGCGGCGCGGATGTGACGGCGCGTGCCTGGGCATCGCCATCGTCGGTCGCACGCTGTTCGCGATCCGTCAGTTGACCGAAGATCCACGCCGAGCAGCAGGTGATCAGCCCGACGCACGCGAAGGTCGCGCGAAACGCGGGCAGCGCGCCTACGCCGGCACTCTCGCCGAAGGCACCGGTAAACGTCACCAGCAATGCACCGCCCACGGTCAACCCGAAGCTCATCGCCAGCATCTGCACGAGCGAGAACAGACTGTTGCCGCCGCTGGCATCGTCCGGATTCAGGTCCTTGAGCGTCAGCGTGTTCATGGCGGTGAACTGCACCGAGTTGATGCCGCCGAGAATGCCGAGCTGGACGACCAGCAGCGGCACCGGGTAATGCGGCGTGACGAGCGCGAAGCTCGCCATTACGCCGCCCGCGAGGATCGTGTTCCACACCAGCACCGGGCGGTAGCCGAAGCGCATTACCAGTCGCGTTGCCAGCCCCTTGGCGAAGATGCCCGTAAGCGTGATCGGCAGCATCAGCAAGCCCGCCTCGAAGGCCGTGTAGCCGAGACTGACCTGCAAGAGCAGCGGGACGAGATAGGGCACCGCGGCGATGCCGATTCGTGCGAACAGATTGCCGAGCAACCCGACGCTGAACGTGTGCACGCGAAACATGGCGAGCGAGAACAGCGGCTGCGGGGCGCGATTCGCGTAAAGCCCGTAGGCAACGAAGCCGGCAAAGCCCAGCACGAGCAACACCAGCATGAGCGCATGCGCGCCGGCAATGTCGGCGTGCCGGTCCAGCGCCAGCGACGTCGCCACCATGCCCACGGTGAGCAGCAGGTACCCCTTGACATCGAAGGGCGCCGTGTGGGGCGCGCGGGCATTCGTCAGAAAGAAATGCGCGGCGAGACAGCCCACGGCGCCGACCGGCACATTGATGAGAAACACCCAGTGCCACGAAGCCACCTTCACGAGCCAGCCGCCGAGCGTCGGTCCGATGAGCGGACCGATCATGCCCGGCACGGCGACGAACGCCAGCGCCTGGAGATACTGCTCGCGCGGGAATGTGCGCAATACGGCGAGCCGCCCCACGGGGAGCAGCATCGCCCCGCCGAAGCCCTGCACCACGCGCCAGACGACCAGCGCGTCGAGCGTGCCGGAATAGGCGCACATCGCCGAGCCGATGGAGAAAATGGTCAATGCGCTGGAGAAGACGACGCGCGTGCCGAGCCGATCGGCCAGCCATCCGGAAATCGGGATCGTCACCGCCATGGTCAGGGCGTAGGCGATGACCACCGCCTGCATATGCAGCGGCGACTGGCCGAGGTCGCGCGCCATGGCGGGCAACGCGGTGTTCACGATGGTCGAGTCCAGCGTCTGCATGAAAAAGCCGACGGAGACCACGAGCAGCATCGCCTTCTGCCGCCAGGCGGCCGGTTGGGATGAAGTCATGTCGAGGGGCAATCGGGGTCATGGGAGCGGCGTCAGCCCCCGGAACCCCATGACCCTACTACACCGCTTTGACCGCGTCACGTACCTGTTCGAGCGCCGCCGGATCTTCGATCGTGATGAGGTCGCCGGTTTCGCGGCCTTCGCAGATCGCCTGGATCGCCCGGCGCAGGAGCTTGCCGGAGCGGGTCTTCGGCAGCATCGAGACGAAGAACACGCGCGCCGGACGCGCCACCGCACCCAGTTGTCTGTCGACCGTCTTCATCACGTCGCCCTCGAGCGCCATGCGCGCCTCTGGCGTGGCTGCCAGCTCCGGCTGGCGCAGCACGGCGAACGCCATCGCCACCTGCCCCTTGAGCGCATCCTGCGCGCCGATCACCGCCACCTCGGCCACGGCCGGATGGCTCGCGATGCTCTCCTCGATCTCGCGCGAGCCCAACCGGTGGCCGGCCACGTTGATCACGTCGTCCGTGCGCCCGAGAATGAAGTAATAGCCGTCGTCGTCTCGCACCCCCCAGTCGAAGCTCGAGTAGAGCATGCGCCCGGGCACCGTCTCCCAATACGTCTTGACGAAACGCGCGTCGTCGCCCCATACGGTGCTCATGCATCCCGGCGGCAGCGGTCCTTCGATCGCCAGCACCCCCTTCTGATTCGGCCCGCAATCCTCGCCCGTGACCTCGTCGACGAGCTTCACGTCATAGCCGTACACCGGCTTGCCGGGCGACCCGAGCTTGCCCGGCAGCACCTCCACGCCGCGTGCCATGCCCAGAATCGGCCAGCCCGTCTCCGTCTGCCAGTAATTGTCCACGACGGGCTTGCCGACGCCATCGGTCAGCCAGCGTGCGGTCGGCTCGTCGAGCGGCTCTCCGGCCAGGAAAATCAGCCGCAGCGACGAGAGGTCGTATTGTGTCAGGTACGCCGGGTCCTGCTTCTTGAGCACCCGAATGGCCGTGGGCGCGGTGAAGAGCTGCGTCACCTTGTATTTCTCCACGATGCGCCACCAGATGCCACCGTCCGGACGGATCGGCGTGCCCTCGTACATGACCGTTGCGATGCCAGCGAGCAACGGCGCATACACGATGTAGCTGTGGCCGACGACCCAGCCGATGTCCGACGCGCAGAACATCGTGTCGCCCGGCCGGGCGCAGAAGATGTGCTGCATCGACGAGGCAAGCGCCACGGCGTATCCACCGGTATCGCGCTGCACGCCCTTGGGCTTGCCTGTGGTGCCCGAGGTGTAGAGCACGTACGACGGCTCGCTCGATTCGAGCCACTCGCACGCAACGAAAGCGTCGAGATGTTGTTCGCGCAGCGGCGCGTAGTCGACGTCGCGCCCGGGCACGCGCGTCATCTCGGCCAGGCCGCGGTCGATGAGCAGCACGCTGGACGGCTTGTGCTTTGCGAGTTCGATGCCTTCGTCGAGCAGCGGCTTGTACGGAACAACCTTGCCATTGCGCGAACCGGCGTCGGCCGAGACGATAACCTTCGGCTGCGCGTCGTCGATGCGCGCGGCGAGATTCACCGAGGCGAACCCGCCGAACACGACGGAATGGATCGCGCCAAGACGCGTGCAGGCCAGCATGGCGAACAGGGCCTCGGGCACCATCGGCATGTAGATCAGAACCCGCTCGCCGCGAGTCACGCCTAACGATTGCAGCGACGCCGCCATGCGGTTCACCTCCGCCGCAAGCTCATCGTACGTGTAGACACGCTCCTGGCCGGTTTCGGTCGAGACCCAGATAAGCGCGTTTTGCGTTCCACGCGACGGCAGATGGCGATCGACGGCGTTATGGCAGAGATTGGTGCGCCCGCCGACGAACCAGCGCGCAAAGGGCGGCTTGTCATAATCGAGCACCCGCGTGAAAGGCGTCTCCCAGTCGATCAGGCGAGCCTGCTCCTCCCAGAAAGCCTCACGCGAGTCAGGGCCGATCGAGCGGGCGAGAAACGACGCGTACGAAGTCATGGTGTCTCCTTGCATGTATTGATGAGCTCGCGCGCCCACCCCTTGTCGGGCGATGTCGACGGTGGGGCGAAACCTGGCTGCGCGGCGCCGGATCGGGCCGGCTGGTTCGACGGCGTGTGGCCATCGAACGGCAATTTGCATCGGTGCGGTGAAATCGTCGGACACGGGTCACGTGCCTCGCGTTCAGTGTGCGCGTTGACGCTTACGGAAGGCTTACCGCGGCGGCGCATGCCGCCGCGCAAACGCTAGGGGATTACGCCGATGCGCAAAACAAAGCGCCCGTGAGGGGAGTCCTCACGGGCGCTCGATCAGATACGGCGTGGTGCGCGGGCGTCGGCCCGACGACAGGCGGTCGGTGCCGAATCGGCGATCGTCCGCCAGCGCGTCCTCGCGGATTAGCGCTGTGCCGTCTTGGTGACCTTCGTGGAGGCCTTCGCCGGGGCCTTCGCGGTCTTCGTCACCGTCTTCGCCGGCGCTTTCGCGGCCTTGCCGGTCGCTTTCGCCGGAGCCGCCTTGCTGCTGGCGGCAACCTTCGTCGGCTTGGCGGCGGGTCGATGGTCGACCACGCGAATCATCTTGCCGTTCTTGCCACGCACCATGCGCGTGCGCGGCGCTTCCTCGTCATCCTTGGCGGCAGGCGCCGATGCAGCGGCAACACGCGAAGCGTCCTTGACCGGCACGTGAAGCACCAGCAGTTGGCCCGACGTGAGCCGGTCGCTACGCAGACGGTTCCAGCTCTTGATTTGCGCAACACTCACGCCGCTGCGCGATGCAACAGCAGCCAGCGTATCGCGCTTGCGGGCACGCACCATGATCTTGCGCGTATCCGGCAGGTCCGGCTCCAGCGCCAACACGGCGTTGCTCGCCACCGACGGGCTGATGTCCTGGTCGATGTCGTCGGAGCGCGGCACCAGCAGCGTCGAGCCCGCCTTCAGGCGCATGCGCGGCGCGATATTGTTCACGGAGCGGATCACGGCGGCGTCGACACCCAGCTTGCGGGCGACATCTTCCGGACGCTCGCGCGACGACGACGTGTAGGTCGTCCAGCTCGAGAGCGGCTTGTCGTAACTTTTCAGGCGACGCTGGAACACTTCCGCGCTATCGAATGGCAGCAGGATCTGCGGCTGCCCCGCGCCCAGGATCACGGGCTTGCGGAAAGACGGGTTGAGCGCGCGGAATTCGTCGAGCGGCAGATCGGCGAGCTTGGCGGCGAGCGCCACGTCGATGTCGCGCTTGGTCGTCACGCTCACGAAATACGGGTGATTCGGAATGTCCGGCAGCTTGACGTTGTACACGTCGGGGTGCGCGATGATGTTCTTGATCGCCTGCAGCTTCGGCACGTAGTAACGCGTCTCGGTCGGCATGCGCAGGCTCAGGTAGTCGGTCGGCAGACCCTGCGCCTGATTGCGGTCGATGGCGCGCTGCACGTTACCTTCGCCCCAGTTGTACGCAGCGAGCGCCAAGTGCCAGTCGCCGAACATCGCGTAGAGCTTCGACAGATAGTCGAGCGCGGCGGTCGTCGAAGCGAGCACATCGCGGCGCTGATCCTGCCACATGTTCTGCTTGAGGTTATACGTCTTGCCGGTGCTGGGAATGAACTGCCACATGCCGGCCGCCTTCGCCGTCGAAAGCGCCTGCGGGTTGTACGCGCTTTCCACGAACGGCAGCAGCGCGAGTTCCGTCGGCATATGACGGCGCTCGAGCTCTTCGACGATATGGAACAGATACTTGCTCGACCGGTCGATCATGCGTTCGACATACTCGGGGCGCTGCGCGTACCACTGCGTGCGGTCCTGCGCGAGGTCGGTGTCGAGATCGGGGATGGCAAATCCGTGACGGATGCGTGACCAGAGATCGGCATCGTCGCTGCCGTAGGCCAGATCGTTGATGGAGTCGTTGTCGAGGTCGATGGTCTGATCGCTCGAAACGCGTTGTTTGCCTTTTGCGGTCGAGGCGAGAGGCGACTTGCTCTGCGCATCGGGAGTCGTATTCGACGCACCTGTGGTCGGCGCTGTGCTGGCGCAAGCCGCCAGAAGCAGCGTCAGTAACAAGCTAACGATAAGTCGCATTGATCGGGCTCGAATGGGGTTACATCTTCATGAAATTGGCAAGGATGGTAAGGAAACCCTTCAGATGCGTCAACCTTTCTGCCTAATTTTTTTGCAAAAATCTCATCAAAACGCCCAAAAATTAAGGGTTATCCCCGACCAAGAACCGACAGGATGTGGTCGTGACGACACAGGAAAGGTACGCTCGAATCGCATGCGCGATGCCATCGGCATGACTCCGAAACATCACGTGTGGGGCAATGAATCAGGGGTGAGCAGACGAGTCGACACGTGTCAACGTCCGCAATGCGGCAGACGTCATGACGCGTCGTGCTGTTGACAGCGCGACGCGCTCTCGATCAACGGAAGTTGTCTTTCCAGCCGCGGATGGCGGCGAACACTGCCTCGCGAGACGGCAATGTGCGACCGGCATGCTGCTCGGCGGCCGCGACGACCGCCGGTGCATCGCTGCGCAGGAACGGGTTGGTCACGCGCTCCTGGGCGAGCGTCGTGGGCAGCGTCGGACGCCCGGCCGCACGTAGCGCCGTCGCCTCCTGATGCCAGGCGGCGAGCGCCTCGTTGTCCGGATCGACGGCCAGCGCGAAGCGAATGTTCGACAGCGTGTATTCGTGGGTGCAATGCACCAGCGTGGCCGGCGGCAGCGCCGCGAGCCTGTCGAGCGATGCAAGCATTTGCGCCGGCGTGCCTTCGAAGAGGCGCCCGCATCCGCACGAGAACAACGTATCGCCACAGAACAGCCGCGGCGCAGCCGCCGCGCCCGCACCGAGGAAGTAGGCTACATGACCGGATGTGTGGCCGGGCACATCGATCACCTCCAGCGTCATGGCCGGCGCCGCGATGTGCACCGTGTCGCCCCCCACCTGCGGATGATCGACGCCCGCGATGGCTTCATGTGCCGGGCCGTGCACCGGCACATCGAAATGCTGCAGCAACGTGGCCACGCCGCCGACGTGATCCGCATGCTTGTGGGTGATGAGAATGGCGCGCAGCGTCAGGCCGCGCGATTCGAGATAGGCGAGCACCGGATCGGCGTCACCGGGGTCGACGACGACGGCGTCTTTGCCGTTGTCGATGACCCAGAGATAATTGTCCTGGAACGCGGGGACGGGAAAGACGGTCAGTGTTCCGGCCGACTGCCCACTTGCCGCATCTGCGTGCGCATCCATATATACTCGCCACCATGTCAGAACGTCCGATTATAGACTGGCCCGTCTGGCTCGTCTCACCGCCAGGCCGCTACGCGCTCGCATGGGAACAGGCCCTCTTCGATCAATGGGTCGGGGATCTGTTCGGCTATCACGCGTTGCAGCTGGGCCGTCCCGAGCTCGATACGCTGCGCGAGAACCGCATGCCCTACCGCGGGCTCGTGCTGCCTGCTGCGCGAGGGCCGGAGGCCCCGACGCTCATGACCAAGGCGGCGAGCGACACGACCGATACGACGACGTGCGCGCCGGCGACGGACGGTAGCGCGCCCGTCGCGTCCGAGCTGGTCGCGCGCGACATCCTGGTAAGTCGATTCGACGAATTGCCGATCGCCACGGCCAGCACCGACCTCGTTGTGCTGCCGCACGTGCTCGAGTTCGCCGAGAACCCGCATGACATCCTGCGCGAAGTCGAGCGCATTCTCGTGCCCGAGGGACAGGTCATCATCACCGGCTTCAACAACCTAAGCCTGTGGGGCGCGCGCGAAGAGCTGGGACGTCTGGCGGGCGCGCCGTTTCTGCCCCCGGGCGCCGACCTCATCGCCTTCACTCGCCTGAAGGACTGGCTCAAGCTGCTGTCGTTCGACATCGACCGGGGCCGCTTCGGGTGCTACCGGCCTCCGCTGCGCGGCGATCACTGGCTGCAACGCTTCGAGTTCATGGAGTCCGCCGGCGATCGCTGGTGGCCGATCTTCGGTGCCTTGTACGGGGTTCGCGCGGTCAAGCGTGTGCGTGGCATGCGCTTGGTCGGCAAGGTCCGCAAGCGTATACTCGCGCTCCAGCCCGCGGCGGCGCCGGTGGCCACACCGAACACCACGCACCGCCAGATGGCCGAAGCGACCGAAGTGTCCGACTGATCGTTTGAGAGATGACCTTGCCGCAAGTTGAGATCTATACCGACGGTGCCTGCAAAGGCAATCCCGGCCCCGGCGGTTGGGGCGCCCTGCTCGTTGCCGGCAAACACCGCAAGGAAATGTACGGCGGCGAACCGAATACGACCAATAACCGCATGGAGCTGCTTGCCGTCATTCGCGCGCTCGAAGCCTTGAACAAGCCGTGCCATGTCGTGCTGCACACCGATTCGCAGTACGTGCAAAAGGGCATCAGCGAATGGATTCACGGCTGGAAGGCCCGAGGCTGGAAGACCGCCGCGAAGGAGCCCGTGAAGAACGCCGACCTGTGGCAGGAACTCGACGCCGTCTCTCAGAAGCACGAGATCGACTGGCGCTGGGTGAAAGGTCACGCGGGACACGACGGCAATGAAGCCGCCGACCAACTGGCCAATCGCGGCGTGGAGAGTCTGCGGCGCGGGTGACCTTGCACGCGGGCGAGCGACCGCGCGTTGCGCGAGTTCGTCAGTCCGGCGGTCCGTGAGACCATACGGCTGCGCGTGCCAATTCCAAAAGTACGAGCCAACTACCGAAACATCATGCGACAACTGATCCTCGATACCGAAACCACCGGGCTGAACCCGAAGACGGGGGACCGTCTGCTGGAGATCGGTTGCGTCGAACTGGTCAATCGCCGCCTGACCGGCAACAACCTGCATTTCTACATCAACCCCGAGCGCGACAGCGATCCGGGGGCACTGGCGGTGCACGGCCTGACGACGGAATTCCTCTCCGACAAGCCCAAGTTCGCGGAGATTGCGGAAGAGCTGCGCGAATATTGCCGCGGCGCCGAAATCATCATTCACAACGCCGCGTTCGACCTGGGCTTTCTCGACATGGAGTTCGGGCGCCTCGGCTGGCCGCCTTTCATGGAGCACTGCTCTGGCCTGATCGACACGCTGCTGCGTGCGCGGGAGATGTTCCCTGGTCGGCGCAACTCGCTGGATGCGCTGTGCGAACGTCTTGGCGTGAACAATGCGCATCGTACGTTGCACGGCGCACTGCTCGACGCAGAACTGCTCGCCGACGTGTACCTGGCGATGACCCGCGGTCAGGAGAGCCTGGTCATCGATTCGGGCGACGGCGACGAAAGCGACGCGGGCGCACATCGCGAAAAGATCTCGCTGCGTCAATTCGAACTGCCGGTCATCCTCGCGGCGGCTGAAGAGATCGAACTGCACGGCGCGGTACTCGACGGCATCGACAAGGGCATCAAAGGGACATGCGTCTGGCGCACGGAACCGGCAGCGCCGGAAGGTGAAGCGACGCCGGCTGCGTGACATGACAGGGATTCTCGAGGTATCCGCGAAAAAATTGCACGGAGCCCTTCCCAAGCGAAGAAAACATCCCTATAATCGCTGTCTTTGCTGCTTGCGAGTCATCGCGAGAAACGGCGTGAAGTGATCGAGAGATATCGTCACGGCGGCAGCAAAACAAGATTGAAAAGAAAGGTTGCAGACTTCTACGAAAACAGTTAAAGTTCTGCTCCTGATTGCGAAGGAAAGACTTCAGCAATCAACACTAAATCATTGATTTAGTTAATGATTTGGGTGGTTAGCTCAGCGGTAGAGCACTGCCTTCACACGGCAGGGGTCACAGGTTCAATCCCTGTACCACCCACCAGATTCTCTGGTGAGTTGTCCCAGAAAAAAGGACGGCTTAGGTTTAACAACCTAGGCCGTTTTTCTTTTCTGCGGGCCACTTTCTCGATGCGCCGCGAGACTGCACGAGTCCTATGCGCGTCCGACGGTTCCGGCGAATTCTGCTTGGTTTTGCCCTAGCCGGATTGCTTGGACACCGCCTATTCTACCTTGCCGGCCTCGATAGGCAGGGATATGGGGTCTTGGGGCGAGGCGACAAACGACCAGCTTCGGCGGCTCAATCCGCAGCTTATGTCACGTCGGCTTCCGAGCTACAACGGCCGTTAGTCGATTTGCACGGCCGACCGACTGACCTAAGACGAATCGTGTAGCCAAACGGCCAGTGAGTTCTCTTATCCTATCGACCAAGGAGAACTCGATGAAGAAGCGCCACACCGACGAGCAGATCATCCGCATCCTGCGTGAAGCCGAGAGCCACCAGGAACCGGTGAAAGATCTGTGCAAGCGGCACAACATCACGGAGCAGACGTTCTACCGCTGGCGGAACAAATTCGGCGGCATGGATGTGCCCGAGGCCCGTCGACTCAAAGAGCTCGAATCCGAGAACGATCGGCTCAAGCGACTGATCGCCGAACAACTGTTGGTGATCGATGGCTTGAAGGAATTCAGCCGAAAAAAATTACAACTGACCTGACGGATATTTTCGTACCACTGGCGTCTAGAGAATCACGGCCCCGGTGTTTGAACCACATTCACTGACCCGACGGAATTCGGCGGGGGTTAGGTACTGCAAACTCGAATGCGGGCGCACCTCGTTGTAGTGCGTGCGCCA
>NZ_CABPSD010000025.1:0-15658 GCF_902459575.1 Pandoraea morbifera
GCATCGGACGGGTTGATGCCCAGCGTGTCGGCATCCATCCCACCTTCAAGCAACGGCGATTTCCCTGCGTTGAGCGCCCCGGTGATTTCCTTCAAGTTCTCCCGGAACTCGGCGCGCTGATCCGGTTTAAGGACGTGCGCCATCTTGAACACGACGGTCTGCATCAAGCCATTTTCGAACGTCTTGTTTGCAGCGACGTCCGCCGCCTGCGCGGCACCGAATACGTTCGCGCCGTACTGGATCACCGAAACTCCGCACTGACCATCGAGCGAGAAGCCAGGGACCAGCCAGATACGATCGGGCGGAATTTCACGTTGGCGGCCGTCCGATTCGGTGTAACGGTAATTGAGAACTCCGTTACCACGTTTGCTGATCGCGAGCCGGCGAGGATCGAGGAAGTTGAGCCCTACTACCTTGCCACCGAGCATCAGCTTCTCGGCCCGCGCATTACCCCGCAACAGCATCGAGGCGACAACTGACTCCCAAAAGACGGACGCCGTCGTGTCTGCATTCGGCTGATCATGAATAATCCAGTTGAGCGGATGCGACGACGCCGTACGCTTGCCCTTACCGGTCTTCTCGTACATCGACAGCGGCAGCGTGGAGATCGTCTCGGAGATCAGACGAACACAGCCCCACACGGCCGACAGCTGAAGCATCGATTTTTCGGTGACAGACTGCCCACTGGATGATCCAGCGGCCAGATATGCATCCCAGAACGCACCGTCTGAAAGGCCGATAGGCACGCCGAGCCAGTCCAGAACCGCGGCTTTAATCCGCCCTGGCTTCTTCGCAGTTCCTTTCATGCGATCAGAGGTTCTCTCAGGAAGTCATCGAAGTTGCCCTCATCACTGTCGCCAGCGACGGAAACGCCGACGGCCATCAGGAGAGCAACCATGTCATCAATCTTGTCGGCGGACCGCTTCCGGTCTGGCGCCATGTTCAGGTTCTGGTCCCTTCGCGCGACGAGGTTCGACGCGCACCACGTGAGGACTGGGTCGCCGCCATGGGCGACGTTCCCACCGATGTAAGCGCGCTCCAAAGCCTGCATCGCCGGGTGATACGACTTCGGCCCTTGAACAAACTCGACCAGAGGCACGTCCTTCTCAACCAAGCGGTTTACCAAGTCCGACGCGTTCCATCTGTCGTAGCCGATGTTCTGCACGTTGAATCGAGCAACCGCGTCAAGCACGGCCGCCTCGATCACTGCATAGTCGGTGACGTCCCCGTCGGTTTGCTCAATGAGGCCGGCGGTGACCCACGCCTGATACGGGACGGTTCCGCGCTCAGTTCGTTGCGATACCGCATGAGCTGGCACCCAGCGCCGCCCCCAGGTTAGGAACACATCGCCCACCCGCCAGACGAGCCGGAGAACGGTCAAGTCGCTCGTGCTGGCAAGATCGAGGCCGCCCCAGCAAGGCACACCGACCAGTGCGTCCAGATCCACCGGAGCTGAGCACTTTCCCCAGCGTCCTAAATCAATCCAAGCATCGGCAGAACTCGCGGGCCGATTCAGGCGCTTGATCTTGAATTCGGCGTGCTTCGAGGGCATTTGCCTCGCCTCGATCGCCTCTTTCCGAATCGCATTTAGCAGGTGCGGGTTCGCATCGAGCAGAGGATTTGCCTTGATCCAGACATGCTCATCGAAGTCCTCATCGGCTTTTATGCCAGCAGCCTTATCCTCTTCGTCAACCGCGTAGAAGACGACAAGGAAGTGGTCGGCCGTGGTGCCGAAGACGCCAGCAAGAAGCTTCTTTGCGAACTGCCGTATCTCGGCCCATGGGCCGGGATTGGTGTATCCCTCTGTCGTCGTATAAAGCCATAGCGGATTTCTACGCGCGCCCGCTGCCGACGTAAGAACATTCAACAGGTCGGCGGACTTGTGAGCATGAATCTCATCGAGTCCAACATGCGACGGGTTCAAGCCGTCTTGCGTGGATGCCTTTGCGTGGATCGGCTTAAAGCTGCCAAGCGTCTCTTCTCGCGAAATCGACTTCGCCCAGACTTCCAACCCGAACGCAGCGCGTAAATCACTGGTCTTCTCGACCATCTTCTTCGCGACGCCGAAGATGATTGACGCCTGGGGAAAAGTCGTCGCAGCGCTGATCACCTGCGCGCCCGGCTCATCTTCACAGCATTGGCAGTACAGCAGAATCGCCGCAGCTAAAGTTGATTTCGCATTCTTCCGCGCGACAGCGAAAAGCGCGGAAGTGAAGCGCCGACCGCCTTCTCGGTTCCGAAATCCGAACAACTGCACGACAAAGAACACGTGGGAGGCATGCAGAACGATATCCGGCGTTTCCCACTTGCCTTCAACGTGCGGCAGCTTCTCTATGAAATCGCATGCGTCGCATGCGTGCCAGTCGTCGAAAATGAATGGGTTGCCCTTCTTCTTGGCCCGCTTCAGATCGTCGAGAAATCGTTGCGCGGCTTGGCGAATCAGTTTCCCGAACTTCTTCCGCTTCTTGTCGGCGACCGCTTCCTTGGCATAGTCAGTCGCGATCTTTACGTAATCACGCACTACGCCGGCCATTGGTCGCAAACTTGTTGCCCGCAGGCTTCTCGCCGCCGATAGCCGCTTTACTGCGCGAAGCTGGGCCGCTCATGCAGAAATCAGAAAAAAGTCCCCTGAGATAGTTACCTTCAGACGCAGTGAGTGAAATGCCAGCGCTGGCCTTTTGGGTCCACATCTGCCACTCGTAGCAGACAATAGTGAATGCGTTCAAATCAACAACTTGGATCACCCCTGCTTTAACAAGCCGCGGCCCCTCCCTATTCCAGAAAGCAGCGCCAACCGCATTCAGCATTGGCGGCGGCTCAGGAAACTCCTCGACCAGATCAAATTCGATCGCCTCGGGGGCCTCCCGGTCTGGTCTATCGGTCCCGGCCAAGACCTTGAGGCTCGGAGGCTTAGGCTTCCGACCTCGCGTCATTTCAATTCCCTAAAAAAACGTTTTCTGAATTTTGACGGCGTGAAAAAATGACTCCGCGCCCGTGCCGGGAGCAAAACGATTCAAAGTTTTGACCTCCCCCCACCCGTCAAACGCGAACCACTCTCATTTGACGGGGAATTCCCGAATCCGCCGTTCTCTTTTGCCGTCTTGGCCGAGTGGCATGGCACGCACAGCGTCTGCCAGTTGCTGCCGTCGGGCGGGTTGTTGTGACTGTCGCCATCCACGTGATCGACGTGCGCTTCGCCCTTGCCTGCGACTATTCGCCCGCACGCCTGACACGTGAACCTGTCGCGCCTCAGCGTGAACTCGCGAATCGCGAGCCAGCGCTTTACACCGGTGTGCATCTCGCGGCGCGTCTGCCGACTCAGTTCCGGCAGTTCATGTCGGGCCGTCGAGGGCAACGCTGGCCTGTGCTTAGACGGTCGCGTCGGCATTACCCTGCGAGACCGCCGTAACTCGGCACAGCGTCTTCCTGCATCTCGGGTTCGGCACCATCGACCATCGCGTTCGTCAGAGCTGACAGGCTTTCAGCCAATGCGAAGTTGCTTCGCGCATGCTCTGACAGCGCATCGATGAGTGCTTCGATTTTGGCTTCGAGAGGATGCGGCATAGCGGAATAGAAAAAGCCCGCCGAAGCGGGCAAAGATCACACGTCGAGGAGACAGCGAGAAACGAAAAAGCCCGCGAGGCTCTCACCGTCGCGGGCTTTGGCTACACAAACTCCAGCCTTTCAGAAATGATACGGAAATCACGAAAAGTGTGCAGAACTATTTTGTGCAAGATTTATTGCACACTTTCTGCGGCGCGCCGAAGGACTCCACTCATCTTGTACGCACGCTCGGCGAAGCGATACATCCGATAGTAAAACGTTCGGCGCGAGATGCCCATCGCCGCGGCAATGCTTTTCACCGGGCGAAAGCCATGGTTATAGAACAATGCAAAGCAGAGTGCTTCTTCCGGCTCTTGCTCCGCGAGGCCATGGACCGCCATGTTGAAGTACGGCATCTCGGGCAACAGCTCAGCATCAGGCTCGCCAACCCCGCTCGCCTTGGGCTGAAACTGCGCCAGCAGGTTTCCCGGTACAGGCGGCGCAAAGAACTTACGAGTGCGGCACCACTGCCCGTATTGCAGGCAGAGAATGTGCAGTTGTTGGTCAGTCATTGCCTTCGGCCTCCAGCCCAAGCAGTCGGTCGCGGTATGGTGCCCATCGGTCGTACGCTGCATTGAAGAGTCCTCGCTTCTCGTCTCGTGTCAATTTGTTGCCCTGGTCGTACTCGGCGTGGCATGTGAAGCACGCTGGCACCGTCAATCTGTCCGGCGTCTTGAGCCCCATTCCCTTTCCTTCATTCCGATGCGCTGGCACCGTCGTGCGCCAGTCCCCACAACACACTCCCGGGATTTGCAGGTAGCATGGCTGCCCTGCGCAAGCGGCCAGCGCCGCCTTGTCGTGTCCCGATCGCTTCTTGCGCGACTTGCGCTTAAACGTCGTACCCGTGAACGCTGCCGCGCCGCAGAACGGGTTGAGCGCCGCCGGCGCATTACGCTTGAATCCGGTGCGCCGCATTGGCTTCTTGCGCTGGATCACTCCGTCTCATCCGTGGCTCGTTGATTGATGCGGATCTCAATTTCCGCTTCTGCACGCGTTCCGGAGCTCATGCTGCTGGTGGTAGATACCCAACACCTCGTTATAGCGACTCCCACTCCGCCAATCGTCACACCCGCCTCCGCTGCGACCGCCTGCGCGAGCAGTTCGTTTATCTGGTCGTGATCCAATTTTGCGTAGATGACCTCCTCATCGACGCGCTTACGCCGAATTGATATCGCGTTCATCGCATTTCCTCGCAGAGTTGTTGATGAGAGCGGGCATACCGGTCATACGCCTTCATCGGCCTCCACTTCGGTCGATAAGGACCGGTGGCGATGCTCGGCCTTGCCGCACGCGGTGCGATCTTTGCGCGTTGAACCGGTGCCGCCACCTGTACGGTGGCTGTCGACCGCGTGACCGCGAGCCCGAATTCGAGCCCGCGAGATTCCTGCCGGATTACGAGAAGACCTTCGTTGACGAGCTCGACCACCAACCGATTCACCAGGTTGCGCGAGACTCCACAGATATCGGCCAGCGCCTGGCGGCCGTACCACTCGCCCTTGTCCATGCCGTCCAGAATCACGTTTTTCATGCCACCTCCAGCGCCTTCTGAATCGTCTCGATTGCAGTCCCATTCGAGACCATCGCCCCCGTGAATCGAAACACCCTCCATCCTGCGAGCGACGCGGTGTTGTACTTCTCCGCGTCCGCTTGAAACCCGCTTCCACGCGTGTGACGCCCTCCCGTCCAGATGCCGCCCTCGACTTCCGCGGCGATCATCCTGTCCGGCCAAGCAAAGTCGAAGCGCCACATCCGCGGAGGGGCAAATCGGTGTTCCCGCACCGGCTCAGGAACCTTCCGTGCCCGGCAATGAAACGCAAACAGCAGTTCCAACTGGCTTTCCCGCTTAGGGCTCACTTTCCCTTCCTCCGGATGTGTTCGATGTATGCCCGCAATTCCTTGTCCTGCCTCTCCGCCGCCTCATCACCAAAGCGCCGCCTCACCCTCTCAACAAGCGCCCTCGCCGCGTTCCCGTGTCCCGCCAGCGCCGCCCGTGCGGCATCGTCGAAGTGCCGCCAGCACTCTGCTTGCTTCAAGCGATCAGCCTCGCCGGCTCAGGCATGCCGGCATACGGCAGCAGCTCGGAGACCGCCGTGCGCGTGTAGCCCACCAGTGGTGTGTCGCTACCACCAGCCATCACGGCACGGGCCAACTCGGCATTGCCAATGAGCACCGTCCCCTGTGACTGGAAGCCCGCGCGCGTATTGGTCGTTTCGGCGATCCCGATCAAGACCGGTGGATACTCGGGCACTTGGCTACGGCCTCGGTAGCCGCGGTACCGATTCACAAACTCGTTCTTCACGAACGGCCATTCGGATTCGTCCTTCGTACCCAGCGAGATCCAACCGCCCATTTCGAAGACAACTCGATGCGTCAACGCGTCATCGAAGGCGACCGACGAGTACGTGCCGACCTCACGCACGGCCTTGTCGACCTTGTGCCAGGCCAGCAAGGCGGCATCCTGCGTCGAGCCCTCCAGCATCTTCACAACGTCGGCGGGCTTCGGAAGAAACTGCCCAGCATCGGGGTTCGCGGCATGGCGTCCCAACGCATCGCGCACCGCTGCGAGATCGAAAGCCTTCATTGCGCCCCACCAGACCTGCCCAACGAAGTCCGAGTAGTCTTGGCGGTAAAAGGCGTAGACGTTGCTGATGAGCGAAAAGAACTCGACGGAATCGGTCGGTTTCATGCGTTCTCCCCTGCCATGATCCGAGCGGCCTGTGCAGCGGCGATCTCTCGGTTTCGTTGCTCAAGCAGCTCCTGCTTGTTCAAACCCGCTCCAGCGCCGCCACCCGTCAGCGGCTTCTCGTTGCGGACCCAATTGCGCCACGTTGCGTCCCAGTCGGTCTTCCGCCCTTGCTGTCCGGATTTCGCTGTCCAGTAGTCACGGAACTTGTCCGCTACACGACGAACGTGGTCGGCGGTCCAGGTCGGCTGCTCTTGCAGTGCCCAATCGCCCAGCGCTTTGGTGAGAATCCAGTTTTCGGGTAAGCGCGTTCCGCGCGCACCACTGTTCCTTCCCTGTTCATTACTGTTAACTACTGTTACGGGTACCGAATTTGGGACTGTTTCCGGTGAAATTTGGGACTGTTTCGAGTCGGAATTGGGACTGTTTGAGGGGGAATTCGGTACTGTTCCGTTTTCGGAACCGTTCCGTTTTTGGAACCGTTCCGATTTCGGGTTGCTTTGGCTGCGAGGGCCCACCTTTACCTCAACGCCTCGCTCGACGTTGATTTGGTACACGACGATCTGCCTGGTGCGTCCAGTGCGCTCGCCCGTGTCCGTAATCCACCCGGCATCCTTCAAGCGATCGATGTTGGCCAAGACGGTCTTGCGATCCTGCTCGGTCCAAGCGATGAGGGTGTCGATGCTCGGGAACGATACGAAGTCTTCGCTGGCGAAGTCTGCGAGCGCCATCAGAACCGATTTTGTTGGGCCTTTCCCCACCTTTTGGTGGCGCGCCCAGGTGATTGCGTCAAGGCTCATTCCGACGCCCCGACTTTCACGCGGAACAGCGTCAAGCCACGGCGAATCGGATTGGCCTCGATGTAGCCGGCCGCCTCCAGCGCCTTGATTGAGTCGCGCACTGCCGATTCCGACATGCCGCAGTCACGCGCCAGGCGGCTGACCTTCGGCGACGATTCGCCCGTCGACATGACCGCGTGGTGGCTCAACGCCAACAGCACGATCTTCTCGGTGTGGCGCAGCTCGACGCCCCACGCTTGATTGACTCGATGTGCACTCATGGGGGCTCCTCAGTGGTCGCACGGCATCTCGCCGTTCGGCTGGCGCACAGCGCCACAGCTAATGCAGATGTTGGCAGTTATCCCGATATCGGGACCAAAGCTCGCGCGGGCGAGACGTGAATAGAACTCCGACTGGGCGTCGACGGGCGGTGACGAAGTACCGTCGGCAACTTCTGACTTGATGGCTTTCTCGCTCACTTCGCCGCGCCCTCCAGCCCGATGGGGGCTTCACCGGTGGTCCACATTGCCATCTCGACTGCGCCAACTAACGACTTCTTCACCGAAATGTCGTTGATCAGGCTGTTGTGCAAACGTGGCAGCTCACCTGGGTCAATGCCGTCCAGCAGGTCGGTAGCGTCGGATTCCGTCCTGTGATTCGCATGAACAATCGACTGCACGATCTGCTGCGGACTGAGTTCGTCGCTATCGAAGAGCGTGCGCACACGAACCGATACGTCTACCGGCGCAAGCCAGGCGTTCAGGTATGACAGGCGAATGTCTGCCGGCATGGCGGCCAAGATCGAGCGCTCGAAGTTCGCCGGCAGCAGGTTCGTGTCTTTCGTCCGGTCATCCAGCCACCGGAAAATCCGATCCGCCGCGTTCTTCGCAGCGGTGAACGCGTCGCCGGACATGTCGAACTCAAGTCGCGGCAGCGCATCACCGCCCCACGCTCTGTGAGCCTCAACGATTTGCAGAGCAACGGTCTCGCGGCTGCCCGCGCGCTGGCGCCACGCGTCGACGTGATCCGACAGGATGGCAAGCTTCGTTTTGTGCGATTCGTTTCGCATGTATTTCTCTCCTCGTGCGCCTACAGTGATACGCATGCAACCACTACTCAAATCTGGCGAGTCCCCCGACGGTGCTAAGCTGTGCGCTCTTCACTTCGTACAACTCAACATCCATCGAGGGACTCATGGACTTCAAATTCTTGTCGGCTTACCATCCGTTCGACGCAGCGCCGAACAAACTTCGTGTCGAACTTGCCATCGTCTTGTCGGAAGACACCGCCATGGAGGAAGCCCAAATAACGGTGTTCATCGAACCATCAGACGTCAAAGAAGTTTCAATCTCCGAAATCGAGCGACTGGCCGTTATTCGGGCGAAAGAACTACTAGGGGTCTAACCTCGCCAGTTCAATCCGCCCTGCCGGACATCCGCATCACTGCAACTGAACTCCCGCGAGATCGACTCCAGCGTCGTAACGACGATCTCGCGGCCATACTTCTTTGCCAGGTATCGCCACAGCGAGATTTCAAGCGATTCCGGCATCACCACGCCGTCAATCTGAATCGAGGCGCCGGCGTACTCGACTTGTGCGGTACCGGCGATCGCCAACGTGAGCGAAACAGCCGCCTGATCGCCGGCTACCACCCGAGTTGTCACGCTTTGCACGCGCGGAATTCGCACGCCATCAACGTCCACGTGACCGCGACCGGCGCCGTCGACTTCGATACTTACCTTCGAGGTGTTGGTCATTCCGATTCCTTTTTTTCGGCCAAAAGACGGTTCAAATTTCGATGGAGGGTTTCTTGGAAGTGCTCCATCGTCGCTTGCCGGATGAGCGCCCGCCTGACCTCACGCCGCGGATTCATGGTCTTCAAGCGCAATTTGCCGTTGATGCACTCGAACCGGCTTTTGCGCTTCGCCTCACGCACATCGCGAGGCAGTTGCCTCTCGACTTCGCGCTTTTTCTGTTCCCACCACTCGCTGAGCTCAGTCATTTGGTCTTCACCAGGCTTCGATGGAATTCATCTTTGAGAAAAGTTCCGACCATGCGCCAGAATTCGTCCTTGGACTTCTCCAGCTCGTCGATCAGCGTCCATTCCTTGCTGTCTTCGAACATCGTTTCGCTGAACGTGATCGCCAAGGCTCGCGCCAGCATTGACGCGCGGATCGTCGAGATGCCGTCAATCCGGGTGCACTTCATGCCACTTGGCAGCGCAACCGGAGGAGCGTGCACCCCAAGCGCCGCCCAGATCCGGTCGAATTCGCGGGAGACCGTAAATAGCGCATTGCGGAGGGTGCCGTTCATGTTGATCGGTTCTTTCACTTGCTCTCTCCAGTAGCGCCGCCGGCCAGCTCGGGCCAATAGAACATCCAGTCTTTGCAAAGCAGTGTCCGAGATACCCCAGATCTGTCTTCGAATGCCTTGGCGTATTTCGCGGGAACCGACCCACTCCGAACCCACTGCTGCACGGTTTGGTAGTTGCGAACTCCCAACACCTTTGCGGCGGACACCGGGCCACCCAAGTTGTTGATCGCGCGGGAGATGTTGTGAGCATTGGTCATGGGCAAATCCTAATACAAGAAAAACTAGCATGCAAGATTTTCCTGCAATGACACAAGGTCGTCTTGTGTTTACCCTCGCGCGCATGAACTCAATTCATGCCCGCATCAAAGCTCTTCGCGAAAAGCTGTCAATTTCGATGGAGACGCTCGCCTCTACGGTCGGCGTGTCATGGCAGACGGTTCAGCAGTGGGAGAACGGCAAGACGGCACCACAACGCAAGCGACTGCAGGCCGTCGCGGACGCGCTGCATACAACGGTTGATTTTCTGATGACTGGCGGAGAGGCCACTGCAGGAGATCAGGAGTTCGTGACGATCAAGCGGCTTGATGTCAAGCTGTCTGCGGGCCACGGCCATGTGGTTGAAAGCGAAGACGAAAAGAGCCGCCTGTCGTTTCGTGCCGACTTTCTTAGATCGGCTGGCGCCACGCCAGATAGCGCGGTCTCCGTGACAGTGAAGGGCGATAGCATGGAGCCGCTTATTCCAGACGGTTCTACGATCCTCGTGAATCGATCCGATACGACTGTCGTGAACGGAAAGGTCTACGCAATTCGCCAGGACGGAAAATTGCTGGTCAAGCGCTTATATAAGGTAAGGGGCGGAGGGTTCGTGGCACGCTCCGAAAATACAAGTGGCGCCTACTCCGATATCCCACTCGATAGTGATCATCCTGATTTTGACATTCTCGGGCGGGCGTTCTGGGTGGGCTTCAAACTCTGATGCGCGCGTGAGCGGTCGAAATCGGATGTTGTCCAACTTCTTACGGGGTGCACAATGTCCGCAGTTGATTCGCAAGGCCAGCCGCTCAATCTGGCATTTCGGTCGCAAGCCGTCGCTGAACGGAAAATCGACGAGCTCATAGGCATCGTCAAAGGCGTCATTGCTGACGGCGAGATCTCACACTCAGAGGCCGAGTTTGTTCTCAAATGGCTCGACAGCAATCGTGACGTCGCTACACAATGGCCGGCGAACGTGCTCTACCCTCGGCTCGAACAGGCGCTTTCCGATGGGTTTCTAGATAGCAGCGAGGAAGGCGAGCTTCTGAGGCTTATGCTCTCAACGGTTGGCGGCAACTCTTCACAGAACGCGGGCGAATCGTCAAACTCTACGTCCTTGCCGGTCACTAACCCGCCACCTGAGATTGAATTCCAAGGCCGTACATTCTGTTTTACCGGAAAGTTCTATTCGGGCACGCGCGACTGGTGCCATACCCAAGTAAGCGCTCGCGGGGGCCTACCGACTGACGGTATCACGAAGAAGCTGAACTACTTGGTAATTGGCGAAATCGGATCGCGAGACTGGCTGCATTCGACATACGGAACGAAAATAAAAAAGGCGGTTGAATACGCCACGAGCGGAGTTCCTATAGTCATCGTCACTGAGCAGCACTGGGCAGACCACATCTAAGTCCATCAAGCATTTCATCAACGGTCCGCAGCGCGGGCCGTTTTTGTTTGAGCTATCGATAATCGATTAGCGATCCAAATTTCGCATCGACACGCATACTAGTTTTTCTTGCATGCTAGTTTTTCTTGTGCAATTATTCGTCTCAACGCAGCACACATCGCTGCCCGCCCGCAGGTCGGGGCGCTCCTTAAAAACTCAGTTACCGATAGAACACGCCGATGGCGTCCGCTCTTCGCGGGCGCGGCTAGGCGCAGGGCGGAACCCTCTACCCCTGAGACACAAGACCGGAGGCTATCCAAGCGCCGCCTGGCTGCTTCGTGCGGCTATAGAACGTCGCTTGGATTGAAGAGATGCAGCGCCGCCGTGAGCCGGCTCAGCCGGGAGTAGCACGGGGCTCTGCATCCACACATGATGTATCTGAGGCGGCTTTCTTCCGAGAGCTGCGCCATATACATGAGGAGGAACCATGTCGATTGATTTGGCGCTGTTCTGCGCCCACTCGGACGATCCGCGCACCGACCTTCACAAACCGTGGTTCGACGCAGGATGGATTGCCGCAACGGACGGCGCAGTGATGGTCGCGTTGAACGCCGTCGAAGCAGGGGAAACGCCGCGCGCAATCGAGAAGCGGCTCGGAAGCGTGGCCCGCTTCATCGAAGCAACTGCTGAGCAGCTTGATGCCCACGAAATTCACTTCCCGGGCGGACCGCGTAACAAATGTGAGGCTTGCAATGGCGCCGGCTACGAACTCAGCATCAAATGCAAAGCCTGTGATGGCGAAGGGGAGTTCTCACACTGCAACCACACGTACGCATGCAAGTCGTGCGATGGGGAAGGGTTTCACTTCTTTGCCGCTTCGGCTACGCAGGCGGGCGCAGTGCGATGCCAGGAGTGCAACGGATTCGGGGAAGAGAGCCGCCCTGTACAGATCGGAGCGGGTTGGTTTCAGGAAAAGTACCTCCGCCGTATCGCTGACCTACCCGATGTTCAGTTCTTTCCGTCAGTGGATCCAACGCAGATGGCGAAGTTTGTCTTCGACGGCGGCATCGGGTTTCTGATGCCGTATCGCCACGCTTAGACACCTCCCCGGAGAGGGAACGCCCCCGATGATGCAGGCGTGACCGCCGCGAGAGTGCGGCACCTGAATTCAAGTTTCTGCTGCCGGGCTGACAACCAACTGTCTATAAAACAGCAAACAAACGACGAGTCGGCTTAGTCGTTGCGGGAGCCATCCCTGTAATGAGGCGCAAACGCTGATGCGCGAGACGATGGCTGTGCGGCGTCCCGGTTTCGACTTGGGCGTTCGGACATGCGTGACGGCCCGGAGAGACGGGCACCTTCAAGTGAGCAGACCCGCGTCGGCGCGGCGACGTTAAATAGCCCGTACACCGTCCCCCGGTTGCTGGAAGGGTCTGCTCTCTTGAGGGTGAATGAACACGCCCGTGCACGGGGGCTTGATAGCCGGAGATCAGCGCTGGCCACTCTCTTCACCGATTCAAATCTCATGCCATTACTACTGATTTTGCTGCCGCTCCTTTGGGCGCGAGCGGCGGCTTATCCGCGTCTGTGGCGAGCGCCGCTCAGACGCCTTCGACGAACGCGCAACACGGCCGTGCCGATGGATTACGGCTAGGTGCACATCTCTCGCGCCCGCTTAACGCAGCAGAGCGAGCCTGACCGCTCACAGGCCCATGACGGACATGGTTAAAGCCGTAGCCCCGGTGTTTTGCCGGGGCTTTCCCTTCTCCCCTTTCGAGGTTTCCCCATGAGGCTCGCTGCAGTCGTGATTTCGCTCGCCCTTCTTCTGTCCGCCTGCACTGACGCCAGCACCGCACAGCGCGTCCTCGAAGGCGCAGGCTACACCAACGTTCACCTCACTGGCTATGAGTGGGCAGCCTGTAGCAAGGACGACACCTACTCCACTGGCTTTACTGCGACGGGCCCGACAGGTCGGCGCGTCAGTGGCGCCGTCTGCTCGAGTTGGATGTTCAAGAACGCAACAATTCGCCTCGACTGAGGAGATCAACATGTTTGCAACTGAGATTCGCCAATACCAAAACGGCTGGTGCGACGCCATGCGCGGCGCGCCTTGCCAGTCCAATGAACTCGCGTACCGGCTCGGGTATCGCGACGCGACCAACTGAGGCACCGATGATTGATCGACTCCTCATCTCGACGGTCAACGGCGCCGACCGGTGGATCCGTCGGCACCCGAAAGCGGCCTGGGCGATTTGGGGCGTAATGCTCGTCTCCTGCCTCTATGTGAGGTGGCGGTCCGGCGTATGAGGTCAGCCGCAAAAAGAGCGGCAGCCGTCCGCGCGTGGAAAGAGCTACGCCCGCTTATGAATTACCAGCCGTCCCGGACTCCTCCCCGCTCTGGCTCACCGCGTTGCCGTGAGGACTTCGAAGCCAAGCAGGCGCGTCGCGATGCCCTCGAAAAGCACGCGGCCATCCTCCTCGCGGCCCTTGCTTTCTACATCAGGGCCGACGCCGAACGCGGCGACTGACCGCCGCCAACCTCTCACGAAAGGAATCAGACATGTGGTTTCGCAATCTCCAGATTTTCCGCATCAGTGAGTGGACGCTCAGCAACGAGCGTCTTCTCGAACGACTTCAACAGAATGCCTTCCGCGATCCCTCGGCGATGGAAATGCACACGGCCGGATGGTGTGCATCGAGAGATGGCGAGGATCTCGCTCACATTGTCAATCGCCAGATCCTGCTGGTGTACCGCACGGAGAAGAAGCTACTTCCGGCTTCGGTGGTTAACCAGGTGACCCGAGCGAAAGCCGTCGACCTCGAGGAGCAACAGGGCTTCAAGCCTGGGCGCAAGCAGATGCGCGAGCTCAGGGAGCAGGTCATCGACGAATTGATGCCGCGAGCCTTCGGCATACGGCGCGATACTCGCCTCTGGGTCGACCCTGCGAACCGCTGGCTGATCGTGGATGCCGCCTCCACTGCGAAGGCGCACGATGCCATCGGCTTCTTGCTCAAGACGATCGACATCGGCATCGCCAACGTGCAACTGAACGAAGCGCCTGTTGCGGTCATGACCTCGTGGCTTGCCGCAAACGAGTCGCCAGCCGGGTTCAGCATCGATCAAGACGTTGAACTGCGGTCGAACGCCAACGAGAAAGCCGCAGTGCGTTACGTTCACCTCCCGCTCGACGGCGATGATATCCGCCGGCACATCCAGTCGGGGAAGCGCTCTACTCGACTCGCGATGACATGGAACGACCGAATCTCGTTTGTGCTGACCGATGCATTCACCATCAAGCGCGTGACTCCTCTCGACATTCTCAAAGAAGCCGCAGACCCGACGGCCGAGAGCGAGGCCGAGAGGTTCGACGCGGATTTCCTGCTCATGGCCGGCGAACTTTTGCGCCTGATCAGCGACTTGATCGAAGCCGTTGGGGGCGAGCGTACGGACGAACATCCGAAGCTCTGCTGACCCGGCAAAACCCACTCCCCATACGGCGGACACCCTTCCAAGGGATTCCGAGAACACATCCGTACCGCCGTCGACCGCGAACGAGGAATGAAATGACCGCTGTCCCGTCCTTCAAACAGAAGATCAACGACAAGGAAATCCGGCGCGCGGATGCGATGAAGATCCGCTACGAGGATATCCACGTCGAACCTGGCTTCAACCTTCGCGCCTCGCTCGATCTTCTGGAAGGCGAGGCACTGGAAGCTGCCAAAGAAGATGACGAAAGCCTATTCCGCCACATCATGGCGGGCGGCCAGTACCCGGCGCTCGAAGTTCGGCCCCGCGCCGATGGTGGCGTCTGGCTTGTCGACGGGCACCGCAGGCATGCGGCCATCGGCCGCGCCGACAAGGCGGGTGCTCCGCTTCGCGACAAGACTGGCGAGTTGATGGTGCGGATTGAGGCGTTCGACGGAAACGATGCCGATCGCACGCTTCGCATTCTTTCGAGTGCCCGCGGCCGGCATCTTCACCCGCTCGAACAGGCGTTCGGCTATCAGCGATTGAGCCGCTTCGGCTGGGACAACGCACGCATCGCCGAGGCTAACCGCGTCTCGCCTCAATGGGTTGGAAAGATGCTCCT
Source organism: Pandoraea morbifera (assembly GCF_902459575.1). NCBI lineage: Bacteria > Pseudomonadati > Pseudomonadota > Betaproteobacteria > Burkholderiales > Burkholderiaceae > Pandoraea > Pandoraea morbifera. The sequence goes on from NZ_CABPSD010000025.1 coordinate 15,112, forward strand.
GCTGGCCGGGGCAAACTCAGACGTTCATCGTCTGGTGTTTGCCGGCAAGGCAGCTGCGTCTGTCGCGGCAGAGGCGGTGCGGATGCACGGCGAACAGGCCGGGGCCTTCCTCGCAGGCGAGTTGGAGAAGGCCGCAGTCGGCGGAAAGACGAAAGTCACGAGTAGTTCGGTCCGATCAAAAGCGCCGCCCCGTAAGGCGGTAACTGCCTTCGTATCGCGGGTCGGCTCCTTCGTGACCTCCTTGGGGCCCGGAACCATTACAGCGCTAACCACTAGCGAAAGTGACTTTCCAGTCACCGTGAGTTCGCTTGCCTTGCGCGAACTGCTCGCCGCTCACGCCGAACTCGGCGTTGCCACGGCGCCCCAATCCCCCTCCGAAGGAAGCTGAAATGCGTATCCCTGTGCCGGCGTTCATCGTCGACGCCATTATTGCGCGCGCACAGCGCACGCCATACTTTGACCTCGCGGGTTACATGCAGCGCTGGTGGATCAAGAAGCCACGTGGCCACGACGCGGACGTCGCCGAAAATGGGCGTCGCGATACCAG
>NZ_CABPSD010000026.1:0-12593 GCF_902459575.1 Pandoraea morbifera
GTTCCCACCGATGTAAGCGCGCTCCAAAGCCTGCATCGCCGGGTGATACGACTTCGGCCCTTGAACAAACTCGACCAAAGGCACGTCCTTCTCCACCAGGCGGTTGACCAGGTCCGACGCGTTCCATCTGTCGTAGCCGATGTTCTGCACGTTGAATCGCGCAACCGCGTCAAGCACGGCCGCCTCGATCACTGCGTAGTCGGTGACATCACCGTCGGTTTGCTCAATGAGGCCGGCGGCGACCCACGCCTGGTACGGGACGGTTCCGCGCTCAGTTCGTTGCGATACCGCATGAGCTGGTACCCAGCGTCGCCCCCAGGTTAGGAACACATCGCCCACCCGCCAGACCAGCCGGAGAACGGTCAAGTCGCTCGTGCTGGCAAGATCGAGACCGCCCCAGCAAGGCACACCGACCAGTGCGTCCAGATCCACCGGAGCTGAGCACTTCCCCCAGCGGCCTAAATCAATCCAAGCATCGGCAGAACTCGCGGGCCGATTCAGGCGTTTGATCTTGAACTCGGCGTGTTTCGAGGGCATTTGCCTCGCCTCGATCGCCTCTTTCCGTATCGCATTTAGCAGGTGCGGGTTCGCATCGAGCAGAGGATTTGCCTTGATCCAGACATGCTCATCGAAGTCCTCATCGGCTTTTATGCCAGCATCCTTATCCTCTTCGTCAACCGCGTAGAAGACGACAAGGAAGTGGTCGGCCGTGGTGCCGAAGACGCCAGCAAGAAGCTTCTTTGCGAACTGCCGTATCTCGGCCCATGGGCCGGGATTGGTGTATCCCTCTGTCGTCGTATAAAGCCATAGCGGATTGCTACGCGCACCCGCTGCCGACGTAAGAACATTCAGTAGGTCGGCGGACTTGTGAGCATGAATCTCATCGAGTCCCACATGCGACGGGTTCAAGCCGTCTTGCGTAGATGCCTTTGCGTGGATCGGCTTAAAGCTGCCAAGCGTCTCTTCTCGCGAAATCGACTTCGCCCAGACTTCCAACCCGAACGCAGCGCGTAGATCACTGGTCTTCTCGACCATCTTCTTCGCGACGCCGAAGATGATTGACGCCTGGGGAAATGTCGTCGCAGCGCTGATCACCTGCGCGCCCGGCTCATCTTCACAGCATTGGCAGTACAGCAGAATCGCCGCAGCTAAAGTTGATTTCGCATTCTTCCGCGCGACAGCGAAAAGCGCAGAAGTGAAGCGCCGACCGCCTTCTCGGTTCCGAAATCCGAACAACTGCACGACAAAGAACACGTGGGAGGCATGCAGAACGATGTCCGGCGTTTCCCACTTGCCTTCAACGTGCGGCAGCTTCTCTATGAAATCGCATGCGTCGCATGCGTGCCAGTCGTCGAAAATGAATGGGTTGCCCTTCTTCTTAGCCCGCTTCAGATCGTCGAGAAATCGTTGCGCGGCTTGGCGAATCAGTTTCCCGAACTTCTTCCGCTTCTTGTCGGCGACCGCCTCCTTGGCATAGTCGGTGGCAATCTTTACGTAATCACGCACTGCGCCGGCCGTTCGTCGCAAATTTGTTGCCCGTCGGCTTCTCGCCAGCGCTGGAAACCTTACGCCGTGCAGCAGGAGTCATGCCGAACTCGGAAAAGAGGGCTTTTAGCGCCTGGTCTTCAGATGCCGTCAGCCCCATCCCCGCTTTTGCCTTCTGCCTGAACTGCTGCCAGGAGAAACAGAGCTGCTCAAGCGCATACAAGTCAACGACTTGCAGTACCGCGGCCTTCACCAGCTGCGGGCCAAGCCGATTCCACATCTCCATCCCATCGGGATTCAGATGCATCGGCGGTTCCGGGAAACTTTCGATGAGATCAAATGAAGGTGCATCCGGCACCTCCCGATCAGGCCGATCCGTCCCGGCCAATACCTTGAGGTGCGGAGCCGTCGGCTTCCGTCCTCGTGCCATTTACCATCCTTGAAAAACCATTTTGGAATTTTGACGGTGCGAAAAAATTACTACGCGCCCGTGCTGAGGGCAAAACGATTCAAGGTTTTGACCTCCCCCCACCCATCAAACGCGAACGATTCTCGTTTGATTTGAAATTTCCAAATCCACCATCCTCTTTCGAGGTCTTGGCCGAGTGGCATGGCCTGCAGAGCGTCTGCCAGTTGCTTCCATCGGGTGGATTGTTGTGGCTATTGCCGTCGACGTGGTCAACGTGCGCCTCGTACTTTCCCGCAACGAGCGCACCACACGATTGACACCGATAGCCATCACGCCTCAACACTTGTTCACGTATAGCTCGCCATGGCGCTGACCCCGTGTTCATCTCACGTGTGGCCTGCCTGTTCGGTTCGGGCAGTTCGTGCCTAGGCGTGGGCGGTGACGCGGGTCTATGCCTCGACGGTCGCGTCGGCATTACCCTGCGAGACCACCGTAATTCGGAGCAGCTTCGTCATGCACGTCGGGCTCTGCGCCCTCGGTCATTGCATTCGTCAGCGCGGACACGCTTTCAGCCAATGCGAAGTTGCTTCGCGCATGCTCCGACAGCGCATCAATGAGTGCTTCGATTTTGGCTTCGAGAGAATGCGGCATAGCGGAATAGAAAGAGCCCGCCGAAGCGGGCAAAGATCACACGTCGAGGAGACAGCGAGAAACGAAAAAGCCCGCTTGGCTTTCACCTTGCGGGCTCTGGCTGCACGAACTCCAGCCTTTCAGAAATCATACAAAAAATGCCGATAGTGTGTAGATCTATTTTGTGTAGGTTTTCTTACACACTTTGCAGTTGAGCGCGCTTCAGCACGAGACTCATCTTCAACGCCCGCTCGGCGTATCGGTTCATCCGGTTGTAGAACGTTTTTCGGCTGATGCCCATGCAGGCCGCGAGCTGCTTCACGGGGCGAAAGCCATGGTGATAGAACAAGGTGAAGCAGATCGCCTCTTCTGGCTCCTGCTCGGCCAGACCATGCACGGCCATGTTGAAGTACGGCATATCCTGAATGAGATCGGCGTCCGGCTCCTCACCGACCCATTGGCGAGCCTTCTGGAACTGCCCGAGAAGACTGCCAGGCACAGGCGGCGCAAAGTAGCGGCGCGTGCGGCACCACTGCCCGTATTGCAGGCAGAGAACATGCAGTTGTTGGTCAGTCATTTCCTTCGGCCTCCAGCCCAAGCAGTCGGTCGCGGTATGGCGCCCATCGGTCGTATGCTGCATTGAAGAGTCCTCGCTTCTCGTCTCGTGTCAATTTGTTGCCCTGGTCATACTCGGTGTGGCACGTGAAGCACGCTGGCACCGTTAATCTGTCTGGGGTCTTGAGCCCCATCCCTTTTCCTTCGTTGCGATGAGCCGGCACTACCGTTTCCCAGTTGCCGCAGCAGACTCCCGGAATTCCCAGGTAGCATGGCTGTCCCCTGCACGCATCGAGCGCATCCCGATCGTCTCCCACCCGCTTCTTAGGTGCCTTGCGCTTGAACGTCGTGCCCTTCAACGCCGCCGCGCCGCTGAACGGGCTGAGCGCCGCCGGCGCCTTACGCTTGAATCCGGTGCGTTTCATGGGCTTCTTGCGCTGCATCAGGCGGGCACGCTCCAGTAGTGCCGTTCAATCGCACGTGTTGCCGCGTCGACTTCCCCGACCGTGCACATGCGAAGTTGCTTACCCCACAGGTCCAGCGCCGCCCTGAGCGCTCGATTTCCATCGCCATCGAATCCAATGCGTCCCGCCCAACCGAACCGAACACGAGCCCGCCGCATTGCCTCTTTCGCCTGCTGAAGCACTGGGGTGGCCTCAGACCCGATGCCGTTCGATGCGAGCACCCACGAGTGATTGAGTGCGCGTGCCAGGCAATCCCACTCCCTGCGCGTGCCGAGCCCGTGAACCACCACGGCGTCGAACGCGCTCAGCACCACCATTTCAAGTTCACCCGCATGCTCGTCGGTAACGGGCTCGCGAGCGATTGCGGCGCGCATTACCAACGGCACGCCACTTCCACAAGGGCGAGGTGAGTAGTGCTTACGCGGCTTCTTGTTCCGACTCACTTCACTTCCCGGGCCTTTGCTTCGCCCTTGAGCGCGGCGTAAGCGATGCAGTCCTCTGCGCTGTCCGCGTGATAGCCGGGGCGCTGGAACAGCCGGACGTCCTTCAGCACCTGCAACAGCAGCCATCCCTCGGGCTCGCTCAAATCGCGGCCCGTGATCGCGTTGAACGCTTCAACTGCCTTGCCCATGCTGCGTTCACCTTCGGGCTTGTCGTATTGCGACGCGCGTGCGTCCATATGCTCCCTCGCCCTGACCAGGAGTCCGGTAGCCGTGGGGCGAGCGCTCTCACCCCCGCCACCGGCGCTGCCAACGATGAATGTCCGAGTTCCCATCAGTTTCCCTTCTTTCATCGCATTTCCTCGCAGAGCTGTTTGTGGGAGTTGGCGTAGTTGTCATAAGCCTTCATCGGCTTCCACTTCGGGCGGTAAGGACCGGTGGCGGTGCTTGGCCTTGCCGCACGCGGTGCGACCTTCGCGCGTTGAACCGGTGCCGCCACCTGTACGGTGGCTGTCGACCGCGTGACGGCGAGCCCGAATTCGAGCCCGCGGGATTCCTGCCGGATTACGAGAAGACCTTCGTTGACGAGCTCGACCACCAACCGATTCACCAGGTTGCGCGAGACTCCACATATATCGGCCAGCGCCTGGCGGCCGTACCACTCGCCCTTGTCCATGCCGTCCAGAATCACGTTTTTCATGCCACCTCCAGCGCCTTCTGAATCGTCTCGATTGCAGTCCCATTCGAGACCATCGCCCCTGTGAATCGAAACACCCTCCATCCTGCGAGCGACGCGGTGTTGTACTTCTCCGCGTCCGCCTGGAACCCGCTTCCACGCGTGTGACGCCCTCCCGTCCAGATGCCGCCCTCGACTTCCGCGGCTATCATCCTGTCCGGCCAAGCAAAGTCGAAGCGCCACATCCGCGGAGGGGCAAATCGGTGTTCCCGCACCGGTTCAGGAACCTTCCGTGCCCGGCAATGAAACGCAAACAGCAGTTCCAACTGGCTTTCCCGCTTAGGGTTCACTTTCCCTTCCTCCGGATGTGTTCGATGTATGCCCGCAATTCCTTGTCCTGCCTCTCCGCCGCCTCATTACCGAAGCGCCGCCTCACCCTCTCAACAAGCGCCCTCGCCGCGTTCCCATGTCCCGCCAGCGCCGCCCGTGCGGCATCGTCGAAGCGCCGCCAGCACTCTGCTTGCTTCAAGCGATCAGCCTCGCCGGCTCAGGCATGCCGGCATACGGCAGCAGCTCGGAGACCGTCGTGCGCGTGTAGCCCACCAGTGGTGTGTCGCTGCCACCAGACATCACGGCACGGGCCAATTCGGCATTGCCAATGAGCACCGTCCCCTGTGACTGGAAGCCAGCGCGCGTATTGGTTGTTTCGGCGATCCCGATCAAGACCGGTGGATACTCGGGCACTTGGCTACGGCCTCGGTAGCCGCGGTATCGATTCACAAACTCGTTTTTCACGAACGGCCATTCGGATTCGTCCTTCGTACCCAGCGAGATCCAACCGCCCATTTCGAAGACAACTCGATGCGTCAGCGCGTCATCGAAGGCGACCGACGAGTACGTGCCGACCTCACGCACGGCCTTGTCGACCTTGTGCCAGGCCAGCAAGGCGGCATCCTGCGTCGAGCCTTCGAGCATCTTCACAACGTCGGCGGGCTTCGGAAGAAACTGCCCAGCATCGGGGTTCGCGGCATGGCGCCCCAGCGCATCGCGCACCGCTCCGAGATCGAAAGCCTTCATTGCGCCCCACCAGACCTGCCCAACGAAGTCCGAATAGTCCTGGCGGTAAAAGGCATAGACGTTGCTGATGAGCGAAAAGAACTCGACGGAATCGGTCGGTTTCATGCGTTCTCCCCTGCCATGATCCGAGCGGCCTGTGCAGCGGCGATCTCTCGGTTTCGTTGCTCAAGCAGCTCCTGCTTGTTCAAACCCGCTCCAGCGCCGCCCCCCGTCAGCGGCTTCTCGTTGCGGACCCAATTGCGCCACGTTGCGTCCCAGTCGGTCTTCCGCCCTTGCTGTCCGGATTTCGCAGTCCAGTAGTCACGGAACTTGTCCGCTACCCGACGAACGTGGTCGGCGGTCCAGGTCGGCTGCTCTTGCAGTGCCCAATCGCCCAGCGCTTTGGTGAGAATCCAGTTGTCGGGTAAGCGCGTTCCGCGCGCACCACTGTTCCTTCCCTGTTCATTACTGTTAACTACTGTTACGGGTACCGAATTTGGGACTGTTTCCGGTGAAATTTGGGACTGTTTCGAGTCGGAATTGGGACTGTTTGAGGGGGGATTCGGTACTGTTCCGTTTTCGGAACCGTTCCGTTTTTGGAACCGTTCCGTTTTCGGGTTGCTTTGGCTGCGAGGGCCAACCTTTACCTCAACGCCTCGCTCGACGTTGATTTGGTACACGACGATCTGCCTGGTGCGTCCAGTGCGCTCGCCCGTGTCCGTAATCCACCCGGCATCCTTCAAGCGATCGATGTTGGCCAAGACGGTCTTGCGATCCTGCTCGGTCCAAGCGATGAGGGTGTCGATGCTCGGGAACGATACGAAGTCTTCGCTGGCGAAGTCTGCGAGCGCCATCAGAACCGATTTTGTTGGGCCTTTCCCCACCTTTTGGTGGCGTGCCCAGGTGATTGCGTCAAGGCTCATTCCGACGCCCCGACTTTCACCCGGAACAGCGTCAAGCCACGGCGAATCGGATTGGCCTCGATGTAGCCGGCCGCCTCCAGCGCCTTGATTGAGTCGCGCACAGCCGATTCCGACATACCGCAGTCACGCGCCAGGCGGCTGATTTTCGGCGACGATTCGCCCGTCGACATGACCGCGTGGTGGCTCAACGCCAACAGCACGATCTTCTCGGTGTGGCGCAGCTCGACGCCCCACGCTTGATTGACTCTGTGAAAGCTCATGGGCGGCTCCTCAGTGATCGCACGGCATCTCGCCGTTGGACTGACGCACGGCACCACAGCCGATGCATACGGAAGGCACCGTCCGACCAACGGTCACGCGTACCGACTTCAGGACATCGGCCTCGAATTGAGAAGTGGCAGCATCGACCGCGGACTGATCGACGGAAACTGAAACGCTCACGGCGATTTCACTCATTCGGCCATGCCCTCCAACCGCTGGTTAATCTCGGCAACAGCCGTCATGACACCAGTGCCGGCCTCGCGAACGTCGCGAAGCTCGTCCTTCGTCACTCGACCGTCTGCAAGCGCCTCATGGATTTCTTGGCCGTAGACGCCGCTCGCAACCATGAAGCCGACCATCTGCTCCAGCACCGACATGTCGCTCTCGGCCCGCTTGCTGTTCGGCGCCTTGATCAGGAGGAAGCCCTCTTGATGCGCCCAGGCGCGGAGCATGCGATAGTCGCCCGCCATCGCGGCAGCCGAAACGGCCTCCGCGAGCGTCAGGTGATGCGTCTCGTTGTTGGGATTGACCTTGTTGCGCAATACAGCGGCGGACATCCCCATCCGAGGGGCCAACGCCTCGCTACCGCCCTTGTAGTCGTGAACCGTGGCGTATGCCGCGTCTTTGATGTTCATCGTTGAACTCCTCGAACGTTTTTATTTGCTGCTCGGGCCACTACGATGGCCTCATGAAAACTGCGAAATCGGGTGAGTTCCCCGACGGTGCTATGCTGGCCGCTCATCACTTCGTACAACACAACATCCATCGGGGTACTCATGGGCGATCAAAAGGCGAAGACTTTCTATCCGATGATCAAAGCGGCAGTTGGGCTGGACTCAGAAGGCGGTCGACTGACGCTGGAAACGTACTTTTTCTTCAACGGCAACGAACACGAAGGCCGTTCCTACTCGCTTACCGTCGATTCGGCACGTCAATTGATCGACGCGCTTCAGGGGGGACTGGAATTGATATCGAAGCAACCTCCACCAGTCCATTGATTTGCTCTCCACCCGGACCACCGCGCTCGAACTCGGACCAAATCAGCCCCTCGGGTTCGAGCGCGCGCTTGAGCGCCGGCAGGATCAGCCACAACACGAACCGCGCGTACAGTCGTTTCATTTGCTCTCTCCAGTAGCGCCGCCGGCCAGCTCCGGCCAGATTAGGTACCAGTCAGCAGGCCGCAAATCTCTGCGCCCTACTTCGCCGTCGGTGACGCGCTCGATCGCAACGCACTTGTCGATTGCAATGGGGCGGCGCCCCGTAAGCCATTGGTAGACCAACCCTTGGCTCACGCCCAACCGAACGGCGAATGAGGCCTGAGTGATCTTTTTCGACGCGAGATAGTTTGAGAGATCCATGAGCAAATACTAGCTACGCTATTGAGACAAGTCAATAGCATGGCTAGTTGAGCCATCTAATAGCGTTGCTACACTCCAGAAATGGCTGAATCACGCACACGGAAACAGAAGGAAGTCCCCTCCTGGGTTGGAGAGGAAGCGGCTGCATTGTCGAAACTGTTTGCCGAGAAAAGTAAGCTTTCGCAGGCAGAGTTCGGGGCGCGCTATGAGATCGGATCCCAGGGCATGGTCTGGCAATACCTGAACGGCCACAGACCGCTGAATATCAGTGCGGCGACCGCATTTGCCACTGGTCTAGGCGTCACGATTCCAGCGTTCAGTCCTAGACTTGCGGCTGAGATCGAGCGGGCCTATGCAAAAGTTCGCGGTAGTACGGATCATGGCCTCAGTGAGGCGGCATTAAAGGTCATCGACGCGGTTCGGAAAGCAGATAACGCCGGCGAGCCGGAAACGACCTTCAAGATGATTCTTCGGATGCTCCCAGAGGAAGGCGAACCTGTCGCTCGGATGAACCCTTAACTTCCTCACGTTCATCGTCCCGCACACCCCCGATAGGTTCCAGAGCCCAGTCATCAGCGATCATAGCTCGCGCCACAACCAAGTGGCACCGGTCCTCACTCACACCAAACGCCGGGCCATCCAGCAAATACACGAGCCATTCCGTCGACGAGTAAGCGCGACGAATGAAAACCAGCCGACCTTCGAGTAGCTCGTTCCATGCCTTCTTGATCCGCGCTAGATCTCCTGGCTTGCAGCGGAGTTGGGACGCACCACCATTTGTCACAGCTAGGCCCTCTTCGAGTTTTTTGTTAAGACTACTGTATATTTAAACAGTAGTTTAGCCTTAAGCATCCCAACATATCAACCTGCTCGTAACAGCAAGCCAGAAAAGGCCCTGTTACAAATTTCCGAAAGAAATAATAGCTTAGCTATTGCATCCGATAAATAGCGTCGCTATTATAGACCCAACGCAGCGCACATCGCTGCCCGCCCGCAGGTCGGGGCGCTCCTTAAAAACTCAGTTACCGATAGAACACGCCGATGGCGTCCGCTCTTCGCGGGCGCGGCTAGGCGCAGGGCGGAACCCTCTACCCCTGAGATACAAGACCGGAGGCTATCCAAGCGCCGCCTGGCTGCTTCGTGCAGCTATAGAACGTCGCTTGGATTGAAGAGATGCAGCGCCGCCGTGAGCCGGCTCAGCCGGGAGTAGCACGGGGCTCTGCATCCACATGATGTATTTGAGGCGGCTTTCTTCCGAGAGCCGCGCCATATACACAAGGAGGCTTCAAATGGAAAACCAGCATCGCAAGATCACCGGCTATCGCGAACTGTGTGCCGAGGAAATCGACCTAATGAACCGCATCAAAGCAAAGGGCGCCGAGTTGTTACAGTTGCAGGCCGAACTGGCCGGCTATCTGTCGACGATGGCAGAGGCCAAGTCGTATGCGGCGAAGCAGTCGAAGCTCGCACCGGAAGACGAAGCGAGCGACGAGTGCGTAGAGCTGCGTCGATTTATCGCGGCAGAGCCGCAGCGCTGGGCCGCCATCGGCAAAACCGATATTCAAACCGGAATCATGGCGCTCGTTCGCGCCGTCGCGCAGCCGGCCGTCTGATCCCTACACCTCCCCGGCGAGGGAACGCCCCCGATGATGCAGGCGTGACGGCCGCCAGAGTGCGGCCCTAGGCGGGGTCGTCAGCGTATCCAGCACCCGAGGAAATCTGAACCAGTTCCGCCCCATACATTGCCGCAACAGATCTAGCGTGCTCGATAAACGATTCAGCATCCGCGTTGGGCCTAAATCTCGCCACTAGGCTGATGCTGATTCGCCGCCCCTTCGCATCGGGGTACACCGAGTAGATTTCACCCGACTCAACAAAGCCAAGATAGGCGTTCAGCTTTTCTTCGAGCAGTTTCAGGTGTGTTTGATCCCACGGCAGCGAATCTAGGATCGTGAGAATGACTGAGCCCGTGTCCTTGCATAGACCAATTGCATCGATCGATGTGCTGTCCGCTACCGCCATACGTATGCCCCCTCGTAATTTTAATTTTTAGCGAGCATAGCACCTTCAAGTGAGCAGATCCGACGGCGGCGCGGCGTCGTCATAAAGCCCGTATCTCACTTCCCCCGATCTGATCAGGATCTCGGGTCTGCTCTCTTGAGGGGAAATGTTCTAAGGAGGGGCCCGACACCTTTCGGTGCCGGGTTGATGCTTAGTGCAAGAAGAACATGAGCAACCACGTTGCAATGCTTCGGAGTTGCTTGTAGCTCACCTTGACCTTCAATGTCAGCTCGAACATGGCAGTAGCCCTGTTGTTGCTGGCAGGCCTGCCAACTGTTTAAGGGTCGGCGTTTAGAGTGCCGTGCCAGGCACTTGCGGTTCGCGTGTCTAGAATCGGTCCCCGCATCCACAAAGCGTTACCCCTTGCGAGGCGCATTGCAGATTCGATCCACGGAGATTGGGTAGCCAACGCCCGTTACGGTCGGCGGCACCTAAGCGCCCGCACAGCCGTGGACCATTAGCGGCTTGTGATCGCCACAACTGGGATTCACAGCCCCAGTAGCTCAATCATAGCAAACCATAAATCCCGAACCGGCTCTGGATTGAAGCTGATTCTGGCCCAGCACTAAAGGACTCCCATGAAGCACTTCATCGTGACGGTCTATACGGCCGGTGGCCGCTATCGCGGCAGTGGTATCGCACGCTCATCCTTCGAGCTCGAGCAGGCCGCCGCCGAACAGTTTGGGGCAGAGGCGCGCCGCATCGTTGTGAGGCCTGCGCATGCTTGATCGATTCCTTGTTTCGACCGTCAACGGCGCCGACCGGTGGATTCGTCGGCACAAGGTGGCAGCTTGGGCTATCTGGGGCGTGCTGTTCCTCTCCTGCCTCTATGCGAGGTTGCAGTCCGGCGTATGAGCAATTCGCCAAACAGGGCGGCAGCGAAACGGGCTTGGGAGGCACTGCGGCCACTTGTGAATAGGCGGCGAACTCACAGAACGCGCCCCACCCTGCCCGGCTCATCACGGCACCACGAAGAAATCGAATCGCGGCAGGCACTGCTCACCGCACTCGAAGCGCATGCGCCCACCCTGCTCGCCGCCCTCGCCTTCTACATCAAGACCGACGCCCAGCGCCGCAGCAACGTTGAAGAGAATGCCGCGCGCTGGGAACACATCGAATCTCACTACCCATACGGCGGACACCCTTCCAGGGGATTCCGAGAACACATCCGTACCGCCGTCGACCGCGAACGAGGAATGAAATGACCGCTGTCCCGTCCTTCAAACAGAAGATCAATGACAAGGAAATCCGGCGCGCGGATGCGATGAAGATCCGCTATGAGGATATCCACGTCGAACCTGGCTTCAACCTGCGCGCCTCGCTCGATCTTCTGGAAGGCGAGGCACTGGAAGCTGCCAAAGAAGATGACGAAAGCCTATTCCGCCACATCATGGCGTGCGGCCAGTACCCGGCGCTCGAAGTTCGGCCCCGCGCCGATGGTGGCGTCTGGCTTGTCGACGGGCACCGCAGGCATGCGGCCATCGGCCGCGCCGACAAGGCGGGCGCTCCGCTTCGCGACAAGACTGGCGAGTTGATGGTGCGGATTGAAGCGTTCGACGGAAACGATGCCGATCGCACGCTTCGCATTCTGTCGAGTGCCCGCGGCCGGCATCTGCATCCGCTCGAACAGGCGTTCGGATATCAGCGATTGAACCGCTTCGGCTGGGACAACGCTCGCATCGCCGAGGCTAACCGCGTCTCGCCTCAATGGGTTGGAAAGATGCTCCTGCTGGCTGGGGCTAACTCAGACGTTCATCGTCTCGTGTTCGCCGGCAAGGCAGCAGCGTCCGTCGCGGCAGAGGCGGTGCGAATGCACGGCGAACAGGCCGGGGCCTTCCTCGCAGGAGAGTTGGAGAAAGCCGCCGTCGGCGGAAAGACGAAAGTCACGACTAGTTCGGTCCGATCAAAAGCGCCGCCCCGTAAGGCGGTGACCGCCTTCGTATCGCGGGTCGACTCCTTCGTGACCTCTCTCGGCCCAGGAACTATCACAGCGCTATCCACCAGCGAAAGTGACTTTCCTGTCACCGTGAGTTCGCTTGCCTTGCGCGAACTGCTCGCCGCTCACGCCGAACTCGGCGTTACCACGGCGCCCCAATCCCACTCCGAAGGAAACTGAAATGCGCATTCCTGTGCCGGCGTTCATCGTCGACGCCATTATTGCGCGCGCACAGCGCACGCCATACTTTGACCTCAAGGGGTACATGCAGCGCTGGTGGATCAAGAAGCCACGTGGCCACGACGCGGACGTCGCCGAAAATGGGCGTCGCGATACCAG
>NZ_CABPSD010000027.1:0-8578 GCF_902459575.1 Pandoraea morbifera
TTCTTCATGTTCGTCTTCTTCTCCGAAAACGAACTTTACTAGACTCCGGCTGGCCCTGTTTGTAGGGGGCAGGTCAGATCAACGCGGCGGCCGTCAGCGGCACGAGGCACAGCGACTTTAGCCAGTTTTTCATGGTGACGAATTCTCCCTATGGCGATTGAAGAGGGGCAGCGTGCGACCGGTCAGGCCGCACGCAGTGCCTCCACGCATTCTCGCACCAGCTCGGGTCCGCGGTAAATCAATCCGCTGTAGACCTGAACCAGGCTCGCACCGGCGTCGAGCTTGGCGCGTGCATCCGCGCCCGACAGGATGCCGCCCACGCCGATGATCGGCAGCGCGCCGCCGAGTTCGGCGGCAAGCGCGCGGATCACCCGGTTCGATGCCTCGAACACCGGACGCCCCGACAACCCGCCCGTTTCGTTGGCGTAGGGCAGGCCGGCGACCGCTTCGCGCGACAGTGTGGTGTTGGTGGCGATCACGCCGTCGAAGCCGTGGCGCGTCAGCGTGCCTGCAATCACCTTGATCTGTTCGTCGTCGAGATCCGGCGCGATCTTGAGCGCGATCGGTACGTACTTGCCATGACGATCGGACAGCGCGCGTTGCTTGTCCTTGAGTTTGCCGAGCAGCGCGTCGAGTTCATCGCCACCTTGCAACTGACGCAGGTTCTTCGTGTTGGGCGACGAGATGTTCACCGTTACATAGGTGGCATACGGGTACACCTTCTCGAGGCAGATGAGGTAGTCGTCGACTGCGCGCTCGATGGGCGTGTCGGCATTCTTGCCGATGTTCAGGCCGAGCGGACCCTTATAGCGCGCCGATTGGACGTTCTGTAGAAACTGCTCGACGCCGCCGTTGTTGAAGCCCATGCGGTTGATGATCGCTTCGGCCTGCGGCAGCCGGAAGATGCGCGGCTTCGGATTGCCCGGCTGAGGACGCGGCGTGACCGTGCCCACTTCCACGAAACCGAAGCCGAGAGCGGCCAGACCGTCGATGCAACTGCCGTCCTTGTCGAGGCCGGCGGCCAGGCCCACGGGGTTCGGGAAGCGGATGCCCATGACCGTGCGGGGGGATTCGGGAAGCGTCTGGCCCACCAGGCCGGTCAGGCCGAGCGCGGCGGTGCCGCGCAGCGTGGCAAGCGTCAAATGGTGAGCTTGTTCGGCATCGAGGCAGAACAGGGCGCGGCGGGCCAGGGGGTAGAGAGACGCAAGCACGGTGTCGGGTTCGGCGGAATCGGAAAGTCGCCATTTTACCGGGATCGCGACGCCGGGGCGCGTCTTTTTCTACGCTCTGCGTACTCTTGCATTCCCGGGCATCCGAGGTTCGATGAGCGCGGTGCGCACTACGAGGCGTGCGCGGGCGTGGCGGCGCGTGAGCCTGCCCGCCGGGTTACTCGCCGGCGGCGTCGAGCATGGCTTGCGGCATGTCCTGCCATTGTCCGTCGATCAGACCCTGGAGCGGTCGGAAATTGGCCTTGTAGACCATTTTCCGGCTGGCCTGGATCCAGTAGCCGAGGTAGACGTGGGGCAGACCAAGCGCGCGCGCCTGTTCGATTTGCCAGAGGATGTTGTAAGTGCCGTACGAGGCGCCTTCGACGTCGGGGTCGAAGAACGTGTACACCGACGACAGGCCGTCGCTGAGGATGTCCACCATGCTGATCATGCGCAGCGTGCCGGCACCCTGATGTCCGGGAGGTTCGCGGAACTCGACGAGACGGGAGTTCACGCGGCTTTGCAGCAGGAACTGTTCGTACTGTTCGCGGCTGTCGTGGTCCATCCCGCCGCCCGCGTGGCGCTGTGACTGATAGCGCATATAGAGCTGGTAGTGCTCTTCGGTGTAGTGCAGTCCCGATACGTTGACGGCCAGACCGGCATGGCGCCGCCAGATGCGTCGCTGCGTGCGGTTCGGCGCGAAGCGCGCGATCGGCACGCGCACGGGGACACAGGCGCGACAGCCATCGCAATATGGACGGTAGGTGAACACGCCGCTGCGCCGGAAGCCGGCACGAACGAGCTCGCTGTAGACGTCCGAGTTGATGAGATGGCTGGGTGTGGCGACCTGCGAGCGTGCCGTGCGATTGTCGAGGTAGCTGCAGGGGTAGGGCGCTGTTGCGTAGAACTGAAGGGCAGACAGCGGGGACAGCGGCAGTTCGTTCGGATGGGTCACTGCGAAACCTCGTGAGCCTTATCTGCTGCGTTACCGTAGGCCAGTGCGCTGAGCATCCGCTTGTCCAGATGCCAGACCGGCGCGGGGGCCATGACCGCTTTCTGCACGTGGGCCAGGAAGGCCTCGCGGGGGATTTCGCCGCCGCCGAGCGACGCCAGATGCGCGGTACTTTGCTGGCAGTCTATCACCTCTATGGCGTGTGCGCGTGCAAATGAAACGAGTGCGGCCAGGGCGATTTTCGACGCGTCGTTGCGGCGGGCAAACATCGATTCGCCGTAGAACATTCGTCCGAGCGCCACGCCGTAAAGGCCGCCTACGCGTTCACCTTCGTAGAACGTCTCCACGCTGTGGGCGAGGCCGGCGTCGTGCAGCGCGCGGTACGCCGCGACGATGGCCGGCGTGATCCAGGTGCCGTCCTGCCCGCGCCGGGGGGCTTGCGCGCAGGCGTGCATCACGGCGGCGAAATCGTCGTCGAGCCGGATCTCCCAGGCGTCGTCGCGCAGCACGCGGCGCAGCAACTTGCGGAAGTTGTGACTGACGACGAACTGCTCCGGGCGCAGCACCATCCGAGGGTCCGGGCTCCACCACAGTACAGGCTGGCCCTGCGAGTACCATGGGAAAATGCCCTGCCGGTAGGCGGCGAGCAAACGTTGCGGCGAGAGGTCGAGCCCGGCCGCGAGCAGTCCCGGCGCGTCGCTCGTGGCGTCGAGCGCTTCGTCGACCGACGGGAAGGGATCGTTTGCTTCGAGCCAGACGACCATGACGACGTTAGCGATTCGGTGGGGTAGGCGGCATCGCGCCGGGTGAGACGCGTCGACCCGGAACCGCAGATGGGGCGTTCGTGCGTTCAGACACGCAGCATCGGCGTGAGGATGTCCTCGGTGTGCGCCGTATTGACAGGCAGCACCGGCGTGGGCACGCCGGGTGCGGTCGCATTGGGCGCGCCTTCGAGGTGTACGCCGAAGGCGCCCGCGCGGCGATCCTCGAAGAAGTACTTCAGCGTCTTGGCGACGGTCGGAAAGGCGATATCGTCCCACGGAATCTCGTCTTCCGAGAACAGCGCGACCTCGAGACTTTCTTCTCCGGCGGCAAATTGCGGCTCGCGCATCTGTGCCAGATAGAAGATATGAACCTGATTGACGTGCGGCACGTTGAGCAGCGAGAACAGCGCGCCGACCTCGACGACCGCGCCGGCCTCTTCCAGCGTTTCGCGCGCGGCGGCTTGCGACGTCGTCTCGCCAATTTCCATGAAGCCCGCCGGCAGTGTCCAGTAGCCAAGACGCGGCTCGATGGCGCGCTTGCACAGCAGCACCTGATCGCCCCATACAGGCACCGTGCCGAGCACGTTGCGCGGGTTCTGATAGTGGATGGTGCCGCAATGAGTGCAGACATGCCGCTCGCGGTTGTCGCCGGGCGGAATGCGCAGCTCGACCGGATGGCCGCAAGCGGAACAGAATTGGATGGAAGGACGTCGGTTCATGGTTGCTGCGAGTGTATCATCGGCGGCGTGCGCTGTGCGCCGACGCGCGCGCGGTGCCGGGGGCGGATGCCGCGATACCCCCGGCGAGTGCGCCACGTGACGGACGCAGGAAAAAAATCGGCCTTCAATGTTGCGCTGCGATGGCGATTGTCATATAATCTAATTCTTCAGACGCGGGGTGGAGCAGTCTGGCAGCTCGTCGGGCTCATAACCCGAAGGTCACAGGTTCAAATCCTGTCCCCGCAACCAAATTCGAAAGCCTGATTTCCACAAGAAATCAGGCTTTTTGCGTTCTCAACGACGAACCAGCGGGTATCGCCATGTCCGGCATCTTTTCAACAAGCGAAAAGGCATTCGACGCCATTACCGAATTGTGGGAAGCGTCGGTGCGCGCGACGCACGATTTCCTGAGCGAAGCGGATATCGCCTGGTTGCGTCCGCGCATTCGGAATGAATATCTCGCTGCGGTGACGCTGCGGGTGTTTCGCGACGATACGAACGTCATCCGCGGATTTGTCGGTGTGGCCGAAGGGAATGTCGAGATGCTTTTCGTGGCGCCCGAAGCGCGGCGTCAGGGCATCGGCGCGGCGCTGCTGGCGTATGCGGTGCGCGAACTCGGTTGCACGCGCGTCGACGTCAACGAGCAGAATCCGCAGGCGCTGGCGTTTTATCGGCGCGAGGGCTTCGAGGTGACCGGGCGCTCGCCATTCGACGGCCAGGGGCGTCCTTTTCCGCTTTTGCACATGCAACTCGCGACCGCGCCGACCGGTCATGCGGCAGGATCGAGCGAGTAGGGCCGATCGAGCGAATCAGGTGAATCAGGTGAATCGGTCGCCACGGGTATTTAACGCGAGGCCGGCATCAGGCGCTGTCTGATGCGCGCGCCGAACACGTTGACGACGAGTCCGGCCATGACGAGCGCAGCCCCGGCGATTTGCGGCGTCGTGAGTTGTTCGTCCAGCAAGAGGGCGGCCGACGCGAGGCCGATGATCGGCACGAGCAGCGAGAAGGGCGCGACCTGACTGGCCGGATAGCGTGTCATCAGGCGTCCCCACAGCGAGTAGCCGACGAGCGTGGCGATGAATGACAGATAGGCCACCGCGAAAATCGACGATGCCGAAATGTGCATCAGCGAGTCGGCGATCTGCCGTGGGCCTTCGAACACGTAGGCGAGCAGGGCAAAGGGAATTGGCGGAATCAGGCTGCCCCATACGACGAGTCCGACCAGATCGACATTGCCGATCTTCTTGGTGACGATGTTGCCGGTCGCCCAACTCAGCGAAGCACAAAGCGTGAGTGCGAAGCCGAGGAGCGTCATCGCTGCGCCACCCTGCAGGCCAATCACGGTGAGCCCTGCGGCCGCGATCAACAGACCGACGACATTCTGCGCACGAAAGCGTTCGCCGAGGCACATGACGGCGAGCCCTAGGGTGAAGAATGCCTGGGCCTGAAGTACCAGCGAAGCCAGACCGGCGGGCATGCCGACATACATTGCCGTGAACAGCAGCGCGAACTGCCCGAATGAGATGGTCGCGCCGTAGGCGAGCAGCCAGCGCCACGGCACTTGTGGGCGTCTCACGAAAAAGACGGCGGGAAACGCCGCGAGCAAGAATCGGAGCGCCCCCAACAGCATGGGGGGCACGCCGTGCAGGCCGACCTTGATGACGACGAAGTTCACGCCCCAGGCGAGTACGACGATCAATGCCTGAAAGAGGTCCTTCGGTGCCATGCCGACGTCTCCTGTCGCTGCTCGGGTAAGGTTTTGGGGGAGAAAGGCGAAAGTGTACTCCGGGGGCGTCGACGTGTCGCAGGAAAAACCTGCGTGGCAGAGCGGGGTGATGGACGGTGACAGCGACCTTGGGGGGGCGGGCGGCGGTCGGCGGAGGCATCACGTATACTTTGCGTTTCGTATTTCAAATGGCGTCGTCTTGCCGGGGCAAGTCGGCGATTGCTGTGTCTGAGGAATTTGCATGAACTTGCCTGCCCGCCGCGTCAGCGTCGCACCGATGATGGATTGGACGGATTCGCACTGCCGCGTTTTTCACCGGCAGCTTTCGCGTCACACGTGGCTCTATACCGAGATGGTCACGACCGGCGCGTTGCTGCACGGCGACGTGGCGCGCCATCTCGACTTCGATGCCGTGGAGCACCCGGTTGCCCTGCAACTGGGCGGCAGCGAGCCGGCGGATCTTGCGCAGGCAGCGAAACTGGGTGAGCGTTGGGGGTACGACGAGATCAATCTGAACTGCGGATGTCCGTCGGAGCGAGTGCAGCGCGGTGCATTTGGTGCGTGCCTGATGGCCGAGCCGGCGCTGGTGGCCGACTGCGTCAAAGCGATGCGCGACGTGGTGCAGGTGCCCGTCACCGTGAAGCACCGCATTGGCATCGACGACGTCGAGTCGTTCTCGTTTGTGGAGGATTTCGTCGGCAAGGTCGCCGAGGCGGGTTGCGCGACGTTTATCGTTCATGCCCGGAATGCCATTCTCAAGGGCCTGAGCCCGAAGGAAAACCGCGAAATTCCGCCGCTCAAGTATGACTATGCCTATCGCCTGAAGCAGGTATTTCCGCAACTGGAAATCCTGATCAACGGTGGTGTGAAGACGCTCGATGAAGTCGAGCGGCATCTGCAGCATGTCGATGGTGTGATGCTGGGCCGCGAGGCTTATCACAACCCTTACGTGCTGGCGGAGGTGGATGCGCGATTCTATGGGGACGGGGCGCCGGTCAAGTCTCGCGAAGCGGTGGAAGATGCGTTGATCGAATACGCGGCATCGCAGGTGGAGAAGGGGCAATACCTGGGCGCGATCACGCGTCACGCGTTGGGGCTGTATCGCGGGGTGCCGGGCGCGCGCGGATGGCGTCGCGTGCTGTCGGATCCCAAGCGACTGAAGGCTGGCATCGGTGCGTTTGAGCAAGCGCGAGAACAATTGCGCGCGGGTGCCTGCTCGGAGCGCGACGATGCGGGTGCTGTCGTTTCGGTGTGAGCGATGTTGCGTGGATGCGCAATATTGCACGGCGGCGCACGGAGATCGTTCGCCGCGTGAGATGACGCAGTTGCGCATCGATCACGCACGCGAGCGAAGAAACATTTAGAAGAAGTGAAAAAAGTGCTTGGCAGCGAAATAAAAACGTCGCTATAATCTTGTTTCTGTTCAGCAAGCAAGTCATGTTGCTGATCACGGCGGTGGCCGTAGCTCAGTTGGTAGAGTCCTGGATTGTGATTCCAGTCGTCGTGGGTTCGAGTCCCATCGGTCACCCCAAAATTCCCTTGTTGTTCAAAGCGTTAAGCTCACCCATTACGTTCCACAAAGCAAAATTCGGAACGAAAATCCCAAATTCGGAATTCACTCGGTAGCGTCAGCGACCTTTGTCTTGCGTCGATCGTAGTGTCGATGTGTCGTCGACGGGCTCGTGTGAGCGGCGAAATCGTACGCATCCGCAGCGCGCTGTTCGAGCTTCGAGGTGATGGCAGCCGGGCGGATGTCGAGCAACGAAAAGTATTCCGGGTGCTTCGTGAGTTGAAGGTCCAAGTCGGCCACAGCTTCGCCTCTTCGCTGAGCTGCCTCGCGCGCCTTCTTCGCCTTGAATTCTTCGGCGATCGCGGCGTCCTTCTCGCCGATGTACGTGTACATCGCGTCCTGCCAAACCGAGTTCCAGCCGCTCTTCGTGTACGGCCGCCCGCTGCGGTTTGGAAACAGAAACACGCTCGCGACTTTTCGCTCGCGCTTCGCGCGCTCGACGACAACGCGAAGGCGCGGGGACCATTTCCTCAATTTGCGCGTTTCCGATTCACCCATCTTCCGCTTCGCGCTAACAACCATCACTCCCTCGTCGCTCAGCCCTGACATGTGATACGGGCGCACCTCTGCGGCGCGGAAGCCGGTCAAGTACGTGAACATGCCGGCCACGCCCATCGTACGGAAGGCCTGCTCCTGCCTTACCGACCACAGGTAGAACCGAATCACCTGGCTGCGCACGACGTCGCGCACGAAGGTGTCGGCCTTATTCAACATGAGGTTGCGGAACGGGTGGACACGGATCAGCCCCCAGCGAATCCCGTAGTTGCAGATCGTCGACATGAGGGCCATTTCCTTGTTCGCCCCTTTGGGGGCGCCGGACTTTGCTCGCGCGTCGAGATACTGATAGCCGTGGACCGGTTCCAATGCCGCCGGCTGCATGCGGCCGAAGAATGCCGTGAGCCGTTCATATGTTCCCTTGCGCACCGCGATACCGGCCTTTGACTGGTCGGCGTAATGGATGGGGTCGACCTCGGTGCGAAAGCGGTCGATCATGTCGCCAACCGAATCGGCGATGATCTGTCCTGCAATGATGTCCATCGCGCGGCGCTGGCTCACCGCCGCGGCGCGCGCGATTTCGGCGCGGTCACCACGCGGCGCGCTCGCGATCGTTTCCCGGCGCCCGTCCGGGTACTTGTACCAGAAGGTGACCTTGCGAACCCCGAACCTCTTGTAGAGGCGCGGCGTACCGGTGGGCTCGTCGGTGACTGGGGTGGTGCTCTTACGCGAAGGCTTGGTAGTTCGGCGTTGCGTCATATTTGTTGGTGCTGCTGTTGTTCTCGGTGATGCCCATTTTCTTGTCGCGGTAGGCGCGAGCTACCTTCGGCTGCCCATGGCTGTCGACCACGTAGCGCCATCGGTTGGCGTCCAGCCACTTCATCATTGCCGAACGCTGGTTCGGTTTGCAGCCGATCAGCTCGGCGAGTTCGTGCATGGAGAGGTAGTCGTTCATATTGCGATTCCCCAGTTTCGCGCTGTCACTCTCAGAATTTCGTTCGTACTATCATGGGTTCTCGGCCACTCTCGGAAGCCGCTCAAACCATGCCTACCCTCAACTTCACGTATCGCGGTTGCAACGTCGACATCGAGATCGGCGAGCGTGCGACCCTGTGGGACATCACCATCGAGGTGACGCCGC
>NZ_CABPSD010000028.1:0-5738 GCF_902459575.1 Pandoraea morbifera
ATCAGAATGCCCCCGTAGTCGAGTGCCGACTGATAGTCGTATTGGAAATTTGGAGGATTGGGTGAGCTGGGACCGAATCGCCAATTGAACGTCGAGAATGTGGCCACGCCCGCCCCGGACATCCAGCCACCGAGGCCGATGTTTCCGCGCCATTCGCCCGACAACAGACTCCCGTTGAACTGCGTCGATGGCGTGCGTATCGCACCCACCCCGATGCGTCCGCCACCAGGCGAGAACGAAGCGGAAAAGCTCGTCGCCGCGCCGTAGTCGTACTGCCCGTAATCTGGGCCCGCGCCGATCACGTTCCCCGCGATCACCTGCTTGATCAGTGGGTATCGCATGCTCGACGTCGCAACCGGCTGCCCTGCCGAGTTGTAGACAACGAGCAGTTCGGAGCCGTCAATCAAGACATCCGACGAAAACACAAAACAATTGATCGACACTGGCGAAAGCGCCATGACGCGCGTCACCCACGAGTTGCCTCCCGTATTCGTCGTCGAAATGACCACGACGGGGATGCCATTCGTGTTCTCCATGACGAAAAGCGGATTGGTCGCGGAATAGGCAATGTCCGCTACGTAGCACGTGGCATACACGTCACCCGCTCCCGAGGCACCGAGGTACAGGCTCTGCTGAACCAAGGTCGCCACGCCCTTTTTGGAGAGGCAGTAGTTCGTCGACTCGCCGTCGATCTGGAACACGCCGGCGTCGCTAATCGACTGAAACCCGTATGTCATCAGCGAACTCCAAAGACGATATATCCCGCCATGGTCACCTGCGTGCCCTGGGGAGCCGGGTAATACCAGGAGAGCGTGTTGCCTGAGACCGAGATTCGGGGAAACCTGCGGTACGCGCGCACGTCGTAAAACAGTTGCTGAAGGTGAAACGACGCGAATGGCTCGCCGGTCAGCAATCCGTCGTTTTGAAGGCTGCCACTCGTGCCGTTGATATACACGGATCCAAGCACGCGCCCGACTCGACTGAAAGGATTGAGGATCTCATTTCCCGCCGGATCGAATAGCTGGAGCCCGGCGACCATTAGAGCAACCCCAGGCGCACGCGCAGCACGTTGTTCGCGTCATAGACGCTGATTCCGTTGGGCGAGAGAACAACACGTCCCTGCCCGCTGGCCCCGCCGTTCATATACAGCGTTCCCGACTTGTCCAGGCGCCACCCGCTCACTCCGGCCTGATAGTTGTTGGACTGGATGTAGTCGCCGATCATGGCATTGGTGATCCAGCCGTTGCCGATGAATGCCTGGCTGATGAACGTCTGGCCGTTCTGGATCACGAAGGGCGTGCTCACCTGATCGTTCGCCGTGTTGAGAAAGGCGAATCGATCTGCGAGAAACAGGATCTGCGACTGCACCGGCCCCGTCTCATTGCTGACGCCGATGCCGATCCCCGCGCCGTAATACTTCCCGCCGGACGTCACGCCCACCTTCATCTGGTACGAAGCAGACACTTTGCCGTCCAGGCTGGCCAGCGCCTGGGCATTCGTCTGCACAAGCGCTGTGTTCTCGCCGACGGTCGCCTGCAGCGTCGTCACCTGCTGAGCGACTGCTCGATCGCCATCCTGGATCAGCGATTGCACCGACAGGATGCCGGCGTAGATGTTTACCGAGCCGGCATAGTCTTCCTCGCTGCCGGCGAACGGCGGCTGGATCGTAGCAATCGTTTCAAGGAGATCCTGGGAAAGCTGCGTCTCGCCGATTTTCCCGTTCAGATAATCGAGAATGTCGTCGGCATTTGCACTTGCCTGCCCCATCACACCGTTGGTCGCCGGATACCACGACCCGACGTTGCCCGATTTGTCGATCAGGCGCGCCCAGAAAAAGAAGGTCGCGCCCGCGGCAAGCCCCATCATCGTGTGGGTGTTCTGCGGGAACGCGAAGTCAGCGAGCTTGATCGCGCTGGCACGGTCGTCAGTTTGGCTGTACCAGACCTCGGTTCGCTCTACGTCGAGCGGACCAGTAGGAAATCCCCAGTTGATCTGAATGCCGAAGACGATCCCGGTGGCCAGCAAGCTCGTCACCGTCGGTGGCGGTGACGTCTTCCCGCTCAGGACGGTCTCCGGCGAATATGCCGGGATGGACGGCACGTCGAGCGCGTTCAACGCGGTCACCCGCGCTACATACGTTCCGGCATACAGGTTCGGCACTTCAAGGCTCTGCGAGCCGGTACGGCCGGCCTTCACCCATTCGCCGTTGTCGCGGCGCCACTCAACCTCGTAGGCGATAGCCTTGTCGGCCGGCATCCATTTGATGACGCCAGTTGTTGAGGCTATGCCCTGCGCGATCACCGAGTACGAGTCCCACGCTACGTCCTTCGCTGGCGGCTGCACCGAGGGCGGAATGACGCTGATGGGACGCTGCTGGAGGCGCGTGCCGCTATCGATGGCCGCATACTTGTCCGGGTTATGTTGGATCGCGGAAACGTCCCACTGCAGCCCGTCGCCCTGTGAAATGCTGAGCACCCGAAACAGCTGCGTCTTCAGTTGAGCGCTTTCCGCAACCCAAACGGCCTGCGGCTGCACGGCCTCGGTCCAGTTCGCAGTCACCGTTACGGCGTTTCCCTCCACGGATTGAACCGTTCGAGTCTGCCTGGCGCCACTCGGGAGGATTACCGTCAGCGTGTCGCCGACGGCGATCTGCTCGACCTTGTCGAGAACGACCGTCGACCCAGCAGCAGACCTGACGCGGCCACCGATCCGGCGGCCAGCGCGCGATGCGTCTGCGACGCTCACCACGCTGCCTGGCGACACCATCGCCTCCTCGAGGCCCACGGAGAATGAAACCGACTCCGTCTCAAGGCGGCTGCTCAGCAGCGTCCAATGCCCGACGCGTTGGGCCTGCCCTTGGCTGGTGCAGCCAAACGCCGTCGTTTCCGTCTGCTGAACGCCATAGCGCGAGATGCCGTCCTGGTCTTCGACGTACTCGACCTTCGCCTTGTAGAAGTCTCTTGGATCATTCCACGTCACGAGAGCGACAGTCTTCCGCGCCTTCCAGCTCGTGCCGGTGTAAGTGAACTTCCCGTTGATGACGTTCGCGTTGGTGAAGCTGTAGACCGGATCTCCGGGCATATCGGCCACAGCCACGACGTTGCCGTTTGCCCAGTAGGCCATGCCGCGGAATATGGTCGCCAGATCCTGCAGGACTTTGTAGGCGTCGGCTCGCGATTGCAGGTAGCAATTGCAGGCAAAGCGAGGCTCTCGCCCGCCATTGCCGTCGTCGACCAGTTCGTCGCAATACTGGCCGATCTGATAGAGCGACCACTTGTCGACCTGAGCAGCATTCACGCGGTGGCCCAGGCCGTATCGCGGATGAAGCACCAGGTCATAAAATACCCACGCGGGATTGTCCGACCATGCCGACTTGAACGTACCGTCCCACGCGCCACTATAGGAGCGCGAGGCGGGGTCGTAGTTTGACGGGACACGAATGATGCGCCCCTTCATGTCAAAAGACCGAGTCGGAATGCTCTTGAACTGCTGGGCGTCGACTTGAATCCCGACGAGCGCCGTATTCGGATATCGGAGCTTCGCGTCGATAATTTCCGCAATGCTCTCGATGTTCGTCGTATCGGCTATCGTGCTGCTGTTTGCGTTCGGCGTGACACGGCGCACTCGAATCGTCCAGCCCGACGAAGATGCCGGAAGATTGATTCGGTGGCTCCGCTCATAGGTCGACGTCGTTTTGCCATCGAACGCAGACGAAAGCACCTCTTGGAACGCCCCACCACTGGTCGCGAGATCAATCGCATATTCGACCCGGTAGCCGGTGATGTCGCCGTTACTCGTATTGGCTTGAGACAACGCAGGCACGGCCATCGTGATCCGGACTGCGGACAACTGCGTATTGCTGATCGCGCGGACCCAGGGCACCGCCGATGTCAGGGTAACGCCGACCGTCGCTTCGCTCTCGACCGCTGGGAATCCGGGGATGTATGCCTGGTCTTGTGTGCCGGTACGAACGTCGACGCTTACATTCTGGAAATTCGCCGTGCCGTCGGGGTTCAGGATTGGCGTGCTATCGAGATAGACACTTTGCAGGCCGTTGACCAGCCCCACCACATCGCCCTCGGAGACGGCGTCCAATACCTTCGCGTACGCGATCGAGTGCAGGCTATCTGGGCTCTCAGTAGGCGTACGGCTATCGCCGCCCCCTTTGCCGCCTCCGCCGCCATAACCGATGATGTATTTCATGCGCCTCAGAAATGCGAAGCCCCGCTCGAGGCGGGGCTACTGGTCAATGTGCGAAAACAAATTCATGGTGCGTTACCACCAACGTACGGCATAGATCACGGCCGCCGCCGAGATACCCACCGCGAGAACAAGTGCGGCATTCGCCAAGCGGCGCCCCACAATTCCTGCGTCATTTGCACTCATCTTTCCGTCCACCTTGACCTGATGTTTCGGCGTATACTTGAACAAGTTTCTTCCTTCTGGGCGTACAGAGGGTGGAATACAGAAAGCCCCGGCTGCTGCTAACAGACCGGGGCTTTCGCTTTATTTCGGGGCTGTTGCTTGCAGTCAACTATCGCAAGAACCCTGCCGCAGGGAAATCCAATCTTGTTGTGTAGAGCGTTCCTACAACATCACGCCTGGTCTTCGGCGTAGATGCCAGCAGAAACCACAGCGCCGCCGACGATCATTCGGCCGTACAGCACAGGGACAGGGTTGCCCTGCGCTTGGGTATTCACGGGACCGTTGAAGTTGTAATTCGCACCGTTGTCAGGGCTGTCTTTCACAGAAAGTCCAGTCGGCTGCGGCGATAGCAATTGAACGACACCTCCAAGAGCCATCGAAGCACCCATAAGGCCAAGAGAACCGGCGGAAAAAAGCCCCTTCGCTGCAAGGAACGACGGATTCCAGAATGCCAAGCCGAGGAGCGCTGCCCCAAGAACCAGTTGAAACAGGCCACCGCGCTTAGCGCCAGCAATGATCGGGGCAATCCTGATATCGTCGTTGCCCGGAGGAAGCACCAGTTCATCTTCACGTAGATTGCGCGCGCCGACGAAAACCGCATATGCCACACCTTGCTCCTTGCTTTCCCACAAGTGACGCTCGAATCCCTTTAATTGACATGCCAGTGCGCGAATAGCCTCCGCGGGCGAAGAAACGGCCAAGCGGAACGATCTCCCAAACTTCGCACCGAGCTTTCCATACAGCCTGACCGTTCTCACCTTTTCCATTGTGGCGCCCATAAAAAAACCCGCCTAAGCGGGTCAAGGTTAAGTTTTGAGGCACTGCCTGACTTCGGAGCGCAATCGGTCTTCCGGCATATGGGGGAACCAGATCCCAGCGCTTCGCAAGGTTACCTGCGTGCCATCAGCAGTCTTCGATAGTGATACGAGATACGCGTAACCGAATTCGCCGAGCGTGGATGTACGCCCCACAGCGATCTCAGACACGGCGCCGGCAGGGTATGTGGTGACGTTCGCCTCGGAGCCGAGACGATCAGCCAAACATGCCTGAACCTCATTGATGGGCGCGGGGCCCTTGAACACTTCCGCTCGCTGCGCGCGGATTTGCTGCCCCGACATTCCAGTCGTGCATCCAGCCAAAATGAGCGAAAGCCCCAGACCCAATGCCAACGTAGTGCGAAACATATTTGACTCCGTCAGTTGACTCACGACGAGAGTCTAAACCATCAGGGCTTTATGCCTCAGAACGCAGCGGGTGATCTCCCGCCAATACCCGCCGTACACTTCCCGCGTTGAAAGCCGGCCGTGCATGTG
>NZ_CABPSD010000029.1:0-3785 GCF_902459575.1 Pandoraea morbifera
CCTTGTGTGCGTGTATACAATTCGTTGAAATTGTCTTTCGTCTTCTCAAACGCAACACGCGAAGTGTCGCCATCGGTTCCCTTCGGAGGGGTACCGAGATCAATGATTTGCTTGGCCATTTATGGGGCGAATGTTTGTTGGAGCGTGGCGCTGATCGAAAAGACCTTGTTGCCCTCACCGGAAAGTGTGTAGGTCTCGCAGTAGTACAGGCCCTCGACGCCCATCGGAGGCGTCCAGTAAAACGACTTGTAGCCGCTGTGCCGATCGAGGAAATCCTTGAGCGGTTGGAGCTTTTCCTTGGTGTTGGTGCTATTCACCGACCAGGACTGGATCGAAGTGTTCAGGCCATCGCCCACGCGCTGCTCATATCCGTCACCGAACTGAGCCTTACGAGTACGGAAGTTGGTTGTTCCAGAAGAACCGACCTTGACGCAGAAATCGAACGTTTCCGCCGCCATTACCCGCCTCCGTTACGAGCGCGCCACAGAAGACCACCCTGCCGCTGCTGGCGCGATAGCTCATCCACCACAACAGAGCGAATCGCTTGCGAAAGCTGCTTTCCAGTCCGATCCGAATCGGCACTCGTTTGAGAGGCGGAGTTTCCCGAGTTGTCCACATTCGTGACTACGCTCACGGAGATGCCACCACCGCTTGGCACGGATGGCAGGATCGTTCCAGACGTGTTGGGGACGAACAGTTCGGCCCGCTTCTCACCTACGATATATGGCTGTCCAGCCGCTACGGGGCCGCCGCCGGCACGCATGCTCACCTTGGAAATGAGATCGTCCAGACCAGCCTGCGTCTCGGGGCCGTAGACGCCGCCGACGGTTGTACCGGTGGCGTCTCCGTAGGCGCCAAGAACGGCCGTGAAAGCGGAACCCAACAGACCACCGCCGATTCCACCGCCCGTCAGTCCGCCAAACAGCGCCTGCGACAAGTTTGCGGCAGCGGCATTGGCCACTGCTCGGCGCAGGAAGTCCAGGAACCCCTTCAGCATCCCGTCCAGGCCGTCCTTGAACGGATCAAACAGGAACTCGGCGAACGAAGACTGGATGTTCTGGGCCGCACTTTTGGCGAACTCATCGAGCTCGTTCTGTGCGTCCTTGGACTTATCTGTCAGCTCGTCGAACTTCTTCTGCACCTGCGTGATAGCGCGCTCATACGTCTGCGCGTCGATGTAGCCGCCCTGCAGGAGCGTGTTCAACTCCTGGTAATCCTGCTGCATCCGCTCAAACGGCGAGAGGGTGTCCTCGTAGACCTTTTTCCCCTTAGCGATCAGATCCTGGCGTTGCTTCTCTCGCTCGACACCATCCTTCGCAAGGTCGACAAGCGTTGCGGCCGTCAGAATTTGGTCCTTCTGTGCCTGCGTGACCGTGCCGAGGCGCCCCGACTGGATCATAGCCAAGGCTTCCTCTGCACTCGTCAGGGTCTGCACCGTAATGACCTGCTTTTGCAGGCTTTCGATGTAGCGATCAGCCTCGCTCTTCTTGTCCTTTGCTTCCTTCGGAGCTTTTTCTCGGCCGCTCTGATAGTCCAAAGTCTGCGGCGCCTGCCTCAATAAGCGATCCCACTTATCACCGCCCGCCGCAGCGCCAAGTGCCAGCGCTTCTCTCTGCTGCTGAAGCCGCAGAAATGCCAGTTTCTTCTCAGCGTTCTTAATGGCATCATCGATGCCGCTCGTGTCAGCGCCACTCTTGGCGATCCTCTCCCGGTCCTTCTGTAGGCTATCCAACTGATCGATGTAGGTATTGACATTCGACCCGATCGATTTAAACGGATTGATCGTCGACATCGTCATCATGGCGTCAATGAAGCCGCCACTCGTCTTGATGCCGTCCTGCATTTGCCCGAGCAGCGTATTCAGCGTGGGCAATACATTTGCCACCACTTCCTGCACCATTGTCTTGAACTGGCCAGTCAACTTGCTCAGGTTGTCCTGAAACGCCGCCGCTTGTGCCGCAGATTCCTTCGATGCTCCCGTAAATCCATCGACGCTGTCTGCCATGTCGTTCAGGACTGGCAGCAGGTTTGCACCGGATTTTCCGAACAGGTCAGTCACCAGCGCGGTTTTCGACGCGCCATCCTGGAAATCCTGAAGGCGCTTTGCGATGTCAATCATCACCTCCGAGGGATCACGGAGGTTCCCGCCGGCGTCCTTCGCCGAAATACCAAGCGCAGCAAGCGCCTTGTTTGTCTTGTTGGATTCGTCGTCGACGGTCGCCATGCCTTTGGCGAGCCGGCTGATTGCCGTTTCTACATCGCCAAAGTTGTGGCTGAACGCCATTGTCGACTGCTGGATCTTCGATAGGTTTTCCACCGATGCGCCGGTCTTCTGGGCGGCGTCATCCAGCGCTGCTAGTTGATCGATCGCGCTCTTCCCAAGTAGCACCGCTGCACCGCCTGCGGCCGTTAGGCCGAGACCGATGCCGACGCCAACACGCGCGAACGCTGCGTCGATCTCCTTGGCGCGCTTTTCAGCAAGCTTCGCGGCACGGTTGACGTCCGTCTCAAAGCTGCCGGTCTTCGCGAGAAGATCGACGGTAATTGTTCCAATGCTCATACTCGGCGCCCCGCTGCGCGGAAGAGGTCGATATCGGCCTGGGTGTGTTTTGGCTTCACGTCGCTATTCGGCTGCAGCCATTCAAGGCGGTGTCGCATCGTGGCTTCCGGGTCATCGCCCGACGACATGGCACCGGCCACCAGTGCCGCAGGTCGATAGAACCTGTGGTAGTCATCGAACGGCCATTGTTGGTAGAAGTCGGCCCAGCGCTGGAATTCGTGGTCGCTCATGGCAGCCTTCCACTCCGCGACCGTCCGGCCACCCAGCGCGAGCGCCAGAACGTGCCAGAGCCATTCCTCGCCCCGGGCCTTTATGCGTTTCCCGGCTCGTCCTCCTGGCGCTTATTCAGATCGAGCGCGGCGGCGAAGAGGCGCTCGAGCACTCCTTCTTCAAGCTCCTTGGCCTTCTCAAGCGTCAATGCCGGCTTCCCGTCTGCGTCGCATAGACTGGCCGCGACGAGCACGTGATAAGCCATGCCACGATCGTCGATCGACGGCGAGCGTAGGCAGTTCAGGAAGCGCTGATAGTCGTAGGACGACACACGGCGAAAGTGCAGTTTGTGCTTCGAACCATCCTTGAGTTGGACGTCTCTGCCGACGACTTCCGGGCTCACGAAAAATGATTTGTCGAGCATGCTCACCTCACACTGTGCTCAGGTCGAACGTCACCTTGCCCGAGCGCTGGATCGTGATCGTGCCCTTCCAGATGTCGTTGCCCTGGATATCGATGTTGATATCCGATACGTAGCCCTGGAAGATCGCCGAAGCTCGACCGTTGACGGACTGCAAGATGCCGCTGCTGTCGACAGCCGGCGCCGTCGCGCCGTCCGAAGAATAGATGCCCCACGACACCGTTGCGCCGCTTTCCTTCAGTGCAAGCAGGTCTTCGTGAGCCACTTCGTTCTTGTGGACATTGAATGCTACGGAAACCTGCCCCGGGTTGCCCAAACCGCCGACAAACTCGCGGTCACCGGTATTGTCGAGGCAGGTGATATCGATCTGATCGCGCGCGCCGCCGAGGCCCGAGATCGACGTTGCGCACACCACGCGCTCGACCGTATTGCCCGTCGGGTTCACGAAGTAGAGTTCGGTCCCTTGGGACTTGATGATTTCTTCAGCGGCCATTCGCGGCTCCAGAAAATGAAAAAGCCGCCCGAAGGCGGTTCAGTACAAAGCAAATAGGCAACCGTCAGCGCGGTAGCCACCAGTCAAAAACCATCGAGATG
>NZ_CABPSD010000030.1:0-3627 GCF_902459575.1 Pandoraea morbifera
CTCCGCTGAGGGTTTGGGTCACGCCGAACCGCTATCGATTGCGCAAGCAGGTCGGTCGAAACGTAATGATCAGGATCGGGCTTCTGTACGATCGCGCGAACTTGACGCTGTGCCTCCTTCTGGACGATCACAGCGCCCTTGCGTAGGGCCGTCTTCACCGGTCCGCCGCGTTTCGAGACGATCTCGGCGGGCAGGCTTTTAAGCGCCGCCAGCGTGCCGTCTAAGCCGTGGAGCGTTCTAGTGTCAGCCATCAAGGACACCAGCCTTCACCATCAGCGTCATATCGCGCCTCGCGGTTCGATCCAGAATCGGCGGCGCGATGATCGACCAGACTTGCTCATCCCAGAGCACACGCATAACTGATGTCACGCCGGGCAGGTAGCGAATGATGAATCGCCCGTCGGCTTCTGCATGTACGGTGCCCGAAGCTGCAAATTCGCGCCCTGGCCCCGCCTTAAACTCTGCCGGCACATCGTCTTGAAACAGGGCCCACGTGACTGATACCGCGCCGCTCTCTGGATTCTGCGAGACCGTCTTCTGCTCGATTCGAATTCGCTGATTCAGTCTCGGACCGAGCACGTCAAACTCCCAGCCCGACGCGGTATGGCATGAGAAGGCTTTCCGCGGAACGTCGCAGTGCGTCAATATCCGATGCTGACGCGGCCTCGTACTTGCTGCGCACGAGAATCGTGACGGCGGCAACCACATCCGGCTCGACTTCCAACGCTTGCGGATCTGACGACTGAGCGTCCAGCACGGGCAGCTCGGTCAGATTCATGAAATGAATCGCCTCACGTTCGGACGCGTCGAGATGCCGCTGTAGCATCTCGTCGTCAGCGTTATGGATTACGCGAAGATCCTGCTTTACGACTTCCAGTTTGATGATGCTCATGCTTTTCCCTTTTGCCCTCACTCAGAAAGGCAAGACTCCAAGGCTCGCCTGGGGAATGAAGAGAGCGCAGTCTGGCGGCTGCAGTTTATGACCTCCGTATTGCGCAAGCGGGAAGCGACTTCAGCGAAATGACCAGGCCAGTGCTCCAATGATCCGGCGTTGCCTAGGCCCCGGGGATGATCTCCGTGCCAATGTGCTCGACCGTACGTTCGTTGGACGTCATAACCCAACAACACAATGGAACGAGCCCCCCAGTGGGCCGCCAGCAAAATCGCGCCAGCACCTGAGTTCTTGCTCAAATCCCACCGGACCCGCTCCACATCCTTGACGCCGGACGCAACGGTAACGCGAGCACCGGAACACGCAGCTTTAACTTCACTGCCGTAAATGTCCCACCAGTCCTTATCCATCGCATACACGGCGTCAGCCCAGGGAGCCGCGCGGAACGACGAATTTACGACGACGACCCGCCGCCCCTCTTGTTTGCTGCGCCACTCGCGGACCGCTTCGCAGTCGGCTGCTTCGAGGCTTGGGCCGCTCGCGATACAGACGACGGTTGCGTCTCGCCAGCGGCCGTCGTAGGGACCTCACCGTCCCCCAGAATGTGAACGAGATTCGCCCGCTTTAGGCCAGCAGCATGGGCTTCACTCACGTCGAATTCTTCACCGCGACGGCGAGGGCCACCGTGGTCGAAACTACTCAGGGCAAGGACTTTCGGCATTTAGCTTCTCCATTAACCTCAGTGAGACGGGGCCGAAGCCCCGTTCAGGATCAGGACGCCGGCGCGTCCTTCAAGTCGCCCTTCACGAAGGCTTCCGGACGGAACACCGTCAGGCCCACGCGCTCTTCGCACAGAATCGTGACCATGTTCTTCACAAAGTTGTCGCGATCCTGATTGCTGATCGTGATGTTCGCGTCTTCACGGTCCCAACCTTGGGCGCCCATCTGGAACGACCCCGTGAGGAACTCGTTCGCGTCCATCGCCTGCGTAGCGACCACCGGGCGGCCCCACAGGCCTGGAGCGGCCAGCCCGCGCGGGGTCGCGAAAAGATAGGCGTTGTCGGTCGTCTTCGTGAGTTCGATCCCCGTCCAGTCGATCGGGTTGAGCACGATGCCGTCGGCCTCGTACTCGGCGAGCGTCACCTGAAGCAACGCGATGCGAAGGCGGTCGATCGGCGTTTCGTTCTGGACGGAAACACCGGGATTCACATAGGCAGTTGCTTGCGTGTAGAGGCCGTTGATATTCAGGCCAACGCCCGATCCCTTGAGAAGCTGCGCCTCTTCCTTGAGCTTGAGGCCGTACATCAGGCGACCGTTGATATACGCCTGCAACATCGCGGCGTCGGCCAGCACCTGCTTCGACGCACGAATCCAGTGCGCGATGGTGACAATCGGCGCCTGGTCGAGTTCGAAAGTGATGTCCGATTCAGGCTTCGGGTTTGCGGGGTTTTCCGAAACCACATTCGCGTTGTTGGTGAATCCCTTCTCGCGCACATACTCGATGCTGTTCGAGCTGGTTCGCCCCCAGTTCAGCAGATCACGCAGGAACAGTCGCTGCTGAGGCGGCATCAGGATGCCGGGCAGGCGCGTCGGCTGAATCAGCTCCCCGGCCGATGCATCGTTGCTGGTAACGGCCGCGTGGATCGAACCCACCTTGACGCTCACCGAGCCCTGCATCCCGGTGTTGAACGCCTTGACCTGCTCAGCCTCGGCTACAATCTCGCCCAGCGATTTCGGTGCGGCCGGCGTGCCACCGCCGTTTTCGAGCTTCACAATCGCTTGCTGCGCCGCCCGCAGGTCGGCTTGAAGTTCGCCTTGCTGGACCAAGAGTTGGTCGACCTTCGCCTTCGACTCGGCGGACATTTCCTGATGTGCCTTGAGATCCTTCTGGGCTTGTTCGGCATGGGCCTTGAGCTGGTCGTTCACCTTGCTCAGGGACGCGGTAATCGTTTTGACATCTTCTTCGAGCGGCATATTTATTTCTCCAGGATAGGAAAGTGAAATGCTTCGGCATATGCAGAAGCTTCGCTAAGAACGGTGGGATCGCCCGCACCGGACGCAGCGGGATCACCCTCGCCGCCGCCAGCACGCAGGCCGGACTTGAATTCGGAAATGAGGCGCATTGCCTCGGACTTAGGGAGTCCTGACGCACGCAGCGCTGCCTCCAAGCGCCGAGCCGCACCGGCTTTGGCCGACGCGCTGTCTCGATCAACCTGGTCCGACGCGAGCAGCTCGTCGGCGAAACCCTGATCGATGGCCGCAGAGCCCCCCAGCCAAGTTTCCTTGTCCATGAGCTTTGCAATCGCCTTAGCGTCCGCGCCAGTTCGGGCTGCGTAGATATCTGCCATCGCGGCATCGAAAGGTTCCAGCATGTCCGCAACGTCGCGCAGGTCATGGCGATTTCCAACCGCCATCAACCAAGCGTTGTGGATCATCAGAAAGCCCGATCGCGCGATTTGGACTGTGTCACCCGCCATCGCAATGACTGAGGCGGCCGACGCGGCGAGACCAAGCACCTTCACCGTTACTTCACCCTCGTGCTCTCGCAGCAGGCTGTAGATCGCCAATCCTTCGAACATGTCGCCGCCAGGGCTGTTCACGTTGACTGTCACCGGACCGCTACCCATCGTGCGGAGCGCCGCCGCAATCCGCTTAGCAGTGACGCCCTCGCCAGTCCAATAGTCCTGACCGATGACGTCGTACATGCTGATCGTTCGATCTTCGCCAGCGGCCGA
>NZ_CABPSD010000031.1:0-3502 GCF_902459575.1 Pandoraea morbifera
GAGGTAGCAAGGGGTTTTTAAGGGGAGCCTGACGATTACCTACTTTCACACGGGTATCCGCACTATCATCGGCGTGGAGTCGTTTCACGGTCCTGTTCGGGATGGGAAGGGGTGGTTCCAACTCGCTATGGTCATCAGGCATAACTTGTATGTTCTGCTGCACGGTGTGTGCAACAAAACCAATTCGGAAGAAGCGTAGTACAACAATGTTGGGTTGCGAATGTATCGGCACAGCGATACTCACACCAGGAAAAACACACTGGTTATAGGATCAAGCCTCACGGGCAATTAGTATCAGTTAGCTTAACGCATTACTGCGCTTCCACACCTGACCTATCAACGTCCTGGTCTTGAACGACCCTTAAGGGGAATCGAGTTCCCAGGGAAGTCTCATCTTAAGGCGAGTTTCCCGCTTAGATGCTTTCAGCGGTTATCTCTTCCGAACATAGCTACCCGGCGATGCCACTGGCGTGACAACCGGTACACCAGAGGTTCGTCCACTCCGGTCCTCTCGTACTAGGAGCAGCCCCCTTCAAACTTCCAACGCCCACGGCAGATAGGGACCAAACTGTCTCACGACGTTTTAAACCCAGCTCACGTACCTCTTTAAATGGCGAACAGCCATACCCTTGGGACCGGCTACAGCCCCAGGATGAGATGAGCCGACATCGAGGTGCCAAACACCGCCGTCGATATGAACTCTTGGGCGGTATCAGCCTGTTATCCCCAGAGTACCTTTTATCCGTTGAGCGATGGCCCTTCCATACAGAACCACCGGATCACTATGACCTGCTTTCGCACCTGCTCGACTTGTCAGTCTCGCAGTTAAGCACGCTTTTGCCATTGCACTATCAGCACGATTTCCGACCGTACCTAGCGTACCTTCGTACTCCTCCGTTACACTTTGGGAGGAGACCGCCCCAGTCAAACTGCCTACCATGCACTGTCCCCGATCCGGATTACGGACCTAGGTTAGAACCTCAAACAAGCCAGGGTGGTATTTCAAGGACGGCTCCACAGAAACTAGCGTTCCTGCTTCAAAGCCTCCCACCTATCCTACACAGACCGGTTCAAAGTCCAATGCAAAGCTACAGTAAAGGTTCATGGGGTCTTTCCGTCTAGCCGCGGGTAGATTGCATCATCACAAACACTTCAACTTCGCTGAGTCTCGGGAGGAGACAGTGTGGCCATCGTTACGCCATTCGTGCAGGTCGGAACTTACCCGACAAGGAATTTCGCTACCTTAGGACCGTTATAGTTACGGCCGCCGTTTACCGGGACTTCAATCAAGAGCTTGCACCCCATCATTTAATCTTCCGGCACCGGGCAGGCGTCACACCCTATACGTCCACTTTCGTGTTTGCAGAGTGCTGTGTTTTTATTAAACAGTCGCAGCCACCAGTTTATTGCAACCCCTTCACCCTCCTGGCGCAGGCCAGTCAAGCTACAAGGGCGTACCTTATCCCGAAGTTACGGTACCAATTTGCCGAGTTCCTTCTCCCGAGTTCTCTCAAGCGCCTTAGAATACTCATCTCGCCCACCTGTGTCGGTTTGCGGTACGGTCTCGTATGACTGAAGCTTAGAGGCTTTTCTTGGAACCACTTCCAATTGCTTCGCGAACAAGTTCGCTCGCCCCACAGCCTTGAATTACGCGCCCGGATTTGCCTAAGCGCCTTCTCCACTGCAGGGACCGGGACTTCCAACACCCGGACAACCTTCCGCGATCCGTCCCCCCATCGCATCATACGACGGTGCAGGAATATTAACCTGCTTCCCATCAGCTACGCATCTCTGCCTCGCCTTAGGGGCCGACTCACCCTACGCCGATGAACGTTGCGTAGGAAACCTTGGGCTTACGGCGAGGGGGCCTTTCACCCCCTTTATCGCTACTCATGTCAGCATTCGCACTTCTGATACCTCCAGCATCCTTTACAAGACACCTTCACAGGCTTACAGAACGCTCTCCTACCATGCGAGCAAGCTCGCATCCGCAGCTTCGGTATATTGCTTAGCCCCGTTACATCTTCCGCGCAGGACGACTCGATCAGTGAGCTATTACGCTTTCTTTAAAGGGTGGCTGCTTCTAAGCCAACCTCCTGACTGTTTTAGCCTTCCCACTTCGTTTCCCACTTAGCAATATTTAGGGACCTTAGCTGGCGGTCTGGGTTGTTTCCCTCTTGACACCGGACGTTAGCACCCGATGTCTGTCTCCCGTGATTGCACTCTTCGGTATTCGGAGTTTGCTATGGCGAGGTAATCCGCAATGGACCCCTCAACCATGACAGTGCTCTACCCCCGAAGGTGATACACGAGGCACTACCTAAATAGTTTTCGGAGAGAACCAGCTATTTCCAAGTTTGTTTAGCCTTTCACCCCTATCCACAGCTCATCCCCTAACTTTTCAACGTTAGTGGGTTCGGTCCTCCAGTACGTGTTACCGCACCTTCAACCTGGCCATGGATAGATCACTTGGTTTCGGGTCTACACCCAGCGACTGAACGCCCTATTCGGACTCGCTTTCGCTACGCCTTCCCTATTCGGTTAAGCTCGCCACTGAATGTAAGTCGCTGACCCATTATACAAAAGGTACGCCGTCACCCCTTACGAGGCTCCGACTGTTTGTATGCATGCGGTTTCAGGATCTATTTCACTCCCCTCCCGGGGTTCTTTTCGCCTTTCCCTCACGGTACTGGTTCACTATCGGTCGATTACGAGTATTTAGCCTTGGAGGATGGTCCCCCCATCTTCAGACAGGATTTCACGTGTCCCGCCCTACTTTTCTCAAGCTTAGTTCCACACCAGGGTTTTCTCATACGGGGCTATCACCCACTATGGCCGGACTTTCCATTCCGTTTTGATAACACCGGTGCTAAATCTTGAAGGCTGGTCCCATTTCGCTCGCCACTACTTTGGGAATCTCGGTTGATTTCTTTTCCTGCAGCTACTTAGATGTTTCAGTTCGCCGCGTTCGCTTCGCTGGACCTATGTATTCAGTCCAGGATGACCTAAAAGGCCGGGTTTCCCCATTCGGACATTTGTGGATCAATGCTTATTTGCCAGCTCCCCACAACTTTTCGCAGGCTATCGCGTCCTTCATCGCCTGTAATCGCCAAGGCATCCACCACATGCACTTATTCGCTTGACCCTATAACGAGTGCGTCTCTCGACACATCCTTTATAGGTTGAGTTTTCGCGTTGTGCCGTATTCCAAGTCATCTTTCGATCACTTAAATACTGGTTGATACAATCACAACCCGTACAATTTCCACGCGCCATCTCTAACGCGCTTCCGTTGTACTACTTCTTCTTCCAAATTGTTAAAGAACAAATACTGCATGACATTGCTGTCATTCAAAAACGTTCACATTCAGGGATTTACCGCAGACGTAAAACACTTTTGACTGACATCGATGCGATCTAAGGTTTTGGTGGAGGCAGACGGGATCGAACCGACGACCCCCTGCTTGCAAAGCAGGTGCTCTCCCAGCTGAGCTATGCCCCC
>NZ_CABPSD010000032.1:0-3485 GCF_902459575.1 Pandoraea morbifera
GCGAAGGTCGAGGAACTGGACGAGATCCAGGCGGCGCTTGTCGAAGAGATCCAGACGGCGATCGATCATCGGCTTGTTGGCTGCTGAGCGGCGCTTGGATGGCACCGCGTTCGGCGGCGGCGAAGAACTCAAACGGTCGTTTGGGTGTTACGGGTATTCCATACTTCCTGGGGTAATTTGGTTTCGTAGACTGATCTGACCGTATGGTGCTGATTTGCCCCCTGGCGCCGCGGATTCAGGGCCCATCCCCAATGATGGGCCTTTTTTCGTTGTGAGGCGGTGGGTGGTCATGCTGCTTTCTCGATTTCCAAGTTCTCGACGCTCTGGATTCGCTCGCCGATCCACCGCATCACGTTCACGGCCATGCTGTTGCCGAGGGCTTTGTAGCGTGGGCCGTCCGGGGCCTTCCTGCCGGGTAGCAGTGTGTAGTCGTCCGGAAAGCCCTGAAGGCGTTCGCACTCGCGCGGGGTCAGTCGGCGTACGGCCGTGCCGTGAAACACTGGATTCACCAAGCCGGGATTGTTTCCGGCGCTCGCACCATTGCCGCGGTGCCAATGACTCGTAAGTGTGTCGGCGACGATCGCGGGTGCATGTGCACTGGCTGTCAGCGGATGGCATGGATCGCCTGGCTTGGGGTGGCTGTGGTTACTTGGGCTAGTGATCTGCGTGGTGTCGAAAGGGACAGCCACGATCGGCGTACCACGGCCAGTGCCGTCCTCGCTAGCGTCAAAGCCTTCTGCGCGGAGTGAATGAGCAACGAGCAACGTCTCCGTCTCCGTCTCCGCATCGATTCTCTGATTACTCGTGGTGAGTGCTCGAGCAATGGTAGGGATCATGAAGGCGTCTCGCCCATCACCGCCTCCTGCGCCGCTACCGTCGAGAGAGCTACGCGTAAGGGTGCCGGCAACTCTTTGCCCCGCTTCGCGGCGCGGCGCAGGATGCCCGAGCATGCTTTCGCGCTCAAAAAGTACCGCTGCGGGACGTCGCCAGTCTCCAAGATATCCGACAACGAACACACGCCGACGTCGCTGAGGGACGGCGCGAGAGTGTGATTCCACTCGGACGTACTGAGCGTCAAGAACGCGGTAGGCGAACCCATACCCGAGTTCTGCCAGGCCCCCGAGGAAGGTGCCAAAATCCCTGCCTTTGTTCGATGACAGTACACCGGGGACGTTTTCCCAGACCAGCCAGCGGGGAGCGTACCGGCGAGCAATGGCAAGATAGGTGAGCATGAGGTTGCCACGCGGATCTGCCAGTCCCTTTCGAAGTCCGGCGACGCTGAAGGACTGGCAAGGGGTTCCGCCGACGAGAAGATCGATAGTTGCATCGGGCCAGTCCTTGAATTTGGTCATGTCGCCCAGGTTGGGCACGTCAGGGTAGTGGTGTGCGAGCACGGCGGCGGGGAAGCGCTCGATCTCCGAGAAGGCCCACGGTTTCCAGCCGAGCCCATGCCATGCGCACGTCGCGGCTTCGATACCCGAGCAGACGGACAGATAGCGCAATGACCGGCAGTCGCCCAGAATGGTCTCGTTCTGTCTCATGAGCGGTCCTCCTTAACGTCTAGCGGACAATGACGGCCGGTCGCACGCGGCTCCTTATCACGAAGCTGCGGGCACTGATCGTGGAAGCAATCGCCGTCACGCCCAGCAGCACAGCGCAGTAACAGCGACTGCGGTGGCTTGGCGCCGTCGACGCATGCATAGTGGAAAGCCAAGCGGCGGATCAGTTTCTGATAGCGCATCGGATCAGCGTGAAGGCGGCAGGTCTCGGCCGGTGTGAACTGGTCTCCGCGGTCGCATTCGCACCGTTGTCGAAGCTTCTCGCGTGCGGCTGCGCGGTATGCAGCCTTCTTCGTGAGCCATCGGCGACCACCCGCGCGATACGTCACGGCAGGAATGAGTTCGACGATCACGATTTCCGCCCCTCCGCTGCCTGCGAGGCGGCGCGCGCCAGTTCTTGAGTCATAGCGTCGAAGCGCTTCGTCAGTGCACGCGCGTCCTGAGCACTCAATTGCGGTGCTCTTCCGAGTTCTGCACAGCGGCGCAGATAGTTGATGATTCCGTCGACTCGCATCACTTCCCCTTCGCTTTGGCGGCGGGAAGTCGCTCCCAGTCCTCGCTATCGTCGAGCGAGACCGTGCCGATCAACGCGGGATTGTCATAGTTGATCGGGTGCGCGCACTCGCCAAACTCCCGCTTGAAAACATGCCGCCAGTGCATGGGCGAGCCATCATCGTGGGTCGCTTCTTCATAGACTAGGCTCGTTCCCTTATAGAGCCAGAAGAACTGCTGTCCAATCTTCACGCCGAGTTCGGCGTTGTCGTTGACGACCCACTCCACCTGATCTGCTTTAAGGTCCCCGCCATCCGCCGACAGCGCGGCGCGGGCTTCGTTGGCACGGTGCAAGTCAACTTCCAGCTTCAACTCTGCAACCAGCTTCGGCAGATCGTGATAGCTGTGTCTTTGCAACGGCTGCTCGACACCTTTCAACGTCAACGAGATTTCAGCGAGGATCGTGGCAAACCGCTCGATCACATGCGCGTCGATGTCTGCCTCCCGCTCATCCCTGCCCACCTTCGCGGAAGACGTGTCCAAACTGAGCGACGGTGCGTCAGCGTTGACTGAGATACCCACTGGCTTCGCGGGAGACGAGATAGCCTTGCCAGCGGGACAGGTGCAGGTGCCACGCCATTCGCCGGTCCGGTCGTGAACATCGCCCGTGTCGTCGCAGTATTCGCACGGCTTCGCGGGAGCCGAGAGGGCGGCACGCATGATGCCCCGTAGCTTTTCGGTCGGACGCCATTTGTAGCTGCCCGTCGCCACGATAAGCCCCAGCAGTTCGGGCGCTTCCCATACAGGCGGGCGTTCGGCCGGGGAATAATCGCCAGCGTATGCACGTTTTGCATCCGGATTGCCGAACACCGCCAGCACGAAATCGATTTCTTCCTTCGTCAGGCTCCCGCCCACCTGCGGCGCATCTGCGGCGGGCAACGGTGCGGGCACGCCGTCTAGCGTCCATTGTTCGGTGCGCAGCCGGCGTTCGATTTCTTCGCATGCCAGATCGAAGGCCGCGCTCGCGGCCGTCGGCATGCCCGTGGGGGATTCGCCAAAGCTGATATCCCGAACGGCTTTGACGATTGCGAGCGTGCGCTGCTGCTCAAGCGCCACAGCAACCTCGACGGTCTCGCGCTCGCCACCATTCACGGGCGCGGCGTGGGCGGAGAAAACGTCTCTGATCTCTTCCGTCGTCGCAGGCGTGAAGTCATATTGCTTCGTGCTGGCCGACCATCCCTCGTTGCCGATTCGCGGGAACTGCCCTTCCATGTACGGCGAGGGAAGTTCAGTGTTCCACACGTACGCGACCTGGCCGACCTTCGTGGTGTCTTTCCAGCCATCGCCATTGATCTTGCCGACGCCCTTCATGATCGGCCACGCCACCGCCTCTTGCCCTGCGCTCTGTGCGGCTTCCCATCCGCGCAGCGCCCC
>NZ_CABPSD010000033.1:0-2864 GCF_902459575.1 Pandoraea morbifera
AGCGCTGAAGATGATGACCCCGGCCGAGGCTTTTGCTTTAGCCGCCTGACCTGAGCAGGTTCTGCTGGGTCATTACACACGTGGCCTATCGCCAGAAATGCAAGATCCTTCTCGCCAGCGCGAGGTTTCGCGCAGTGCCGGAGACTTGCCCATGCACGGCATGGAGGATGGGCGACCACTGGCGAGCCACCAGGCCAGCGCGTTGCGTCGCGATGAATGTCCCATACGTCGGTCCCGGGCAGTTCCTTGTAGACGCTGTCGGCGCGTGCGAACAGTACAGCCACCTCCCGGCAGTCGCCCAGAATGATCTCGTTCTTCTTCATCAGAAGTTCCAAATGTGTGCCGAATGTAAATGCGGTGTCAAAGCTCTATAAAACCTCTAGATGCAGCGGTTGATTGACATGGAAGTCGCGGCTAAATTGGTGTTTCCATTCATCCACCGCGTGAGGCGCCAATGAGCAGCCAGCAATCGGGCGTCGTTCCGGTTAAGTACTTCAGCTTTTCGGTTTTGAATAGGGCAGGCTCGTTGATTGGGCTGCAAGGAGTGGTCCATCCAGACGTGGTCTCTCTTATCGGAATAACTCCTTGTAGATCCACTCGCGTCGAGGCGCACATCGGAGTCCTTCCTGACGAGCGGTACCAACCGCACGAGAAACTGTGTCGCCGGGCGATTCAGCACGCCATTGACAGAGGACTCCTTGACTGCGTGAACGAGGAGAGTGAATACCTGGAACGCGGAAGTCCTGAGTGGACGGGGGGCATGACGGAGAGGTAGCATCACTCCCCCTTCGCCGTACTGGCGGCAATGGCGGCGTCCAGCACTTCAACTGTCACGCGAATGCGTTTTCTTTCCGTGGCGGGGTTATCAAGCACATTCGATACGAGCACATTTGCGTCATTGCCGAAATGTGCTGGACGGTTCGTGTCCCATTCATCCCAATCGACGCCGCGTCGGAAGATGTGACCACCTCCGGGCGGGCAGCACACACAAACCTGTTCGGATGGATTGCTTCGCATAAAGAACGCGGTGCCCTCGATTGACCCGCGCACCGCCTCCTTGCGCTCCCCGCCATCCGCCGACAGCGCGGCGCGGGCTTCGTTGGCACGGTGCAAGTCAACTTCCAGCTTCAACTCTGCAACCAGCTTCGGCAGATC
The DNA here is from genome assembly GCF_902459575.1 of Pandoraea morbifera. NCBI lineage: Bacteria > Pseudomonadati > Pseudomonadota > Betaproteobacteria > Burkholderiales > Burkholderiaceae > Pandoraea > Pandoraea morbifera. The sequence goes on from NZ_CABPSD010000033.1 coordinate 1,156, forward strand.
GTGATAGCTGTGTCTTTGCAACGGCTGCTCGACACCTTTCAACGTCAACGAGATTTCAGCGAGGATGGTGGCAAACCGCTCGATCACATGCGCGTCGATGTCTGCCTCCCGCTCATCCCCGCCCACCTTCGCGTCCATGTCTGTTGTGGCTCTCGCTGCACTCCATGCCTGATGCGCGGCGTGAATTGGCGTCATAGTGGCGACGAAATCCCCAATGACGGAGCCGCACACGTCGCCACTTTCAGTCAGCCAATGTTCGATGGTCGGGTACGAGAATGCGCCCATCTTCGCGGTAGACGAGAGGGCGGCGCGTTCCAGCAATGCGATTGCACGATGAATCAAGGTCGCGTTGTCCCAAACTGTGTCGTTCGCAGCCATATCGCCAAGTTGACGCGCAACAGTTGCGTATTCCGGATCGGGCTCACCCACCTGCGGCGCATCTGCGGCGCGCTGCACATCGCTATTGCGCGCGCCGCAGTGGCATCCATACCCCTCGTTCTGAGGGCAGCATTCTGGCTCGCCGCTGCAATCGGAGGGGCGCTCGCCGTCTTCATGCGGCGCATCTGCGGCGTGCTTCGCACATTCATCGTTCGTGCATTCAAACGAGGCATAGACCTCGGCCAATGCAGACTCCGGCGTCGGGTATGCTGCGGTGTCCCAGCACTCGGGATAGTGGATTGCTTGCCCCAGATCGCGCTCGCCGCCATTCACGGGCGCGGCGACAGCGTGAACGGCCTTCAAAATGCGGATGTAATATCCGTCTGTTCCGTCGTTCCCAAACTCCCGGCGAACTGCATCACGGCACACTCGGATTTCTTCCGGGGACGGCTCATAGCTCGATGTGATACGGCCTGTGTCGTCTCGCTCATATCGCGTTACCGCCTCTTGCCCTGCGCTCTGTGCGGCTGGTGTGGGGGCGGCGGCGAGCATCGATTTCCATGCGTCATACAGCACCGATCGATTGCGCACGTGCACATTGCCAGCGTCGCGCATTTCATCCGTCGGCACCTTCGGCACAAGCTGATACTGGCTCGCATCAAACGTCACGGTCTTGAGTTCATGCATTCTGGTTCTCCAATGCGAGGTGGCCAGCACGCTTTGCGGCGACCATGAAGCGGTAGAGGCCGAAGAGAAGGCCAGGGGCCTGACGCTGGTACTCGCGAACGGTTTCGAGCATGTCTTCGCGCAGGTTGCCGTGTGACAGGCATGCGCACGGGACGTGGGCCTTCACGTACTGACGCGCGTCGGTGCAGTGGCGGCACGTCTTGTACATTTCGAGGCAGCCGTCCCAAACGCCAACGACTTTCTCGTAGGCTTCGCCGCGTGCGATTGCCCGACCACATTCGTCGCATTGGTGTGCCTTGCGCGCTGTGTAGACCTTCCTCGTGTAGAGGGTCGGATCTATGTCGTAATCGCAGTAGCAGTTCATGCTTCCACCTCATTCGGAGCGGCGGGGAGGGGCATCCAGTGAGTCGGCGGGTTGGCGCGAAGGTATGGGATCGTCCAGTCACCAAACCATGATGCGGAGCGCACTCGGGGCCGGGCCTTTCCGAGTACAGTCACTTCGTCGGTGAAAAGCAATGCAACCTCGGTTCCATCTTTCGGAGCCGTCTCGATCGGCATCCACTTCGGCTGTGCGGCTTCCCATCCGCGCAGCGCCCCCGCAGTCTCTGGCGAAGTGAGTTTGCCTTTCCAGTCGACCGACATAT
>NZ_CABPSD010000034.1:0-2243 GCF_902459575.1 Pandoraea morbifera
CCTGCCTGGTGCCGGCTATGGTCAGGTGGAGCACCAGCTCGAGCCGCTGCTGCGGCAATACGTGAAAGCCGGAGGTGCAATGTGACGTGGTTTGATCCTCGCGTGTGGGGCGGACTATTGCTTGCTGTGGTGCTGGCAGCCGGCGGCGGTTATTGGAAGGGACACCACGATGCTGACCAGTCGGCAACGGTCGCCAGTCAAGCGAAGCAAATCAAAGACCTGACCGCTTCCAACAACCTCTATCGCCAGACGACGACAACGCTGGCCGGGATCTCGATCGATGCGAAAAAATCTGCTGACACTGCGAGCGCTGCGGCTCGCGCCTCTGACGCTGCTTATGACCGGATGCGCAAGCAGCTTACCGAATATACCGCTGCCGCGCGACATTCCGCCGCTTCCAGCGGAGGCTCGCCAGCCGGTGGGGGAGCAGATCCCCTTGATTTGCTCGCAGGGCTGTTCAGCCGGGCTGACCAAGCTGCGGGAGACCTCGCTAAATTCGCTGACGCTGCGCACATCGCCGGCCTCGCCTGCGAGCGCAGCTACGACGCGCTGATGCAAAAAGATAACCAGAGCAATCAAAATTAAGAAAAAGCTCGTATTTGTTATCTTTGGCGGCACATCTCAACGCGGAGACGTGCCGGGAATCTTCGGCAGTTCTCCTCGTGATTCGCGGTTTTCCCCGAGCGCTGACTTCAGCCATTCAAGCGCGATGAGGGTGCCGCCGACTTCGTCACGCCACGCCTGGTGGATGATGACGTACAGCGACTCTACCCGCTGAAGCACATCCTCTTTGCGTCGAACCTGCTCCCGCCGGAAGACCAGTTCTTCGAGAGCCTGCCGCACGCCCGGATCCTTGTTGGCGAGCCATAGGCTGCGCAACTGATCAATCGTCAGTTCGGGTTGACGCGGATGAAGCGGCACGGCTGCCTCCCTCGTGTTGCTGGTGACGGAGGTAAACTAGCACAAATACTGTATAAAAACACAGTTGCTCGTCATGCCCTGCTGATGTTCTATCGGCGTTTGTTTGACGAGGAAATGATGAGCGCGCCTATGATTATTGCAGCGCTTACCGGCAGCGATGCTATGCCAGCGATCAGAAGCCCGATGATGAAGATCGCCGCCACAATCGCGCCAGCGCCGAGAATCCAACTGGCGCCTTTCGATACGAGTAGACCAATAGGCAAGAGTATCAACTCCGATATGTCGAAAAGTCGCTCGCCAATGGATGCTCCGCGACTCTTCCCGTCGTTCCACAGCTTCCATGCTGCTCGGAATATGACGGGTACGAGTAATCCGAGAATCAAGAGCGCGCACATTATTGTGACCGCTGGCACCAGTCCAAATGTGGCTTCAAGAAAGTTGGCAAGGGCGAACGCAGCGAGAACCCCTGTCATAGTCAGGAAAAAAACGAATAGTGTCTTCCAGACTGATTCTCTTTTTGGCATGGGATTCTTTTAGATGAGTGTAGCTGGAAGAATACTATTCGCTTCGATACTCAGCGGCCGTTTAGTTGGCCACAGAGGTTGATGGTTATCATGGTGGTAGTGTGACCAGAACGTGTCCAAACTATACGTGAACCGCCCGAAATCCCTGTAAAACTACGATAACTTTCGTGCTGACCGGCGCTCGGCTATCGTTAAAAATCAAATGGTTACGTCAACGGGTCTCGGATAGCGTCGCACTCGAAATCCGGTATACGGTTATACCGTATCGTGGGTTCGAATCCCACCCTCTCCGCCAAGCAAACGATTAAGCCCTTGAATTTCAGGGGCTTTTTTGTTTTGTGCGCCAGTGACTTACAAAATGACTATCAAAGCATTGGCTGCTTCATATTCCAGAATTCGCGCGCTGCACTGTCAGTTTTTCTCCCCGATCATTTCCATTGCTTGGGACAAAAGACGCGCTTTGTCGTCGCCATCTAGCCGATGATACGCGACCAGCAGCTTGGCCTCTGAGTCATCTGAGGCAAAGAAGTGAGTCGTCGGAAGATTGAGGATGCCGGCGATACGCTCGACGATCGAGTAGTCGGGCGCGTGCTTGCCTCGCTCGTATTGATTCATGCGGGCGCTTGCGGACATCTCATCTACGCCTGCAAGGACTCCGAGCTTCTCCTGCGTCAAACCCGCAGCCTTCCTTGCTTCCTTTAGCCGTTTCGCGAATACCGACATGTAATGACCCACTGAAAACCTGCTCAGGTGTTAACCTTCGAGGACAAACACATGAGCATGAAGATGGAAGACGAG
>NZ_CABPSD010000035.1:0-1855 GCF_902459575.1 Pandoraea morbifera
TACATGCAGCGCTGGTGGATCAAGAAGCCACGTGGCCACGACGCGGACGTCGCCGAAAATGGGCGTCGCGATACCAGTTGGGGCGCTCGCATCCATCGCACCGTTCATAGTGACGAGGGCCGTGATCTTCACGACCATCCATGGTGGAACGTCTCGATTGTCTTGCGCGGCGGCTACTGGGAAATCATGCCGACTGAACAGAATCAGCCGGCGAGACTGGATAGCCAACCAGAGACGTCACTGTTGCGCGGCTATCGCCGCGTTTGGCGCGGCCCCGGGTCGATCGTTTTTCGCCGCGCCACAGACCGACACCGCCTCGAAATACCCGACGGCGGCGAAGCGTGGTCCCTGTTCATCATGGGGCCGTGGCAGCGTAATTGGGGATTTCATACGCCTCTCGGCTTTGTCGCCTGGAGGGACTATCTGAAATGCGATCGCCACTCCTCATGAGTCACGCAGCGCGGCAGTCACCTCATTCAGCGCCCGAAGCAAATGCCGCCCCAAATATAGTCTTCGGCTTCCGAACTGCACAGCAATGTCGTCCTCGTAGTCAGATCCGAACACCGCACCGTTAGCCCCTACGGCATTCGGCGACTTTCCAACAAACACGTTGAAGTCAAATGTGTTGCCTTGGAACGCCTTCTCCTTACTGGGAATGTGGCACGCAGCGTTGCGGCAACTATTGATCAGCGTGGTGACGTCATTTATTTCGTCCGCCGGAGCAACGTCGTCCACGAAAGAAACGCGACGACCGACCTTGTCAGCCTTCTGCAAGAGGTCGTTCAAGACGATGAGCAGATGAATCGTCGCAGACTTGAAGAACGGTGAGTCGACACCATCCCCACTAAATATCCCAGTGGCAAACAACTTTTCGCATTCCTGGATGCTCGCGTCGACAGCATTCCGTTCGCGCCATTCCTGGGCCTCTTCCGGTGACACATTCATGTCCTGCCTCCCGATCAGATTTCCGAGGATCCTAGCATGAGCCCCTCTCCCGACGGCTTGTTGCGCCGTCACGCCCGAAACACCATCGGCCGCGACCTGATCGTCGGCGACATCCACGGCTGCTTCTCCCGCCTTCGCCTGAGTCTGATGCAAATCGGGTTCGACCCGGCTCGCGATCGGCTATTCAGCGTCGGCGATCTGGTCGACCGCGGCCCCGAGTCCGACCAGGCGCTCGGTTGGCTCTCCCATCCGTGGTTCTTTCCTGTCCAGGGCAATCACGAAGACATGGCCATTCGATGGGGAAAGTCAGGAAGCGCTATGTGTCATTGGACGTACATGCGCAACGGCGGCGGTTGGAACGTCGCCAATACGGCGGACGTCTGTGCCGAAATCTCACAGGCATTCGCGGCACTGCCCATTGCAATCGAGCTTGAGACGGCCAACGGCCTCGTCGGAATCGTCCATGCGGAGTGCCCTTTTGATGACTGGGACGCTTTGCGCTCAGCCCTGATCGCGCCTGAATCGAATACCAAGCTCAAGGCGGTTCGCCAGGAAGTGCTGTGGAGTCGCAGACGCTTCGAAGACTCGGACACATCCGAAGTGAAAGGTGTGAGAGCCGTTGTCGTCGGGCACAAGCGCGTTGAGCAGCGGACCACGCTCGGCAACACCGTCTACATCGATACCGGCGCCTGGCGCGATGGTGGTGACTTCACCATCATCGACGCAGCCACGCTGCAGCCGGCCTGCGAAGAAATCCGGACATGAATCTGGATAAGAACGAGGTGAACGCATGACGCAAACGTTCGAACAATGGACCGAATCGGAAGGGCTCGATATGTCGGTCGACTGGAAAGGCAAACTCACTTCGCCAGAGACTGCGGGGGCGCTGCGCGGATGGGAAGCCGCACAG
>NZ_CABPSD010000036.1:0-1818 GCF_902459575.1 Pandoraea morbifera
TTGGTGGGTCTGGAAGGACTTGAACCTTCGACCCCCGCCTTATCAAGACGGTGCTCTAACCACCTGAGCTACAGACCCGACTTAGATCTACGCAGTCAACAACCGATAAGCGTGAACACTCAACTTCCAGTGCATGCTCTAGAAAGGAGGTGATCCAGCCGCAGGTTCCCCTACGGCTACCTTGTTACGACTTCACCCCAGTCATGAATCCTGCCGTGGTAAGCGCCCTCCTTACGGTTAGGCTACCTACTTCTGGCAAAACCCACTCCCATGGTGTGACGGGCGGTGTGTACAAGACCCGGGAACGTATTCACCGCGACATGCTGATCCGCGATTACTAGCGATTCCAGCTTCACGCAGTCGAGTTGCAGACTGCGATCCGGACTACGATCGGTTTTCTGGGGTTAGCTCCACCTCGCGGTTTGGCAGCCCTCTGTACCGACCATTGTATGACGTGTGAAGCCCTACCCATAAGGGCCATGAGGACTTGACGTCATCCCCACCTTCCTCCGGTTTGTCACCGGCAGTCTCCTTAGAGTGCTCTTGCGTAGCAACTAAGGACAAGGGTTGCGCTCGTTGCGGGACTTAACCCAACATCTCACGACACGAGCTGACGACAGCCATGCAGCACCTGTGTTACGGTTCTCTTTCGAGCACTCCCACCTCTCAGCAGGATTCCGTACATGTCAAGGGTAGGTAAGGTTTTTCGCGTTGCATCGAATTAATCCACATCATCCACCGCTTGTGCGGGTCCCCGTCAATTCCTTTGAGTTTTAATCTTGCGACCGTACTCCCCAGGCGGTCAACTTCACGCGTTAGCTACGTTACTAAGGAAATGAATCCCCAACAACTAGTTGACATCGTTTAGGGCGTGGACTACCAGGGTATCTAATCCTGTTTGCTCCCCACGCTTTCGTGCATGAGCGTCAGTATTGGCCCAGGGGGCTGCCTTCGCCATCGGTATTCCTCCACATCTCTACGCATTTCACTGCTACACGTGGAATTCTACCCCCCTCTGCCATACTCTAGCCTTGCAGTCACGAATGCAGTTCCCAGGTTAAGCCCGGGGATTTCACATCCGTCTTACAAAACCGCCTGCGCACGCTTTACGCCCAGTAATTCCGATTAACGCTTGCACCCTACGTATTACCGCGGCTGCTGGCACGTAGTTAGCCGGTGCTTATTCTTCCGGTACCGTCATCCCCCCGAGGTATTAACCCAGAGGATTTCTTTCCGGACAAAAGTGCTTTACAACCCGAAGGCCTTCTTCACACACGCGGCATTGCTGGATCAGGCTTTCGCCCATTGTCCAAAATTCCCCACTGCTGCCTCCCGTAGGAGTCTGGGCCGTGTCTCAGTCCCAGTGTGGCTGGTCGTCCTCTCAGACCAGCTACAGATCGTCGCCTTGGTGAGCTTTTACCTCACCAACTAGCTAATCTGACATCGGCCGCTCTTGTAGCGCGAGGCCCGAAGGTCCCCCGCTTTCCTCCTCAGAGCGTATGCGGTATTAATCCGGCTTTCGCCGAGCTATCCCCCACTACAAGGTACGTTCCGATGTATTACTCACCCGTTCGCCACTCGCCACCAGGTGCAAGCACCCGTGCTGCCGTTCGACTTGCATGTGTAAGGCATGCCGCCAGCGTTCAATCTGAGCCAGGATCAAACTCTTCAGTTTAAACCTGTTACTGTTTTCGGTTTTTCGCGATAAATCGCTAGAACCGGTCGCTCTCAAAGTATGCTGACAAGTTAATTACTTAACTTACCTATTACTATGTGAGCCTCAATAAATTTAAAGCTAATCTGCCGAAGCAGACGCAC
>NZ_CABPSD010000037.1:0-988 GCF_902459575.1 Pandoraea morbifera
CCGCCCGAGACGATGATCTTCGCGCTCGTGAGCTCCGGACGGTCCAGCTTCGTCACTTCCCGCCCCACGAACTGCGACACGCCCGCGTCCGGCGTCGCCGCCACCGACTCCACCGCCGCGCTGCCTCCCGTGGCCGACACCGCGTCGAAGCCCGTCGAGCGCACCGTGATCACCTTCACCTTGTCCGCGCTCTGCACCGTCGCAATCGCGTTGCCCGCGTAGATCGGGCGCTCGAACGTGTCCGCGCTGTCGACCTTCGTGATGTCCGAGATCTGCGCCACATCCAGCAGCGCCGCCACGCGCGGCGCAATGTTCTTCCCGTACGCCGTCGCCGGCGCCAGGATGTGCGTATACCCGCCCGCGATCGACACCACCTCGTCGGCAATGTTCTCCGCCAGCCCGTCGCCGAAATACGCCGCCTCGGCCAGCAGCACCTTCTTCACGCCCGAAATCTGCGCCGCAGCCTCTGCCGCCGCCTTCGCGTTGTTGCCCGCCACCAGCACATGCACGTCCTCGCCGCATTGCAGCGCCGCCGCCACCGTGTTGAGCGTGGCCGCCTTGATCGACTGGTTGTCGTGTTCCGCAATTACCAGAATGCTCATCTCGTCGTCTCCCCTCAGATCACCTTCGCTTCGCTCTTGAGCTTCTCGACGAGCGTTGCCACGTCCGCCACCTTCACACCCGCGCTGCGCTTGGGCGGCTCGGCCACCTTCAGCGTCTTCAGCCGCGGCGCCACATCCACGCCCAGATCCGCCGGCTTGATCGTCTCCAGCGGCTTCTTCTTCGCCTTCATGATGTTGGGCAACGTCACGTAGCGCGGCTCGTTCAGGCGAAGGTCCGTCGTGATCACCGCCGGCAGCGACAGCGACACCGTCTCCAGACCCCCATCCACTTCACGCGTGACTTGCGCGCGGTTGTCCGCCACCGTCACCTTCGAGGCGAACGTCGCCTGCGGCAGCCTCGCCAGCGCCGCAAGCATCTGCCCGGT
>NZ_CABPSD010000038.1:0-934 GCF_902459575.1 Pandoraea morbifera
TCGCAGGCGCTGTTTGGCGGACTGACGGGCGGTGGAATCGGCGGTGGTCTGTTGGGTTCCGCTTTCACGGCCGTTCTCGGCGCCTACGGAGATGCGACTGGCACGACCGTGGGCGGCGTATATGGCCCGCAGACCCAAGCAGGGCTGGATGACCTTATTTCGAAAGTCAGTTTGCGCGCGAACGGCGGCCCTGTCACCGCTGGGCAGCCATACATCGTCGGCGAGAAACAAGCGGAACTGTTTGTGCCGAATACCTCTGGAACGATCCTTCCCTCAGTACCGTCTGGCGGTGGCGTGAATGTCAGCATCGTGACGCAGATCGACAACAGCGGGAATGCCACGACGCAGTCAAGTGGTGACGCGGACCGAACTGGCAAGCAGCTTTCGTCGGCCATCCGAAACGTCGTTACGGACGAACTTTCTCGTCAGATGAGACAGGGCGGATTGCTCTGGCGCGCGCGAACCGGGATGGGCTGATGGCAACGGAAACGTTCGATTTCTGCGTCAAGGTCGGGTCGTCTGGAACGACGAACTTCCGCACGCGAAAGGCTCAATTCGGTGATGGATACGAACAGCGCGTCGGAGATGGCCTGAATACTGCCGTGAGTTCGTGGTCAGTGAGTAATACCAACACGGCGGAAAAGCTCCAGCCCCTCAAGGATTTCCTCGATCGCCACAGCGGCCACAAGTCGTTCTACTGGACTCCGCCGATGGGGGGTGAGGGCCTGTACTACTGCGAGACCTATACGCTCTCAGGAGAGGGGAATCAGGTCTTCACGATTAGCGCCACGCTTCAACAAACCTTCGCTCCATAAATGGCACAGCAAATCATCAATCTCGGTACGCCGCCTGGTGGGACCGATGGCGACACTTCGCGTGTTGCGTTTGAGAAGACGAAAGACAATTTCAACGAATTGTATACACGCACACAAGG
>NZ_CABPSD010000039.1:0-799 GCF_902459575.1 Pandoraea morbifera
CTTCTTCATGTTCGTCTTCTTCTCCGAAAACGAACTTTACTAGACTCCGGCTGGCCCTGTTTGTAGGGGGCAGGTCATGGAAAACAAGGGAATCCGTCGAGCTTGCAACTCTGGAATGGGTCGCCTGGTACAACCGGCTGATGGAACCGCTGGGCTATATCCCGCCAGCCGAGGCTGAGGCAGACTACTACGGGCAACTCAGAAATACTGCTGAAGTGCCTGCATTAACTTAAACCAACCGGCCTCCTCGAATGCCGGGGCGATTCACTCCCGTAAGCATCTAACATGCACCTTAGAAAAAAAACCTTTTGATTGCCATAGCCCCCAAGATTGCGCACGCTACGGCAACACATACCCAATAGACGGTTCGATCTTTTGAACTCATTTTCTCCCATTGCTCTGGGGTTGGTCCTCCGCCTGCAGCCATAATTATCTCCCTTATTTCAACGGTTCCGTTACCTGAGTGGAATGCCCCCAAGGCTGTACGCCGACGGTGAGCGGACCTAGCGTACCGATGCCAAATTCAATCCCGGTCGCCCCTCCGTACGAATGGGTGATCGCACCACTAACGTTAACCCTAAAAGGTGTTGGAATGGAAATGAACATCTGATTGCCGTCCCCTGCAAGGAAACTGCTAGTTCCTTTGGCGCTGTCATGTAATGACCCAGCAGAACCTGCTCAGGTCAGGCGGCTAAAGCAAAAGCCTCGGCCGGGGTCATCAACTTCAGCGCTTGGTGCGGCCGTCGATGGTTGTAGAACTGAATCCAGTCGCCGATGACACGGCTGGCGTGTTGCAGCG
>NZ_CABPSD010000040.1:0-759 GCF_902459575.1 Pandoraea morbifera
GTGACGCCCTCGCCAGTCCAATAGTCCTGACCGATGACGTCGTACATGCTGATCGTTCGATCTTCGCCAGCGGCCGACGCCTGTACGCTCGCATCCCAGCGATCAAATGCTGCCATCGAAACGTGCGAACGGATGCCGTCATGCGGGCGGCCGTACGGCGCGCTCGGCAATGTGCGGAGGCTCATCTGCTTATTCCCTTGAGGATGTGTCGTCTTGCAGGCCGAGAAGCGTGCGCAAGTGCGCCCGCGCCTGATGCATGGGATCGTTCGTGCCGATAGCGTCAAGCATGGTCATTGCGGACTGAACCGTCAGAACCGACGCATTACCACCCATCGGCTCGCGCTCTTCCAGTTCGCGCACTTCGTCACGAGTCAAAATGCCGTTGTTGACCATCACGGAATAGAACGTCGCACGTGCCGCGCTGTCAGCGCGAAGCAAGCCCTCGACGGAGAACTTGGCGTAGTAACGAGTTCGCTCCGCCGGGCTGAGAAGGTCTTTGCTGATGGCCTGCTCAATCCTCTTCAACCACGGAGCAAGCGTGAATGTCAGGAAGGCGATCATCTGCTGCTCGATCCCGGTTCCCCAACTTGTCGACTTCTCCGAATGACCGACCATCCAAGGCGGCACACGGAACCACCGGCAAATCTCTTCGACGCTAAACCCACGAGACTCGAGCAATTGGGCATCGGACGGGTTGATGCCCAGCGTGTCGGCATCCATCCCACCTTCAAGCAACGGCGATTTCCCTGCGTTGAGCGC
>NZ_CABPSD010000041.1:0-753 GCF_902459575.1 Pandoraea morbifera
GATCCTGATCATTACGTTTCGACCGACCTGCTTGCGCAATCGATAGCGGTTCGGCGTGACCCAAACCCTCAGCGGAGCGGTGCGAACGAGCGCTATCGAGTGCTCATCAGCCGGAGCAAGAAGTATGTGTATCCGGAAACGCTTCGCGAGAAGCACCAGGTTAAGACGATCATGACGGCGCGCTATTTGGAGTTTGGCACGGAGCAGCGCGCCCCGACTCCATGGATGGCTCCGGCGTTCTTCGCGGCCCGCGAGCAGGCGTTGAGCACTGTGGTCTATGAACTGAATCAGGGCATCGACCGGGTGATTCGGCGATTGTCGAAGGCCAGTCAAGCATAAGGTGAGCCGACGTGTACCCGAAGGTGTTTAAGGCCTTGTCATCAAGCGCGGCGGTAACTGCTCTTGTTGGATCTTCCCCGGTACGGGCATATCGCCATGGAAGTGCGCCCCAAGGCGTCGCTTCACCATACCTGACTTTCTCATTCGCCGGCGGGGCTCCTGAGAACGCCCTTGAGGGTGCGTGCGCGGACCAGTTTCGCGCACAAGTCGACTGCTGGTCCACGGACGATGCCGAGGTAGAGGCTCTTGCTGCCGCAGTGCGGGCGGCCATAGAGCCGTTCGCATTGTGTGTTGGATACGTGGCCGACGAGAGAGACGCTCAAACCGAGAAGTACCGCATCTCGATGGTTTTTGACTGGTGGCTACCGCGCTGACGGTTGCCTATTTGCTTTGTACTGAACCGCCTTCGGGCGG
>NZ_CABPSD010000042.1:0-616 GCF_902459575.1 Pandoraea morbifera
CATGGCCCTCGCCCCGCAAGATCCGAACGCACCGGAATTCGTGCGCCGATACGTGAATCTGGCCGATCCTCGCCTGGGCGCGCAGGCGTTGGAGGCCAGTGACGAGTTCTTCGCGGCCAAGGAGCGCATGCTCAATCCTGAGCCGGCCGTGTTCATTCCGGGCAAGTACGACGACAACGGCAAGTGGATGGATGGTTGGGAGACGCGTCGCAAGCGCGTCAACGGATACGACTGGTGCATCGTCAGGCTGGCGCGCCCGGGCGTATTGTTCGGCGTCGATCTCGACACCAGCCACTTCACCGGCAACTTCCCGCCGGCGGCCTCGCTCGAGGGGTGCTACAGCCCCGAGGGCGCGCCGGGAGAATCGGCGCAGTGGTTCGAGTTGTTGCCGTCGACCACGTTGCAGGGCAACGCGCATCACTACCATGCCATTGCCGAGCAGCGTCCGGTCACCCATGTGCGCGTGAACCTGTATCCGGATGGTGGTCTGGCGCGTCTGCGCCTGTACGGCCTGCCGCAGAGCGACTGGGCGGGACGCTCACGTGACGAGCTCATCGACCTCATCGCGATGGAGAACGGGGGATACGTGGTGGCCGCGAACAACCAGCACTTCGGG
>NZ_CABPSD010000043.1:0-609 GCF_902459575.1 Pandoraea morbifera
ACCGATGGCGACACTTCGCGTGTTGCGTTTGAGAAGACGAAAGACAATTTCAACGAATTGTATACACGCACACAAGGGAAACTAACGAAGGATGTCGGCGGCCCGGAAGGTACGATCGCATTAACCGCGGCTGAAGCGCTCAATGGGTTCATCGACTTGACAGGGGCGTTGACGGGGGGGCGGGTGGTGACGGTTCCTGTTGGGCCGCCTCAGATGTATCTGGTACGGAACAGCACGACCGGAGCCTTTGGGCTCACATTCAAAGCGTCATCGGGTTCGGGGGTGCTGATTTCCCGAGGGGAAGCATTGCTGCTTGCGTCAGACGGCGTCAGCATTATCAACCCGAGCGCGGGAGCACCCGGGAGACTTCTTGGACTCCGAATTTTCACTACTAGCGGAACCTATGTGGAAACGCCGGGGACGACCAACGTAATCGTTGAGGTTCAGGCAGGCGGGGGCGCTGGTGGATCGCCTTCGGGGCCAACTTCATCAGGAACATTCATTGTGGGTGCCGGCGGAGGAGGCGGAGGGTACGTCAAACACCGTATGACGTCAGGGTTCTCGGGCGCCGCTGTTGTTGTTGGTGCTGGCGGCGTGCCCGTCGCGACG
>NZ_CABPSD010000044.1:0-581 GCF_902459575.1 Pandoraea morbifera
TCGGCGGGGGTTAGGTACTGCAAACTCGAATGCGGGCGCACCTCGTTGTAGTGCGTGCGCCAGTCCTCGATCACGATCTTCGCTTCAATCCGATTGCGAAACCACTCCATCGCTAAACATTCATCGCGGAATTTCCCGTTGAAGCTCTCGTTGGTTCCGTTCTGCCAAGGCTTGCCCGGATCAATCAACGCTGTCTCGATCTGCTCCTGTACCGCCCATTTCAACAGCGCCGTGCTGACAAATTCCGGCCCATTGTCTGAGCGCAGATAACGGGGCGCGCCATGCACGCTGATCAACCGACTTAACACTTCAATGACTCGACGGGAGCGAATCGATCCCGCCACATCGATCGCCAAGCATTCCCGCGTATATTCGTCGACCACCGTCAGGCATTTGACTTGCTGACCGTTCGCACAGGCGTCGAATACGAAGTCATAGCACCACACCGAGTTGCGAGCTGCCGGTGCGTGGGGCCTTGAACGACTGCCTGCTACGCGGCGTCTGCGACGCTTCTTTGGCACTTGCAAACCCGCCTGCGCCCAGAGCGAAGCACATCGGTCACGACCGACCACGATGCCTTC
>NZ_CABPSD010000045.1:0-560 GCF_902459575.1 Pandoraea morbifera
TATCCGATGCTGACGCGGCCTCGTACTTGCTGCGCACGAGAATCGTGACGGCGGCAACCACATCCGGCTCGACTTCCGACGCTTGCGGATCTGACGACTGAGCGTCCGGCACCGGCAACTCAGTCAGATTCATGAAATGAATCGCCTCACGTTCGGACGCGTCGAGATGCCGTTGCAGCATTTCGTCGTCGGCGTTATGGATTACGCGGAGATCCTGCTTTACGACTTCCAGTTTGATGATGCTCATGCTGTTCTCTTTTGCCCTCACTCAGAAAGGCAAGACTCCAAGGTTCGCCTGGGGAATGAAGAGAGCGCAGTCCGGCGGCTGCAGTTTATGACCTCCGTATTGCGCAAGCGGGAAGCGACTTCAGCGAAATGACCAGGCCAGTGCTCCAGTGATCCGGCGTTGCCTAGGCCTCGGGGATGATCTCCGTGCCAGTGTGCTCGACCGTAGGTTCGTTGGACGTCATAACCCAACAACAGAATGGAACGAGCCCCCCAGTGGGCCGCCAGCAAAATCGCGCCAGCACCTGAGTTCTTGCTCAAATCCCACCGGACCC
>NZ_CABPSD010000046.1:0-535 GCF_902459575.1 Pandoraea morbifera
ACTCGAATGCGACGCGAGCCGAAACGCGGGAATTGCCCCGACAACGCTCGCATCGCATCGATCACTGGCGCGTTCTTGCTCGGCATCTTGAGCTCGTAACCCAAGCTCGAACGGCTGACCTGCATCAGCGTGCACGCTCGCCGTTGGCTCAAGCCCCTTGCCATCGCAAACCGGGCTTGCTCACAGCGAGCCTGCACGCTCACCACTTTTTTGCGCCGATCTCCTTCAGGACTTGGATATCGAGTGCCTGGTCGGCGACCAGTTTCTTCAGTCGGGCGTTCTCCGCCTCTAGTGCTTTGAGGCGCTTGACGTCGTCGCTGACCATTTCACCGAAGCGCTTGCGCCAAGCGTAGATCGACGCTTCGCTCACGCCGTGGCGCTTGGCCACCTCAGGCACCGTGTCCCGATCCGCTTCACGCAGTATCCGCACAATCTGTTCGTCGCTGTACCGGCTTTTTTTCATGCCAACTCCTCATCTGAGCTGAGGAGCCATTATCCCTAGATCTGATTGGTACGAAATTTTCAGGACAGGTCA
>NZ_CABPSD010000047.1:0-531 GCF_902459575.1 Pandoraea morbifera
CAAGCTTCGCCAATCCAACGCCCGAAAGCCCGTCGTGAAACCAGAGACTGTTTCACGTGGAACGGCGTCCTCATGATGATCTCTCTCAATCCCTCGCCGTTCACAACTCCCCATCCCGCCTACCACCACTTCGCCCTCTCCCACCTCCGAGCCGCGAAGCTCACCGGCACCCCGACTACGCTCCACCTTAAAGTCGCTCCGTCAGGGCACCGGCAAGCTTCGTCAATCCAATGCCCGAGAACCCGTCGTGAAACCAGAGACTGTTTCACGTGGAACGGCGTCCTCATGATGATCACTTCCAATCCCTCTCCGTTCACAACACCCCATCCCGCCTACCACCACTTCACCCTCTCCCACCTCCGGGCCGCGAAGCTCACCGGCACCCCGACTGCGCTCCACCTTAAAGTCGCTCCATCAGGGCACCGGCAAGCTTCGCCAATCCAACGCCCGAAAGCCCGTCGTGAAACCAGAGACTGTTTCACGTGGAACGGCGTCCTCATGATGATCTCTCTCAATCCCTCGCCGTTCACA